>JANPJM010000040.1:0-34279 GCA_031425525.1 Hymenobacteraceae bacterium | reverse complement strand
TACACGTTTTGCACTGGTATTTTGCCCGTCCCTTGCTATGGCCGTTGCGACGGATATCCGCGCTGCCGCAGTGGGCGCAGAAATGCTGAGTAAAAACCATCGTCAAAAATACCGCTTCACAGCACATTAGACCACCGCCCTAACTTTGTTAAGGCAGCACGTTGCGTGCTGCTGTAAGGCCTTGCGCTGTTTTCTTTTTTACCTACGATATGATGATTCGTCCCTTACCCGTCCGCTCGCTCCGAGCTACCCCGTTTGCGGTGGCGCTGTGGGCCTGCCTGTGGTGTTGGTCTTTTTTTGCTCAAGCGCAGCAAAGCCAGTGGTACCGAGTAGCTGAGCCACAGTACCCGACGGGGGGCACGGCGACGCAGCTTAGTTCCAGTGGGGTCTATAGGGATGCCACGGGCAACCTGCTTTACACGCTGGTCTTCGAAGACTCCGTTAGTTTTCAGGGCGTGCATCTGGTGAGTTCTCCGACCGACGATCACTACGATTTTGCCGTTTTCAAGCTTAGCCCGAGCGGGCAAGTCCTTTGGCACTGGCAGGCAGGGGGGAGTGGGGGGCTCCGACAGTTTCAAAGTCTAGTAATCGCGACAGACTCAGCCGACAACATCCTCCTGACTGGACGACTGCGAGGAGGGGCGCTGGTAGCTGGCGGCACTACTCTCTTGGGTACACCGATAACTGGTGAGCTGTTTCTACTCAAGCTGTCAGCCGCCGGGCAAGTCCAGTGGGCCCAACTGGTCGTCGACGCGCTGAGCACGGGAAGCGACGCTTTTACGACCAACAGCCTGACGGTTGACCACGCGGGTAACACGCTGATTACGGGTTACTACGATGGTGACTTTACGATTGGCGGTCAGCCGGTACCGGCGGTCGGTAATAACAATGCGTTTCTAGTCAAAGTGGCTCCCAACGGCGCCATCGTTTGGGTGAAGAGTGGTAGTGGGGGCAATTCGATGGAAGGCAATTGGGTCTGCGTCGATGCCGACGATAATATTTATTTCAGCGGCGACTTCATCTACTTCGGCACCTTCGACGGGGTCAACGTGGGGGTAAATTCGGCCTACCGCAACCAGTGTTTCCTGATGAAGATGAGCCCGACCGGGCAGATTTTCTGGACCCGCCATTTCAATACCCCTGCAGCGCCGGGGGCGTGGCTGGACCGGCTGGTAATGCACCCTTCGGGCGACCTGTTGCTGCGCCTGCGGGCGAGCGGAACGGCGTTTGGGGTTGCTTTGTCGGGGAACGCGAACGTGGACATGATGCGCATCAGCCCGGCCGGGGTAGCCCGCTGGGTGCGACCAGTCCCGTTGCAGCCGGCGGCCATTTATAACTGTGACCAGACAGGCAACATCTACTTCGTGCGGTATTACAACAACACGACGCAGAATCCGATGCCGATGCTGGGTAATGGTGTAACGCTACCGCCGCCTCCGGCGGGTGGGGGGTGTGGCTTTGTGGCCGCCTTCGACGAGAACCTACAAGCCCAATGGGCGGCCGTTGCGCAGTTTAGCTTATCGGGTTCGCTGAGTGGTTTCGCGGCCGTTCTGCCAACCGGCCAGGTGGGGGTTATGGGCGGCTACAGTCAGCAAGCCATTCTGGGTACGGACACGTTACGCGTGCGGCCCTATTCGGGGACTGACCGTCCCGCCTATAATTTCGTCTGGTCGTTCAACGCCCCCCTCGGCTTCGGCGTGGCCCCGGAACCACTGCGGCTGGTCTGCCCCGGCACGAGCTTCCGCTTGCCTTTCATCGCGCAGTCCGGCCGCTTCGGCGCCGCCAACGTCTTCCGCGCCGAACTCTCCGACTCGACCGGCTACTTCGGCGCCCCGCTCATCGTCGGCACGCTGACCGGCCGCGGCACGGGCGCCGATTCGATCTCCATTACGCTGCCCGCCGTGCTGCCCAGCGGCGGCAAGTATCAGGTGCGGGTGGTGAGCACGAGCCCGGCGATGGTCTCGGCGGGCGCGGGCCTGGCGCTCGACGTGCGCCCCGGCGCGGTGGCGCGCATCCTGGCGGCCGACACGGTGGGCGCCTGTGCGGGCCAGCCACTGCCGCTGCTGCGCGCGCAGGTCAGCTACGGCAGCCAAGTACAGTGGCTGCGCAACGGCCAAGCCCTGCCGGGCGCCACGGCGGCCGCGTGGCAGCCCACGCAGCCGGGCACCTACACCGTGCAAGCCGGCGGGGCGTTCTGCGGCCCGGCCACCTCGCGGCCGGTGGAAGTGCTCACCCGGCCAACGCCCACGCTCGCGCTCGCGCCGCTGGGGCAGGTGCTGCTCACGGCGGCCGGTTTCCCGCTGCTCGGCGCCACCCCGGCGGGGGGCACGTGGAGCGGACCGGGCGTGAGCGGCAACGCCTTTTCGCCGTCGGCCGCCGGGCTGGGCACGCACCTGCTGACGTACGCCTACACGAGCCGTTTCGGCTGCGCGGCCACGACCACGGGCACTATTCAGGTGGTGCGCACGCTGGGCGTCGGGGCGGAAGCGGGGGTGCAGGCGCTCACGTTGAGCCCGAACCCGGCGCGCGGGGAAGCGCGGCTCACGTTCGGCACGGCGCGGGCGCAGGCGGCCCGAGTAGCGCTCTACGATGCGCTGGGCCGGTTGGTGAGCGCGCAGGTGCTGCCCGTGGGCACGGCGCACGCCACGACGCTAGCGCTGCCGCCGGTGGCGGGCGTGTATCAGGTGCGAGTGGAACTGGCGACCGGTGCGGTGAGCCGGACGCTGCTGGTGCAGCCTTGAGGCTACTTTATACGGCTGGTCTGTGGTTGCACCTTTGGTGGTTTTTGACGCGTGGTGGACGAGTGCAACCGTGCTGGGCGGTTCTCAGACTTACGCAACAACTTTACTGAATATCAGCGCTACGTCGTCATCAACAGAATGGCGCTCAGCACCAACAACAACCCGCTGACAACCCCGCAATGAAACTTCCAAAAGCGCGGAAGCGGAAATAAGCCAACCACCGAAACCGCCATTAACACCACCGGCAACAGCCATACATTTTCGTAAAGATTATCGACTTGATGCCACCGATGATGTACGAAACCTCGCTCGGACTTTTCGTTGGCTATAAATCTTATCTGCTCGACCTGCACCGCTTTACCGAGCAATGCGGAGCGCCAAATGAGGAGCGTATCGCCTTCGGTAGTTTCCGTTATGCCGGAAAAGGTGCCGCCGGAAGTTGTGGTCTGATAATAATTGAACGGCCTGCCTGAGCGGAATTTGCCGCCGCCATCGTGCCGAACCGACCAGTCGACTTTCGTTGCAATTTCTAATTTGGGCTCAATGGTGCGGTAGTCCAGGAACATAAAGCCGCACCATACGAGACTGAAAAACGAGATGAACCGCACGAGCGACAGCGCCCGTGCGTATGCCGCCTCAAACTTGGCATTTGGGTCGGGTTGGCTGGCTAAAACTGCATCGTACGTGGCGCGCGCTTGCGCATCACTGAGGGTGGCCCAGGCCGTTTCGATACTGCGCAACTGGTGCCGGATAGCCGGATCGACTTGCGGCGAGCGTTCGAGCATCCGGCGGCGCGCGAGGTAGGCTTGCTCAATTGCCGTGATGCCGGCGTGCGGTTCGATGCCGAGAATCTCGTAGTGGTCTGGGGGAGTTCGCATTATAGCGGCCCAGTGGCTTGCGCCCGCGCCGCCCGCTGCCGCCGAAACGACCACGTAACCAACCCCAGCGCCAGCACCGTGAGCGCGGCGCCCGCCAAAAACGGCGCCCCCGGAAAGTACAGCGCGCCCGGCGCGTGCCGCGAAAAACGGGCGAACAACCCCGTCATCAGCAGCGGCCCGATGATGCTCGCCACGCTCACCAGACTGGTGAGGCCGCCTTGCAATTCGCCTTGCTCCGACGACGGTACTTCCTCGCTCACAAGGGCTTGCACGGCGGGGCCGGCCAGCCCGCCCAGGCCGTACGGAATCATGAAGGCGTACATCATCCAGCCTTTCGTGGCGAAGGCGAAGCACACGAGGCCCACCACGTAAAACGCAAACCCGACCACCACCGACCGCCGCTGCCCGATCCGCGGAATGACCACCCGCGTGAGCCCGCCCTGCACCAGCCCGATCACGAGGCCCACGAACGCGAGCGAGTACCCGACCTCTTTCTCGCTCCACTTGAATTGCTCGAACGTGAAGTACGTCCAGGTGCTTTGCGCGGCGTGCCCGGCGATGTAAAGCAGAAACATCGCCGCTACCAACCCCAGCGTTTGCGGATAGCGGCCGAGACTCAGCAACGACCCCACGGGGTTGGCGCGCCGCCAGTCGAAGGGCCGCCGGTTGGCCACCGGCAACGATTCGGGCAAGATGAAATACCCGTACACCGTATTGAGCAACGCGAGTGCCGCAGCGGCGAAAAACGGCGCACGCGGCCCGTATTCGCCCCCCAGCAACCCGCCCATGACCGGCCCCAGAATGAACCCGATGCCGAAGGCCGCGCCGATCATCCCGAAGTTTTGGGCGCGCTTTTCGGGCGTGCTGATGTCGGCGATGTACGCCGTGGCCGTCGTGAAGCTCGCGCCGGTAATGCCCGCGATGCACCGCCCCACGAACAGCCAGCCGATGGTCGGCGCGAAGCCCTGCAAGATGTAATCGAGCCCAAACCCAAGCAGCGAAAACAGCAGCACCGGCCGCCGCCCAAACCTGTCGGATAGCCCGCCCAGCACCGGCGCCGTCAGGAATTGCAGCCCCGCGTAGGCAAACCCCAGCAACCCGCCCCACCGCGCCGCCGCCGCCAGCGATCCCGGCGCATCGAGCGGGCCGCCTTGCAGGGTCTGAATCAGCTTCGGGATGACGGGGATGATGAGCCCCAGCCCCGTAACATCGATCAGCAGCGTGATGAAGATGAACGTGAGCGCGTGCGTGTGGGTGGTAGAAGCGGCGGCGGTTGGCGGGGTAGCGGGCTGATCCATAGAGGGCGCAAAGGTCGGGCGGGGAGGGCCACCCGCACATGTACCTCATCTTATCCTGCCGCAATGCCGGTCAGATCGTTTTGCTTCGATGTCCGGGCGCTTTGCTTCGATGTCAGATCGTTTTGCTTCGATGTCCGGGCGTTTTGCTTCGATGTCCGGGCGTTTTGCTTTGATGTCCGGGTGCTTTGCTTCGATGTCCGGGCGCTTTGCTTCGATGTCAGATCGTTTTGCTTCGATGTCCGGGCGCTTTGCTTCGATGTCAGATCGTTTTGCTTCGATGTCCGGGCGCTTTGCTTGACACATCTGTTCCGCATTTGTCATTGCGAGGAGGAGGCTCTGCGACGACGTGGCAATCCTCGTTTGCTCAGGGTGGCTGGGCTACGTAGCCGAGCAATGCGCGTCGAGCAAACGAGGATTGCTTCGTCGCAAAGCCTCCTCGCAATGACAAAATGCGGGGCTTTTTTGACTCCTCACGTAACCAGCACCTCTCTTGAGCTGGTTAGGTATTCGAAAAACGAACATATTTGCCGAAATGGGTTGAAATTTCCAGCCACTTGGAAGAAAAACATACTTGTCATCGTACTTTTGCCCACAGAAAAAAGGGGGCTTCGCACCGAAACTCTTTCTTTCTCTTCAAAACCCCTCCAAAAACGACACCCCGCAATGGCCATTCTGCGTTTCAAAGCTCTTGAACTCATCGATCACCGCAAAGCCGTAGCCCCAGAGGCCGACGGCCGCAAGATTTCGGAGTTCTACGGCACCCACGTCTTCGGCCCGGCCGCGATGCGCGCTACCATGTCGGCCGATTATTTCAAGCGCGTGCAGGCCACCATTAAGGCCGGTTCGGGCATTGATCGGCCGCTCGCCGATGCCGTGGCCGCCGCCATGAAGCTGTGGGCCTTGCAGCACGGTGCCACGCATTACACCCACTGGTTTCAGCCCCTGACGGGCTCCACGGCCGAAAAACACGACTCGTTCTTCGACCTCGACCGCGACGGCAACGCCCTCGAAGCCTTCAAAGGCTCGGCGTTGGTGCAGCAAGAGCCGGATGCGTCGTCGTTCCCCAACGGCGGCATCCGCAACACCTTCGAGGCGCGCGGCTACACGGCCTGGGATCCGTCGTCGCCGGCGTTCATTTATGAGGCCGAGGGCACCAAAACGCTGTGTATTCCCACCATTTTCGTGGCGTACACCGGCGAGGCGCTCGACAATAAGGCGCCGCTGCTGAAATCGTTGGCGGTGTTGGAAAAAGCTGCCCTCCCGATCTGCCAGCTCTTCGATAAGGACGTGGCCCGCGTCAGCACCACGCTCGGCATCGAGCAGGAGTATTTTCTGGTCGATAAGGCGCTTTTCGATGCCCGCCCCGACCTCGTGATGACCGGCCGCACGCTCTTCGGGCACGCCCCGGCGAAAGGCCAGCAGTTGGAAGACCACTATTTTGCGTCGATTCCAAGTCGGATCCACGCCTTTATGGTCGATTTCGAGACGACTTCGCTCAAGCTCGGCATCCCGCTGCGCACGCGTCACAACGAGGTGGCGCCGCACCAGTTCGAGTGCGCCCCGACGTTCGAGGACGCCAACCTCGCCATCGACCACAACCAGCTGTTGATGGACGTGATGGAGCGCACCGCCGCCCGCCACAACCTCAAAGTGCTGCTGCACGAGAAGCCGTTTGCGGGCGTCAACGGCTCGGGCAAGCACAACAACTGGGCGATGAGTACCGATACAGGCGTCAACCTGTTCGCCCCCGGCCGCAAACCGAAGGAGAATTTGCAGTTCCTGACGTTCTTCATCACCACGATTAAGGCCGTCCATCGCTACGCCGATTTGCTGCGCGCCTCCATCGCGAGCGCGAGCAACGACCACCGGCTGGGCGCCAACGAGGCGCCGCCGGCCATCATGTCGGTCTTCGTGGGCTCGTCGCTCGACGCCGTCCTCAACGAGCTGGAGCGCACCGCCAAGCTGCCGCTCGACAAAGGCGATAACCTGTACCTCAAGCTCGGCATCGACAAAGTGCCGGCTATTCTGCTCGACAACACTGACCGTAACCGCACGTCGCCGTTCGCCTTCACGGGCAATAAATTCGAGTTCCGGGCGGTGGGTTCTTCGGCCAACTGCGCCACCGCGATGACCGTGCTCAACGCCATCGTCGCCGACCAGATGCGCGATTTTTACGCCGAAGTAAACGAGGCCATCGAGGCCGGCCGCAAGAAGGAAGTCGCCATCATCGACGTGCTGCGCCGTTACGTCGTCGAATCGAAAGCCATCCGGTTCGAGGGCAACGGCTACTCGCAGGAGTGGGAGGATGAAGCCGCCGCCCGCGGCCTGAGCAACGTGCGCACCACGCCGCAGGCGCTCGACGCGATGGTGCGCGAAGATGCCGAAGCGCTCTACGCCCGCCTCGGCATCTACACGCAGGTAGAGCTGCACGCGCGCCACGAGATTCTGCTCGAAGAGTACGTGAAGAAGATGCAGATCGAAGGCCGCGTACTCGGCGACCTGGCGCTCAACCACATCGTGCCGACCGCCATCAAGTACCAAAACAAGCTCATCAACAACGTAAAAGGCTTGCGCGAGCTTGGTCTGGAAGCCGAAACCGCCCCCACCGTCGAGATGATCCGCACGATTTCGGGCCACGTCGGCACCATCCTCAAGCAGGTGGAAGCGATGACCGAAGCCCGCAAATCAGCCAACAACACCGACGATATCCGCGCCCGCGCCATCGCCTACTGCGACGATGTAAAGGCGTTTTTCGAGCCCATCCGCTACGCCGTCGACAAGCTGGAACTGATGGTCGATGACGAAGACTGGCCGTTGGTGAAGTACCGCGAGTTGCTGTTTCGGCACTAGGGAGGAAGCTACAAGCCGTCAGCTACAAGCGTCAAGCAAAACCGCCGCTCCCGGCTTTCGGGGGCGGCGGTTTTTTGTGTGCGCTTTCTTCGTATGCGCAGCATCTTTGCGTTCGTGAATCAGCCCCCCGCTACCGTCGCCCCACCGCTCCGCCGTTTGCGCGTCGAGGGCTTCAAATCCATCGCCGCGCTGGACATGGAGTTGCGCCCGCTCAATGTGCTGATTGGGGCCAACGGGGCGGGTAAGTCGAATTTCATAGAGGTGTTCCGCTTCACGCGGGAGATCATCGAGGAGCGGTTGCAGCGGTACGTAGCGCGGCAGGGGGGAGCCGAGCGTATCCTTCACTATGGTAGTAAGCACACTGAGAAATTAAGCCTTCGTTTTGATTTCCCCCCTGTAAACTATCAGATTCGCCTTCTCCCAGTAAGTACAGACCAGCTGTATATTATCGAAGAAATAGTTGAAGAGTATCCGTCTAAGCTATTTGGTTTCAGCCATAGCGAATCTTCCCTACAAGCACTTTCGGAAGACTCTTTAAGTCAAGTAGCACTTAAGGCCGTTGATGGATGGCGCGTCTATCACTTTCACGACGCTAGTCCCAACGCCCGCGTTAAGAAAACTGCCCGTCTTAACGATAACGTATACCTCTTCGGAGACGCCGGCAATCTGGCGGCTTTCCTCTACCTGCTGCAAGAGCGCCACGTGGCGCACTTCGCGCGCATCAAGCGCACCATCCGGCAAGTGCTGCCCGACTTCGGCGGCTTCGAGCTGCGGCCTAATCCGTTGAACCCGGACACGATTCAGCTCGAATGGCGCGAGCGCAACACGCCCGACTACCGCTTCACGGCCACCGACTTCTCTGATGGTTCGTTGCGGTTCGTGTGCTTGGCGACGCTGCTGCTCCAGCCGGAGCTGCCCAGCGTGCTGCTGCTCGATGAGCCGGAGCTGGGCTTGCACCCGGCCGCCGTCGTGATCCTGGGCGGATTGCTGCGCAAGGCGGCGCAACGCACCACCGTGATCGTTTCTACGCAGTCGGCGGCGCTGGTGAGCGCGTTCGCGCCCGAAGACGTCATCGTTGTCGACCGGCACGAGGGCGCTTCCACCTTCCGGCGGCTCGAAGAAGAGCCATTGCGCGAGTGGCTGGAGCGCTACTCCCTTGGCGAGCTATGGGAGAAAAACGTGCTCAATGGCGGCAACCCCTGACCTATGGTAAAGCTGTTGGTGACAGTTGAAGGGCGGAGCGAACGGGTGTTCGTCAATACAGTCTTAACACCGCATCTGGTGGAGCGAGGTATTGTCCCGCAAGTGCGGGCCATCCGCACCAGCAAGGAGCAGCGTGGCGGTTACTCGACCTACGGCAAGCTGCGCTTCGACGTGGACCAGTGGCTCCGCGAGCAGCCCGACGGTTGGCACACCACCTTGCTCGACCTGTACGGCCTGAAACCCGACTTTCCTGGTTTCGCCGAGGCGGCCCGGTTGCAGAAGCCGCAGCGCGTGGCGCACTTGACCCAAGCCTTCGCCGCCGACCTTCAGCACCCGCGCTTTCAGCCTTACATTCAGCAATACGAGTTTGAGGCGTTGCTCTTCGCCGACCCGGCCGGGCTGGAAACCTACCTGGGGCTATACACGCCACTACCCGCAGGTTGCTTCCAGCAGATTCGGGATCGCTTTCCGACTCCGGAAGAGATTAACGACAGCTACGAAACGGCCCCGTCGAAGCGCATCTTGGCTTTGTGCGGTGGCTATGACAAAGTAGACGACGCGCCCCTTCTCCTCGCCGATATCGGCCTGCCGCGCCGCCTGTCCACGGTTTGGCGCGTGGCTGACGTGGATGGAATCTCTCGCCGAAGCGCGGTAAGCGCTACACTCCCCGCAGCAAATTGATACTCACCGTAGCCAAATCCGAATCAGGGAAGCGGCGAAAGGCGCGCGCATCGGGCGCGAGAGGCCCACTGCCCCCAAGCATTGGCTTGAAACAGCGTTTTTGTATATTGAAAATGCGAGCCGGCTGCGCTAAAAGGTCACGATGCCATTTACCCCCAACTGACCGCTGCGAAACACCTGTCCGTCGCCGACGCCCGAGATGGTGCCGTTGCGTCGGCCGCTTTCAAATTCGGCTTCCAGACTCAGGCTGCTGGTTTTGAGTGGGAAAGTCCAGCCCAGGCCGCCCGCCAGCACCGAGCCGATGGCGAACTGGTGACGGTATGTCTGCGCCTCATCGTTGAGTTGATGCTTCGTCGTGAGTTGGCCGGTGCCAAGGCTGGCACGCGCGTACAAGCCTTGGTTGTACGTGCGGCTGATGGGGTAGTACTTCGCCGTCAGGCCTAAGTGATAATAATTGAAGAAGTATTCGCCGCCCTGGTCATCTTTTGCGCCCCCGCCCGAACCCGAGAACTTGAGCCGTCCACCCACTCCCAGGCCTTTCCAGCGAGCTGGCGCCACGTAGAAGCTCAGGAGCAGATTGCCCGCAATGCCGGGGTCAAAGTCATTCGCGCCAATGGCCTGCCGCAGCTTGGTGCGTATGTCACCAAAAAACAGGGTCTGGCCCGCCCCGAGTCCTACCTCGCCGTAAACGACTTGTTTCTGTACAGTTTGGGCCCGGCCGGTAAGCGCCGCCAGAACCAGCAGCGACAGCGGAAATAACTTTTTCATGGAGCAGCGATGGCCGGGGGTGGTACAGGAGCCGACCGCCACAAAGGTCCCGCCCGGTTGCGGGTGCTGCCTTGACTTGGGTTAAGTTCGGTCGGGCGGTGGTGCGGTACCCTCATCTGGCTTCGGGCCGCCCGCCAAGCGTCGGCGGATGCGCGAGAGGCTCTCCGGCTGAATCCCGAGGTAGGAGGCAATATGGTGCAGCGCCACCCGCTCGATCACTTTTGGCCGCTCGCGGAGCAGGAGCAGGTAGCGCTCCTCCGGCGAGTCGAAGAGTAGCGAAGCGGTACGTCGTTGCGAGCCGATAACGACGTTTTCGGCGATCAGGCGCCCGAAGCGCTCAAAAACAGGACGTGTGGTGTACAGTTCCTGCAGATCGGCATACTGCATCACCAGCAATTCGGTGGGTTCAAGCGCATCGAAATACTGCACCGATGGCCGGCCCGTCAGGAAACTCTGATAGTCGCCGACCCAACCACCTTCAAAGAAAAACTGGCCATTGAATTCGGTGCCGTCCTTGAGGTAATAATAACGCAGACACCCCCGATTAATGAAGGCAATGTAGGGGCATACGTCGCCGGCACGCAGAAACAGCTCGTGGCGGTCCAGGCGGCGCACGCTCAGCCGCTGGATAAAGCTGTCCACATCGGCCGGGGTAAGCGGTAGCAGCTGGGCGAGGCTTTTTTCCAGGTATTCGTACATAACTGCTGGCAGCGTAAAACGGTGGTAGCAGGGTCATCGCAGGGTCATCGCAGGATCATGGCGTCTTCGTTCCCCGCAGCAAATTAATACTCAGCGTCGCCAATTCCGAATCCGGAAACCGCCGAAACGCCCGCGCATTGGGCACCATACCCGCTTCGGTAGCGATACGCCGGAAAACGTCCATTTCCACGATGTACTGGTCGGAAAAGCCGTGCGTCGCGTCGTAGGCGGTGGCGGGCGGGCGGCCGAGGTTGGCGGCCGTGAGGGCCGGCGGCAGCGTGTGCACCTCGATCAGCAAGAGGCCGAAACGGTGGATGTGGGGCGTCCGGCGGGCGAAATGCCCGCTTACCGGCAGACGATCGCGACGCTGTTCAGGAACAAGTACGGAATGGACTTCAGCGCCTTTACGCTCCCCGACGCGGGCTTCGTCCGGCGGTAGGAAACCGGCAAGCCCAAACCGCCCTCTTCGAGGCGCTGCCCGCCGGGGTGGAGGAGGCCGCTTTGACGGGCGCAGACGGGGAAGACACTTGTAGCGGAAGTGAAATTTTTTCGTGCTTTCGCTACAAGGTTGTAACGGAAGCAAATTTTTTTCGCGCTTCTGCTACATCTTTGTAGCGGAAGCAAAATTTTTTCGCGTTTCTGCTACACTTTTCTCCGCTTGCTTGTGGCTGCGTGGTCTGTCACTTCTTCTGTCACGCTGGCGGCGGCCGTGCGGGCGCACTTCGGCCTGACGCAGGACGAGCTGGCCGCTGGCCTCGGCACCACGCGCGGGCAGGTGGCGCACGTCGAAGCCGGTCGTCGGCGTCTGGCGCCGCTGCTCAACCTGCGGCTGGTGCGGCTGGCGCGGCGGCTGCCCCCGCCCGACGGCGTCGGCCCGCCGGCTTTTCGGGCCGCGTTTGCGTTGCCGGCCGCGCCGGTGGCGCTGTTCGATAGCGGCAGCCTGCCCGCGTGGGGGCCGCTGGCGGCCGACCCGCTGCGGCGGCGGCAGCGCCACTGCATCCAACGGCTGGCGCTGCTGCACCGCGACTGGCACGCCCTCACCGACCGCGCCACCCGCCACGACCAGCGCCGCTGGACCACGCAGGTGCTGGGCGCGCTGCTGGCACCCGACCCCGCCGACCCCCTCGCCGCCACCGACCCCGCCGAACAGGCCCACCTGCGGCAGTGGCTCGCGGCGCTGGCCGCCGCCGTGCCGCCCGCGCCCGCCCTGCGGCCCGATACGCGCACCGCCCTGGCGCTGCTGGCCGTGCGCATCGCGGCCCTCGAAGCCGAGGCCGCCGCGCTGGCCGTGCTGCTCGCCGACGCTTCGGCGGCCGCGTAGGCGGGCGGCAGGCGCGACGTCGAAAAAAAAAGTTGGGCACTCACACAATAAGTCGCTAGCGGCGAACGCTAAGGGGCGGTCGATCATTTTTTTTCGACTTTTTCCCCAACACCCTCCATGACGTACGAAGAGATTAACCTGCTGACCACGGCGGCCGAATACGATGAGGCCCTCGACGAATGCGCCACCGAGCTGCGCGACCTGCGCGTAAACGAAACCGTGCTGGCTGCCCAGACCGAGCGCAGCACCGACGGCGCCGCCGACGCCACCGCCGAGCTGACGGCCCAGGGCGCCATCATCACGGCCCTGACGCCCGTGGTGCCCACGCTGCCCGCCGGCACGCGGGCGCGGATCAACACCGAGGCTGACCTGCGCCGCGCCACCCAGCGCCACGCCAACCTGACGGCCAGTCAGGCCGCCCACGGCCCCGTGACGGCCCTGCGCCGCGCCCGCGACCTGCGGAAAGTGCGCGCCGAAATCGCCGAAGTCCTCGTCTGCATTCAGGAGCTGACGGCCAACCGGCCCACCGCGTAAGCGCGACCGGCGCGGGGTCTTCGGTAACGGAATCGCCCCGCCGGCCCTGTTTAGCAGGGCCGGCGGGGCGATTGTTTGTTTGGGAGCTATGCCAATGGGCGCCGTTGCGCTACCGCGCCCCCACCAACCGACGGGTGTGGCCGGTGGCACGTATCGCGTAAAGGCCGGGCGACAGGTCTGCTGACCGGCGCCGGCGAATACGGTGTCCACTACACGCCCTACGGCACAGCCTGTACAGTGCGTCGGCCACGTAATTGATAGTCGATGACGAAGATTGGCCGTTGGTGAAGTACCGCGAGTTGCTGTTTCGGCACTAGAGCTTATTGAGTGATTGAGTGATTTTTGATCGAGTGATTGCTCAAACGCACAACGGCCGCTTCCGACTTGTCGGAGGCGGCCGTTTTACTTTTGCCCGTGCCCCTTACTCCGCAGCAGATGAATAACTATTTTCGACGCCTCTCCGCCAGTGTGATCTGCGTAGCGGGGCTACTGGTAGCGTGTAAAAAAGATGCCGCCAGCCCTGGCTACAGCTTCGCTGCGCCGGGTACTTATCGGGCCGTCCGGCAAAGTAGCGTCGGGTACTTTCGCGCCTTCACCACTGCTGGTGAGATTCACGATCCGGCAGTAGTAGCATCATTCAAAAAACGTTACGCACGCAATCATTACACTGTGCCGTTTCCCGCCCGAGATACGAGTTTTGCAGTGGTGGTCGGAAATCTGGCTTCCAATTTCGCCCCCGTTTTAAAGCTGAACTCTCCGAACGAGGCGGAATACGGCGGACATATTTGCCGCCTGATGCGCAACGGTAACTCGCTGTTTTTCACCACGCTCGATACGTCAGATATTTATCCTGCGGGTAATCAAACGGCTTTAAGCCAGTTATTTCTGGGCATCGAAAAACCCCGCCCCGCCGGGTTGCACGTGCGCGATGTTTGGAATGGCATCACCTACGTGTCCATTTATCGCGGTTTCTGGACGTTCGATGCCACGCTGACGGCGGATAACGAATTCAGTAAGCCCCTAACGTCGTTTGTGCTGACCGGAATATCCGCGAGGTCTGCTGCGAGTGAGCGGTATGCTTGGCCTACCACCTTCGATCCCATCGGCCTTACGCGGCTTCCACCAGGAGACACCCTTGGGATTCAGGCGTTCGTAGTGCATTTTCAGCAGTAACGCGGACTGACAGATTGCCTACTCCCCCCGCAATAAATTAATAGTCACCGTCGCCAATTCCGAATCCGGAAACCGCCGAAACGCCCGCGCATCCGGCACCAAACCCGCCTCGGTGGCTACCCGCCGAAATACGTCTACCTCCACGATGTACTGATCGGAAAAGCCGTGGGTGGCGTCGTAGGCGGTGGCGGGTGTGCGGCCGAGGTTGGCGGCCGTGAGGGCCGGAGGCAGCGTGTGCAGTTCGATCAGGAGCAGGCCGAAGCGGTGGATGTAGGGCGTCCAGCGGGCGAAATGCTCGCGCAGGCTGTCTTCCACGGCGTGGTTGGTGAGGCGGGCGCCCCGGTGCGCGAAGGCGCCGGCGCTGGTGCTGGCCCGGCCGGACGTGGGCGCGGTGGGCGCATTCCAGGGGCGGTTGTGGTCGAGGAAGGTGCGGACGTTGAGGAGGTCGCCGAGGGCGATGCCGTAGTTTTCCTGCAAATCGTCGGCGAGGCGGTCGGGTTGGCCGATGTCGCCCCAAATAACCTTCGCCCAGATATCGGCTTTGATGAGGTTGGCGCGCGTCACTTTCAGGGCGGCTTCGTTGTAATCGGCCCCCACCAAAAACAGCGGGTATTCATCGAGCAGTTTCCCGCGCAACGTTTGGCGCTCGATTACGCTGAACACGTGTTCGAGGAACGCGCCGTTGCCGCAGCCCATATCCAGAATGCCGCGCGGCTGTTCATCGATAGGGCGGTTGAAGAGGTCGATCAGTAGCTCGTCGATTACTTCGAAGTAGCCCGCGTGGGCACCGCCGGAGCCCCACACGTTCATCTCCCGATCAACGTGTTTTTCGGGGGCACCTTCGGGCACATTCCACAGCACGGCGGGGTCGGGGCCGAAAATCAGGTCGTCGAGCCGCGCGAAAGTGGGCAGGTACGACACCGTGACACCGTACGCCGCCCCGCGCCGCGCGAAGAACAAGCCCGTATCCGTAAACTCATACGTGGCGCCGCGCTGCCGGAACCAGCCCAAATGCGCAAAAAAATCGAGTACCGGCCGGAAGCTGTCCGGCGATTCGTGAAATTCTTCGGCCCGAAAACTCGACTCCATAAAATACTTATGGAACATGCCGCTCATCCCCAGGCGCGCGATCATCGGCCCGACCAATGCACCTTCGATCAGGCGCAGCACGTGCGTCTGTGCGGCGGCCACTTCCACCGAATCGGGTTCAGGTAGGTCGTAGCGCGTGCGCAAGTGGGCCGCCACCTGCGCCCATTTACGCGCCGATTCGGGCGCCGCCAGCCGTGGATGCACCGGCGCCAATCCCAGCAACCCCACCACCTCGGTAAACAACCCGGCGAGTGGGAGGGCGGCGCGCCCGGCGGCGGTCACGGAATAGGCTACGCTATCGGTTTCATTATCAAGTTCCTGCGCCAGCCAGCCTTGCGAGGCCAAAATCCGCAACCCGACATTGAGGTAGCCTTCGTTGGCGCTGAAGGCAGCCGTGAGGTCGGCCAGCGGGGCGCGGCCGTCGGTGAGGAGCTTGGCCAGCACCCCTTTCTCGTGGAGCGTACGCGCCACGGGCGCCGTGGCAATGCCATCGAGGTGCTGAAAAATGGTGGCGCGCAGCTCGGCGTTGCGGGAGGCCGCCTTGCGCGCGGGCAAGGCAGACGGCGGTAGGGCAGGGCTCGACATCAACGACGCGGGGCGGGGGAGAGGTGAAGGGGAACCGCCACCGGCAAAGGTGGCGAAAAGTGGGGAAGTGGGCGGTTCGTGATTTATGTTCTCTTCGGCTCACCGCCATTTTGCCAGGTGGTCAGTCGGCGAATACGTCGTCCCATTCGAGTACCAGTTCCGGGGCGGTGTGGCTCGGCACCAATCCAGCAGCGCCGAAATCGCCGACGCTCACGTACCGCCCGCTCACTGGGTCGAGGGTGAAAATGGAGATGTTGCGCTCTTTGGGGGCCACAATCCAGTATTCACCCACACCGGCTTCTTCGTACAGATCAAATTTGGCTTTCCAGTCGCGGGTGGCCGTGCCGGGCGACAGAATTTCAATCACCCAATCGGGGGCGCCCACGCAGCCGCGCTCATCGAGTTTGGCGGTGTCGCAGACGACGAGCAAATCGGGCTGCACGACGGTCGTAATGGCGTCGTCGGCGGCGTTGGGGCCGGCAGTCGTCAGGCGCACATCTAAGGGCGCGGCGAAGAGGCGACACCGTTGGCCGCGAAAGTGAGCGTATAGGATGGCCGTCAGATTGCGCGAAATACTCTGATGCGTGCGCGATGCTCCCGCCATTTGCGCCACCTTGCCGCGCAGCAATTCCACCCATTCCGTGAATTGCCACGTCAGGTAATCGGCGTAGGTATAGGTTTTGGTGGGGTCTAAATCGGCGAGCGAGCGAACGGGTGGCATCGGATAGTTTTGCTAGTGATTATCGAATCAAATTTACGCTTCTGACCCGGCGCCTGCCACCGGTTGCGCTGCCCCTTTGGCGGGTGCTTCCGCCGCGTCACTGCTTCGCCCCGCCAACCGCGCGCGGATTTTTTCCCGCAACCCCACCACATCCTCACGCGCCGTAATTCTGGCCCACGCCTGCGTCTGGCCGAGGCGCCGCACGGCGTATTCCAGCACGAACGGCAGCAGCAGCCCCACTACGGTACTCGCCAAGGCGCCCCGCAAACCGAGGCGCACGAGCAGCACCGCCACCAGCCGTTTCGTGAGTTTTTCGGCTAAAACCCGCCGCACCTTCGCCGTGAGTTGCGCTGCGACCGGCCCTACGTGGCCCGCCTTCACTTCATCGCGTACCACATCTTCGGCGGTGGCCAACGCCAGGCGACTGATGCGCAAGAGCTTGAACGCCCCAACCTGAGCTACTTCGGCGGAGGTGCGCGTGGCGCGGCGCAGGGTGTGAAAGAGGGTAGAGGTGTCCATAGGGTAGCTGATTGGGGTGATTTTTTGATTTCGCTGATTTTTGGCGAGCTCAGGCTGGGGCTGATTCTGTGCGACGAAGCTAACGCATTCAGCGGCGGTGCGGGTGCCAGGCGGCAACTTTGCACCGCCCAAACTGGTTTCTTGCCTATGTCTGCCCCCGCGCCCGATTTGCTGACGCCCTACTGCCCCAGCCTGACCGAATACCGCCGCCGCCGCGCCCGCGTAGTGCATATCGGCGATGTGCCGCTCGGCGGCGATTATCCGATTCGGGTGCAGAGTATGACCACCGTCGATACGATGGATACGCTCGGCTCGGTGGAAGAAACGCTGCGGATGGTGGCCGCCGGTTGCGAGTACGTGCGCATTACGGCGCCGAGTATGAAAGAGGCGCAAAACCTCGCCGAAATCAAGAAAGAACTGCGCAAGCGCGGCTGCACCGTGCCGCTCATCGCCGACATCCACTTCACGCCGAACGCCGCCGAACTCGCGGCCCGCATCGTGGAAAAAGTGCGCGTAAACCCCGGCAACTACGTCGATAAAAAGAAATTCGAGACCATCGAATACACCGATTCGGCGTACGCCGCCGAAATCGACCGCATCCGCGAGCGATTTCGGCCGCTCGTGAAGCTCTGCAAAGAACACGGCACGGCGATGCGTATCGGTACCAATCACGGCTCCTTGTCCGACCGGATTTTGAGTCGCTACGGCGATACGCCGCTCGGCATGGTAGAGTCGGCGTTGGAGTTTCTGCGGATTTGCGAGGATGAGAACTACTACGATGTGGTGCTCTCGATGAAAGCCTCGAACACGCAGGTGATGGTGCAGGCGTACCGCTTGCTCGTGCAGCAGCTCGATGCGCAGGGCTTGCAGCCGTACCCGCTGCACTTGGGCGTCACTGAGGCCGGTGAGGCCGAAGATGGCCGTATCAAGAGCGCCGTCGGCATCGGCGCGCTCCTCGAAGATGGCCTCGGCGATACCGTGCGCGTGAGCCTCACCGAGCCGCCCGAAGCCGAAGCGCCCGTCGCCCGCGCCCTCATCGACCGCTACACGAACCGCGCGGCCGAAGCAAAGCCCATCAAGCCGGTTGAGGCGCTTCGTGTGGATGCCGTAGCACATCCCCACATCCTCACATCTTCAAATTCGTCCCTTTTTCAGCCCCTCTCACCCTCTCACCCTCCCACCTTCAACCCCTTCCAGTACCACCGCCGCAGCACGCGCGAGGTGCTCAATTTCGGGGGTACCAACGTGCCGCGCGTCATCGCCGATTTTCACCGCTGGCCCGGTCCGCTGACCTACGACGCGTTGCGAGCCGCCGGGCACCTGTATTCGGCGTTTCTCGATAAGTTTCAGATGAACGACCAGGGCGCCGATTACTTGTATTCGGGTCAGACGCCGGTGCCGTTTATGCTGCCCAACGGCCTGAAAGAGCTGCTCGATTTTGACGCCTGGGTCGATGCCGGCCGCCGTCTCGACCACTTTCCGGTACTCACCGATCAGCAGTACGCCGCTACCGTGGCCGATGTGCGCCACCCGCGCGCCAACTTCGTCTTTCACGAGCTGAACACGCTAACGCCGAGCGCGTTGGCGGCGCTGCAAGCTGATCCGACGGTCGTCGTTTTCCTGCACACCACCAACGCCCACGCGATGCCCGAGCTACGGCGCGCGTTCTTCGAGCTGGCGGCGGCCGGGGTCGATTGCCCGGTCGTCATCAATCGCCAATACCCGGCGCAAGCCCCCGAAACCACGCAGCTGTACGCCGCCACCGACGTAGGTGGGCTCTTGCTCGACGGCTTCGGCGACGGCGTAGTACTCAGCACCGAAAAACTGCCCGCTTTCGCCGATACATCCGTCGCCGCGCAAACCCTTGCCGAGCTGAACGTGTTGGGCTTCGGCATCCTGCAAGCCGCCCGCACCCGGATGAGCAAGACGGAGTACATTTCGTGCCCGTCGTGCGGCCGCACGCTCTTCGATTTGCCCGAAACCACCGCTACCATCCGCCGCCGCACCGACCACCTCAAAGGCGTCAAAATCGGCATCATGGGCTGCATTGTGAATGGCCCCGGCGAAATGGCCGATGCCGATTACGGCTACGTCGGCGTTGGGAAGGATAAAATCGCGCTGTACCGGGGGCAAACCGTCGTCAAAAAAGCCGTCCCCGCCGACCGCGCCGTCGATGAGTTAATCGAGCTGATCCGCGAAGACGGTCATTGGCTGGAGCCGGTGGTGCTGGAAGCATCGTATTCGCGCTGATTTATTTCGTTTTTTTTGTTCTTTTCTGATGAAGGATTTTTTTAAAATGGGGGAATTTTTCGGCTATTTCTTCCGAAAAAAAGACCCGAATCGCGTCGAGAATTTTAATTTGCGCACAATGCACGTCATCAATAAAGTATCGATGCTGATGTTTTTGGTCGGGTGTGTTTTTTTCGTCATCAAATTGATGACGCGGTAGTGCGTTCGTTAGTCGGATTTCGTTAATCGTTAATGGTTTTTGCCGTCGGTTAACGATCAACGAAATTCGACTAACGATCAACGAACCACGGCTAACGAACTACGATCAACGAAATGACGCTCTCCGATTTTCGGGCCTATTGCCTCGCCAAGCCTGGCACCACCGAGGAAACGCCGTTTGGGCCTGACCCGCTCGTGTTCAAGGTGATGGGGAAGATGTTTGCGCTGACCGACATCGACACCTTCGCGAGCGTCAACCTCAAATGCGACCCCGAAACGGCCGCCGATTTACGCGAGCGCCACGCCTACGTGCGGCCCGGTTTCCATATGAATAAACAGCATTGGAACACCGTCGAAATCGACACGGGCGTAGCCGACACCCAACTTCGCGCCTGGACCGACCATAGTTATGACCTCGTGCGCGCTTCGCTACCGAAAAAGCTGCGCGCCGAACTCGACGAAGTGGGTGAGTAAGCCACGTCTATTACTGACTTCCTTACTCGTACTTGGCAGCCGGTTGGGGCAAAGCGCGCCGCAAACGCCGCTGCAATCGCTGCCCGATAGTGCCGCCCTGGGCGTTTTTATACCGCCCCCCGAACGCGCCGTGGCCTATTCCTTCGCCAACGATGCACCGTTTCGCACCGATTATTATTTCACCCAGGGAATGCGCCTGACCGTGGTGCTGCCCGCCTTCGGACGACTGCCCACCCGGCGGCTTCTTGGCGGCCCCGCGCCGGCCGCCACGTACGGCCTACGGCTGCGGTACGACGGTTTCACGCCCCTCCGAATTCAGGATGCCTTCATTCGGCGCGGCGACCGGCCGTATGCCTCCTACATCTACGCCACGCTGTTTCGGGCGCGTACCGATGCCGCCGGCCGCGCCCGTTTGACCACCGGCGTACAAGTGGGTATCATCGGTCCGGCGGTGGGGGCTAAGGGCTTCCAAACGGCCGTCCATCGCTGGCTCGATGCCCCGACCCCGCGCGGCTGGGATTTTCAGATTCGGAACGATGTAGTGCTGGGCTATGAGGTCGGCGCCGAGCGGCAACTCCTGACGGTGGGGCGCGGCCTGGAAGCCGTGGCCACCGCCCGCGCTGCCCTCAGCACGTTGCGGACGGTGGCCAGTGCGGGCGCCGCGGTGCGCGTGGGATTGTTTGACCCGTATTTCTCCTCGCTGCTCGGCGTGACGGGTGGTTGGCGCGGCCGAGCCCTCCGCCCGGTTCAGCTTTACCTCGAAGGCCACGCCGAAGGCCAACTCGTCGGCTACGATGCCACGATGCAGGGCGGGGTGTTCAACCAAACATCGGTGTACACGCTATCGGCCGGGGCTGTTCGCCGGGCGGTGGGGCAGGCCAGCGGCGCGCTGGTAGCGGCGGTGGGCGCCGTAAGCGGCCGGGTGGCCGCGTGCTGGACAACGCCGGAAATCCGGGCCGGGCGGGCGCACGCGTGGGGGCAGATGGAGGTGCGGGTGGGGTTTTGAGGAGGGGTAGGATAGGGTCGTGTTGCGACCCAAACGTTAAAGCATCATCCATCAGCCTCAATTTTGTCATTGCGAGGAGGCTTTGCGACGAAGCAATCACCGTCTGCTCGGTACGGCGGTACAACTACTCTCGACAAACGAGGATTGCCACGTCGTCGCAAAGCCTCCTTCTCGCAATGACAAATGGGTGGTGCGACTCTACACCACCACGTTCACCATCCGGCCCGGCACGACGATGATTTTCTTCGCCGCCTTGCCCTCGGCGTATTTCGCCAGGAAATCGGAAGCGCGAACTACTTCTTCAATTTCCGGGGCGGTGGCGGTGGCGGCGAACACCATTTCGCTCCGCACCTTGCCGTTGACGGCGAGCGGGTACGTCACTTCATCGGCGACGAGGTATTTTTCCTCTACGGCGGGCCACGGGGCAGTGCTGACGGTGCCGGGCGCGTGGCCAAGCTTCGCCCACAACTCCTCCGCAAGGTGCGGCGCATATGGCTCTAGCACGATTACGAGCGGCGCCAACACAGCGCGTTTGTGGCAATTGAGGGCCGATAGCTCGTTGGTGGCAATCATCAGCGCGCTCACGACGGTGTTGAACGAGAGGCGCTCGACATCATCGCGCACTTTTTTGATGGTGCCGTGCAGGATTTTCAGCTCTGCCGGGGTAGCAGCTTCTTCGGTTAGGGCGAAGTCGCCGTCTTCGGGGTGGAAGAGCCGCCAAAACCGCCGCAGAAACGTGCTGACGCCGCTCAGGCCGCTGGTGTTCCAGGGTTTATACTGTTCGAGCGGGCCAAGGAACATTTCGTAACAGCGCAGGGCGTCGGCGCCGGATTTCTCCACAAGGTCGTCAGGTGTGACAACGTTGTGTTTTGATTTTGACATTTTTTCGACTTCCGCACCACAGAGGAATCTGCCATCTGGTTCGAGTAGAAATTCAGCGTTGTTGAATTCATCGCGCCATTGCCTAATTCCATTAATGTCGAGCACGTCGTTATCAACCCGCGATACATCAACTTTAATTTCGCTGATATCAGTGGAGACATCAATAGCGTGGATGAGTTCAACGCTTTGCTCTGAAAACTCCTCAGTTTCAAGTCGTACCTGTTCGTGCTCTAGGAAGCCAATAATTCGTTTCCCTTCAAGGGATTCCATTCCTCCTTTAACAAGGCGTTCCTTGAAATCCCTGGAAATAAATAATGAGCGGGCTATAGAGTTGTCGATGCTATCCAGGCCCAAGCCCCACATAACATTGACCCGGTACACGATGCTCGACCTACCCAAAATCATCCCCTGATTCAGCAGCTTCCGAAACGGCTCCTCACCTGTCACCAGCCCTAAATCCTTCAAAAACAAATACCAAAACCGCGAATAGAGCAAATGCCCCGTTGCGTGTTCGGCGCCGCCTAAATAGAAGTCTACTTCGCCCCAATATTTTTCGGCTTCTTCGCTCACGAACCGGTTGGGGTTCGAGGGATCCATATAGCGCAAATAATACCACGAGGAGCCGGCCCAGCCGGGCATCGTGCTCAGCTCGAAGGGGAAATGGGCGCCGTTTTTCTCGTATTTCCAATCGGTGGCGCGACCGAGGGGCGGGTTGCCATCCTGGGTGGGCTTGTATTCGTCGATTTCGGGGAGCGTGAGCGGCAGGTCTTTTTCGGCGATGCCCCGCGCGGTGCCGTCGGCGGCGTAATAAATCGGCAGGGGCTCGCCCCAATAGCGCTGGCGACCAAAAATGGCGTCTCGGAGGCGGAAATTGATGCGCCCGGCGCCTTGGCCGGTCTTCTCCAATTCGGCAATGGCGGCTGTGATGGCGTGCTTCACTTCCAGCCCATCGAGGAAACCGGAGTTGAAAACGCGGCCCGATTTCTCGGTGTAGGCTTCGTTGAGGGCCGAATCGTAGCCTTCGATGACCGGCACGATGGGTAACTCGAAGTGGCGGGCGAAGGCGTAATCGCGCGTGTCGTGGGCGGGTACGGCCATCACCACGCCGGTGCCGTAGCCGGCCAGCACGTAATCGGCAACCCATACCGGCACCCGCGCGCCCGTGAACGGATGCGTCGCGTAGGCGCCCGTAAACTGCCCGCTGATGGTCTTGACATCGGCTTGCCGGTCGCGCTCCGAGCGGTTTTTGGCGGCGTACACGTACTGCGCCACCGCGTCGCGGTACTCGTCGGTGCAGAGCGCGTCGAGGCCGTCGAACTCCGGCGCCACGGCCAAATAACTCACCCCAAACAGCGTATCAGGCCGGGTCGTAAACACGGTCAGCGCGTCCGTAGGCCGATATTCGAGGGCGAATCGCACTTCGGCACCTTCCGACCGGCCGATCCAGTTGCGCTGCATTTCCTTCACGGCGTCGGGCCAGTCGAGCTGGTCGAGGCCGCGCAGGAGGCGGTCGGCGAAGGCCGTAATCCGCAGCATCCACTGCGCCATCAGGCGGCGCTCGACGGGGTAGCCGCCGCGCTCGCTCACGCCATCCTTCACCTCATCGTTGCTCAGTACCGTGCCCAGCGCGGGGCACCAGTTCACGTACGTTTCGGTCTGGTACGCCAGCCGGTACGGTGCCACCGTTTCGAGGCGCTGATGCTCCGTGAACATCTGCCATTGCCCCGCCGTGAACACGGCGCGGTCGGCGTCGTCGCCGGCGGCGCGCACGGCCGCCGAACCACCCGCCCCGAAAGCATCGGTCAGTTCTTTGAGTGAGCGGGCGCGGTTGGCGTCGAGGTCGTACCAGCTGTTGAAGAGTTGCAGGAAAATCCACTGCGTCCAGCGGTAATAGTCGGCGTTGGAGGTGCGCACTTCGCGGTCCCAATCGTAGCTGAAGCCGAGGCTCTGAAGCTGCTCGGTATAGCGCGCAATATTGTCTCGGGTGGTGTTTTCGGGGTGTTGGCCGGTCTGGATGGCGTACTGCTCGGCGGGCAGCCCAAACGAGTCGAAGCCCATCGGATGCAGCACGTTGTAGCCCATATGCCGCTTGTAGCGCGCCACGATATCGGAGGCGATATACCCCAGCGGGTGCCCCACGTGCAGCCCCGCGCCACTGGGGTACGGGAACATATCGAGCACGTAGTACTTGGGCCGGTCGGCGCCGGGCTGGCCGGGGTTAGCCGCGCGGAAGGTCTTATGATTCAACCAGTGGGCTTGCCACTTCTTTTCAAAATCGGACGGATGGTAGCCGGGCATTCTTCTTGGTTTCTCGTTTCTCGTTTCTCGTTTTCGGTTGGGGCCGAAGACGCGCGTGGGCGCAAAGGTCGGGTGCGGTACGGGTGTCGGCAGACAGAGCAGCCGAAAAACCGGGCACTTGGGCGGACGAGTGATAATTTGCGGGCCGGTCGGCGGGAGCAGATGTAGCGCGGTAGCAGCAGCAGCGCAGACGCGCCCCGGTAGCAACGCCCGATTTTGAGAATGGCAAAGAAATCGATGCCGAAAGCGGCGCTCGCGCGGCCGACCAAAAAAACGGCAGACCCCTTGGTGCAGGCCGTCGAGGAAGCGCCTTTGGAAGTATTGCGGGCATTCATGCGCCACGAGATAGCGCAGAATCCGATGCTGGCGTTTCGGTTCGGCTTGCAGGCCCTGAGTTCGCGCGGCGAGACGCAGGTTGCGGCATACGTCGCGCTGATGCGCACCACGTTTGGCCGACTCGAAACCGAAGAAGAAGTTTTCGGGGAGATGATGATGGATGGCTTCGAGGGCTTCGGCGGAATGCCCGGCTTTGGCGGCCCGATGACGTCGATGCGCGAGCAGACGATGATCGAGATGGGCGAGGCGCTGCTGCGCGCCGCCGAAACGGCCACGCACGTGGGCGTTTTGCCGGCAGTGGCCGCCCTGGCGCTGGCGGGTCTAGCCGCCGATTTTGAGCTGGTCGGCACGCGCTTCGGCCTTACGCCGCCCGACGAGCCGCTGCCGGTGCAGCTATTGACCGGCGTGTTGATCCGAATGGCCCCGGACGCGCCGCCCACGTTGGTTGCCGAGTGGTTTGATAGCATCGTGGCGCTGTTGCAGCCCACCAAAAAGGCGTTTCGGCTGACGTTGCCCGCGTCGATGCTGCTGCGGGTGGCCGGCGAGTTGGTGGCTACCACCGCCCAGCACGAGCGGCTGTTGGCGCTCCTCGGCACCCTCGAAAAGCAGCAGCTTACGGCGTCGGCGCCGCGCAACCCGGCGGCGGGCGGCCTCAGTCCCGTGCAAACCCGAATGGCGCTGCTGATGGTGCAGGCGCAATACCTGGCCGAAACCGCCGATAGGCCCGCCGAGGCCCGGCGCCTGCTCGAAGCCCATCTGGCAATCGGCGCCGAATTACGCACGCGCTACCTGACCCTGTTGAGCGGTCCCGAAGTCCTCGAAAAACTGCTGACCTGGACGGCCCCCGGCGCCCCGGACTGGGCACTGACCGAACGCGCCAGTCTGCTGCACGACCTGCTGCGGTTCGCCGACGCGCAGGGCCGCCCCGATGTGGTACGCGAAGCCGCCCGCCGTCAGCTCCGCGAACTGCTCACGCGGCCTTATCAGCAGCAAGGTGATTATGCCGCCGCTTGGCAGCGTCTGCGGGCTACCTACCCCGCCGCCGAGTGGGCCGCCGCCCGCCCGAAGCTGATCGAAGCGTTGGAGCAGCAGAAGCCCAAACATGCCAAGCTCTCCACCGGCGATCCGCGCTACAACCTCGCGCTCACCTTCGACCGCCTCGACGCCGACACCGACCGTAAACTGGCCGAACTCCGCAAGCGCCCGCGCTTTGAGCTGCTGCAACAGTTCGGTATTTTCTGGCTGCCAGAACGCGCTGCCGAACTGGCCGGCCTATACGCCCGCGCCGTCCCCGATTTCCTGGAAAATTCCGACAACAAAAACGGCGTGGCCTATCAGCACGTCGCGCAGACGCTCTGGCGCCTCTTGCAGCACGTAGAAGCCGAAGAGCCCGTAGTGGCCCTCGTGGATGAACTGGCCGCCACGTACCCGCGCCGCCGGTTGCTGCTGGATTCGTTGCGGGGCGTGGGGTTTAGTATTGCGGGGAAGCCGAAGGCCGCGCCGCGCGCTTTGGGTGATGGGAATGGCGATGATGAGCCGCTTGCGGTTGTGCGGAAGGGTACGCGGCGGGGGCGATAGGAAAATTCGTCGGGGGTAGAAGCAGCCAAGTGGCGGCTGCTGATAAACACAGAAGGCCCGCCGATTGGCGGGCCTTCTGTGGCTCGATATCGACCAAAGCTATTGCAGCTTGATAGTAATCGGCAAGTTGCCAGAGCCGGCATTCCCCGTTGTTGCCTGGTTCAGCGAGGTCAGGTTCGTGTACACCACGCTGCCAACCTTGCGCTTGGCGGCTAGGTAATACACCGTGTTGGCCTGCAATCCCGCGAATGTCACCTGGCCTTGCAGATTAGTCGTATCGCTGCGCAGACTGGTGGTGCAGGTCGTGTCGGCGGCCGTGATGGCTCGGGGGTAGAGGCATACTACGGCTCCGGGCAGCACGTAATTGGTGGGGTCGGTGATGGTAATTTTCAAGCCCGGCGGGCCGGCGGGCGGGGCCGAGTAGGTGCGCTTGCTCACGACCAAGTTGCTCTGGACTACGGTCGTTGCGCTCACGCCCGTGATCGTGGCCAGGGGCGTCGCCGTGCCAACGTTGGTGAGCGAGTCGGCGCCGTTGGGTGCCAGCGCGCCGCCGTAATACCCCTGCGTCGGCTCTAACCCAACGAACAGTATGATGCCCTTGCGGTTGGTGATGCCCGAGCGCAGACTACCGGCGCATTTGCGAAAATTGAGATTAACAGCGGCCAGGCTAGGGTAGAGGCAGACGCGGGCGTTGGGCCGGACGTGGCCGTCCGAGTCTTTCACCACCATGCGCAGCAGCGTGGGTTGCGGGTTGCCGGAGTCGCGGTGCAGGTCGAAGCGAATGTCGTCGGAATTGCCGCCCCGGCCGGCTGACAGCCCCTCCTTCAAGCCAACGTATGTCACATACGGCTGGCCATCTTCGTGCTTGATGTCCACGCGGCCAACCAACGTGTAGGTAGTATTGGCCAGGTTGAGCGCCTCGAAGCCACCTCGGTTCAGGGGCAGGACGGTGGCTTCCTCCGGGTGCCCGTCGCGGTAGATGGAAACCCGCGCCCGGTACGCCGTGTCGAGGGCAAGGGTGGCGGGGTTGTCGAAGTGGACGGTGCCGCGCAGGCGGTTGCCGACGCTGATTTGGTCGTCCGGGTCAGTGTCTTTGTTGCAGCCGGTCAACAGGTAGCCGCTGCCGACCACGAACACAGCCCAGCTCAGATGCCGGAAGAAGCGAAAGAATTGAGCGGTCAACATCACTTGAAAGGGTTGGTAATGGGGGTGGTGAATATCTTGCCGAACGCTTCGAGTCCTACGGCTACCTGCACAAACCAGCCCGTGCGCCACCGGTCTTTGGTGGTGAGCGGGCCGTTGGCAGTATCAAGGACTGGGGTCTGGCCGAAATGCGCTCCCGCCATCACCGCAATGCCGCTGTACACCTCCGCACCGAGGCCAAGCAGGGGGTTCTCCAGGGGCTTGGCCGTCACCAGAAAGCCGCCATAAAGAAATAAGTTTTGCGGGCTACTCCGCCAGAAGGGCTTCCATAGGTTGCGCTGCCGAATGTCGATCTTGAATGGAAACACCTGCAGGCCAAACGCGGCGTTGAGGCCCGTCGTCTTGGTTTCGCGGGTGGCGGTATTACTGGCGGCGTTGATGATGTAGCTGTTGCGCTTTAGGTTGCTGTACACGAGGCCGGCTTTAAAGCGCACGACGTGCAGCTTGTTGAATTGGTATTCGTAGCCTACAGTGCCAGGGATAGTTGCGCTCACGAAACTGCTGTCTTTGAGCGCGTACGTCACCTTCACGGGCGCTTCCAGCGGCGTCTGGTGCGGCAATTCCCGCGAGTGGTAATTCGGCGAGTCATCTTCGCCCGCCATTGCCAGCGCCCCACCCGTCCACCCCTCGAAGATCGAGAGACGCGCTTTGAGTTGGCCGTACTGCTGCACGTATAGGCGGGCCGTATCTACCAGATTGGGCGGCGGGGTCTTTGTTTTCTTCGGTAGTGAGGGCTTTGTCTTGACTTTCCCGCTTTTATTAGTCTTCCCATCGGGTGAATCATTAGACAAAGCCTTTGCCGCAGTTAGTACTTCTTCCGTGAACAGATCGGGTGGATTCACTACCACGAATTTTACTTCGCCCAGAAAAGGCTTGTTGGTGGCGGCCAGATTGTGTAGCAGCAGCACCATTCGCTGCTGCTCGTTGATGGAGCTGGATTGGGCGTCGTTGAGTAAGCCGAAGAAGTTGGCCGCGTCGTGGTGGCGCATTTTTATCAAATTGGCCTCGTGATACCGCCCCGGCACCGGCGAGAGGTGCAAGGCCCCCTTGTAGTAAAAGGTATCGGCTTTGAGCAATGGGCCGGGGTTCACTAGCAGCCGCTTGCCGCCCGTTACCCAGAAGGTGCGAATCAGGTGAGCGGCCAGCGCCGGCGTCTGTAGGTCGCCTACGGCTCTGTTTTGCGTTTTCAGCTCCGCCGATCCCAGCGTGATCGCGGTGCGCAGTAGCGTCAGGCGCGCCAGGCTGTCGGCGCGTTGGGAGCCAACGGCGTTGTCGATGAAGGCGAGCAGCTTCTTGACGCGCCCGGCGAGCTTCTGGTTATCGCTTAGGGTGGCCGCCGCTGCTACGAGGTACACGCCGTTCAATTCTTCCAGCGGTTTTTGAAGCTGCTGGCCAAGTGCATTGCCTCCCAGTAGCTTGCGCCGCAACGAAAACTCGAACGTGCGCCCCGCCGGTACCACTACGTCGCCACTGATGGCCCAGCAATCATTGCAACTCTTCAGTCCGTAGGGTAGACTGGCGCAGCCGGGCGTCGGGCTGATGATCACCTCGTACACAGGGTCAACGAGAACTTTGGGGTCGAACAAGACTTCCCCGCCGCGGGCGGCATATTGCCTTACGCGGTTGGCTTCCCACGCCGATCCAATCCAGTTGTTCAGAGTAACGCTATCACCCGCCAGTTCCTTCATCGTGTTCGCGTATACGGTCAGCAGATAGCTGGTCTTGTACAGTTTCTGCGCGTTGGCGAGGCTCGACATCCTGAACCCCACTTGCTGCAGCAGGTCATCGTCGCGGCCGCTCACCAACAGGGGGTACACTTTGGCGAGTTGCCGGAACAACCGTCTGCGCTCGGCTTTGGCGGTGCCGGGCTTCCGCACCCGAAACACGACCGTATCGACGCCCGCCGTGAGGGTGGTAGGCGGTGCGCTGAGTAGCTTGCCGTCGGTGTCGAAATCCAGGCAAATTCTTCGCGCTGGGCAGTCGCACGTGACAGGGGTAGGGGCGGGAGCCTTTCGCTTTTTGCCTGTCTGCTCCAGCTTCGGAGGCTTGCCGTACTTGCCCGGCGTGGCCACTTGGCTGGTGGTAGGCAGCCGACCAGCCGGTGGGGGCGGTATCGGCCGCGCGGCGCTGGGGAACACCCACCCGAGCAACGCGGCCAAGAGGAGTAAACGGGAGATGGGAGGGAGGGGAAACATTGGGAGTAGTGGACAGTGAAAGGTAAAAGAGCGAATGCAGCTACTCATCTTGGGCAAGATATTTTGCCTCCACCGCCTTCACGTCGCCCGTTGACAGTACCGTGTAGTTGGTGGGGTACACGCTGCCGTCGCGGCGGGTGATGGTGGGTAATTCTTTGTCTTGCTTACTGAAAGCGTAGCTCTCGTAAAGCATCCGGGAGTTAAAATCAAACTCCCCTTCGTCGTGGCCATCGAACCCGGCCGCGCGGTACTTACTGAAGTTGTGCCCTTTGCCGTCAAGGATGTTCCCGGTGTTGATGCGCACGTGATCATCGCGGTCGTTGCGCATTATCTCGTGGAGTAATCCCACCACGTGACCGATCTCGTGAATGACGTTGCCGCGCGAACATCCCGGCTCCAGCTCCACTACCTGTTCGCCGCCCTGCATCCCCACCAACGAGCCGCAGCCTTCACCGGTACTGAAGGTCACGAAATTGGGCGTTTCCGATGCATTTCGGTAAGGCCAGAACCGGATGGATGTCTTCGCCTCCCAATGCGCGATGGCGTCTCTCACGCGCTGCTTGTTAGCCAAGGCGGGATGAATGCGATAGAACACGGCTTTGCCAGGCCAGGCTTGGCCAATAACTCTGGCGCCGGATTTGCTTTTTTTGTTGGAATCGTCGAGTACGGCCAGCGGCAGGATGATGTCGCCCTGCCACACCGCCCGCCCCTTGACGACGACAACCGTCACCTGCTGGCCGTTAATGGTAACCGTACGCGGCGTACCAGGCTGGCCGGGGTAGGCTTCTTCCGTGCGGCAGGTTGTGCACGGCTCTGGCGCCTCAGCGAGTAAGTGCGCGGTGTCGGCCGCTGCATCGTCAGAGGTACCCGAGCCGTCCGGTTGACGGGTTGCGGGGGCATCGCAGCCAACTGCCGCGAAGCAGCCCAGCACGACAAGCAAAAAACGAGTGAAGGTGGCCATTGAAAAAACTGACTGAAACTACAGGAAATTTGAACAGAGCCCTTACTACCCCACCACCACACTCACCACATCGCTCCATTCCCCCGTCGGCACGTCGCCGAGGCGGTATTGGGCGCGGTATTTCCAGGTGGCGGGCGCGGAGGGGGCGAAGGTGTCGATGTAGTCGGGTTCGGTGTCGAGGGCCAGGAACTGCCAGCCGGTGCCGTCGCGATCAACTTCCAGGTGCAGGTTCAGGCGGCGGTTGCCCTGCTTGCTCCACTTGATGAGCACGCCCAAGGCCACGCGGCTGACCTTCAGCAGCGGCTTGAGGGCGTCGGGGTTGGGCTTGCTGACTTCCGGGGCGATGATGCCCAAATCCTGCCCGATGGCTTCGGTGTAGCCGGGGGCGCTCTTGACGGTGGTCACGAGCTTGCCGAGCCGCCCGAACACATCGGGCGCTACCAGGGTGGGCGCCGCCGGCAGCGTCGGGGCGATGGGCGCTTCGCCGAGGGTGGTGCCGCTGGCCAGCGCGTTCTTGTAGGCCGTCCAGGCTTGGGCGTAGTCGCGGAAGGCAAGCAGCGCGGCCATCGACCAGGCGTAGTAGGCGGCGTCGTCGCGCAGGCCGTCGAGGGTCGGCTTCGTCAGGCCCAGCGTGGTGCCGTAGGTGGGGAGATTGCCGGCAAAGCCCGTAAGCCAGGGGGCGCGCTCTTGCTCGTTGGTGGGGAGGTAGGTAGTAGCCATTGGGGGAAAAACTGAAGGGAAAAAGAAGAGGACGGGAATACGCCTTAATCACGAAGTGCCACAGTGGCCGTAGTCAGCAGCGGCGGCCCACGCAACGGCTGCCGCACCGCCCCAGAGGAGGGAAGCGCCGCCCCAGAGGAGGGAAGCACCGCACCAGAGGAGGGAAGCGCCGCACCAGAGGAGGGAAGCGCCGCACCAGAACACGGAAATGCCGCATCTCCGCCCGCCCAAGCGGTGGCAGCGGCGGGAAGTGCGATACTTCCCGCTTCAGGTGCGACAAACTGGTGACGGGCTTCGACTGGCATCGCCGCAAAGCTCATCGCTTCTACCTATGCTGCGCATCCGTGCTACCACGGAATTTGAAACACGCGGGGATTTTTTTTCCGGGGTGCCAGAAGCGTGTTCGGATGGCTAAAGCACGGGTTTTCCCGGCCGCTTCGCTGGCGCGCCGCGGGTCACGGGTTGTACGGGGAGGCGGGCTACGCGCCCGCGCTCCATTCCGTCGTCCGCAGCACTCGAAACCGCGCAAACAGCTCCTCCGAATACCACTGTTCCTGGCGGGTGCGCTTGATGACCTGCTGATGCTCGGGGGCGCGATAGGCGTAGGCTTTCATCTGGACCAGCGAATCCCAGACGCTGACGGTGGCTTGGCGCACCACGGGTAACTCGCCCAAGCCCACCGAAAACCCAAGGCCGGGGGCGCCCCGCACGGCGCGGCTCGCGGCGGGCACGGCCCGCCAAAACGCCCGTAGCCGCGACCACCGAATGGCGGCGCGCGTCAGTACGGCCACGGGCTCGTCGTCGAGCAAGGGCGCGGTGGTGGGGGCGGGGCGGAAGGGTTCGGTGCCGTCCCAGCGGCCGTGGCTCACGACGGGTTCGAGCCATGTGGTGCGCCACGTCCAGCCCCGTGCCGCCCACCGGACCAGCATTGGGTCGGTAGCGAGGAACGCACGGGCGGCAACCTCATTCGTTTGCCAGTCGAGCAGGAGCGCGTATTGGCGTAGGTTCGGCTTCAACCCAAAATCAACCCCGGAGCCGAGCATCCGGCCCCACACCAGGCCCGGCACCGTGCGCAGATGCGCCGGTGTGGTACCCATTTGGACCAGGCCGCGCCGCCATTCGGAGGCGGGGAGGGTGAAGAGGGTGAGGGTGGTCATGTTGAGTTTATAGGGTTTAGTTTTTAGTGTTTAGGGCTTTTTTGGCGCGGGCTCGCGCGCGGGGCTCTGCCCCGTGTGGGATATTTACGGGCGTCTCGCCCGCCACGGAGCGCCGGTAGAACGGACTCCCCGCCCCGGAGGGGGCGGGGTGGCTGGCCGAAGGCCAGACGGGGTGGGGCGATTGCGCGTAGAGGGCGCAAGCGCGGCAGGTTCGGGGGTTTGCCTTTGGCTTCCCGCTTCTCCCCCACTTATCCACGCCCACCGCAGTCGCCCCACTCCGGCCCGGAGTTTATCCTGAGGAACGAAGGGGGCCACCCCTCCCCCTCCGGGGAGGGGAGTCTGGGCTACTGGCGGGCGTGGCGCCCCGCAACTACCCCACACGGGGCAGAACCCCGCGCGAACCGTGCGAACCGCGTGTGATTTACATCACTCGAAACTCATCACTAAAAAGCGGCCGGCTCCCATAACAGGAACCGGCCGCTTTCGCTTCAGTGAATGCAGCAGAGTGTGGGCAAGTTAGGGCGCGCGGCGCATACCGGGGGCGCTTAGGCGCTCACCTTGGCGTGTTCGGAGCCGGGGCCGCCTTGGGATTTTTCGCCCGTTGCCACGGCTTTGAGGTAGGCGTAGGCTTGTACGAGAACGTTGGAGGGCGAATCCCAGAACTCGCCGCGCTCGATGTCGATGCGGAGCAGCGTGATACTGGGGTCGTCTTTGCCGCCGGGGAACCACGCTTTTAGGTCTTCCGTCCAGAGTTCATCGATTTTGGCTTTGTCCATCACCACTTTGGCGGTGCCGGTAACCGAAACGTACAGGTTTTTGGCGGGGTCGGCGAGGGCGACGCACACCTGCGAATCGCGGCGTACTTCGTGAATCTTGGCCGAATCTTTCTCGGTGAAAAACCACAGCGAGCCACTGGCGTCGGGTTCCTGCACGTACATTGGCCGGGCGTGCAGGTGGCCCTGTTCGTTGGTAGTAGTGAGCATGACGTAGCGCTGCTCGTTGATTTTTTCGAGTAAGCGGGCGAGGTCGGCCGTGGGCGCGGGGGAAGATGACATGGAAGACGATTTGAATGATTTGGGCAGCCTTACGGGGCGTTTGGGCGACGGGTTGCTGCCAGTGGTGGTGCGGCCTTCAGGCCGCATGTTTACGTGCTAACCGGTTATACTGCGGCCTGAAGGCCGCACCACATCAGTAGACATGAACCTACTCGCCCACCTCCTCCTAACCGCCCACCGTTCCGAGGACGAACAACTCGGCAACTTTGCCGCCGACCACGTGGGCTCGCGCCGGGCGGTGGCGGCGTATCCGGTGGGGTTTCGGGCGGGCGTCGAACTGCATCACCGCATCGATGCGTTCACCGATGCGCACCCGGAAGTGCATAAAACCAAAGCCCGCCTCCGGGAGGCGGGCTTTGGTAAATACGCACCGGTGATTGCCGACGTGCTGTACGACCACTTACTGGCGCGCGATTTCGACCGCTATTCGCCCACTGAACCACTTGGCGCCTTCACGCAACGGATGTATGCGCTACTGACGGCCCGCGCGCCCGATTTGCCGCCCGGCGTGCAACGATTCCTGCCGCATATGGTGCAGCATGATTGGCTCGCCAACTACGCCCACCCGTGGGGCCTGGGCCGGGCGTTGGCGGGCCTGGCGCGCCGGGCCTCGCCGGGTTCCAACATCGAAGCCGCCGCTGCCGAACTCGCCCGTCACGACGCGGCCTATGCAGCCGATTTCGCGGCGTTCTTTCCGGAATTACAGCGCGCGCTGTAGGGGCGGGGCGTGTGCCCGCCCGCGCCCAACGAACGGGGGACCGGGCGGGCGGGCCCAAGGCCCGCCCCAACAGCGCGCGCTGTAATTGCGGAAAGTAAGCCGCGAAATCGGCGGCATAGGCCGGGTCGGGGCGGGCGTGTTTGGCAGCGGCGGGTTCGTTGTTGGAACCCGGCGAGGCCCGGCGCGCC
>JANPJM010000039.1:0-33365 GCA_031425525.1 Hymenobacteraceae bacterium | reverse complement strand
TGTCTCGCAAATAAGCAGTTTCCTTTGATCGAAACTCGAAACTCGAAACTCGAAACTCGAAACTCGAAACTCGAAACTCGAAACTCGAAACTCGAAACTCGAAACTCGAAACTCGAAACTCGAAACTCGAAACTCGAAACTAAGCCGCCACCACCGCTACCACGTCCACGTCGGCCAAAATGCGGCCGCAGTGTTCGCACACGATGATTTTTTTCTTCGCCGCGATGTCGGCCTGACGCTGCGGGGGCACCGTGTTGAAGCAGCCACCACAGGCATCGCGGCGCACCGTAACCACGGCCAGACCGTTGCGCATGTTGCCGCGCAGGCGCGAGTAGGCGGTCAGTTCGCGGGCGGGCACTTGCCCGGCGGCCACATCGCGTTGCGCCACGATGGTTTTCTCGTCGGCTTCGCTTTCGGCCATCAGGGCGTTAAGTTCGCCTTTTTTGTTGTCGAGATCTTTTTTACGCTCCGACAGGCGCTGCTTGGTACCAGCCACTTCCGTCGATTTGAGGTCGATGTGGTACTGGGCTTCGCGGATTTTCTTCTCGGCGATTTGAATCTCCAGCCGTTGCAGCTCGATTTCCTTCGAAATCGCCTCGTACTCGCGGTTGTTGCGGACGTTGGTTTGCTGCTCTTCGTAGCGCTTGATGAGCGTTTCGGCCTCTTTGATCGCGGCGCGGCGGGTCTGCACGTTTTGCGTTAAGGCGCCTACTTCCTCGTCAAATTTCTTGACGCGGGTTTCGTAACCGGCAATCTCATCCTCCAAATCGCGCACTTCTTCGGGCAAATCGCCGCGAACGCGCTTGATTTCGTCGAGCTGGGAGTCGAGGGTTTGGAGGTTGAGCAGGCTGTCGAGTTTGGTGGCGACCGGTACATCCGGGGTCGCCGTGGGCGCAAGGCTCATAAGGTAGTTGATGGTTTTCGGTTGATAGTTGATGGTTTCTAGGTGACGGTTGTGGGTTTTTGGCTGCGTTCCGGCTGATTGGGCGTAGCCAGATGAAATTCATTTCATCACCTACCGACACCCTCAACCAAGCCCATCAACCATCAACTAAATGAAGTAGCGCACCGGGTTGGTCACTATCTCCGTCAACTGAACCGCAAAGGTAGGAAATTCCCGTTGGAGGGCCGCCCGTAAGAGTTCGCCTGTGGCCACTTCGCTTTCATAATGTCCCACATCGCACAGCAGAAGCTGCCCATCGGCGCCAAAATATTCGTGGTATTTGAGGTCGCCGGTAACAAAAGCGTCGGCCCCGGCCCCGCGCGCCGCGCCGATTAAAAACGCCCCGGCGCCGCCGCACAGCGCCACCCGTCGGATCAGGCGGCCATCGCGCGGCGGGTCGGTGTGCTTCACGAGTGGCAGGTGCAGCGCAGTTTTGAGGTGGGCCAAAAAATCGGCCGGGCGCAAGGGTTCGGGCAGTTCGCCGACCATTCCGGCGCCCACGTCAGGGTGGTCGTTTTCGAGCTTCGTGAGGTAGTAGGCCACTTCCTCGTAGGGGTGTGAACGCCGGAGGGCCGCCAGCACGGCAGCTTGCGCGGGCGCCGGAAACACCACTTCCAGGCGTTCTTCGGGCAGGTCTTCCTGGGGGCCGCCGGGCGTGCCGATGGTCGGGTTGGCGGTTTCGGTGGGCCGGAAACGGCCGCGCCCTTCGGCCCGAAACGAGCACTCGCGGTACTGCCCGATTTGGCCGGCGCCGGCCGCGTGCAGGGCTGCCAGTACTTTTTCGCGGGCATCGGCATCGGGCACGAAGGTCACGAGCTGCCGCAACGCGCCATCGGCTTTCGGCGCCAGAATTTTGGGGTTCAGCAGCCCCAGACGCCGCGCAAATTCGGCGTTCACGCCGTGCGCAACGTGGTCGAGGTTGGTGTGCGTCGCGTAAATCGCCACGCCCGCCCGAATGGCGGCGAGCAGAATCCGCTCCGGTTCGGTGCGGCCCGTCAGGCTCTTGAGCACTTTGAAAACGACCGGGTGGTGGCACACCACCAGATTATGGCCCCGCGCGACGGCCTCCGCCACCACAGCCTCGGTGCAATCCAAGGCAATGGTGGCGCCGGTGATGGACTGCGTGGGGTCGCCGCATTGCAGCCCGGCGTTGTCGTAGGATTCCTGCCAGGCGGGCGGCGCGAGGGCATCGAGGTACCGCGTGATTTCGGAGAGTGTCAGCATCAGGGTGCGAAGTAAGGACGGGGCGCGGGGAAGCACGGCGGCGAGGCAGATGTAGAGCGGACTTCAGTCCGCAGTTTGACAAAATGAGTGGCACCGTTAGCCGGATAAACGGCGGACTGAAGTCCGCACTACAATCTGAGCGACTTCCCCCGCCCGCCGCTCCCCCCGCCAAGCCCGTACTTTTGCGCACTCTGCCAGTTGCCGCCTCTCTTGTTTTCTTCCGTTTATTTCGTGGCCGGCACTGCGCTGGCGGTTCTGCTCGGGCTGGTGCGCTACGGCTACGGCTGGGTAATGGCCGTGCGCGGGTGGCTCTACGGAATCGGAGTTTTTAGCTCAGAAGTATTTGATATCCCGGTGATTGTGTTGGGTAATCTGCGGATCGGCGGAACGGGAAAATCGCCGCACGCGGCTTATGTAGTGCAAACCCTACTGGACGCCGATTTTCGGGTGGCACTATTGAGCCGGGGCTATGGTCGGCAGACGACCGGCTTTCGCACCGTGACGGCTACCGATGCGGCCACCACCGTCGGGGATGAGCCGTTGGAACAAGCGCGGCGGTTTCAAGTCGAAATCGAACGCGGTGTATTGACGGTCGCCGTCGCCGAAAATCGCGCGCTGGGCATCCGCACGTTGCTCGTCGGGCCGCACCCGCCCGATGTCGTTGTGCTGGACGATGCCTACCAGCACCGTGCCGTGCGGCCGTCGCTACTGGTGCTGCTCACCGAATTTCATCGGCCGTTTTCCGCCGACCGCATTCTGCCGCTCGGCCGTTTGCGCGAGTTTGGGCGGGCGGCCCGCCGGGCGCACGCCGTAGTCGTCACCAAATCGCCCCCCGCCGAACCCCGCCCCGAATTGGTGCGCGGGTTCAACGTGCGCGCCGTTCGGCGGGCGGCGGGCGAAAACACGCCGGTTTTTTTCACTTCCTACACGTACGCTCCCTGGCAGCCACTGACGGCCGACACGCCGCCCGCGTCGCGTCCGCCAACGCCACCCGGCCCGCCGCTCCTGCTCCTGACCGCCATCGACAACCCCGCGCCGCTGCTCGACCACCTGCTTGGGCGCGGCTTTACCATTGCCAAACATCTGCGTTTCTCTGACCATCACGCGTTTACTGCCGCCGAACTGCTTGCTGTCCGTACTGCTGCCCTCGGCGCCGACGCCACCATCGTGACCACTGGAAAAGATGCCGTGCGTCTGCTGACCCCCGCCGGCGCCGTGCGGCCCGAATTGGCGGGCGTGTCCGTGTGGTGGGTACCGGTAGTCGTCCACGAGGTGCCGCCGCTCGAAAAAACGGCGCCCGCCACGTTGCGCGCGCTCGTCCTCGACCACGTGCGCGACTTTGCGATGAACGCGCCCAACCGTCCCCGAAAAGCGGGTTTGGTGGCGCTCCTGCTGGCCGTGCTGCGGCTGGCCGGGGCACCGCTGCACGCCACGGCGCAAGTGGCGCCGCAGACTCCGCCGGTGGTTACGCCCGCTACGCAAACGCCCGCCGACCCTGCCGCTACCGGCACGCCCGGAGCTTCTGAAAAACCTAAAAAAACGCGTCGCATCCTCAACGATTCCGCCCAGACGCGGTATTCGGCCCGTACCACCAACGTGTATTTTGAGGCCGATGTGCTGCGCGGCGACGACCGCGAACACCCCCTCGACACCACCTTCCACGAGTTTTGGAACCCGCGCCGCTGGTACCGCGACACCACCACGTTTCAGCAGGATTTGGGGAATGTCGGCACCGGTGCGCGGCGGCAATTGTGGCCCGTGGGGCAGCCGCAGGCGGGCATCCGGTGGGGGCGCAACGCTTTCGACCGCTACGTCTTCGATCCCGCCGCCATTCCGTATTACGACACCCGCTCGCCGTTTTCGAGCCTTCACTACGTGCAGGGCGCGCGCGGCGAACAGGCGTTCGAGGGGCGCTATACCCGCAACATCAAGCGCGTTTTCAACTTTGGGGGGGCGTATCAGCGGTTGTCGGCCAACAAGCAGTTTGCCACCACGCAGCCGAAAGACAACTTCCTGACGCACTCGGCCTCATCGGTGTGGGCGGCCTACGCCACGCCGGATTCTACGTGGCGCGTGCTGGCCAATTACGCGCATCTGCGCCACGAGGTGATCGAGCAGGGGCCGGTGCTGGCCCAACCCGACACCACCGACCTCTACGCCAACGTACCCGTAGCGCTGGCATTTGCCCGCAACTGCGAATTCCGGAATACGTGGCGCCTCACGCAGGTGCTGCGCCTAGTGGGGCCGGGCTTGCAGGTATTTTACACCTTCGAGCGTCGGGTGCAGCGCAACCGGTTCAGCGATACCAGGTTGCAGAATCAGGTCGCGCCGCCGCTCCGCGAACTCGATTTCTTCCCGCAGACACTCCTCGATACTAACCGCACGCAGGACGATGCCCGTTTTCGCCTCAACCAGCATACGGCGGGCGTGTTGGGTGCGGCGCGCTTCGGCGCTTATCGCCTGTACGCGAGCCGCCGCGATGCCGCGTATCGGCTGTACCAGCCCGGTACGCCCGTGCGCGTGCCCGACGCCGCCGTGCAGGACGTGCGGCGCCTGGGACGTTTGGCGTTCGGCGGCGAGGCCAGTTTTCGCGTCCGCGACCTCGTGGCCGTCACCGCCGACGGCGAGCTGCAAACCGGCGATAACACGTACTGGCTCCGCGCCACCGGCCGGTTCCGAACGTTCTCGTTCAGTCAGCTCCGCAATGGGTATTCGCCGGAAATCACGCAAAACGTGCTCTACGGCAATCATTTTCAGTGGAACAACGCGTTTGCCAACACTCAGCGCGACGAGTCGCGCGTGCAGGTGGCGGGGCGATTTGGGCAGCAGCGGCTTTCCGTGGATGCCGCTTTCACGCGAGTGCGGAACCTGGTGTATTACGGCTCCGACAGCACCCCTCAACAGGAGGGAACCACCCTCACGCTCGGCACGGTGCAGGGGCGGTGGCGCGGGCAGTTTGGGCCTTTCTTTACCGATGTGCGCGCGGCCGTGACCACCCGGCCGGGGCGTTCGGCGGAGGTCATCCGTACGCCGCCGCTGCTGGCCGATGTGCTGGTATATTATCAAGGCTACTTGCTGAAAAAGGCGCTTTTTGGGCAGATTGGCCTCCAGGCCTACGCCCAAGCCGATGTGCGCGCCTACGCGTGGCAGCCCGCTACGCAGCAGTTTCACGTGCAAAACAAGACACTCGTGCGCACCTACCCGCAGGTGGACGCCTTCTTCGCCGCCGACCTCAAAAACGTCAATATCTTCATTCGGGTGGCGCACGTGGGCCAAGGGCTGCTGCCGGGTGATTTTTACCTCACGCCGGGGTATCCGCAGTTACGCCGCTCGCTGACGTTTGGCGTGAAATGGTTGTTCTTCGATTGATTGACCCCGGAACGAAAATATTTTGGGTAGTATTTCGTCAGCGGGTGTGTAAACTATTCGCGGCGAAGGCCGTTCTCTAGAGCGTCGTGCTTGCTTCCGTCATTCTGCTGCTGAATTTATTGCTGCCGCTTGGTGCTGCGGCGCCCACGGGCGCGGTGGGCGAGGGATGGAAGGGGAGAGCGCCCGGCGTAGGTTTTGGGCCGGGGCGCTCGCCGGCCGATACGATGTTCGTGCGGCAGGCGCATCGCCGCCTCACGTTTCAGTTCGATCAACGTTTTTCGCTCATCGATTCGCGGTTTGCCGGTATCAATGGGCTGAAGGTGGGCGTGGAGTGGAAAGGCCGCTACCGCGCCGGGGGCGGGCTGTATTTGCTGAGCCGGGGCGTGACTGCTACTTCCCCCATCGAGCTACCTGCCAATACACGTACGGAACTGCGTTTCAGATACGTTGCGGCCTACGGCGAGTATGTATTGCGCGGCAATCCCCGCTGGGAAGTCAGTGTGCCTGTGCAGGTGGGCTACGGCAAATATTACCACGAACAAATAAGCGAATCCGGCGAACGAGTACAGTCGCAGCGCGACCGCGTTTGGCTGCTGGAACCGACCATCGGCGGGCACTACCGCATTTTTCGGTGGGTCGGAATCGGCGGCGGGCTGGGCTGGCGCGAAGCCTTCTCGGTGAAACCGCAGTACGCCAACCAACTCGACGGCCCCATTTTTTACGGCCGCGCGAAGCTGTTTCTCGGCGATTTTTACAAAGTGGTACGCGGCCGTCAGCGCCTGTTCACCCAAAAAGGGCTGCGCCGCAGCGATTGGGCTCGCCCCACCCTCGACGATAATGATGCGTCGGAGTAGGGGATGAGGTGGTTTTTTATGTGAAGCTTAGGGCTTGAAATGGGGGGTGGAGCGTAGTTCCGCCTCCTGCGATCCGGGTGCGGGGTGCTGGAGCTATGCTTCACCCCCCGTCAGGGGGCCGCCGACTACGGGTGCTGCGATAAAATCAGCACCGAATACGGCCCCACCCCGATGAGCCCGCTGAACGGCAACCCATCGGCTTCTTCTTCGACGGCTTCGAGCGCGAGGCTCTCAAAATCGCCGAACTCGGCATCGTAGCCGCCCCAATCGGAGTTGAAGCGCACGAACCACGTGCCGGCGGCGGGCAGCCCGATGCGGTATTCGGTGAAGGAGTCGCCGGAGCAATTGGCGAGAACCAAGGTAGCGTCGCCGGGCACGGCGGGCTGGTCGAGATCGGCCCAGCGGAGGTAGGCAATCACCTTGGCTTCGTCGTTGACGTGATGCACGCGGCAACCTTGGCCCGTGAGCCCGCGCGTGACGCCGCGCTGGTTGCGCCGCAGCGCAATCAGGTCGCGGTAGAGCGTGACAAGGCCAAAAAAAGCGAGTAAACGATCCCACTGCAACGGCCGGGTGTCCACGAACTCGCCGTCTTCGAGCAGCTCCTGACCCTGAAAAATCATCGGTATCCCCGGCGAAGTCAGCGCCAGCGCGACGGCCAGAGTGGCGCGTTTCTTCGGAAACCAGTGCGCCGCTTGGCCGGGCATAATCTGCTCCGGGATGCGCGAGGCGCCGTTGGCTACTTCGTCGTGCGATTCGGTGTAAATCACGCGCTGAAACGCGTCGCCGTTGTAAGTGTGGGCGATGCACTCAGCGAGACTCGTCATCGAGCGGTTCTCATCGTGCTGCTCCGTGACGGCGCGGCGCACGGTGTGGGCAAAGCCGATATCCCATTGGCTGTTGAAGCCCTGCCCGCCCTGGTCGGCGGGTAGCGTGATGGCGGGGTTACCCTTGAGGTCTTCGGCAATGGTGATCTTCCACGGCGTTTTGGCCTTGATTTCGTCGTGAATCCATTGCATCAGCCCCCAGCCGTCGGGCAGATCGAAGGCGGGATCGTCGGCACCGTGGACGTTGCGGATGTACGCCAGTGCATCCGTCCGCAGGCCATCGACGCGGTAGTCATTGAGCCACATCATCGCATTGTCGCGGATGTACTGCCGCACTTCGGGCCGCCCGTAATCGGGCCGGGTGTGGCCCCAAGGCGTTTCCGACCGCCAATCGTTGTAAAAATAAATGCCGCCGCCTTCGCCTTCGTACCACCCATCGAAGCGCCAATGCGGCAGGTGGTCAGGTCCGAAATGGTTGTACACCACATCCAGAATCACGGCAATGCCGTGCTGGTGGGCCGCCCGAATCAGTTCCTTGAACGCGCGCGGCCCGCCGTAACTCGTTTCCAGCGCAAACGGGTGCGCGGGGTTGTAGCCCCACGAGCGCCCCCCCGGAAACTCGGTCGGCGGCATAATCTCGATGGCATTGATGCCGAGGCTTTGTAGGTACGAGAGCTTGGCCATCACGCCGTAAAATGTGCCCGGCTCGTTGGCATCATGGGGGTTGAAGGTGCCGACGTGCAGCTCGTAAATCACCAACTCGTTCCAGGGCGGCATCTGAAACGCATCATCGGCCCAATCGAAGTGCGGGTCGGGGATGACCGAGTTGCCATCCGAAGCCGTCACTTCGCGGGCATACGGGTCGTTGCGGTCGAGCTGTTCGCCGTCGGCCACGGTCAGTCGAAATTTATACTCGTGCCCAATTTGGGCACCAGCCACATCGGCGCCCCAAAAACCATCGACTTCGTGGTAGAGCGCCACCGGTTGCCAGTCCGAAAACGTGCCCATCACGCCCACGGCGGTGGCGGCCGGCGCCCACACCCGAAACGTGGTACCGAGCGGCGCGGCCACCGCGCCCATTCCCGGTTGCGAGGCGGGGGTTGAAGCGAGTTGCGGCGCCGGTTCCGGCGCGAGCTTCGGCGCGTCGGCTGAATCAGTTGCGGGGGGCAGTTTGGCCGAGCGTTTCGCGGCGGCAGGAGTAGAAGTTGTTGAAGCCGCTTTTTTGGCGGTAGCAGAAGTGGCGCGAGGCATCAGAAAAAGGCACCGCTGGTGCGGCTGGGCCTTCAACGGGTGCTATGCGGGCGGGTTGGGGTGGGCCCCGAACGCCGCGCCCGCGTGGGGTTGAGGTGCGCCCCGACGCAGGGGGGCGGTCGTACGCTACTGCCCCTGAACCCACGGATTCGGCGCTGCTAGTGCATCGTCAAGCGATTTGTCTACAAAGATTTGTCATTGCGAGGAACGAAGCAATCCTCGTTTGCTTGACGCGCGACCGGAGATTGCTTCGTCGCAAAGCCTCCTCGCAATGACAAATTTGTGGGGGTAAGTTGCCTGACACAGCACTAGTTGTTGCACGATAAAAAATCATCCAAAAAAGTATTGTGCAAATGATGCACGATACTTTTTTGCGCGGCAAACAATTGTGCAGCTTGCCAGCACACAAATTCCAGTATCACCTTTAAGCAAGCCGTATCGAAGGCGCCGTACGCGTCATACTGGTTCTATGCCACTACGTTTTTCCACCGCCGTCTTTACGGCTTCGAGCCGACACACGCTAAACCGAACGAAGCGCGCTTTATTGCTGCTCCCGCTGCTGCTTGCGCTGACGAACAGTCCCACCTACGCCCAAACCATCGGCTGGACCAGCGCCGAACTGGTCGGCGATGCCGCCGGGGCTAACGGCTCATCGTCCGGCGCGCGGGTTCGCCCGGATGGGCAAGGCGGCTCGTGGGCGCTGGGTGCGTTTACGGGGCGTATCGCGATGGGTACGACGATGCTGGAAAGCCGCGCCGGCTCCACCGATTTTTATATCGGCCGCCTCGACGCCGCCGGGCAGTGGCTGTGGGCCGTGCGCGGCGGCGGCCCCCTCATCGACCGCGCCGGCGACGTGGCCCTCGATGCCACCGGCAACGCCTACCTCACGGGTTCCTTTCAGGATTCCATTCGGTTCGGTGCTACGCAGTTGGTGGCGCAGGGCGGCTCGCGCACCAATTTGTTCGTTGCCAAAATCAGCCCCACGGGGCAGTGGTTGTGGGCGGTACAGGGCCAAGGTGAAACGCTGGGAATTGCACTCGCCATTAACCCTCAAACCGGCGAGCCCGTGGTGGCCGGTACGTTCGCGGGGGTGGCATCGTTGGGTAGTTACACGCTGCTGCCCACCACCAATCAGCTCGCCGACCGCGACGTGTTCGTGGCGCGCCTCGGCGCCGCCACCGGCCAATGGCTGGGCGCCGTGAGCGCGGGCGGCAACCGTGCCGAACGCCTGACCAGCCTGATTGTCACGCCGCAGGGGCGGGCCGTGGTAGCGGGTACCACTACCAGCGCCAGTGCCACCTTCGGGGCGGTGGTGGTGCCGAATCGCAGCGTGCGGTCTAACCTTTCACTGCCTACGGTGGTCACGCTTTTTGCCGATGCGTTCGTGGCGATGGTCAATTTGCCGACGATGCAGTGGGCCTGGGCCACCACCGCCGGCGGCGCCTACGACGAAACCGCCGAGGGCCTCGCCACCGGCCCCAACGGCACGTTGTTCGTGGCCGGTACCTTCAACGGCGGCCAATATGATACGGCCACGCGGGTGCAGTTCGATACCTATGCCCTACGGCCCGCGCGCGACGGCGCCCGGCCCGTGTACGTGGCGCAGCTTGGCCCCAGCGGGCAGTGGCTGGCGGCCACGGCGGGCGCCGATTCAAGCCAGGCCACCGTCGGCGGAATAACTGTGGATGCCACTGGGGCGGCCACGGTAGCAGGCGCCTACGCCACGCGTTATGCCAGCTTCGGGGCCGTGCGGCTGACCAATTCGCTGTACGCGGGCAGCGCGCCGTATACCTATCAACCCGCCGACCTGTTCGTGGCGCGCCTCAGCGCCGCCCGGCAATGGGCGTGGGCCACGAGCGTGCGCGGCGCCGCCGATGAATTTTCGGCTGATATCGTTACTGAACCGCTCACGGGGACACTTTTGCTCACCGGCCGCTTCACGGGGCAGCCGCAGTTCGGTACCACGCCCGCTCTTACCTCGTTGGGCGCAGGCGCGGCTTACGTGGCCCGACTTACGGCCACGGGCGGTGCGCCGCAGTGGGCGTTGGCGGTAGCGCCCGGTGCCGGGGGATCGGCGCAAGTATTCGATATGGCCCTCGACCGGCAAGGCAATACCGTGGTAGTGGGCACGTACAGCGGGCGTACGCAGCTTGGTACGTTGGCGCTGGTGCCGCCGCCGGGTTCCCGAACCGCCAATTTGCTGTATGTGGCCAAGCGCAGCCCGGCGGGGCAATGGTTATGGGCCACGACCGGTCAGTTGGTCGATCCGTACGGCCGGGGGCCGCGCGTCGTGGTCGATCCCGTGACGGATGATATTTACCTCACCGGCGCGATGCAGGGTGCATCCTCCCTTGGCACCATTGCGCTGCCCGTGCCGCCGCCCGCCCGCCTCCGCTACGGCCAGCCACCGGTGGTGCTGTTTATGGCCCGGCTTAGCGGCGCCGGACAGTGGCAATGGGCCACTACGCCAGGGTTCAACGCCTATAGCCAGCCGCTGGCGTTGGCCCTCGACCCACGGGGTGGCGTCGTGATGGTGGGTATGTTCTCCGATACGCTCACGCTGGGTACTTCTACCATCGTCAGCACGGGGGCGTCTCCGGGTTACGACAATGCTTCTGATGGCTTTTTGGCGCGCGTGAGTCCATTCGGCCAATGGCAGTCGGTGGTACGGGTGAGCGGGCCCAGCTACGATTACCTCACCGACGTTACTGTCGATTCGTCGGGGGCAGCCATCGTTGCCGGAGAGTTTTTGCAGGGCGTGACGCTCGATTCAGCAGCGGGACTTTTCTTTTCCAGCCCCACCACGTACTTCGCCTTCAATTCTTACATCGCACGTCTGAGCGCCGCCAACACCTGGGAATGGGCCGTAGCAGCCGAGTTTTACCGTCGGGGAGCCTATTTCGGCGTGAGCCGGCTACGTCTCGACCGCGCCGGCAACGTGCTGGTAGCGGGCACCTTCGCCGATTCGGTGCGCTTGGGCACCCACTACCTGCACGCGACGGGCATCAACCGAGATGGTGGCGACGCTTTCGTGGCCAAGATCAATGGTGCCACCCGCCAGTGGCAGTGGGCCCAGCGCTTGGGCGGCAACACCTACGAGAACAACAACAGCAGCCTGGCCCTCGATGCAGCAGGCAACATTTACGTCGGCGGTACTTTCACAGGCACCATCCGGCTTGGCTCATCGGTATTGACCGGCCCCAGTGCCTATCCCACGGGTTTCGTGGCCAAGATGAGCGCGGCTGGCGCCTGGCAGTGGGGGGTGCAGGGACGCACGACCGACCGGTCGGCGGTGACGGCGCTGGTCGTGCGCGCCGCCGATGAGCTGGTGGTGGCCGGTTCGTTCAGTAGCCCTCTCACGCTGGGCGCCACTACGCTGCCAAGCGGTTACCTGCCCATGGGTTTCCTCGCCACCACCGGCCGGGTGGTAGGGCTTGAACCTGAAACCGAAACGGAAACCGGCGCGGCGCTCACGCTCTACCCGAACCCGGCACGTGCCACCGTAATTGTGCGCATCAACGGCACGCCAACCGGCCCCCAAACCGGCGTCCTCTTCGATGCCCTCGGCCGCGAATGCCGCCGCTTTACGCTCGCCGCCGGTCAGCCGGAAACTACCCTCGATCTGCGCGCCTGTGCGCCGGGGCTGTACGTGGTGCGCGTTGGGCGGCACAGCCAGCGGCTGGTGGTGGAGTGATGATTCGGCGTTTTTGAGGCGGTATTGAGGTAACGCCAAACTCCTGCTTGGCGCGTGGCGGTTATGTAGCGTAACGCCCAGCTCCTGCTTGGCGACTGACGCTCGGCGGCGCGCGGCGCCAAACAGGAGCTTGGCGTTACGTTAAAACACAACCGCCGCGCGCTTGACGGAATATCCGCTATAATACCACCTCTACCCAGCCCTTCACGCTGGCGCGGTTGGTATACTCCAGCAGATAATAGTACGTGCCCGATGCCACATCACCCCCCGGCCAGCCGGTTTGCGGGTCGGTGGTTGCAAAAATCTGCCGCCCCCAGCGGTTGAAGATGCGGAGCTGCCGCAATGTGGCGGCCTCACAATCGGCGGGATCGCCGGAGCGCGAAAGGCGCGGCGCGAAACGGTCGTTGAGGTGGTCGCCGTTGGGGGTGATGATGTTGGGCGGCACCGCGTCGAAGGTGGCCGCGCCGGGGAGTACCGTAATGTAGGCGGCTGTATCGGCGAGGCCCAACGGGCGGCAACCATTGGTGGCCGTGGTGGTGGCACGGAAGCGGAGGAGGTAGGTGCCCGGTGGGGTTTCGCAGGCGATGGGCCACGTCAGATTGAGAGTTTCTGTGCCCGCGCCCGGCACCGATTGGGTGCTGATAGGGAGGCCCGCCAAGGGGCTGCCGGGCACGCTCGGCGCGTCGGTTAGTTCCACCGTCACGAGGTCGTTATCGGCATCAGTCCCCGTCACCGTCATCCGAACCACGTTGCCGGGCTGCGTGGTGAGCAGGTTTGGGCCGGTCGGCGTGCCCGACCCCGGTTCAAAGCGCAACCGAATACTGGCGGGCGCATCGGGGCCAGGCACCACCGTCACGGTCACCACGGTATCGCTGGCGTTGGCTGAGTAGCAAAGCGCCCCCGGCGTGGCGGCGCGCAGGTTCAGGCGGTAAACGCCGGGCGGCGTGGCGCACGTGACGGCCCACGTCACGAGGGCCGTGGCCGTACCGACGGCCGTCGTCGGTAAGCTAACCAGCCCGACGGCCCCGCTCAGCGGCCCGCCATTGACGCTTACGGCGCCCACCGTTACAGGCAACCCCGACGTGGAAGCGCCCGTGACCGCGAACGCTACCGTAGCGCCCGGCGTGACGGTGTAAGCGAGTTGGCCGGAGTTCAGGCCGATGGTCGTGGGCGCCGCTACCGCCCCGGCGGCGTTCACGAGCAGCAGCACGGTGTCGGGCTGGGGCTGCGGGCAGCCTTCGTCTTCGGCAATGATCCAGAGGCGGAGCGGCCGGTTGTTGGTGGTGAAACAGGTGGCGAAGCACAGCCGCGAAAAGAGCGAATCGCGGCGCCCGCTCACATTTACCACGCCCGTGGTGATGCTGATTGCGGGGTTCACGAACAGCGAATCGACCGGCACCACGCGGAGCCGGAGCCGGGTGGTGGTGTCGGGGTCGGTGGCGTATATGTTGAGGCAGCGCTCGCCGGGGTCGCCGGCGGCGGGTAATTGCACAATTTGGCCGTTGGTCAGCAGCGCGCCCGTGCGCGGCGGGGCGGGTACGGTGAGTACGAGGCGCGGCGTTTGGTTGAGCGAACACGCCACGACCAACTCCTGAAATTCGCGGCGCATCTCGCCCAGCAGCCGCGTGCCCCGGTACTCGCGCACGCGCACCGCAAACACGTACAGCCCTGCCTGATTGGCCGTAAACTGCAACTCGCCGGTGCGGCGGTTGATACGTAGCGGTTGCGGCCCCGGAATCTGACGCGTCGAATCGTAGCCCGGCGCCCACACGATGGGCGGGTATGGCGCCGGGCCGGGCACCGGAATGGTAAAGTTGGTCGAAAGGCTATCGAGTACGTATTGGAGCGGCGAAACCAGATCGTACACCAGCGAATCGCCGTCGGGATCGAACCCCCCAAAACCGTAACGAAACGGCCGTTGAATGCAGGCGTAATCGCGCAGGGGCAGAAAACCGGTGGGGGAGGAGTTGATGAAATCGCCGCCGCCGGGCGCTTGTAGTGCCGGAAACTGGAGGACGAACGTCTGCCCCACATCCTGGCCGAACACGGGCGGGTTCGAGCCGGGCAGAATGTAGTCGAGGTTGGTGATGACGTAATTCCGCGAGGCCCGCTGCCACGCCACGTAGTACCCCGCCGGGCTGGCGTAGCGCGCCGGGTTCAGGAAGACGCGGCGGACGTACCGTACTTCGTCGGTGATGAGCGACGAGCTTTGGCACCCGGGGTTGGTGTACTGCACCCGCACCCTGGAAAACAGCGGCAGCGCGATGGTATCCATCGTGCCCGCCCGGCCAAGCCCCCGTTCGTACGTGACCACCGTTGCCACGGAGTCGAAGGCGCCGGGGTTGCCGTTTACACCGTCGAAATACAGCGTGAAACTCAGGTCGTACACGCCCCGGCTCACGTACTGCATCCCCAATTGCCCCCCCACGATGTGCGTAGCCCAGGCGGCTGCGGGGGCCAATGCCAGCGCCAGCACGAAGAAGCTCAACACCAGCCGACGGCCGAGAGAAAAATAGAAAGTGCCACGCCCGTTCCGACGAGGGCATTCTGCGGGGGTGAAAACGACGGGCAACATAGATAGCAGGGGTAGGTACGAGTCCGCGCCGCTGAAAAACGGCGCACGTCAGCAGAGACGAGCGTAGCGCCTCCGGTACGGCCTTTACCCTAAATTAAACCTGTGGCAGAAGGGGCGGTGGCGAGCCGGTAAACGGGGTCTTACGCGGCACCACTCACTATTTCCACTCAAACCCTAGCCGCAAACGGCGAGTCGGCCGGCTCTGAGGCCGGGTCGAGGGCGCTTTCGATGGCGGCGCGCACCCGCTCGCGCAATGCGGGCAGGTCGTTGAGGGTGAGGCCGGTGGTATGAATCGGCGGGTGAAAAACGGTCAGGAACCGATGTCGCCGCAGCCGCAACCGCCCGCCCAAATCCGGGAAAAACCGGTGGTTGTACGGCATCGTCACGGGCACGATGGGCATCTGCTGCTCGATGGCCAGCCGAAAGGCGCCGTCTTTGAAGAGCAACAACGTACGCCCCGGTTGCTTGCCGATGCTGCCTTCGGGGAATACGATCAGGTCGCGGCCGGCCCGCAGCGAGCGCCCGCTTTCCACCACCGAACGCCCGCGCGAAACGGGGCTGTGCCGGTCAACGGTAATGTATGTCGAGCGGAAAATGCGCCCCCAGAGCGGTACGCGCCCCAGTGCCGCCTTCCCGATGATATTGGTGAAGCCGGGAATGGCATCGAACAACACCGGAATATCGATGTACGACGAATGGTTGGCGCAGAAGATGACCGCCTGTCCGCGCACCGCCAGCGGGTGCGGCTCGCCTCTGATTTCAACCGGCGCCAAGTACATCCGCAGTTGAAATTTCGACCACCCTCTGTTGAGCGCGTGCAACCACCGCTGCCCCCCGCGCACGCGGCTCAACAGTAACTGGATAGGCCACGTGACCAGAAACGGCACCAAAAACCACGTGACGCACCAGATGGTATACAGACGGTGGCCCACGGCGCGTAGCAGGTGCATAATGCCGCAAAAGTACGGGCGGGCCGGGGGGGCGGTCGCTACGCCGGGCGCACGCCCCGGAGCAGCGCCACTTTCAGCAGCGCGCACACCGAAATGCAGTCGGTGATGCGGTCGTCGAGGCACATCTGCACGGCTTCGGCCAAGGGCAGCTTCCAGAGCCGGAGTTGCTCGGTTTCTTCGGGCTGGGCGGGGCCGGGCGTCAGGTCTTCGGCCAGAAACACGAAGCCTTCCTCATCGGTCACGGAGTTGGAGGTATGCAGACGCGAGAGGGGTGTCCAGCGGGCCGCCGTAAACCCGGTTTCTTCGAGCAGTTCGCGCTGGGCCGAGTCAAGCGGATCGTTTTCGTTCGGCCCGCCGCCCATCGGGATTTCCCACGAATACTCGTCGAGCGTGTAGCGGTATTGGCCCACGAGCCACGTGTTGCCCTCGGCATCGAGGGGCACCACGCCGATGGCCTTGTTTTTCATCGAAACCACGCCGTAAATCCCCGGCCCACCGGCGGGGTTCAGCACCTGGTCTTCGCGGACGGTAATCCAACGGTTGTCGTAGATGGCGCGCGAGGCGAGGGTAGTCCAAGGGTTTTTCTCCACGGGATGCAATAAGCTGTCTGCAAATAAATAGAATGAGGGGCAATTTGGGCTTGCCCATAATTGCGGCTGTTTCGCCCCAAGCGCAAGTCGCTCGCCCGTGCGCCCTGTTACTCCCCCGACGCCAACCGCAGCACCACCCGCCCCTGCGTTTCTCCTTTCAAAATCAGGTCGATGTAGTCCGACAAGTGCGTCAAATCGGTGTACGTCACCAGACTGTCGAGGTCGGGGAGGCGCCACGTGGTGGCCAGGCGCTGCCATAATTCGCGGCGCAGCCCGATTTCGGTGGTGCCGGTTTCGATGCCCAGCACATTCACGCCGCGAATCAGGAACGGGTACACCGTGGTGGTAAATTTGTTGTCGGCCACCAGCCCGATCACGGCCACCGAGCCTTCCGGCCGGCAGGCTTTGATGGCGGTGCTGAGCGTGTTGCCGCCTACGGTATCCACGGCCGCCGCCCACCGCACCGGCAGCAGCGCTTTGCCGGTCTGGTCATCGACGGCCGCGCGATCCACGATTTCATCGGCCCCCAGGCGCCGCAGCATATCGTGCGCCGCCGGTTTGCCCGACGACGCTACCACCCGGTACCCCGCTTGGTGCAGCAACGCCACCGCCACCGACCCTACGCCGCCGCTCGCGCCCGTCACCAGCACGGGGCCGTGTTCGGGAAGTAGGCCGTTGCGTTCGAGTTTCCAGAGGGCCAGCGCCGCCGTGAGGCCGCCGGTGCCCAAAATCATGCTTTCGGCCAGCGTGAGGCCGTCGGGGAGGGGCACCACCCAGCCGGCGGGTACCCGAATGTACTCGGCGAACGCGCCGGAGGTGTTCATGCCCAGATCGAAGCTGGTGACGAGGACGCGCTGGCCGGGCACAAACTCAGGCACCGCCGACTCGACCACGAGCCCCGCCGCATCAATCCCCGGCGTGTGCGGAAACTGCCGCGTAATTCCCTTATGGCCGCTCGCCGAAAGTCCATCTTTATAATTGAGGGCCGAAAACGCCACCCGAATCAACACGTCGCCGGGCGGTAATTCATTGGTCGTGCGGCGAACGAGGTGGCGCGAAAACGAACCATCAGGCTCTTCGCGGATTTGCAGGGCAGAAAATTCAATCACGGATGGATGGAGAAGATGGGGAGGATGTGAAGATGTGAGGGATGTGGGGGATGGTTGTGCGTCTACTACAGATTGCTCAACCACGCAATCATTCACTCATACACCAGCCGAAAAGTACGCCGGTGGTGTTCGGTGGGGCCGTGTTCGCGGAGGGCGGCTTGGTGGACTGCGGTTGGGTACCCGACGTTGCGCGCCCAGCCGTAGGCGGAAAATGCGGCGTCCAGCGTCTGCATCAACTGGTCGCGGTGGGTTTTGGCGAGGATGGAGGCGGCGGCAATGGCTAGAAATTTCCGGTCGCCGCCCACCACACAAGTGTGCGGTACCAGCGGGTATGGCGTGAACCGATTGCCATCGACGAGCAGATGCTCCGGCCGGACAGCAAGCGCCGCCACCGCGCGGTGCATCGCCAAGTGGCTGGCCTTCTCGATGTTGTAGGTCTCGATTTCCTCCACCGACGCCTCGGCGATGGCCCACGCCACGGCATCGCGTTCGATGTCGGCACGAAGCGCGGCGCGCTGCCGGGCGCTCAAAAGTTTGGAATCGGTCAGGCGCGGGTGGTGGTAGTCGGGCGGCAGCACGACGGCCGCCGCCACTACCGGCCCGGCCAGGCAGCCGCGCCCGGCTTCGTCGAGGCCGGCTTCCATCCGGCCGGGCGTATGGTGCGAAAGCAGCACGCAGTGAATAGGCTAATATGATCAGGTTCGGCTGTCCGCCGAAGGCCATGCACTTCTCAATCCCCACATCATCACATCAACCAGCAATCCCCTGATCGCCCAAAATCCCTTCACCATCCCCCTCTATTTCAGCTTCAACAATTCCACAAACAACGAAAAACCATCTACCCCGGTGCCGCCCTCGCCGAATTGCTCAAACGTGAGCGGCTTCACGATATACCCGGCCACATCGAGCTGCTGGGCGCGCGAACGGTCGGTGTCTTCCTCGGAAGTGGTCATGACGAACACCATCAGCTCCCGGAGACGCGGGTCGGCGCGGATTTCGGCCAGAAACTCTAGCCCGTTCATGCGCGGCATGTTGATGTCGAGGAGTACCACCGTGGGTAGGCGCTCCAGGGCCGGCGTGTCGGCGGTGCCGCGCAACAAGTCGAGGGCTTCGCGGCCGTTGCGGGTCTTGTGGAGCGGCACCGCGATGTGCAGCTTGCGCAACTCGCGCTCGACGTTCATGGTGTCGAGTAAATCGTCTTCGACAAGTAAAATGCTGGTACCGGTTTCGGCCATCGGAGCGAAAGTGATTGCAAACGGGCGTAGCTGAATCGAGCGTTGCCATCCGTTAACGAATCTGTAATGCAAATGTGGCGCTTGCCAACTGATTTTTGGTCGAGAAAGGCGAAAGTCAACCAACTTAACGCTTTTCATTTTCAGTATCAACCTTGATTCAGCGGCCAGGTAAATGTGAATGCCGCGCCGCGCCCCTCATCCGACGCCACCGTGACGGTGCCGCCCTGGCGCTCGACAATCTTCTTGACGATGGCCAGCCCTACGCCCGTACTCTCAAAAGTGTCGCGCTCCTGTAGGGTCTGAAAAATCTGGAAAATGCGCTCGTGATACGCCGGTGCGATGCCGGGGCCGTCGTCGGTGATCGTGAAAATATGGTGCTGCGCCGTGGTGCGCCACGTGAGCGTGGCCGAGCCCGTGGTAGGCGCGTGGTGGTACTTCACGGCGTTCGACAACAGGTTGCTGAACACTTGGCCGAGTGCCGTGCGGTTGGTAAACAGCACCGGCAGTTGGGGCGGTAGGCGCACCCGGAAACCGGCGGGCGGGGCCACATCCTCGATTACGTCGTTGAGCAGGGTGGTCACGTCTACGCGCTCCAGGGTTTCGGCACTGCGGCCCACCCGCGACAGCGCCAGAATGCCGCTGATGAGGTTTTCCATCCGCCCGACGCGCCGCCGCATCAGCTGCAGAAACTCGCGGATGTGGTCGGGCAGGTCGGCGGCCATATCCTCCTCAATCCAGCGGCTGACGCTTTCGATGCCGCGCAGGGGCGCCTTCAAATCGTGGGAAACGATGTAGGCAAACTGATCGAGTTCGCGGTTGCGGCCTTCTAGTTGGGCAATGGTGGTGGTCATGCGGTCAGCCATCCGGTCGAGCGATCCGCTGAGGGTCGTCAACTCGTCGCCGGTGGTGTCCTGCATCCGGGCGGAGTAGTCGCCGTCGGCCAGCCGCTCGGCCCACTGTACTTGACGCTGAATACGCTGGCTCAGTAGCTTCGTCACGTACGCGGCCCCCAGCAACCCCAGCGCCAACCCCACCACCGTGAGCAAAACGGCGGTATTGCGCGTGTTGGTAATGGCTTCGGACAGCTTTTCGGACTGCGACTGCCGCCGCGCCGTTTCGTGCTGGTCGAACTCGTTCATCAGGCGCCGCACCCGATCCGTCATCTTCTTGCCCACAAGCTGGCGGGCCAGGTCGCCGTGCGGTAGGCCCACGAGCCCCGAATGGTTGGGGTGGCCGCGCAGATACGCGCGTTTCTCGCTGATGAGCAGCTCCGAAAAGTCTTGCCAATACCCAAACTGCTTGCGGACGCTCACCACGCGGTCGCGTTGCGGCGAATGATCGCCGGTTAGTTTAAGCAACTCGGTGAAAATATCGTCGATTCGCCGCTGGCCCGTGTAATATGGTTGCAACGTTTCCTCGCGGCCGGTGAGCAGGTACCCCCGATAGCCGGTTTCCATATCGATCATTTGCCGGTAAATGAGGTTGGCGCGGCTCGTGACGTACTGCGACTGCGACACGCGTTGCGAAATCGTGACTACGCGCCCCGCCAGTTGGTAGCTCGTGACCATCACCGCCAGAAACAGGATCGCGAGCAGGCCGAAACCTACCAGTAGCTTAGTGGAAATCTTCATCAATCGAGGGCCGTGAGAGGACGGAAGGAAGGTGGAAAGAAGTAAAATGAACTGCAAACGAGCCGCTACCCGATGCCCGGCCATCGGGTGGCAGGTGCCCTGTTCGCAGTTCGGGTTGTAAAGGTTCATCTTTGCGCCGATGAACACCCCCCAAGAACGAATTGAAGCCGCGTGGGCCGACCGCGCCCTCCTCCGCGAACCCCTGATCGTGGAAACCATCAACGATGTGATCGCCCGCCTCGATAGGGGCGAGCTGCGCGTCGCCGAACCGCCCACCGACCGCGCCAACGAGTGGACCGTGAACGAGTGGATCAAGAAAGCCGTCATTCTGTACTTCCCTATCCGGCAGATGCGGACGCTCGAAGTCGGCCCCTATGAGTACCACGACAAAATGGCCCTCAAAACCGGGTACGAGGCGCTGGGCGTGCGCGTGGTGCCGCCCGCCGTGGCCCGGTTTGGGGCTTTTCTGGCGCCGGGTGTCATTCTGATGCCGAGCTACGTCAATATCGGCGCCTACGTGGGCGCCGGTACGATGGTCGATACCTGGGCCACCGTGGGGTCGTGCGCGCAAGTGGGCGCGGGCGTGCATTTGAGCGGCGGCGTGGGCCTGGGCGGGGTGCTGGAACCGGTGCAGGCCGCGCCGGTCATCGTCGAGGATGGCGCGTTCATCGGGTCGCGCGCCATTTTGGTCGAAGGCTGCCGCATTGGGCGCGAGGCCGTAATCGGCGCGGGCGTGACCATCACGGGCTCCACCCGCATCATCGACGTTACCGGCCCTGAACCCAAAGAGTATCGGGGCTACGTGCCGCCGCGCGCCGTCGTCATCCCCGGCACGCTGCCCAAGCGTTTCCCAGCCGGCGAGTACGGCGTGCCGTGCGCCCTCATCATCGGCGAAAGAAAAGCTTCTACTGATCTCAAGACATCGCTCAATGATGCGTTGCGCGACCATAGCATCGCCGTGTAACCCGCTGGCAACCCGCCGGGTACCGCCCGGAATGCCTGCCAGCGTTCTGCCAAGCGTCCCGGTCTGGCCCGGCATGCCGGGCAGAGTTCTTGGAGGCACCCCGCTGACGGTCGGACTGTTTGGCAGCGCGCTGCCAGGCACTCCGTCTGTACCGGAGCGCCGGGCAGAGCTCTTGGAGGCATCCCGGCGACGGTCGGAGTGCCTGGCAGAACACTTTTAGGTGCCCCGGCCTAGACCGAGCCCGAAAAAAGAGAATTTTTGGACGAATTATAATCGGTAAAGTACAATTAAGTTCCTCTCATGACCTTTCTTGATTCCGCCCGCCGTATTCTTCGTCAGTATCAGGAGTTGGGTACCAAAACGCTCGCCCGCCTCATCACGGCCGAGCAAATCAACTGGCGCCCGCATGCGGGTGCCAACTCTGTGGCGCATATCGTGCGACACATGGAAGGCAATATGCGCTCGCGCTGGACTGATTTTCTGACCGCTGACGGCGAAAAACCCGACCGCCACCGCGACGAAGAATTCGCCGACGACCTGTACCTAACCCCCGACGCCGCCCGGCAGCTTTGGGCAAGCGGCTGGGCGCACGTCTGGGCCGCCCTCGACCCGCTGACCGACGCCGATCTCGCCCGAACCATCTTCATCAGAGGCGAGGCGCACACCGTGCAGGACGCCATTCTGCGGCAACTCGCGCATTACCCTTACCACGTGGGGCAAGTGGTTCTGCTCGCGAAAGAGGTGCTGACAGAAGATGAATTTCCCTCGCTCTCGATTCCTAAAAATCGCTCCGATGCCTTCAATGCGGAGGTTTTTGGCGGCGCGCACCCGCGCGCCAAGCACCGGCCGGTCTAACTTCGCTATCCGGTGATGCGCTATCTTCGGCGCATGACCCTGACCGAACTGGAAAACGAGCTTCGCGCCCGCCACGCGTTGCCCTACCGCTGGGGGCGGCGGCAAACCGACGCCTTCGACCGGCGCACGCGCTTCGTGTACGACGTGAAAACGTGGGCCGAGTTGCTGGCCCGCCTCACCGCACACGAGACGGAACCCGACTTCGCGGATTTGCGCGATTACGCCGCCAACCGGTGGTACAACTTCTGGTCGGCGCGGGCCGTGGAGTTCTTTTTCAGTCAATCGGCGCGGGTAGAACCGGCCGCCAACCCGCGCGACCGTCTCCGCGATTTCACCCTCGACGGCATCGCCTTCGACCATAAAACCAGCATCTGGCCCGCCGGGTACGGCGGCACGCTCGCCGCCGCCCAAGCCGACCCCACCGCGCTCATTCAGTGGCTCTACGCGCACCAAAGCGGCGAGGGCCGGCACCACACGGCCAACCGGCTCTTCGTACTCCTGCACGCGGCTGACGAGCAGCATTGGAAGCTAAAAGCCGATCTGACGCAGTTACGCACGGCCGTGCGCGCGTTTGTGGCGGCGCCGCAGTTACGGCGGATAGCCATAGAAAACGGCCAACGTGAAGTCACGTCGGCCGTTATTTGGGTGGTGAAGTGATTTGCAATTACTTACATAGTCTGCAACGTCAGTTTGTCATTGCGAGGAGGAGGCTCTGCGACGAAGCAATCCTCGTTTGCTCGGCAGGGTCGCTGCGGGGCGGTTGCTAAGCTCATCGCACCGAGCGAACGAGGATTGCTTCGTCGCAAAGCCTCCTCGCAATGACAGAATTGTCGGATTACTCGCTACTTAATCGCGGCCGCCTGCGCAGTCTTCAACTTATCGCCAAACACTTTCTTCATCTTATCAACCTTCGGCCGGATCACCATCGCGCAGTACGGATTGGCGTTCTCGTACTGGTTGAAGTAGTTCTGGTGATAATCTTCGGCGGGGTAGAACGCGCCGAGCGGCACGATTTCCGTCACGATGGGCTGCCCAAAAGTCTGCTCTTCCGTTAGGCGCTGCTTGAACTCTTCGGCCAGGCGGCGCTGCTCGTCGTCATGGGTAAAAATGGCCGACCGATACTGTGTGCCCGTATCGCCGCCCTGGCGGTTAAGCGTCGTGGGGTCGTGCGTATTCCAGAAAACTTCGAGCAGCTCCGGGTACGAAATCACGGCCGGGTCGTAGGTAATCTGCGCCACTTCGGCGTGGCCGGTCAGGCCCGAACAGACTTCTTTGTATGTGGGGTTGGCGTTGCGGCCGCCCGTATACCCACTGACAACTTTGGAAACGCCTTTCAAATCCTGAAAAACGGCTTCGACGCACCAGAAGCATCCGGCGCCGAATGTGGCTTGTGCCATGAGAGGGAGGTTGATGGGGGAATGGAGGAAGAAAAAACGGTGCGTTGGCAACACCAGTGCTAGTAGCTTACGCTGAAAAACGCGCAAAGACTACCGGTGGCACAACAAAATTTAGGGGGCGACCGATTGCTACCGACCTCGCCCCCGCTGCAACAACGATTGCGCCGAAAATGATGAAGAAATCGGTGTGATGTAGTGCGGACTTCAGTCCGCAGTTTGACAAAATGCCCGTTTCAAGCAATCGGTAAACTGCGGACTAAAGTCCGCACAACAACCCGTTACGCGCCAACAGCCTCTGTGGTCGGGCGGGCAGCAAAGCGCGGTGCCACGAGTAGTTCTTTCGTGCCGTGGCCCCAGCTATAAAACCCTTCGCCCGACTTCACGCCCAGTTTCCCGGCCTGTACCATATTGACCAGCAGCGCACAAGGCGCGTATTTGGGGCGGCCGAAACCATCGTGCATCACCCGCAAAATGGCGAGGCAGACATCCAACCCAATGAAATCGGCAAGCTGGAGCGGCCCCATCGGGTGCGCCATCCCCAGGCGCATCACGGTGTCGATTTCCGCTACGCCCGCCACGCCTTCCGAAAGGGCCTCGATGGCTTCGTTGATCATCGGCATCAGCACGCGGTTCGCCACGAAACCGGGGTAATCGTTTACTTCCGTGGGCGTTTTGCCGAGCCGGCGCGACAGCTCCATCACGCGGCGCGTGGTTTCATCAGAGGTGGCGTAGCCGCGAATCACTTCCACGAGCTGCATCACGGGCACGGGATTCATGAAGTGCATCCCGATTACGCGGTCGGGGCGCTGGGTAGCGGCGGCGATGCGCGTAATGGAAATGGAGGAGGTGTTGGAGGCCAGAATCGTTTCGGGCTTGCACAATTCATCCAGTTCGCGGAAAATGCGGGCTTTGAGGTCGGGGTTTTCACTGACCACTTCGATTACCAAATCGGCGTCGGGTGCACCCTCAGTAATGGTGGTGGCGAGGCGAATCCGGCCCAACGTGGCCGTTTTTTCATCGGCGGAAATGACGCCTTTGGTCACCTGCCGGTCGAGGTTGCGCCCGATGGTGGCCAGCGCCTTAGCAAGCGCCGCTTGATTCAAATCGACGAGCGTGACGGCAAACCCTTGCTGGGCGCACACGTGGGCAATGCCGTTGCCCATCGTGCCGGAGCCGATGACGGTGATATTCATTGAAAACGAGGAGGATTGGTGGGCGCAAGCGCCAAATGGAGATTGAAAACTGCGTAAGCCGACCAAAATTTCCTTTAAATGAAGGGAAATTTCAGTTCGGTGGCGAATTTACTGCCCGATTTGTATCTTTTTATTCCCAGCCCCCGTAAGATGGCTCACTTCGGCGCAACAGCGATTGAAGTTTCAGGTTTCGACCTTTCTCTCACCCCTCCTTCTTACCTAACCGGAAATTACGACAATGGGCAATCTCCTCTATATCATCGCCGTGGTGCTTGTCATCCTGTGGGCCATCGGCCAGTTCGGGATGCAGACCAATTCCCCGCTGATTCACATTCTGCTGGTCGTCGCCGTAATCGCGGTGCTGCTCCGCGTGATTCGGGGTAGTGCGGCGTAGCGCCGCACCGCTTTCTACGTAGACTTCACCAGTCAATCAAAAACGGCCCGCCGCTTCTATACTGAAGCGGCGGGCCGTTTTGTGTCTGCGCACCAATGTTGGGTGTGACTGCGGTGCGGCCTGAAGGCCGCCATTTTACAAAATGGTTACGGTCTTTAGGCCGCATCACCTAACTGAGCCTCCGCCCGGCTACTTTCCCAAATCGAACAACAGATTGAAGCGAAACTCAGGCTGTCCATACAGGTAGCGAGTCTCAAACTGGGCGAAATTGTAGAGTACCATAATATCGAATGCTGCGCGCTCGCTGATATGCTGACGGTAGCCCAAGCCCGCAAACTGCGAGTATATTGTGACGCGGCGGCTCAGGTCGAGGTAACCGAGCCGGTCGATGCTGGGCGTGCGGAGTGCTTCGGCTTCGGCGTGAACGAAGATGTTTTCGGTGACGATGGCTTGACCGAACACCCGCGCTCCCACATTGGAATAACTGGTTGAGAACCCGTTACCTCTGATGGAGCTGTATTGATAAGTGAGGCCTGGCCCGATAGCAAAACGGTCGGTCAGCCGGTAGCCGAATAGCGCCGAAAGTCCCACATTGAACACCGAAATACCGCTGCCACCGCCAAAACCCAGATCGGGGTTGCCGGTCACGAACCATTTGCTTTTTTCGCGAATGGGGACGGTCTCCACGGTTTTGCCCACGCTGCCGGGTATGGGCCGTTTGGCGGGCTGCGGCAGCACATTGGGTTGTGCCGGACGGGCCGGTTGAAACGTGCCGGGGTCGGTGGCTGGGGGCGGCGTAACTTGTTGGGGTTGAGGCTGCGGCGTAAGCACTTGGCGCGGCCGGGTGGGCTGCGGCGTGGGCGCGTCGGGCGGCAACGCGTTCAGTTCCTGCTTAGGCGGCTCGACGGAAGTCGAATCGACGACCTGCGCCGTAGCCCGACCGCTAGTCAGGAGCAGCGCCGCGCCCAGGGCCACGGAAGAGAGCAGGAGGGAAGCACGCATAAGAGAGAGATGGAGAGGAGCGGTAAATGCCGGAGCCGCGCTGGGCTACGCCAGTTGCTTCGCGTACAAGCGCTTGCGTTGCTCTTTGATGGTTTCGTCGGCCAGATACTCCTCGTAGCTGATGCGCTTGTCGAGCAGACCGCCGGGCGTGGGCTCCACGATGCGGTTGGCGATGGTATCGACGAACTGCAAATCGTGCGAGGCGAAGAGCAGCGACCCCGTGAACTCGCGCAACGCGTTGTTAAGGGCGGTGATCGATTCCAAATCCAAGTGGTTCGTGGGTTCGTCGAGGATGAGTACGTTGCCACTTTGCAGCATCATGCGGCTCAACAGGCAGCGCACTTTTTCGCCGCCGCTCAGTACGTGGGCTTTCTTCAGTGATTCTTCCCCTGAAAACAGCATCCGGCCCAGGAAGCCGCGAATGAAACTTTCGTCTTTCTCCACCGAAAACTGCCGCAGCCAATCGACCAGATTCAGATCGACGTTGAAAAAATCGGCGTTTTCCTTCGGAAAAAAGGCCGGCGTAATCGTGGTGCCCCACTTGAACGTACCGGCGTCGGGCTGTACTTCGCCCGCCAAAATCTGAAACAGGATGGTGGCGGCGCGGTCGTCGCGGCCGACTACGGCCACTTTATCGCCTTTGTCGAGCGTAAAGGTGAGGTTGCGGAACACGTACTCGCCATCGACTTTTGCCGTCAGTCCTTCCACGCTCAGCAGTTGGTTGCCCGCCTCGCGCTCCGGCTTGAAGGCGATGTATGGGTACTTGCGCGACGACGGCTTGATGTCTTCAATAGTCAGCTTTTGCAGCAATTTCTGGCGCGACGTAGCCTGGCGGCTCTTAGACGCGTTGGCCGAAAAGCGGCGCACGAATTCCTCCAAATCTTTCCGCTTGTCTTCGGTCTTCTTATTGACCTCGGCGCGTTGGCGCGCCGCCAACTGACTGCTCTCGTACCAAAACGAGTAATTGCCAGGGTACATCGTGATTTTGCCGTAATCCAGGTCGGCCATGTAGTTACACACGGCATCCAGAAAGTGGCGGTCGTGGCTCACGACGATGACCGTATTCTGAAAATTATCGAGGAAATTCTCCAGCCACAACACCGATTCGGCATCGAGCGAGTTGGTCGGCTCGTCGAGCAGCAGCACGTCGGGGTTGCCGAAAAGCGCCTGTGCCAGCAGCACGCGCACTTTTTCGGAGCCGCCCAAATCCTGCACCAGCATATGGTGCCGGTCTTCGGTAATGCCGAGGCCGCTCAACAATTCAGCGGCTTCCGATTCCGAGTTCCAGCCGTTCATATCGGCAAATTCGGCTTCGAGGTTGGCGGCGCGCTCGCCGTCGGCGTCCGTGAAATCGGCTTTTTCGTAAATGGCGTCCTTCTCCTGCATCACCTTCCAGAGGCGGTCGTGGCCCATGAGTACGGTTTGCAGCACGGGGTAAGGGTCGTAGGCAAAATGGTCTTGCCGCAGCACCGCCAGGCGCTGGCCCGGCAGCATCGACACCGAGCCGGTGGCAGGGTCGATTTCGCCGGAAAGAATCTTCAGAAACGTCGATTTTCCCGCCCCGTTGGCCCCAATCAGGCCATAGCAGTTGCCGGGCAGAAACTTGACGGTAACGTCTTCAAACAAAACGCGCTTGCCGTAGCGCAGGGAAATATTGGAGGTGCTGATCATCAGAAGTAGAATACGATAGGGGCCGCCAACCCAGCGGCGGCGCCCATCACACCACAAAAGTAGGCGCGAGGCCACCGGTTTGGTCAAGGTACGTGCGCTTGCCCCGCCACCAACGGCGCCATAAAACGACCGGCAATCCCCGGAAAGGCCAACACCACCCCAGCAGCGGTGGTTCGGCAGGGCCGCCCACTACGTAACCTTCCACGTAGCATGGCAGTAAGGAGCGCTTAACCGGCCAGTCGGCCGGGATTTCTTCTTCGCATTTCCCTTCGCACCGTCTCCCTTTCCGAATTATGGCACTTTCCGGCAATTCTCCTACTGTCTCCGGCCCCGGCCACACGATGCCCGGCGCTGCGCCCCAGCCCGCACAACCCCTCATGGGCTTCGAGCGCGTGGGTATTCGCTACGGCCTCTGGATCGGGGTGGCGTACATCGCGTTCTTCCTGTTGATGAAAGTACTGGGTCTGCACGAGCGTACGGAAGTATCGTACATCAACGGGGTGTTTCTGATTACCGGCATCGTGCTGGCGCTGCGTTACTACCGGCAGGCAACGCACAACCGCGTCGATTACCTGCCTGGCCTGGGCGTGGGCTTTCTGGCATCGTTGGTATCTTCGATCATTCTGGCGCTGTTTTTCATCGGTTATTCCACCTTCGATAAAGAGTTCGCCTCGCACGTGATGACGGCCAACCTCTACGGGATGCAGCTCTCGGTGCTGATGATCTTTTTGGTCATCATTCTGCAAGGCACGGTGGCGGGCACGTTCATCGGGTTCATCGCGATGCAACTATTCAAGCGCCCGGATCATAAAATCGACGAAGACGACGCCGTTTAACGTCTTATTTCAGCACCCGCCAACGCCTATTGCGGCGTTTTTGGTGGCAAATAACCTCGCAGCCCCGCCGGTGCCACGTGCCGGCGGGGCTGTGCACTTCAGCGATACCTACCCGAATATGTGATTGTGCCACCCTACCCGGCACGCCTACTTTTGCCCCTATGCAGGAAGGAATATGAAAACAGATGGCGGACTAGTACCGGGCACGGTACCCGCCCCACCGATACAAACACCCAAACGCCTCCTGTTGCTTTGCACGGGAGGCGTTTTCGTTTTCGGGGCGGGGTTCAGTTGCCCGTAACGCGTAATGCGGTTATGCAACGTAACGCCAAGCTCCGGCTTGGCGCGTGGGCTACACCAAGCAGGAGCTTGGCGTTACGTTACGCTCCCTACCTCATCGGCTTCCTTAATCCAGCCCCCGGCCCGAATCAGGAGCGTGAGCCCGATGAAGAAGAATGAGCCGATTTTATCGACTTCCACCACTTCGTTCAAGGTCAAGTGGAAGATGATGATGACCAACGACAGGCCCGCCGCCAGCACGATGGCGCGCAGGTGCGGGTCGCGGGTGCGGTGGTAGAGGTCTTGCGGTAGGGTGAGCGCCAGCCACACCAGCGCGGCAAACAGCGCCAGCCCCGGAATGCCCTGCTCGGCAAGCTGGAGGAGGAAGTAGTTGTGGGTGGTCGATTTCTCCGGGTTATCGGAGACGTAGGTGCGGAACCGCTTGTCGGTGAACTTCTTGTATTCGGGGTAGAAGGCACTTGGGCCGACGCCGAGCCACGGGTCGCGGGCCGACATTCGCACGGCCGCCACCCAGCGGTAAACGCGTTCCATCTCCGACGCATCGCTTAACTCAACGGTGGAGGAGAGGTGTTTGCCCAGGTCGTTGCCGTTCCAGACGGTATGCTCGAAATCGGGTTTGAAGCGCAGGAAGTTTTGGCCTTCCACGAGCCAGGCGGCGCCGAACGCTACGCTGACCGTGGCCGCGATGAGAACAGGCCGCACCAGTTTCAGCCGTAAAACCGCGTAATAGCCCGCCGCCGCAATCACAGCTAACCACGTGGCGCGGGTGTAGGCCAACACGATACCGGTCAGAATCAGTGCCACTGCGGCCCACCATAGCGCGCGGCCCGCACCGCTGCGGCCCCGGCCGGTAAGGCTATCGCCAAAGAGCGCGTACGGCAAAAACTGCGCGACCACGATGGCGTAAATCACGTGGTTGAGGTAAAACGGCTGAATGGCCCACCCCACAGAGCCGAGCGTGAGGCCGCGCGATGCGTGCCGCAGCGTACTCCAGACGATGGTGAAAAGAAGGGCCGGCATGAACGTCCAGACCACGAGCCGCACATCAGCGGGGCGCCTCACCAGCAAGCCCGTCGCAATCAGGAACGACGCCAGATACCAGCCCTTCGCGAGCAGATATTTGACCGAATGCAGTGGCTCAACGGAGAAGAAAGCCGTCCAGCCGGCCCATAGGAGTTGGGCGATGATGACGTACGTAACCGGGTGCCGCAACCAAGCCAATGACCCTAAATTGCCGCGCAACGCCTTAATTAGTACTAGCGCGAGCAGCAAGAGCATCAGCGGCTCACTTGGCAAATCGATGGTGATGTTGCCGGGTAATTCAAAGTTGTCGGATAGCGGCAGTACGGCCAGCAACAGCAGCCACACCGGCCGCACATCGGTGAGCATTAGGAGTACGCCCGCACCCAGTACCGCCACGGCGGGCAGCAAAAAAGCCATCGAGTTGCGCGCGAGGGCCAGCCCGATGCAGCTCACCACCAGCCCGCCGAAAACCAGCAGCAGGGTTTCAGTGGACACGCGGCGGAGTTGGCTACGCAGCCAAGCAGCCACCCGGTCGGGGTAGCTGACGGCGGCGGGCGGCGCGGGCGAATCGGCCGCCGAAGCTGCGGACGCTCGCCGAATCACGCGCGGGAACGGAGCGGTTCGGGGGAGAGGGGAGGGGCGGTGGCGAAGTCGCCATCGGCGTCAGGCTCGCGCAGCCGCTCCAACAGCAGGGCGGCCAGCGTAGCAAGTACAAACGCCGCCACCGTGCTGCTGACCACGATCAGCCAGCGCACGGGCTTCACTTTGCGGGCCACCGGGTAGGCCGGTTGCAGCACGTAGATGTTGGAAACCCGCGACGAGAGCAGGGCTTTAGCCGATTCATACGCTGTGCGCGCTTGCACCAAGCTGTTTTGAATGCCCCCCAACTCTGCGTATAAACGCGAAACTTGCTCGTGGTACTGCGAATAGCCTTCGAGCGTGAGCGTGTTGCCGCCGGGTCGTTTGTGCCGGAGCTGATCGACGGCGGCTTCGAGCCCCGCCACGGCCTTACTGTTTTGCACCCGCGCGATGGCCAACTCGGTTTCCCGTGCAGTTAGCTCTTTCGTCAGATACCGGTCTTCGTAGGCCAGCCCATACACGCCGGAAAGGGCACGCAGCTGCATCAAGGAATCGCGGGTGATTTTGAACGCTTGGTTGAGTATTCGGTACTTCGCCTCAAACAGCGCCACTACGTTTTGGCGGTTGGGCTGCATCAGTTGCTGCGACGCCGAATCGATCTGCGCCACGAGGTCGTTGGCGATGGTCGCGGCGAGGTCGCGGTCGGTATCCATAAACGTCAGTTCCACGGCATCGCGGTCGCTGACGGTGATGCTCAGGCGCTCCTGAAACTCTTCGCGCGTGACTTGCAGCGCTTCCGGCGTGGTGGTGGTGTCATTTTTATAGTGCCGCGCCAGATGATATTTCTTGATGATGTAATCGGCGACGGGCTGCGAGCGGCCGATGTTCACGGCGCGATCCAGGTCGAAGGGCTGGGGTAGCAGCACCACCTTGCGCTCGCCAGAGCCGAGCTGGTCGGGGTCGGAGGTTTCGAGATTGGTGGCGTAGAACGCGGCCGTGGCGGGGTAGATGTTCGGCATCCGCACCGCCAGGATGGCACTCACGATGGCTGTGGCAGCGGTAGTCAGCAGAATCGGCCGGCGCCAGCGGCGCACCACCCCCAAAACGTCGGCGAGGGGCGGCAGGGTGGGAGAAGTAGCAGCCATTCAGGCTTGGGAAAGTCAAAAAAGGGCGAAGGAGGGCCGAAAAAAGCGGAAGTCAGCGTCCGCTACGGCTTGTGCAAAGGTAAGGCCGCCGCAAGGAGGGCAACGGCGCCACCCGCTGCTGCCCACGAGTGTGGCCGCTACTTTTGCGCCCATCAAACGCTTTCTCGGAACCCTTAGTCTGGCCGTCGTGCTGAATCTGGCGATCAAACCCGGCTGGATTCTGGTCGAGAACCTCGTGCAGAACCGCCTGGGGCACGCCGCATTCGGTACGTTTTCGGCGCTGTATGCGCTGGCGCTGGTGGCGGCATCGGTCTCCGACCTTGGCCTCACGCAGCACACCACCCGCCGCGTAGCAGCCGAACCGGGGTTCCTGCCCGATTTTTTCCCCACCTTACTGCCGCTCAAAGGCGGCCTGAGCGCGCTTTTTCTGGTCGGGATGGTGGTGGTGGGTTGGCTGTTGGGCTACCGGGGCGCCACGCTGGGCTGGCTCGCGCTGATTGGGATCAGTCTGTTGTTCACGCAGTACGCGCAGTTTTTGCGCGGCCCGATTCAGGGGTACCAGCGTTTTGGGCTCGATGCCGGGCTTTCCGTCCTCGAAAAAGCACTTTTGCTGGCCTTGGTACTGGCGCTGGTGCCCACGGGCTGGCTGTCGTTGGGGACGTACGTGGGGGCGCGGGTGGCGGCGGCGGCGGTTACGTGCGCGGTGTTTTCAGTGGTGGTGGCGCGGCTGCTGGGCGGCTGGGTTTGGCCGCGCCTCGATGGTTCGGCCGCGCGCGAGTTGCTGCGGGCCGCCCTGCCGCTGGCGCTAATCACGCTCCTCTACGGCCTCAACGAGCGCATCGATATGATTATGATCGAGCGGCTGGCCGGCCCCCGTGAAGCCGGGCTTTACGCCGGCGCTTACCGCTGGACTGATGCCGCCATGATGTACCTCTGGACGGTGCTACCGCTCTTTTTCGCTCGGTTTGCGCACATCGCCCACGACCGCCCCACCCAAACCCAACTCCTGAGCGTGGGGCAGCGGGTGGCCGCTGCGCCCCTGCTGCTAGTGGTGGCGGGAGTGCTGATGCGCGGCGAAATCCTGTTTTGGCAGTTCTCCGACAGCACCCCCGCCGAGTTGGCCCAGATGAAACTCTGCCTCCAACTGCTCTTTCTGAACGTGCTGGTTCACGGGTTCTTCGCCATCTATTCTACGCTGCTCACGAGTACGAATCTGGAGCGGCCGGTGTCGAAGCTGATCGCTGTAAGCATTGGACTGAACGTGGTATTCAACGCCCTTTTTCTGCGGGAATACGGCGCTGTGGCGGGCGCGGCCAACACGCTGGGGTGCGCGCTGCTGGTGTCGGGCGGGTACGTGTGGCTGGTCTGGCGGCGGGCGGGGGTAGCGGTACCGTGGGGGGCGTTGGTACGGCTGGCGGCGGCTTTTGCGCTAACGCTGGGGGCGTGGTTCGGGTTGAAAATGAGTATTGATAAGTGGCTGATAGAGTGTTTATTAATGGCCCCGATTTTTGGCGGATTTTTACTGCTTTGCGGTGTAGTTACCCCGATTGAGTTGAGGAGTTTACGGCGCGGCGAATCAGTTCAAGATGAAATAATGTAGTCTGTCATTGCGAGGAGGCTTTGCGACGACGTGGCAATCCGGCGCAAGTTTGATGTGGTGGGGGCGGAAGGGCCCCCGGTTTACCGAAAAAATATTTTGGAAAAGCGGGCAGGAGAACCCCCAAAAAAACCCCCACAAATCACCCGAATTGATAGTG
>JANPJM010000038.1:0-32075 GCA_031425525.1 Hymenobacteraceae bacterium | reverse complement strand
AAGGGTTGGGGGGCGGGTTGTTGCCCGGTGGGTTGGGCGGGGGCGGGGCGGGCCAGGGCGATGCCTATCAGCAGGAGGAGGGCGGCTTTTTTCTTCATGATGTGATGTGATGGAGGAGGCCAACGAAGGTAGCGGGCACCGCCGGGCGCTCGCACGGGCCTCCGGCCCGTCGCGACTAAATATCGGGGTCTCCAGCCCCCGCATGGGGTGGGGGCTACCGTGGGGGGCACAGCCCCCGGATTCTGGTGCGCGACGGAGCGGAGCCCCGTGCGAGCGAGTTTTGGGGTGAGGGCTGGAGCCCCTTTTCTTGTTTCGCGACGGGCCGGAGACCCGTGCGAGCGGGGGTGAAAAATGACGCATTTGCGTCAGTGGGCGGCGCTATATTCCGGTAAGTCCTTTGTAGCGCGTGTTGGAGTCGTGTGCTTCGCCGCAAAACATCCTTCCCCAATGGCTCATCCAACCCTTTTTCTCGGCCGCTCGCGGCGGTGGCTGCTGCCTGTGGCGCTGCTGCTCGCTACGGCTTTGGGCGCGCGCGCTCAAAGCGGCACCATCGGCATCTGTACCACCACCCCGTACCCCTCGGCGGCCCTCGACGTGAGCAGGACCGGCAAGGGCTTGCTGCCGCCCCGCATGAGCGAGGGGCAGCGCGCCGGCATCGGCGCGCCCGCCGCCGGCCTCACTATCTATAACACCACCACCACCAACCGGCTGAACGTGTGGAACGGCACGGCCTGGACGGAGATGCTGACTTACCGGCGGCCCGCAGACGTACACCGTGCCGGCCGGCGTGACCAGTGTGTGCGTGACGGCCATTGGCTCGGCCGGTGCCCATAACGGCCTGGGCGGCGGGCCGGGCGGGCCGAGGCCACCCTCCGCGTAACGCCCGGCGAGGTGCTGACGGTGCTGGTCGGCGGACGCGGCGGCGGGTGGACGGGCGGCGGCGAGAAGCTCACCCCGCGCGAGCCGGAGATCGTGCGCGGCCTCGAAGACGGCCTCAATTACAAGCTCATTGCCGAACGGCTCTTCATCTCACCCGAAAAGGTGCGCAACCACATCCGGCACGTGTACTGCAAGCTGGAGGGCAATTCGAAGGGCGAATTGCTGGCCCTGAGTCTGCGCCGACAGCGGGCGTAGCGGGTAGCGTTGGTGGCGGCTTAGGGTACGGCTTGCGTTGGCTAAGCCACGGTGGGCACTGTGCGGTTTACGTTGGCCCAGCCACTCTGGGCACTGGGCGAGACCACCCCGCCCCTTCGGGGCACCCCTCCTGCGAGCGCCAGCGGCGAGAAGCAGGAGGGGAGTTTTTTGGGCTGCTGCAATACTTAAATTCCCCTCCTGCGAGCGGCTTGCCGCGAAGTAGGAGGGGTGGCAAATCGAAGATTTGACGGGGTGGTCCCGCATAGTGCCACCGCAATGCTTCCGCTTTGCGGTGACTTGCGTTGGCCCAGCCACTCTGGGTACTGGGCGAGACCACCCCGGCCCTTTCGGGGCACCCCTCCTGCGAGCGCCAGGGGCGCGAAGCAGGAGGGGAGTTTTTCGGGCTGCCGTGGTGAGCCAACAGGAGATCCAGCTGCCAAGTCGGGACGTGAAGGCCCTCGTAGGAAGGGGAGGTAGGGCTTACTTGACGGATTGAGCGAGGCGGCGGACAACCGGTGCGACGACGCAAAAAATGACGCAAATGCGTCATTGTGTCGGGGGAAAAGGTGGCGGTCCTTTGCAGGGCTGGTCGGGGTCTTGTGCCGTGGCTGCGAAACCTCTTCCCTCATGACACCTCTCAACGCTATTTCCGGTCGCGCGGGGTGCTGGCTTCTGCCGGCCGCCCTCGTGCTAACTACCGCGCTCGGCGCCCACGCCCAGAACGTGGGCATCGGCACCCCCACCCCCCACGCCAAGGCCGCGCTGGAGGTGAAAAGCACCAACAAGGGGTTGCTGCCGCCGCGCATGACGCAGCCCGAGCGCAACGCCATCGCGCCGGGCGCCGACGCCGCCGGCCTGACGGTGTACAACACCACCACCAACAAGCTCAACATCTGGAACGGCACGAGCTGGACTGAGGCGCTCCTCAATGAGCCCGTGCGGACAGTGGTGACGAGCACGTTTACCACGCCCGGCACCTACTCGTACGTGGTGCCGGCGGGAACGGCGCGCCTGATCGTCGATGCGCGCGGCGCGGGAGGAGGCAGCAGCCAGAGTTCCGGGTACGCCGCGCCCGGCGGGCCGGGCGGCCGCCTGAAAGCGTCTATCGCGGTGACGCCCGGCGAAACCCTGACCATCAACGTGGGCGGCACGGGGGTGAGCACGGTGGGCGGCTTCAACGGCGGCGGCAACGGCGGCAACGGCGGCAGCATCCTGGGCGGCGGCGGCGGCGGTGCTTCCGACATGCGGCGCGGCTCCGCCCTCACCGATCGCCTGCTGACGGCCGGTGGTGGTGGTGGTGGCGGCGGCGGCGCGGGCTCTGGCGGCAACGGCGGCGCGGGCGGCTACCCCACCGGCGGGTCCGGCAGCAGTAGCACGTACTCTGTCGCCGGCGGGGGAGCGAACGGCGGTACCCAGACCGGCCCCGGTCCCGCGACCAACTCCAACGCCAACTACAGCCCCGGCTCGTTGGGCACCGGCGGTGCCAGCCAGAGCTACTACAGCGGCGGCGGCGGCGGCGGCTACTACGGCGGCAACGGCGGCGGGGTGTCGTTTACGTTTCAGAATAATACGTTCTTCGGCGACGGCGGCGGCGGCGGCGGCTCGTCGTGGCTGACGTCCACCAACGCCACACTGCTGCTCACCGAAGCCGCCACCGGCGGCGGCAACGGCTCCATTACGCTCACGCCCGTTCCCGATTACGCCGCGCCCGCGCTGGATGCGTCGAACTTCATCAACGTGGCCGGCGACAACCTCGGCAACCACACCGCCACCACCAACGTGGGCCTGAGCGGCAACTGGCTGAGCAATGCGCCCGGCAACGCCAACGGCCTGCGCATCGACAACAGCGGCGACGTGACGCTGAGCGGGCGCCTCGGCCTCGGCACCAGCGGCACGCCCACCGAGAAGCTCCAGATCGTCAACGGGAACCTGCAGCTTACCGCCACCTCGCCGGTGGGCGTGGGCATCAGCAACGCCAGCAGTTCGCTGAACCTGGCGCTGGCCAATGGCGCCGGTCAGTACTCCGATGTGGCCCAGACCGGGGACGCCGTCCTGCGCTCCAACGGCCGGCGCCTCATTCTGGCGGGGCGCGAGGGCGGCGAAGTACTCGTGACCACCGGCGCGGCGGGCGCCGAAGTCGAGCGTCTGCGCATCACCACCGCCGGCCTCGTGCGGGTGAGCAGCCTCGCGGGGGGCGGCACCCAGGTCGTGACCACCGACAACAGCGGCAACCTGAGCGCCGCGCCCGTCAGCAGCCTCGCCGACAACCTCGGCAACCACACGGCCACCACCAACCTCGGCCTCAATGGCAACTGGCTGAGCAACGCGCCCGGCAGCGCCAATGGCCTGCGCGTCGACAATGCCGGCAACGTGGGCGTAGGCACGGCAACGCCGGCCTCCACCCTCGACGTGCGCACCCCCGACAACTCGGCCGCCATTACGGTGGGCAATTTCAACGCCCAGGCCGGCGCCCTGTACCTGGGCAACTCCGGCCACGGCCTCAAGCGCGCTTACAGCGGTGCCAACGATGTGGGCCTCTACACCACGGCGGGCAACCTGTACCTGTCGGCCGCCGGGAGCAGTGCCACCGACCAGTTTGCCCTGAGCTCCGGCGGCAGCGTGGGCATTGGCGGTGCGGCGCCCGCCTCAGCGGCGCTGGCCGTTACGAGCACCACCAAAGGCTTTCTGCCGCCCCGGATGACGCTCACCGAGCGCGACGCCATCGGCGTGCCGGCCGCCGGCCTGACCGTCTACAACACCACCACCAACCAACTCAACACCTGGAACGGCACCCAGTGGGAAGCGAGCCTCCCCGTGACGCAGGGCCTCCCGATGGGCCCGGCCCTCGCCACGTTCGGCTACACCGGCGCGGCCCAGACGTTCACCGTGCCGGCGGGCGTGACAAGCGTGGTAGTGACGGCCACTGGCGCCGTCGGCGGCACGTTCGTGAGCGGCAGCAATGTGTATCAGGGCGGTAAAGGCGCGCAGGCGCAAACCGTGCTGACCGTGACCCCCGGCGAAACGCTGACCGTGTACGTGGGCGGCACCGGCGGCTTCCATACCGGCAACGGGGCGGGCCCCGGCGGCTGGAACGGCGGCGGCAACGCCCGGGGCGGCGGCGGCGGCGGCGGTGGTGCCACCGACCTGCGGCGCGGCGGCACGGCCCTGGCCAACCGGCTGGTGGTCGCGGCCGGCGGTGGCGGGTCGGCCTACCTCACCGGCATCGGCGGCGGCGACGGCGGCGCGCCCAATGGCGCGCCGGGCCTGGGCAACACGGGCGGCGGCGGCGCCACCCAGCAGAACGGCGGCCAGCAGGCTGGCTATAACTCGCCGCAGGTGGCCGGCAGCCTGGGCCTGGGCGGCGACAGCGACTTTTACGGCGGTGGGGCCGGCGGTGGCGGCCTCTACGGCGGCGCGGGCTCGCGGGGCAACGGCGGCGGCGGCGGCTCGTCGTGGGTAACGCCCACGGGCACGGCCGATACCCGGCTGCTGGCGGGCGTCAACGCCGGCAACGGCTCGCTGAGCTTCTCGCTGCCGCAGACCTACCCCGCGCCTACCCTCGACGGCACCAACATCAGCGGCACCTGGGACGTGAGCGGCACCGACTACTACTACAACAGCGGCAACGTGGGCATCGGCACCAGCAGCCCTGCCCAGAAGCTCGACGTGGCGGGCACGGCCCGCGTGCAGGGCACCTTGCAGGTAGGCACCAGCACGGTGCCCGGCGCCATTGAAGTGGTGGGGGCCAGCGGCGCCACCACCACCCTCGACCAGCAGCAGCTTTTTGCTACCGGCGGGGCGGCGTTTACCGATAAGTGGCAGTCGTTTACGGCGGGCATCACGGGCACCCTCACGCAGCTCGACTTCCACGGCGGCCCGACGCCCGGCTACGGCCCGGCTTCCGGGCAGCTCAGCTTCTACGCCGGCGAAGGCACCACCGGCACCCAGCTCAACACGCAGGCCATCACCTACCAGCAGATCGGCTATAACTTCCAGCAGTTCGTGCTGACCACACCCTTGCCCGTGACGGCCGGCCAGCAGTACACGTTCCGGCTGACGGCCCCAGCCGGGGCCAGCGTCGACGCGGACGGTAGCGGCAACAACCGGTACCCGGGGGGGCGGGTCGATAACGACCCCTTCTCCGACCTGGCCTTCAAAACCTACGTCAGTACCCCGAATGCCGCCCGCCTCCTGACCGTGCTGCCCACCGGGCAAATGGGCCTCGGCACGGCCGCTCCCTCGGAGAAGCTCGATGTAGTCGGCGGTAACCTCAAGATCAGCACCACCGGCAGCGGCCTCATCTTCCCCGACGGCACCACCCAGACCACGGCCGCCGTCTCGGCCACGAGCGCCACCTTCATTCAGAACCAAACCACCACCCAGGCGGGCGCCAGCTTCAACGTTGGCGGTAACGGCACGGTGGGCGGCAACGCCTACGTGAACGGCGCGCTGGGCGTGGTACTCAACGGCCAGGACCGCCCGCTGATTACGCGCGGCTACGACGCCTTCACCTCCGGCAACTACACTGGCGCCGGGCGCTGGGGCCTGTTTATGGAACCCAGCACCCTCACCTTCGGGGTGCCGGCCCTTGCGGGCAAAAACTTCCAGTGGGCCACGTACAGCGCCACGTCCGCCATTGGTGCCTCGCTGATGACGCTTACGCAGGCGGGGCAGCTCGGCCTCGGCACGAGCGCCGGCACAGGCCCGGTTACTACCCTCGACGTGCGCACCACTGATAACTCGGCCGCCATCACGGTGGGCAGCACCGGCGGCGGGGTCGGCGCCCTGTACCTGGGCAACGCCAACCACGGCGTCAAGCGCAACTACGCCACCGGCAACGACGTGGGCCTCTACACCACCAGCGGCACCGTGTACCTGAGCGCCAACGGCACCAGCACCAGCCAGTTTGCCCTGCTCAACAACGGCAACGTGGGCATCGGGACCGCCATCCCCGGCCAGAAGCTGGAAGTGAACGGCACTGCCCTCATCAACTCCGGCTACGACCTGCTCCTGCGCGACTCCCAGTACGGTCTGGGCTGGTACGGCACGGGCAAGCTCTGGAACGGCACCACCCCCGACGGCCCCGTGCTCTATGGCTACACCGGCGGCGTGCTGGGCACTAAGGATGGCGGCGCCCGCACCGTACTGGCCTGGAACAAGGACGGCCGCGTGGGCATCGGCACTACTGGCTCGAGCCATCCGCTTACGGTGCAGGCCGACGGCACCGGCGCCGTGCTGGGCTTCAATACCAACGGCGGCACCGACAAGTACAACTGGAGCCTGACCAACGGCGGGCTGAACCTGAGCGAGAGCAACGTGGCCAGTGCGCGCCTCTTCGTCAAGGACGGCGGCAACGTGGGCATCGGCACCAGTAACCCCATTGCCCCGCTGCACGTGAAGGGCGCGGCCGGTACTCTTACCCAGGGCGGCGGCGGCTACACCTTCTTCAACCCCGGCACCGGCGTGGGCACCGCCCCGCTGCCCGCCAACCAGTCCAAACAGGTAGCCGCCTACTTCGAGGGCGGCGAGGTCTGGATAAACAACTTCGTGGTGGCCGGTGCGCTGCAAACCACCTCCGACCGCCGCATCAAGAACATCGTGGGCCTGAGCGACCGCTCCGCCGACCTGGCCCTGCTCAACAAAATCCGCATCACCGACTACACCTACATCGATGAGGTGAACCACGTGGCCGGCCAGGTCGTCAAGAAGGTCATCGCCCAGGAAGTGGAAGAGGTGCTGCCCGCCGCCGTCACGCGCAGCCACCAGGCCCTGCCCAACGTGTACGAAAAGGCTACGAAAATCAGCTTCGCCAACGGCTACCTCACCGTGAGCACCGCCAAGCCCCACGCCCTGCCCGCCACCGGCGGCCGCATGCGCCTCTACACCCCCACCAACGAGGAGCTGAACCCCGAAGTAACGGTCGTAGATGCCCACACCATCCGCTTCGCCAGCACTGAGGCCCACGCCGCCGGCCTGTTCGTGTACGGCAAGTACGTGGACGACTTCCGCTCGGTGGACTACGACGCCCTCTCGATGCTCAACGTGAGCGCCACCCAGGAGCTGGCGCGCAAAGTGGCCGCTTTGGAAGCGCGCGGCGCCGCCACCCAAGCCGAGCTGCGCACCGTGAAAGCCGCCGCCGAAGCCGCCACCCAAACCTTCGAGGCGCGCCTGCGGGCGCTGGAAGCGGGGGTGGGGCAGGCGCGCAAATAAGTACCGAACCTGATCTGTTCACGCGCCGGCCATTCGTTCTCTTGCCCGGCATTTAAATGCCGGGCAAGAGAACGAAGGGCCGGTTGGCTGAAATACCTCCGCTAGCCCGAAGCGCCGCTTTGGCGCTACCCAAGTACCGGGGCTCCAGCCCCGGCGATAGTCCGAACGGCCCAGCCGCCACTAGGCGTGGGGGCTGGAGCCCCTGATCTTGTGTCGCGACGGGCCGGAGGCCCGCGCCCCCCCGCCAACGGCCACCGTATCCGGCAGCAGCGCATCGAGCGCCCGCTGGCAGAGCGGCACCAGCGGCGCCACCAGCAGCACCCCGGCCACGTTGAAGAGCACGTGCGCGTGCGCGATTTGCCGCGCTACGTCGGCGCTGCCCGCCAGGCGCACCACCAGCGCCGTTAAAGGCCCGATGAGCAGTAGCCCGATGGCGATGGTGACCATGTTGAAGACCAGATGAAACAGCCCCGTCTTGCGCGCCGCCCGTCCGCGCCCGACCGTGGCGAGGAGGGTATCGGCACAGGTGCCCAACTCGGCGCCCAGCATCACGGCGATGCCCGCCGGAAGCGCCAGCACGCCCTTGCCCGCCAGCTTGATGACGAGCCCCAGCGTGGCCGACGACGATTGAATGATGACCGTAACCGCCGCCCCCGCGCCGGCCCCGCGCAACGGGTGTTCCAGGCGGCTGAGCCACGCCAGTACGGCGGGGTATTCTTTGAGGGGTGCGGCGGCTTCGCCGATCAGGTAGAGACTGAAGAACAAGAGCCCGAAGCAAAACACCGCCCGGCCGATGGTGCGCCCCCGCCGCTTTTTGCTGAGCGACAGCAGCAGAAACCCCGGCAGCATGGCCAGCACGGCCCATTGGCCGAGGTCGAAGGCGTAAAGCTGGCTCGAAAGGGTGGTGCCGATGTTGGCGCCCAGCACCACCCCCAGCGAGTTGCGAAACGGCAGCGCCCCCGCGCTCACGAGGGCAATGGTGAGGATGATGACGACCGACGACGAGTCGAGCACCGTGGTCACGACGGTACCCGCCACGATGGCGAGCGGCACCGAACGCGTCCAGTGCGCGAGCAGGTGCTTCATCTCATCGCCCGCGACGTGGCGCAGCGCCAGCGCCAACCGGCTCACGGCGTACAGAAACAGCACCAACCCGGTAGCCGCCAGCAGCACAATGGATAAGATAGAAGTATCCATTGCGCGCGCCGCCACCGGAACAGGGTAGCCCTGTGCAGTACGTAAGCGCCCGAAAACTGCCGCCCGGCGGCGTGTGAACAAATTGTTACGGGGCTGGGGTGGGGGTGGGGGGGGCAGGTTAAACGCATCAAAAAAAATATCCTGTGATTCCAGCCACTGGGGGTACATTGTGTTTCGATACGCATCGAGTATAGTCACTTGCGATGTACATCCAGACGCTGTAAAAGGCCTTCTTTGATTTTGAGGCGTTTACCCTGTCCCCTGACGGGGATGCACTTGGGTGACGATCAAAAGGAAGGCCGCAACTTGGGTTACGTACCGAACCTAATCTGTTCGTTTGAGCCCGGCCCCGCTGGTACTTCGGTACCGGCGGGGCCGGTTGAACGATCTGGCCCGACAACATCAGCCGGCCCGTAGAGACGCAAAATTTTGCGTCTCTACCACGTACATCAATCCTGAAGGCGCTGCCAGGTGCTACCTGCCTACACGAGGTACCGGCGCTGGTGGCGCCTGCCAGCCTCGTCCAGCACCTTCCGCAGATTGCGGATGCCTATCGGGTCGGCTGGCCGTAGAGGTAGCAAGTACTCGCGGACGAATGTTTCGCTTGCTAACTCGCCCAGTATATTCACCGCGTAATACGTGTTCTCCTCGTACTGTAGCTTGTTGAGTAGGTACGCGATGGCGGAATCGCTTAGGTCTTCGGTCGTGAGGTCAGCAGAATGCAACCTCATTCTGGCCAGTAAGCGGCTTATTTCGTTACGATACGGCGTTTCGGGCAGGTTGAATTCGGTTAGCCACTCTAGTAGGGTTTCCTGATCCGTACCGTGCGTTAAAACAGCAAGGAGATGTTCAGTTGTCGCCTTGTTCGAGTCTTGTAGCTCCCGAAACCACTCTAAAGACCAGTCAAGCGGTAACTGATGAGCACCCAGACCTATCCACCGATAGTGACAATTGGCTAGCATAGCAATGACGTGCGGATTGCGGAGGCGGATCATGTCTGATACCAAGTCCGGTTGGGACCGCATATCCAACGGCACACTTTGAAGCCATTCCCATTCTTTATTTTGCCAATCAGTGGTAGCTTCGGCGACGGCCTGCTGCAAAACGCCGAGGAGCGGAGTTGAATGGTCCTGGCCCAAGGCGAGACGCAGACAGTACTGTTTTAGCCCCGTGCAAGTGCTGGCGAGCGCCTCCGCTACTAGCCGCAGGTCAGGCCGGACTTCTGCCAACAGCCCCAGCGCCAAGAGGCTGGAACCACTAGGACTTTGGTCAGCCGTATCGAATAAGGCGGCTACGTGGGCCGCCGTAAAACACTCCCACCCAGTCGTCAGTAATTCGTCCGTGTGATGTCGGCGGCAGATTTCAGTAGCGGTACTTTCCTCCCGTAATAGCAGCAATTCCGCTAGCACCTGTAGCGTGTATTGGTAATCTGCGTTTGGATAGGCAAGTTGTTCGTGTGCATCAATGGCCTCGACCAAGACCTTTGTTCTGGTTGAAAGCGTCGTCGCTGGCCGCGCTGGGTCAAGCAGCCACTCGCGGATTAATTTGATGGGAAAGACGTCAATCCCAAGGGCCGCGCCCATTTTTTTCTCTAAATCATACGCGTCTTCTGGTTGGTTGGCAGCGATGTAAACTGCTTGGGCTTGCTCAAGCCGCGTCAATAGACTAGGTATATCGACTTCCGTTAACAGCAATTGCAAACCACTCCCGATGGAGTAGCTTTCCACAGACAGGTCAGCATCATCGGCGGCAATGAGCCGGCTGATGAGTTCCTCCTTTATGGCAGGCCCGTGCAGGCGGGCTAATAGTTGATAAACATCGTGGCAGTCGTCGTTAAGCTCCGTCAGGCGTCGGAGTTGGTTATCGTGCGCGGTGGTGACGGGCAAAGCCAGCCAGCCATCAGTATCCTCCTGTTCAATGGCACGGTCTAGAATCTTGCTTACCACCGCCTCGCTGCCTTCTTCCAGATACTTTGCTGCGCGGGCCGCCAAGTGCAGGTCGGCTTCCAGTACTTGGTTCAGAAAGGCTTCGCCGGGCTGCGGCGGTAAGAGGCTGAGGGTTAGGAAAAGCGCCTGATCCCAGCGGGTGTAGGTGAGCTTTTCGGCCAGGATGGCCGGGCTTGCCGTGTAGCGGCGGGCCAGTTCCGTGGCCGCCAGATACTCCGTCACCGACTGGTGAAAGAAGGCGAGGCGCTGGCCGGCGTACGGCAGCAAGACATCTTCGCTGACCAGCCAGTTGAGGACGTCTTCGGGTGTTGGCTTTTGGGGGGAAACCACGAGGCCCAGCGCCCGCCGCAGCGCCTGCAACGGCAGGGCGCGGGGCATCGCTTCCTGCCCGGTGTTGATGGCTTCGTAGGCGGCGCCGCAAAGCGCCTTCGTCAGGTCGAGCGAACACCCGAACCGGGTGGCAAACCGGGCCGTCAGGCGCTCGAAGAAGGACGCGTACACGTCGCGCGGGCGCGGGGCGGCGGGTAGCTGCACCGTGCGGCGCGCCACCAACTGGTAGAAGAAAGGCTTACTGAGCAGCGCCAGCAGTTCGTCGCCGAATGCGCCGGCGACGGAGATTTCCAGCCGCTGTAGCTCCTGCCGCAGAAAGGCGTCGTCAATCGCCGCGATGTCGTACGTCGGCAACTGGAGCTTGGCGAGGCCCTCCGTGGTGCGCGAGCTGATGGTCAGCAACAGGTGCGGGTAGGCACGCACGAAGCCCGCCAGGTCGGCTTCGTAGGTGTCCTGTTCCCATTGTTCGCGCGGCATTTCGTTGAACGAATCGAGCAGCACGTGGACCCGGCAGGTGCGCGTCAGTGCCTCAAACGAAAGCTGCTCCGGCAGCGCCTGTTCCAGCAGGGCGCGCAGGTCGCCGGCGTAGAGTTTCATATCGGCTACCACCGGCACCACCGTGGTGGCAGCATCGAACACTTCCGTCAGGCACGCCTGCTGCAACGCCTCGGCCGCGCGGGCCGCCGCCCGCCGCAGGGCGTAGCTCTTGCCCGCGCCGGGCAACCCGATCAACACCCGCTGGGGCGGCCCGGCAGCCAGAAACTGGGTGAGGTCTGCGTCTTCGAATCGCCAGTCGGCCGCTTGCCACCGGGTGCTGCGGTCGGCCTTCACCCGAAGCGGAATCTCCGGCTGGATCGCCGGGCCTTGCTGCATGACCCCGGCCGCGTAGCGCAGCAGCGGAAAGCGCGCCTCCGCCGACTGAAACGCCGCCGCCGGGGCCGTGGGCGTGGGCAGTGCCGGGGGTTGCCGCAGTTGCTCCAACAGCGTCAGTAGCCCCTGATGGTCGCGGGTGTTATCGGCCCGCACCACCGTGGGGTAGCCCACCACCCGAATGCCGTAAGTGCGGTGCCAAACCTGTTGGTCTTCCTCGGTAGGGTCGGGCAGCAGGGCGTAATGCTGCCGGTCGACGTGCTTCCAGGTGCTGGCAAGCTGGCCCTGCACCAACCGGAAATCAAGGTCGCGCAGTCCGAAGCCAACGTACACCACGGGCCGCGTCAGGAGCAACGTTTCCAGCGCTTTGAGCGCGTGTTTGCGCTCGCCGCCGTGTTGCAGGTCAATGTATTGCTCTTCGGTCAGGATGATACTGGCGCTGTCGGCCATATCGCCGTGCAGCTTGAACACGAACCGCCGCGCCCGCGCGGACGTGATCTCGTGCGTTTCGATGGGCTGGTTGTTTTTGACGACCTGCTGGTAGCGGCCCGGCTGCGCAGTAGCCAGGGCTTGTTCGAGGAGTGTATCATAATTGGTGGTGATGAAACACTTGGCCCCGAAGCTGGCCAGGCGCTGATGAATTTCGTGCGGAACGGCTTGCGCAAACCCACACGTATCGCGCAGAAACGGCCCGATGAACGAAGGAAACAGTTTGCCGTCGCCGAAGGCGTAGGAAGCCGCCCGAATAGGCTCGGTGGCAATCGATTGCCGCATCGACGCCGTAGAGACGCCCAGACCATCCAGGTGATCGGCTAATTTCTCCAGCAGCGCCCCCCACGAGGGTAGGCCCGACCACGCCGAAACGCCGGAGCCGATAAAAAGGACGGTTTCCTCATTCTGGAGAACCTGTTGTAGCTGTTCGTTCATAGCTGTTTTCGCGCTGCGGTGGCCGCTTCGAGCGGAAAGGTGCGCGTAAGAACCTCCAATGTAGGGGCGGGGCGGCACTTACTGCCGGTGATCTGGTTGGCGCCGATGCCAACGGGATCAGCAAGTCGAGATCGAGGCGTTGAAAGCCCTGCTGCTGCAAGCCGATGCCGACCACCCTCCCTGCTCACCCTGCAACAGCAAATGGCCCGCCTGCTCGGCGAAGTACCGCCGGCTACTCAGGCCCGCAAGTAGTAGGTCTGAACCCGTTGATCTGTTCACGTTGGCCCCGGCCCCGTCGGTGCTTCGGCACGGGCGGGGCCGGTTGGCGTTCCAGCTAAAAGTTGAAATCGCGCGGCTCGCCCGCCAACTCGCGGCCCCGCAGGATCGATTTGGCCCGTTCGGCCGTGTCGTCGAGCCAGTTTACTTCCTCGAACGGTGCGCGGTCTTTCGAGCCGATGGGCGGCACCACGGGCAGACCCAGGGCGCGGTTTTGCGTCTGCTCGTGCCAGGCCTCCAGCAGCACGTTGGCTACCTGATGGCCCCAGAAATCGCGGCCGGTCTGTTGCAGCGCCACCCGCCAATCGGGGTGCGCGGCGATGGGCCAGGCTTCGGCGGCGGGGTGCAGGGCGTGGTCGTACCAGTAGTTTGCTTCGCGCAGGTGGCCGCCCGCGCGGTGTTCCTCGGCAGCGCCGGCTTGCTGCCAGCGGTGCAGGCGGGGAGCGTCGGCGGCCGGTTCCAGCAGGTCGATGTAGAACCGGTTGCTGCGGTTGCTGCTGCCGTAGGGCGCCCACGGCAGCCGGTGTTCGGGCGGCCCGGCGGCCAGCTTGCGGGCGTGTTCGGCGTTATACTCTTCGCGCCAGAGCTGAATGTAGTACTCTTCCTGCTGCCCGCGCACATCGGGCAGCAGCAGGTGCAGAGTGTCCGCGCCGGTGTGCTGGTTGTGGAATACGTACCAGGCCGGCAGCGCGTCGTAGTCCACTTCATCGCCGTCGTTGTCGTGTTCGATGCGGTAGAACCAGCTCTCTTCACCGTCGTCGTCGTCGTCCGCGGCTTCGTCGGGGTTTTCGGCGGCGGCTGCCGATTTCCGGAAGCGGTCGTAGGTCTGCCAGCGCCCCCCGTATTCGGGGCGGTAGGTGCCGCTGCGGAGGTAGGCGGCGTACAAGGCGATGTCTTCAGCCGTGAGGGCGGGCACCCACGGGCAGTGGTCGATGTAATTGCCCCACTGCTCGAAATCGCCGGTGTAGCGGATGCCCGGCAGCGCCACTTCGCCGGCCCGCCAGCGGCACTGCAGGTCAAAAAGTTTTTTCTGCTGAATCTCCCACAGATGTTCGGCGGCGTGGTGCCGAAACACCAGAAACCGGCGCTCCTGCATCTTCAGGGCGCGCGGGCCGCTGAGGTAGAGCAGCGCCTTATGAAGCGCGTACGAGTTGATGGTGGTGGCGTGGCTGCGTGAATCGAACCGGGCGAGCGCCGCCGCCGTGTGCGGCGAGGCCAGCAACTCGGCCGCAAACAAGGCTTTTAGGGCCTCGTGGTCTTTCCGCTGCTGGGCAGCGGCGATGTACGCGGCCCGCTCGTCGGGGGTGGTGGGCAGGGCCGGGGCGTCGCCGCCGCCGGTGGGGGTTGGGGGAATAGCCATGCGTTTTTGGTTGATAACGGCCGTTGTGCCCCCGAAAGTATGGCCGCTTTCCGAAAAAAGCCTCCGGACGCACCGTGCATCCGAAGGCTTTTCGAGGGACATGTGGTGCGCACCGCTCGCCGCTTACAGCACGATGCGGCTCACGGGGTCGCTCCACGGCCCCTGCCCGGCCGCCGTGATGGCCGCGCACCGCAGCCACTCGCGGGTGCCGCTCACCAGGCCTTCCAGCGCGGTGCGGGCCTTGGGCGTTCCGCCGTGAAAGCGCCAATCGTCGTCGTTGGCCGGCGCCGCCGGGCCGGTGAAGCACATCCAGACGTACGCCTTCGCGCGTTCTACGGCATCCACCACCGGCGTTAGCCGTCCAGCGGCCGTGCCCCCGATGCGCAGATTACCTGGCGCGGGCGTCGGCCCCGTTTTCTGGGCCGCCCGACTTACCTGCAAGCCGCTCTGCTCGATGATCACGCCGTCGCCCTGGGCCACCATATTCACGTAGTCCTGATAAACGCCGATGGCTTTGCCAAACGCGGTCTTCGCCTTGCGCAGGCGCTGCTGGCCGGTGTGCGAGCCGGTGGCCGCCTCCTCGTTGGCGTCGTGTAGCTCCTGCGTTGCCGCCTGAATAGCGGGTAGGTCAGGATTCGGTGTCTTGAACACCGTCGGGTTGTCGGTCAGCGCGGTAGCGATAGCCTCGCCGAGCTGGACCCGATCGTTCACTGATTTCTTGCTCAGTGCAGCAACGGCAAGCAGGGGCCGGTTCATAAAAAACGGGGGTGCTGGCCGGGGACCGGAGTTGATACCGTCGCAGCCCGGCCATAACGCTCGCCCGCGTACCGTATTGCGTGGGGCCGAAAAAATATTTTTCCGGCCCTCCACACCCTCACGCGCCGGGCGCGCAAGGGTGTTTTTTGCGTTTACACGATTGCGCGGCTGAAAAACACCCTTGTAAAGTTGGTTTACGCCCTTTTGCGGTGGGTAAACACCCTTGTAAAGTTGGTTTACTATCTCGTGCGGTGGGTAAACACCCTTGTGAAGTTGATTTGCACCCTTGTGCAGTTGGTTTACACCCTTGGGCAGTAGAAAAGCACCCTCGTGCGGCGGCCAGATGACCTTTCTGTGCCCGTTACCCTACTGCTTTTCAGCGACTGTGAGGCCGGCGTAAAAGACCCACGACTACACTTCCGCCGCCGTCACCACCGTGTCATAATCGACCCCAAGCTCTGCAAAGTGAGCTTTACCGCATTGAATCTTGGCCCACTCCGTGGCGCGCATCTTTAGCTCGTCCTTACTGCCTTTTGTTTCGCGGACTAGATACAGCTTCTCGTCGCCTTCTTTCACGATGGCCCAATCGGGGTTGTAGGTGCCCAGCGGCGTCGGGATCATAAACCAGCTGGGGAGCTTGACGAACAGCCGGATGTCCTGCCGGCTGCTCATCGCTTCGGCGAACTTGCGTTCTACGTCCGAATCCACGGCTACCACGTCGTAGAGGCTGTTGTCGACCTCTACCATATTGGCCAGGGCACTGGTGATTTCCTTTTCCTCGAACAGCAGCATCTCGTATTCCTGGCCGGCGATGCGCTCGTACTTGATGCCCGCTACCAGGAGCTGCTTCAGTTCCGTTTCGATGGCTTGTTGCGCCTGTTCCAGAAACTGCTGGGGGTTGCGCTTCACTTCCTCCAACCGGCCCGACCGGATCAGAATTTCCGCCAGCGTTCGGCGGGTCAGCTCCGTTTTTTGTTGCAGGTAACCGAGCAGGTCGGGCATGGGGAGCGGGAGCATCAACGGTACTTCGGCCTCGCGGACGCTGAGGAGCTGGGTTTCCAGCCCCTCGTCGGTCATCGTCACGCTGCTTTTCTGCACGCTCAAGCGGGCGGGCTTCAGCTTGTCGCGGGCGGCCAGATTTTGGGCCGCCAGTTCAATCAGCTTCGTCGTGTCGTAGGTCACGGCGTAGCGGGTGCGGGGCTTGATGCGGTCCCAGAGCGCCTTGAAATCGGGGTTGAGCCGCCAGCCAGGCACCAGCTGGGCCGTGCGCGTCTCTTTCTTGTTGGTGATGCGCCCGGCGAAGCTCACGCCACACTCTTCCTCGATCTCGGTCTGGAGCTGCCGCGCAAACTCTTCGTAGTGTTCGTTGGCAATGACGGTGAGACGGTTGATACTTTCATCGCGGCACCGCTCGCCGTTCTCCATCACGGGTAGGCGCAGGCCGCGCCCGATTTCCTGCCGCTTCTTGATCTCCGAGCGGGTTTCGTTGAGCGTGCAAATCTGGAACACGTTGGGGTTATCCCAGCCTTCGCGCAGGGCCGAATGGCTGAAGATGAAGCGCAAAGGCTCGTCCGGCGACAGCAGGCGTTCCTTGTCGCGCATGATCAGCTCGTAAGCTTCGTCGTCGGCGGCGGTGTCGCCGCGCGTGTCCTTCGGGATACCCTTGTAAGCGGCGAAATAGCCGTTGTGGACCAGCTCGACCGGCGGCAGCGCCAGCCCGGCGTATTTAGGCAGCGCCGCCAGCTCGCGGTAGGCGTCCGTGAACCAGTACCGGATTTTGCCGTCCTCGGCGGCGTAGTTCACCACGCGGTCGATGAAGAACAGCGACAGCACTTTGAGCCGGGCGGTGGCGCCGGCAATGGTCGGCAGCGACCGCGCGATTTTCAGCTCGCGGTCGAGATGCTCGCGCACGGTTTCGCGTACCTGGGCGCGCATCACTTCGTCGGTGCGCCCGCCGTGCGATTGGCCCACGTACAGCACCAAGCCGTTCTCGAAGCTCACGTAGCCGTCGGCGGCGCTGATTTCGTCTACCACGTAGCCGGCGTAGTTGGCGCGCTGGCCCGACAGCTCGAACAAATCGGCGCCGCTGCCTTTGATCGTGACGCTCTTGCGCTGCGGAGCCGCCTTACCCGATACGTCGAGCAGCAGCTTGGCCGATACCTGCGTCTTGGTGGCGCTGATGCCTTGCACCTGCACGAACGGCTGGTTGAAGTCGGGGTCGTCGAGGACCGATGCCACGTCGATGCGCTTCACGAGCTTCAGGTCGTAGGCCCGCACCGGGTCGAGCTTATAGACCAAGTTGTAGAGGTGGCGATGGGTGGCCGAATAGCGCAGCGTACACAACGGCGCCAGTTGGTCGATGGCTTTGCGCGCTTGCTCGCTCTCCATATTCTGCGGCTCGTCGAGGATGACGATGGGCCGCGCGGCCTGCACGAACTCGATGGGCCGGCGACCCGAGAGTTGGTCGCGTTCCTGGTAAATGACGTTGTTCGCCTGCTTGTTGAAGGCGTCGATGTTCATGACCAGAATCTGGAGCGTGTTGCTCTGCGCGAATTGCCGCAGCTTGGCAAACTGCCGCGAGTCATACACCCACCCGTCGAACGCCTCGTTTTCGTAGAGATGCTGGAAATGCTCGCGCATCAGGCGTAGACTGGTCACCACGCCCTCGCGAATGGCCACGCTCGGCACCACGATGATGAACTTGGCGAACCCGTAGCGCTGGTGCAGCTCGAAGATGGTCCGCAGGTACACGTACGTTTTGCCCGTGCCGGTCTCCATCTCCACCGTGAAGTTCCTCCCCGCCAACTCGCCGCTTATGGGTAGCTGCTGCTCGCGCTGCCCGGCTTGCAGGTTGGCGAGCAGCGCGTCGTCGTCAAGGCCCAACTGGTTGCCCAGGCCCAGTTCACTGATCAGCTCGGTCGGGGCGGCTAGGTTCAACGAATACGCGCCAGCCTTGAGGGGCTGCCCGTTGAACAGGCCCATCACGGCGTCGATGGCGGCGCGCTGGTAAGGCTGGTTGGACTCGAACTTGATTTTCACGCGGCGGGAAGGGCTAGTAATTCCTGTTCGAGCCGGCGGATGCCCCCCAACAGGTTCTTGAAGGTGGCGGAGCGGGTATTGGTCAGATCGAGGTGCTGGCCGATGGCGCGCGAGCCTTCGATTTGCCGGTAGGCCCCTTTGGTCAATATTTGCAGCTCCTGCTTGGGAGAGCCAAGGCGATCCGGGTCGCGGAAGTTTTTGGTGTCTTGCTGTTTCGCCAGCCCCCGCAGCCGGAAAGCTTTTTCCACGGCGGCGAGGTCGGCGAGGTAGATCGTTTCCAGTTCCGTACAGGCGATTCGGACGCGCGTTACGGCGGCTTTGCCAGCCTCGCGGCACTTGCCAAGTAACTTGTCTTTCAGGTCGGTGCAGTTGGGATAACCGTCCTGATCGCGCAATACCAGAAAGCGTACGTGCGGCAACCCACCGTAATAGTGGCGCATAATTTTCGTCAGCCGCCGGTCCAGATCCTGCTTGCCTTCAAACGGAATGAAGGTGGGGGTGATGCTGGGGTGCAAGGGCAACCGGACCAGCAGCGATTCCAGCAACGCCTTCGCCGATTCTTCTTCCAGTAGAAAAACCAGCTCTCTCATCGGGGATCAGCATCTTTAAAAAAACCTTGCTTCCAGAGATAGCCCATCTGGTCGCCTTCGGCCATATAAATAGCCACTTGGGGGTCGTCTTTGGCCCGGCGGATGTCGGTGCGTCCGTCACGCTTCACCAGCCAGCAGACTTCCTGCACCTCCACGGCATTGAGGAAATCCGGCGAATGCGTCGCAATAATCACCTGCCCGCCGCCGCGAATGGCGTAGTAGCGAAACTCCTCGGCCAGTTCGGCCATCAGCTTCGGGTACAGGTGATGCTCCGGCTCATCGACCCCCAGGAATTGCCGGGGGCGCGGGTCGTAGAGCAGCACCAGATACGCGAAGAGCTTGAAGATGCCATCGGATACCTGCCGATCCAGAAACGGCGTCTTGAACGAGCCGTCCTGAAACCGTAGAATAAGGTACCCGTCTTCCATTACCAGCGGCTCGACGCTCGCCAGCCCCGGTACGTGACGCGCGAGGCGTTCGAGAATCTTGGCAAACACTTTCGGGTGCTGCTTATGGAGCGTCCGCGCGACGAGCGCCAGATTCTCGCCGGACTCGGAAAGCTGCTCGGGGTCGCCGATGGGGGCTTTGCGGCCGACGGCGGCGTTGACGTCGAAATCAAATAATTGCCAGGAAGTCAACAACCGCGACAGCATCCCCGCCGCCGGCACCGTAGCCAGTAAGCCCAAGGCTTGGAGTCGGAGAGTATCCGGGGAGTTCAACGCGAGCTGGAACTGCTGATCCAACGCCTCGGGGGTAGCGTCCATCGCCAGCTGCGCCCCAGCCGTGCCCTTCCGATCAAATTTGAACACGTAAGACCGCGAGCCGTCCTTTTGGTCACCTAGCATCAGGTGTTCGCGCTCGATAATCCTGCCTTTGGCCGGGTCGCCAAGGGTGAGTTTATAGGTAAAGTAGGTAGGTTTACTTGCCTGATTCAGACTGCCGGTCAGTTCGATGGCAAGGGCTGTTGCCTTGGTCTCCCAACTGACCATCGCCCGAAACCCGCCGCGCATATTGAGCGCCTTTCGCACGTCGTACGTCAGGCAGTCGCGCAGGAAACTGAACACGTCGAAGAGCGTGGACTTGCCCGTACCGTTGGCGCCTACCACCACCAGCATCGGCGGAATGTCGGTGAGGTGGACGTCGCGGAAGGTCTTGAAGTTCTTGAGACGGATGGATTCTATTCGCATCGCGGAAGGCTGGTGATTAACTGTTTTTCTTTGTCATTGCGAGGAGGCTTTGCGACGAAGCAATCTCCGTTTGCTCGGCGGCGTTTGCTCGGCGGCGTAGCCCAGCCACTCTGAGCAAACGAGGATTGCCACGTCGTCGCAAAGCCTCCTCCTCGCAATGACAAACGAGGGGTGGCGACAAACGGGGAGTGGCGACAAACGGGGGGAAGTAGGCGATACTCACGCCGTCTTGAAGGTGATGCCGTGGGCCTCGGCTTCCAGCACGGCGTTGGTCTTGCGGGCGTCGGCGTCGGGGCCGGTAAAGGCGGCGTCGAGGCAGAGGACTACTTGCGGCACCGGCCGGCTGGTGGCGGCATCGGCGCTGAACAACGCCCGCAGCCCGGCGGGCGGCAGTGGCACCGCCACGCAGATCACCACGTCGCCGCCCAGCAGCGCGTAGGCCGGGGTGCCGGCTGCGTCAATAAGCTCTACCTTACTGCCCAGCGGTAGGCCGCTTTTCAGCACCAATTCGTACAGGCGGTCGGCGTCGGTGCGGCCGGCGCGTAGGTTGTCGGCGAAGAGCGCCAACTGGTCAGCCAGCGGCGCGTCGGTGGCCGTCGCGTCCCAGGTTTTGAAGTTGCTGGCGTCGAGGGTGAAGGCACGAAAGCCCCGCCGCCCGGCCCGCGCCGGGTCAAAACTGAGTTGGCCCGCTTCGCCTTTCGCCAGTTTCTGAATCACCCGCCGCACCCGCTCGCGGGTGATGTGGGCGATGGTGGGGTAGTCCTTCTTGTCGGTTTGCTCGGGGAGCTGCACGAGGATGAAGCGGCGGTTGCCACCGTCTTCCTCATTCGCTTCCAGTACGGCTTGCGCGGTGGTGCCGGAGCCGGCGAAGAAGTCGAGGATGAGGTCGTTGGTTTCTGAAGAAGAAATGACAAGAGTTTTCAGCAAGGAAACCGGTTTAGGATAGGAGAAAGGCGCATCTCCCATTAAGTCCTGCATTTGCCTCGTTGCCTCGCTATTCAGCCCTGTTTTATCGAGCCAAGTACTGATAGGATTTGCTTCACTTTTTAATTCGCTCTTGAAACGCTTGAGCATTGGGCGTCTAGATACATCTTCCGGAAATAAGACGCGCTTTTCCGCGATCAACTTGTCCATACTCTCCGGTATGTAAGCCCAAACGCGATTAGGGTTTGCTGAATAAATTTTGCCCGTATCTGGGTCGACTAACTCATAATACTGATTCGGTCGCTGATCTTTTGACATACCAACGGTTAAATCACCAGCGACCCAATCGCCCCGGCTATCATCGTCAGAGTTTCGGTAATTGGCAAAGTCTTTCTTTATCCCCAATGACGAAAAACTGGTTTTTTGAAAAGCCACCACGTACTCGTGGTCACTAGATACTTGTCGTTCGGCTAACGCTGAAGAAGACCTTCTTCGCCATACAAATACTCCCACGAAATTCTCCTCCCCAAACACCTCATCCATCAGCAGCCGCAGGTTATGCACCTCGTGGTCGTCGATGGAGACGAAGATCACCCCGTCTTCGCGCAGCAGGTTGCGGGCCAGCAGCAGGCGCGGGTACATCATCGAGAGCCACGCCGAATGGTAGCGCCCGCTGGTTTCGCGGTTGGTCGAGGCGGCGGTGCTGGCGTCGGTTAGCTGGCCGGAGTAGCGCAGGTACTCGTCCAGCCCCTCGCGGAAGTTATCGGGGTAGATGAACTCGTTGCCGGTGTTGTAGGGCGGGTCGATGTAAATGAGTTTCACCTGCCCGTGGTAGGGCTTCTGGAGCAGCTTCAGCACTTCCAGGTTATCGCCTTCGATGATCAGGTTTTCGGTGGTGTCCCAGTTTACACTTTCGGCCAGTTGGGGGCGCAGGGTGCCCACGCTCGGCGTCTGCACGTGGCGGAAGGCGTCGCGTTTGCCGGCCCAGGTCAGGCCGTAGCGTTCGGGGCTATCGTCCACGGCATCGCCCAGCGCCGCGCGCAGCTTGGCGAAGTCGATCTTATCCTCCCCAAATACCTGCGGCGCGGCGGCACGCAGCTGGTCGAGTAGTTCCTGTGTGAGGTCGGGCGAGGTCAGCGGCAGCTTTTCGGGCTGTGGTGAAGTGGGAGCGGGCATTGGCTAGGCAGCGATTCTCCGGGCAACGGCAGAGAACAGCGAAGGTAGGGACTCCATCTTCGCCCGTCCTTTGGTGTGCGTAATGGAGGAATGTCGCTGACCATCGAACGAGGCCAACGTGAGCTAAACTTGCCTATGTTACCTGTTCGGCCCGTATGCCATTTGCCTCCTTCTTGGCTCCGGTGGGGGCGCCTGCTGTTGTTGTGGGTTGGTATGCTGCCGGGGGCGGCATTTGGGTATGCTCCGTAGCGTTTAAACGCCCGCCAACGGAAGCGGCAGGAACGGGCGGCGGCCCCGCTCGACCGCGTACGCCCCACGCCACCGGCTGCGATAGGGGGGAGGCCCGGCAATAAGGCCGACGGTGGTGCTGGGTAGGCGCCCCGGCGCGCATAGCAAGATAGATATCGACGCCCATGACGTGGATGGGTGGCAGAAGCGCCGGTAGCGCCTTCAGATTCAGGCCACGCTAGTGCTGTGTCAGTCGAATTACCACCGCCAAGGATTTGTCATTGCGAGGAGGCTCTGCGACGAAGCAATCTCCGTTTGCTCGGCCATGTAGCTGTGCGCGTGCGCCAGGTAAACGAGGATTGCCTCGTGCCTTGCAATGACAAAATGTAAGTTAATTCTGCACACGCACTTATCCGTAGCAGCTTTGTGGCGCGTCCGTAGCAACGGTGATTACGCTGCGCTACTCCCGTAGCTTTGCCCACGTACTTCGGCGCTTGCTCATCGCGCGTTTCGCGCTGCCGCTGCGTTTTCAACCCCCCAACTCACGTTCGCCGTCATGAAAATTGAGCAGCTTCGCTTGCGCAACTTCCGCAATTTCGCGGAACAGGAATTTCGGTTTCCGGCGCTTTTTACGGTGGTGATTGGGGAGAACGGCCGGGGGAAGTCGTCGTTGTTGGCGGCGTTGCGAGTGGCGGTGAGTACGTTGCCGGGCCAGTTTCGGGGGCTGGCTGGTGCATACTACCCCTACATTAGCAACGATGATGTGCGCCGCGTTGATTTGGCGCATCGGTTTGCGCCGCAATTGCCGGTACACATCGAAGCCGATTTGCTCGTGGGAGCGGCTCAAGAAAAGATGCAGGTTTCAGTTACTGCACAGGAGTCGGATAAGCAGACGGTTACAATGGATTTGGGCCTTGACGCTTACGCTGCCGACCTGGAGCGCCAAACCAATCAAGCGTTGCAAGAAGTCGATTTCCCCGTTCTCCTCTACTTCAGCACCGCCCGCCTCTGGCCCGACCGCCCCACCGAAACCCCCCTCAAAACCAAGGGCTCGAAGATTACCGACGGCTACGCGCGCGCCCTCGACGGGCGAGGCGACCTGCCGACGGCCCTGGGTTGGATCAAATCGAACTACTACAAATCGCTTAAAGCAAGCGTGAAGGGCGCCGCCGCCAACCCCCTGCTGGCTGCCGTGCTGGACGCCATCGCGGGGTGCGTGCCCGGCTGGACGGCCCTCGAATGGGACGAAGACACCGACGACCTGGCCGGGATGTATGCCTACAACGCCGATACGCGCGGGCTGCTGCCGCTGCGCTACCTCTCCGATGGGCTGCGCGCCATGGCCGGAATGGCGGCCGAAATCGCGTACCGCTGCGCCACCCTCAACGGCCACCACGGCGCCGAAGCCGTGCGCGCGAGCCGGGGCGTGGTGCTGATCGACGAACTGGATATGCACCTGCACCCCAACTGGCAGCGGCACGTGGTGGGCGACCTGAAGCGGGCGTTTCCAAACCTGCAATTCGTGGCGACGACGCATTCGCCGTTCATCGTGCAGGCCCTCGACAGCAACGAGCTCTACAACTTCGACCACCCCACCGATACGCCCCCCAAAGACCTGAGCCTCGAACAGGTGGCCGAGCAGGTGATGGGCGTAGACAGCGCGTTCGGGGTAGAGAATCAGGCGAAGGAAGCCGTGGCGACCGACTACCTCACCGAATTGGAAGCCGCCGCGTCGCCCGCCGCCCTCGATGCCCTGGAAGCCACCATCACCGACCCCGGCCTCCGCGCCCGCCTTCGGATGGAGCGTCTGGCGAAGGGCTCCCAACCCACGCCCCAGCCCTAACCCGCCCGCCCTCATTGCTATGCGACCCGTTGACCGTGGCCCCGTGCCCCTCGACGCTGCCGGCCAGGCCCGCACCGTGACCGCCTACGCCAACTGGCGCGCTGACCTGGTGGCGCGCCTCGGCAACTACTGCAACTACTGCGAGCGGCCGATTTACGACAGTCCGCAGGTGGAACACGTGGCGGCCAAATCGACCCATCCCGCGCTCAAGCTCGAATGGACGAATATGCTGCTGGCGTGCGGCGCTTGCAACCGCGCCAAGAGCGACATCGACTGCCCCCCGACCACGCATTTTCTGCCCGATACCCACAACACGGTACTCGCCTTCACCACGCGGCTCGCGACGGTACCCGGCGCCCCGCCGCGCCCCGCCTGCCTGATTGCCCCGGCCCCCAACCTCACGCCCACCCAAACCAAGAAGGCCGAAGCGACCATCGAGCTATGCGCGCTCGATGAAATAGTGGTCAACCAAACCGTCACGGATATGCGCTGGCACCACCGGTGGGAAGCGAGTCTGGAAGTCGAGCATTCGCGGCAGCTCTGGAACACCCTGGACGCCGCCGTCAGGGCCGAGTTCACGGAAATGATCGGGATAGCGGCAAAGGGGATTGGCTTCTTTTCGCTCTGGTACGCGGCCTACGCCGATGAGCCGGCCGTGAAGGCCGAGTTGCTGCGCGTCTTTCCCGGTACGGCGCTGGGGTGTTTCGACGCCGCTGCCGATTACGCGCCGACCGTGCGGTTGGCCGGCGACCTGTAACGAACCGCCCGCGCCGGGCGGAGGCCCGTACGGGCGGTTTTGGCGAAGTTCGCGATGGCCCCGAAGGCCCGTGCGGGCGGGGTAAGCGTGGGGTGAAAAATGACGCAAATGCGTCATTGTGCCGCCCGAAATGGTGCCGGTCCTTTGTAGGGCTACTGGTTTCCCGTTTCTCATCGCCATTTCCCTCCTCGGTATGACTCCTTCTTACCCCCTCTTCCGCGCGCCCAGCGCCGCACGGCGCGTCCGTCGGCTGCTGGTCGGCTTCCTGCTGACGGCCGCCTTTGGGGCACGCGCCCAAAATGTGGGCATCGGCACCACCCAGCCCACCCAGACCCTCGACGTTAACGGCACCTTGCGCGTGCGCGGGCTGAGCGGCGCGGGCAACCGGCTGCTTTCTATTGGCGCCGACGGTACGCTAGGCGTGAACGCGAACCTGTTCAACACCAGCCCCGCCACGACGTCGGGCGCGCTGACGGCCGGCGGCAGCACCGCCACCGGCGCCGTGCCCACGGGCGTGGCCGCCAACGGGTCGCTGGCGTACGTGGTGAGCTTTTTTGGCCAGGCGCTGGATATCTACGACGCCAGCAACCCCGCCGCGCCCGTGCTGCGGGGCAGCGTGGCCACCGAGGCCGGCCCCAACGACGTGGTGGTGAGCGGCACCCGCGCCTACGTGGTCAACCAGGACGCGGCCACGGTGCAGATTTTCGACGTGGGCGTCGCCACGGCGCCGGTGCTGCTGGGCGGCGTAGGAGTCAGCCCCAACCCGCTGGCCCTGGCCGTGAGCGGCACCACCGTATACGTGGTGAGCACGAACGGCACCCTCGACGTAGTGGACGCCGCCAACCCCACCGCGCCGGTGGTGCGCGCCACCCTGGCCGTGAGCGGCGGCGCGCGGGGCGTGGCCGCCAGCGGCACCCGCGCTTACGTGGTGAACGAGTCTGACAACACGCTGCTGATCGTGGACGCGAGCAACCCCGCCGCCCCGGTGGCGCTGGGCAGCGCGCCGCTGGGGTCGGCCGCCATCGACGTGGAAGTGCGCGGCACGACGGTGTACGTACCCCTGCTGTACAGCAACGAGCTGCGGATTTACGACGGCAGCGGCGCCGCGCCGGTGCTGCTCGGCACCGCGCCCACGACCGACAGCTTCCTGAGTGGGGTGGCCCTGACCGGCAGCACCGCCTACGTGGTGGGCGGGGGCACCCTGGAAGGGTTTTCGGTGGGCGCGCCGGCCAGTCCCACGGCCACCGGCCCGGCCGTGCCTTCGGGCGGCTCCGGCGTGGCCGCCAGCGGCGGGCTGGTGTACGTCATCGACCGCAACCAGAGCGTGCTCCAGGTCTATACCGCGCTCACGGCGTCGTCCGTGCGCACCGTGGTGGTAGACGCCGACGGGGCGCTGGCTTCCGTGCCCACCCCGGCCGCTCCCACGCTCGCGCTCAGCGGGCAGGACCTGAGCATCAGCGGCGGCAACACCGTGACCCTGCCCGCCGCCACCGACGTCCAGCAACTCGGGTTCAGCGGCACCACCCTGACGCTGACCAACGGCGGCACCGCCGACCTGAGCGCCCTGCGCGACAACCTCGGCAACCACACGGCCACTACCAACCTCGGGCTGAACGGCAACTGGCTGAGCAACGCCCCCGGCACGGCCAACGGCCTCCGCATCGACGGCAGCGGCAACGTCGGCATCGGCACCAGCACCCCGCGCTCGCGCCTGAGCGTGAGCAACGTCACGACCCAAAGCAATACCCCCAACCAGATTATCGGCGAGCTGAGCTTCGTGGGCTTCAACCGGCCGCTGGCCTCGGCTAGCATCGTAGCGCAAAGCCCCGGCTGGGACGATGCTAGCCATCTCATCTTCAAGACCAGCGTCGGTGGGGCGGGTGCGCAGGAGCGGATGCGCCTGAGCAGCGACGGCACCCTGACGGTGAACAGCCTCGGCGGTAACGGCACCCGGATGGTGACCACCGACAACACCGGCATCCTGACCACCCAGGCCCTGCCCACCGGCGACAACCTCGGCAACCACACCGCCACGCAGGCCCTCAACCTCGGCACCAATGCCCTGGTGGGCAACGGCGGCACCACCGGCCTGCGCATCAGCAGCGCCGGCAGTGTGGGCATCGGCACCACTACCGGCCCAGCCACGCTGCTTGACGTGCGCACCACCGACAACTCGGCCGCCATCACGGTGGGCAGCACCGGTGGGGGCGCGGGCGCCCTGTACCTGGGCAATGCCAACCACGGCCTGCGGCGCAATTACACCAGCAACGGCAACGATGTAGGGCTGTTCACGACCAGCGGTAACCTGTACCTCTCGGCCGGCGGCAACACCAGCACCAGCCAGTTCGCCCTGCTCAGCGATGGTCGCCTGGGCATCGGGACTTCCGGCCCGGCGGCTTCGGCCGCCCTCGACGTGAGCAGCACCACCAAAGGCTTCCTGCCGCCCCGGATGAGCCAAACCGAGCGCAACGCCATCGGCGGCCCGGCCGCGGGCCTCACCATCTACAACACCACCACCGGCAAGCTCAACACCTGGAACGGCACGAGCTGGACCGAAACCCTGACCACCACCGAGCAGCCCCTCCAGAACCCCACGGTCACTTTTAACACGCCCGGCGCGGCGCAGTACCTCGTGCCGGCCGGCGTCACGCGCCTGACTGTGACGGCTACCGGCGCCCGGGGCGGCTCCAACACCAACGGCCGCCCCGGCGGGCTGGGCGCGCGCGTGACGACCACCCTGACCGTGAACCCCGGCGAGACGCTGACCGTGCAGGTGGGCGGCGCCGGCGGCACGGCGCCCGTCGTCAACGGCAATGGCGGCGGCGGCGGCTACAACGGCGGCGGCAACGGCTTTTCCAGCAACGGCGGCGGCGGCGGCGCCACCGACATCCGGCGCGGCGCCGCTCTCACCGACCGCCTGGTGGTGGCGGGCGGCGGCGGCGGGGCGTCGAACAGCAGCAACGGCGGCGACGCGGGCTTCCCCAACGGCGCGGCCGGGCAGAGCGGGCTGGCCGGGCAGGGGGGCACCCAGACGGCGGGCGGCACGGGCATCGGCGGCCCCGGCGCCAGCGGCAGCCTGGGGCAGGGCGGCTCGCTGAACGGCGTGTTCACGGGCGGCGGCGCGGGCCTCTACGGCGGCGGCGCGGGCAGCAGCGGCGGGGGAGGGGGCGGCTCGTCGGGGGTGCCGGCCAGCGGCGCCACCGCCACCAGCTACACGGCCGGCGTAGGCACCGGCGATGGCAGCCTGACGCTGACCCCCGGTGCCGTAGTGGCCGCGCCCGTACTCGACGGCGCCAACATCAGCGGCGCCTGGGACGTGAACGGTACCAGCTACTACTACAACGCCGGCAACGTGGGCATCGGCACCAGCACCCCCACCGCCCGGCTGGAAGTGGACGGCGGCATCTCGGCCCGTTCCACCAGCCCCATCAGCGAGCAGGGCGCCCATCTGCAGTGGAACCGCTCGGGCGGCGAAGGCGAAACGTGGCTGCTCAACCAGAAGGGCACCGGCAATGTCTACGCGGGCGTCCGTTTCGGCAAGTCCGACGCCAACGACAACGTCACCGAGTGGGCGCGCTTCATCGACGACGGCAACCTGGGCCTCGGCACCGTCACCCCCGACGCCAAGCTCGACATCGAGAGCGACGCGCCGAAACAGCTCATCCTCACCAGCACCTCCACCGACCCCACGGGCATCATCACGGTCAACTTCCCCGCCACCAACTCGGTCGGCAACACGGCCACCGAGCTGGTGGTCTTCAACAAAGCCGGCCACCCCACACCCATTGGCCAGATCATCGCGAACCTGGGCAACAACACCGTCAATTACAGCTCCGTCTCCGACCGGCGCCTCAAAGAGCACATCCGCCCCACTCACTTCGGGCTGGCCGATTTGCTGCGGATCGAGGTGAAGGACTACAACTTCATCGGCACGGCCGCCGCCAACCGCACCACCGGCTTCCTGGCGCAGGATCTGTTCCGCATCTACCCCGACGCCGTGAAAGAAGGCGACGCGGGCGCCACCGTCACCAACGCCTGGGCCGTGGACTACGGCAAGCTCACGCCGCTGCTGGTGCAGGCCATCCAGGATCAGCAGACGCTCATCGACGCCCAGCGCGCCGAGATCGTCGCGCTGCAAGCCCGCGCCGCCGCCGCCGAAGCCAAAGCCGAGGCTACTACCGAAACCTTCGAGGCCCGCCTGCGGGCGCTCGAAGTCGGTAGCGGGCAGGCCCGCAAATAGTACCGAACCCGTTGATCTGTTCACGCGTCGGCCCTTCCCTGCCCGAGGTGTAAACCCCAGCCAGGGGAGGGCCGGTTGTGTTTCCGATCTTTCGCCTTCTTGCGGCTTCTTTTTGTTCAGCGCCTATGCGTTTTCTACTTTCCGGGCGCCTCCTGTTGCCGGGAGCGCTGCTGCTCCTGCTGGTGCTGCCAAGCGTCGTGGGCCCGGCGCCGGCCAGCGCCCAGCCGCCCCCTGCCCTCGACTCGGTGCGCGCGCGGCTGGCGCGCCCCAATCTGCCCGATACCCTGCGCGTGCGGTACCTCGCCGAATTGAGCGCGCAACTGAGCATCTCCGACCTGCCCGCCGCGCGTCGCACCGCCGTGCAAGCGCTGGCCTTGGCCCAGCGTGCTGCCTACGGGCGGGGCGTGGTCAGCGCCTACAACGTACTGGCCGCCATCGACTATTACGCCAGCGACTACCCCGCCGCTCAGCGCGAGTTTGGCGCGGCGCTGGCCGCCGCGCGCCGCGCCCGAATGCCGAGCCAGATTGCCAACGCCTGGCTGGGCTTGGGCAACGTGGCCCAGGCGCTCAACGACGTGCCGCGCGCGCTCGACTACTTCGAGCAGGCCCGCCGCGCCTATGCCTCCGTACCCGACCGGGCGGCGGCCATCAGCGGGCAGTTGTTGGTGCTGAACAACTCGGCCAATGCCTGGCTGCTGGTGGGGCAGCCCGCCAAGGCCGGGCGCGCCTTCCGACGGGCTTTGGCCCTGGCCGACCCGTCGCCCGCCTCGCCCCACGCGCGGCTGGTGGTGAGTCTGCTGGGCAATCTGGCGGGCTTGCAAGACGCGGCCGGCCACCTCGATTCGGCCCGCGCCAACCTCGCCAACGGGTTGGCCCTGGCCCGCGCCACCCACGACCTGACGGGCGAGGCCGCCATTCAACTCGAAATGGCCGAAAACGCGCTGCTGCTCGGGCAACCCGCGCCGGCGCGCACGTACGCCACGCGCGCCCTGGCGCTGGCCCGCCAGACCGGCGCGCTGCCCGATGCAGAGCAGGGCCTCTCGGTGCTGGCCGCCGCCCTGCACACGCTACACCGTCCCGAAGCCTACGACACCCTGCGGGCCTACCTGGCCCTGCACGATACGATTATGGCGCAAGACCGCACCAACGCCATCATCGAAGCGCAGACTCGCCTCGATGTGGCCGGGCAGCAAGCGCGCATCCGCGCGCTGGAACAGGAGCGCCGCATCGCCGACCTCGAAACCGAAAGCCGCGCTCTGCAAACCCGCTGGATTGTGGGCTGGCTGGCGGCGCTGGCCGTGCTGGTGGCCGTGGGCCTGACGTGGCGCTACCGCCAACGCCAGGCCCGCCTCGAAGCCACCCTGCGCGCCCGCCTCGCCGCCGACCTGCACGACGATGTGGGCTCGCTCCTCACCCAACTCACCATTCAAAGCGGGCTGCTGCGCGAAAACAGCTATACGCCCGAGCAGCAGCGCGCCCGTCTCGATGGCCTCGCCGACACCAGCCGACGCGCCGCCCTGCAACTGATCGATGTGGTGTGGAGCCTCGATGCGGCCAATGATTCGTTCGGGCACCTCATCGAACGCCTCCGCGAACACGCCCACGATGTATTGGGCTCCGCCGAAATAGGGGTGGGGTTTCGGGTGGATAATGAGCTGGAAGCGGCCCGGTTCGCGCCCGATGTTCGGCAGCATATCTACCTCATTTTCAAGGAGGCATTGCACAACATCGTGAAGCACGCGCACGCCACCCGCGTCGATATCGGCCTGGCGCTCGACGGCCGGTTTCTCGAACTGCACGTCCACGACAACGGCCCGCATCCGCCCACCACGCCCCACCGCCCCGCCGGGCGCGGCCTCACCGGCATGCACGCCCGTGCCCAAGCCATCGGCGGCACCATGGCCATCGGCGCTGAAGCCGATGGGTTTGGGGTAAGGCTGCGGGTGCCGAGGTAAAGGATAGTGCGGACTTCAGTCCGCAGTTTACCCGCTATCGGTACGGTGCTGATTGTCGAACGGCGGACTGAAGTCCGCCCTACAGCCGTACATCAGCGGTACTTTCGTCCGGCGCTCACCCCAACCTGCTCCGACACCGCTGATGTACCGCTTCCTGCTCTTCGCTGCTCTCTACCTCTCGCCCTCCACGGCGGCCGAAGCCCGGCCGTACGCGCCCGCCCGCCCCACCCAGGGCGCATTCGGTTTCGCGGGCACCATTCTGAATGCCAACTCGCAGCGGCCCATCGTGGCCAATGTCGAGGTGTTCGGCAGCGGCCCGGCGTATTTGAGCAAGCTGCAAACCAGCCGCACCGGCACCTTCGTGCTGACGGCCGAAACCGCCGGGCCGTACCGGTTCGCGGTGTCGGCGTTGGGGTATGTGTCGCAGGAGGTGAGCCTGAGCGCGGCGGCGGGCGCGCCCACGGCGTTCACGGTGCGGCTGGTGCCGCTGCCGCTCGGCTCGCTCGTAGCGCTCAGCAGCATCCGGTTCGCGCAAAGCAAAGCGGCCCTGTTGCCCGAATCATTCGAGGAGCTGAACCGGCTGGCCGACCTGCTGCTCGCCAACGATTCGATGCACATCCAGCTCAACGGCCACACCGACAACCAGGGCGACCCCGCCAAAAACCTCCTCCTCTCCGAAAACCGCGTGCGCGCCGTGCAGACCTACCTCACGAGCCGAGGAGTACCCGCCGCCCGGCTACGCGGCCAGGGTTTCGGCGGCACCAGACCCCTCGCCGACAACAAGCAGGAGCAAACCCGCAAGCTGAACCGCCGCGTCGAGTTCGAAATCGTGCGGAATTGAAAGAAGGGTGAGAGGGTGGGAAGGTGGGAGGGTGGAAGGGTGGAAGGGTGGAAAGGGTGGAAGGTGGGAGGTGAGAGGGTAGGAGGTGAGAGGGTGAGAGGGTAGGAGGTGGAAAACCAGAACAGAGTATGGATTAACGAATTCAAAATCACCCTTCCACCCTTCCACCCTTCCGCCCTTTCCACCCTTCCACCTTCCCACCCATCCACCATCCCCCCCATCCACCATCCCCCCATCCCACCATACCCAATGCCAAACGGGAACGAGTATTTCGCCGCCCCCCCCCCCC
>JANPJM010000037.1:0-3201 GCA_031425525.1 Hymenobacteraceae bacterium | reverse complement strand
GCTCAATCGACCGCAACCTCTACCGGGATCGCCACAAGGTCGAACGGTTTTTCAACCGCCTCAAACAGGTTCGCCGTGTGGCCACACGCTACGAAAAGACCGCCGTCAGTTTTCTCGCAATGGCGCACTTCGTCTCCGCCCTGCTCTGACTACGCTAATTGTCCGTACGGCCTAGTTTCGCTCCTTTCCCCCAAACCGTTATGCAAGATTTTCTGCTGCTGTTTCGCCAGCCACCGCACGATTTCAGCGCCCTCCCGCCGGAGGAAATGCTCGCCCTGCAAAAGAAATGGAACGACTGGGTGGGCGGGATCGCCGCGCAGGGCAAATTGACAGCCCCCGGCACCCGGCTGGCGCCGGAGGGGAAAGTACTCAAAGCGGGCGGCGTGGTGACGGACGGCCCGTTCGTGGAGATTCGGGAACGCCTCGGAAGCTTCGTGCTGGTGCGGGCCGACTCGCTCGACGACGCCACCACGCTCGCCCACGGCTGCCCGGCCCTGGAATTCGGCGGCAGCGTCGAGATTCGGGCGGTGATGCGCTAGCGCGCGCCCAGCGAGCAACGGGAATGGCAGAGGAGGGAAATTCGGCGCTGCAGCAACTGTTTCAGCAGGAATTTGCGCGGATGGTGGCCGTGATCGGGCGCCGGCTCGGGCTGGCGCAGATGGCCCTGGCCGAGGATATCGTGAGCGACACCTTCCTGCGGGCCACCGAAAGCTGGGCCGCGCGGGGCGTGCCGCCGCAGCCCGCCGCCTGGCTCTACCGCGTGGCCAACCAGCGCCTACTCCACACCCTGCGGCGCGGCCGCACCTTCACCGAGCGGGTGCGGCCCGTCCTGCGCAGCGCGGCGGCGGAAGCAGAGCTGCCCCCCGACCTGGACTTTACCAGCTCCCACATCCGCGACAGTCAGCTGCGGATGCTCTTTGCCATTTGTGCGCCCGCCATTGCCAGCGAAGCGCAGATCGGGCTGGCGCTGCGCGTGCTCTGCGGCTTCGGCATCGAGGAGATCGCCCAGGCGTTCTTCTCCAACAAGGAAACCATCAACAAACGCCTGCACCGCGCCCGCGAGAAGCTGCGCACCGAAGGCATAGAAGCGGAGCTGCCCCCGGCCAGCGAGCTGCCCCGGCGGCTCGACAACGTGCTGCGCGTGCTCTACCTGCTGTTCAACGAAGGCTACTACTCGCGTACCCAGAACCCCGTCCTGCGCCGGGGGTTGTGCGTGGAGGCCATCCGGCTCGCGCTGCTGCTGACCGAACATGCCGCCACCAACCTGCCCAAGACCAACGCGCTGCTGGCCCTGATGTGCTTCCACGCCTCGCGCTACGACGCCCGGCAGACCCCCGAAGGCGACCTCATTCTCTACGAAGAACAGGACGAAAGCCGCTGGGATCAGGCCCTGATCCGGCAGGGCGAGCACTTCCTGCAACAGGCCGCCGCCGGCGACGAGCTGACCGGCTATCACCTGGAGGCGCGCATCGCCTACTGGCACTGCACCAAGGCCGATTCGCCCGCGAAGTGGGAGGCCATCCTGCAGCTCTACAACCAGCTGCTCAGCCTCCAGTACTCGCCGGGGGCGGCGCTCAACCGCACCTTCGCGCTCTACAAGGCCAACGGCCCGGCCGTGGCCCTGCCCGAAGCCGAAAAATTACAGCTCACCGACAGCCACTTTTACTTCCTCCTGCTCGGCGAACTTTACCGCCACACCGACCCCGACCGGGCGGCAGCAAGCCTGACCCAGGCCGCCGCCCTGGCCCGCACGCCAGCCGAAAAGCAGGTCATCCAGGCGCGTCTGGCCGCACTGCCCCGCCCGTAAGCGGAGTAGAGGACGGGCGCGCGCAGGGCCGAATCCCCGCGCTACCCTTTTTTTGCCTTACGCCGGGTGATAATCGGCCCGCCGCCGCACTTACCTACCGTAGCCGCGTTCCGCCCGCCTGATGCTTGCCCCCGAACTCATTCCCGCCGCCCCTTCCGCCGCCACCGCCGATGCCCTGCGCCGGGCGCTGCTGGCCGACCGCGCGCGCGTCCTGACGGCGCTCTACGCCGACGCCTTTCCGCTGGTGCGGCGCTACGTGCGGCGGCACGGCGGCGCGGCCGAAGACGCCCAGGATGTCTTCCACGAGGCACTGGTGATCTTCTACGAAAAGGCCGTGGCCGGCACCCTGGCGCTCACCGGGCCGCCCGGCATCTACGTGGCCGGCATCGCCCGCAACCGGTGGCGCCGCGAGCTGGAACGCCGCCAGCGCGGCACCCCGCTCACCGATGAACTGGCCGATGCGCTGACCGACGAACCGGGCGAGGCGCCCCCAGCCGAAGCCGATCAGCCGTCACTGATCGAGTACGTGGAGCGCCTCGGCGACCGCTGCCGCGCGTTGCTGGTGTCGTTTTACTACTTCCGCCAGCCGCTGGAGCAGATCACCCGCACCCACGCCTACGGCAGTGTGCGGTCGGCCACGGTGCAGAAATACAAGTGCCTCGAACGCCTGCGCACGGCCGTGCGCCACCTGACCCGCGAACACTTCACCGCCTGACCACCGCCTGTCCCGCGCCCACTTCACCGCCTGACCCGATGCGCCCCGAACTCGACCGCCTGCACCTCATCGAGCAGTACCTACTCGGCCCCGCTGCCCCCGCCGACGCGCTGGTGTGGGAGGCCCGGCTGCTGCTCGACCCCGCCCTGCGGGCCGACACCGATGCCCAGCGACGCATGTACGCGGGCCTCCGCGCCGCCGGCCGCCGCCAGTTGCGGCAGGAGCTGACCGACATTCACCAGCGCCTCTTCGGGGGGCAGCGGCGCGGGCATCCGGCCAGCCTCGGCACCCGCCTGCGCGCGCTGCTGGGGCGGTTGCGGTGGGCCTGATCACCGCTGAAAAATCGGGGCAGCGGCGGCCCTGACCACGGGCCGGTCCCGACAAACCGGGCCCGGCTGCTGCCCTGCGGCGCCCTTTTTTCCTTTCAACGTTTCTCCATCTGCGCGGCCCCACGGGCCGGGCCTCACCCCCACCGTGCCCATTTTTTCGATGCTGTACCAACCCGAATTCCGCCGTTTCGCCGTCCATCACCAGGGCTTGAGCGGCACCCGCGTCGATCAGTACGTGCGCCACGTCGAGGGCGCGGCGGGCCATTCCCTCACGGCGATGACCCGCGCCGTGATCGAGGAACGGCCGACGCATTTCCGCGAGATCGACGTGTTTTCGCGCCTGATGATGG
>JANPJM010000036.1:0-50753 GCA_031425525.1 Hymenobacteraceae bacterium | reverse complement strand
GCCTTTGACATCGACGGTGATTTTCTGGCTGAGGTCGCCCTTGGCTACGGCGGTGGCCACGTTGGCAATGTCGCGCACCTGGCTCGTGAGGTTGCTCGCCATCGTGTTCACGTTGTCGGTCAGTTCTTTCCAGGTGCCTTTTACGCGCGGCACGTTGGCTTGCCCGCCGAGTTTGCCTTCGGTACCCACCTCACGCGATACCCGCGTCACCTCCCCGGCAAACACGTTCAGCGAGTCCACCATTTGGTTGAGGTTTTCCTTGAGTTGCAACAGTTCGCCGCGCACGTTTACCGTGATTTTCTGGCTCAAATCGCCTTGCGCTACCGCCGTCGCCACGTTGGCGATGTCGCGCACCTGGCTCGTGAGGTTGCTCGCCATCGTGTTCACGTTGTCGGTGAGGTCTTTCCAGACACCGGCCACGTTGGGCACGGTGGCCTGGCCGCCGAGTTTGCCTTCGGTACCCACCTCGCGCGATACGCGCGTCACCTCCCCGGCAAACACGTTCAGCGAGTCCACCATTTGGTTGAGGTTCTGCTTGAGCTGCAACAACTCGCCTTTGACATCGACGGTGATTTTCTGCGACAAATCGCCGCGTGCTACGGCGGTGCCCACGTTGGCAATGTCGCGCACCTGACTCGTCAGGTTGTTCGCCATCGTGTTCACGTTGTCGGTGAGGTCTTTCCAGGTGCCGGCCACGTTGGGCACGCTGGCTTGGCCGCCGAGCTTGCCTTCGGTGCCTACCTCGCGCGCCACCCGCGTCACTTCCCCGGCAAACACGTTCAGCGAGTCCACCATCCCGTTGAGGTTCTGCTTGAGGTCGAGCAGCTCGCCTTTGACATCAACGGTGATTTTCTGGCTCAAATCGCCGCGCGATACGGCGGTGGCCACGTTGGCAATGTCGCGTACCTGACTCGTCAGGTTGGCGGCCATGTTGTTCACGTTATCGGTGAGGTCTTTCCAGACCCCAGCCACGTTCGGCACGCTCGCCTGACCGCCCAAGCGGCCTTCAGTGCCTACTTCCTGCGCCACGCGGGTTACTTCGCCAGCAAAAACGTGCAGGTTGTCGATGGTGCGGTTGATGGTTTCGGCCATCACGCGGAAGTCGCCGGAAACCGAAATCTGGAACGACGTATCGAGGTTGCCGCGCGAAATGTCTTTCAGCACCTTGCCTACTTCCAATACCGGCACGGCAATCGAATCGACGAGGCCGTTGATGTTGAGCAGCATATCGCGCCAAAACCCATCGGCTTGCTGCACCGAGGCGCGGGCGGTCAGGTTGCCCTCCACCCCCGCCACTTTCGAGATGCGCGACACTTCGCCGCCCACGCCCGAAATCATCTGCACCATCGAGTTGTAGGCTTCGGCGATTTCGGCAAAAATATCGTCCGACTGCTTCGTGAGGCGCACCGAAATGTCGCCGCGTTTGAAGGCATCCAGCGCAAAAAGCACGCGGTTGAGCTGTTCGTTGATGTACTCCGGGTCTTGGGCGGCGTAATCGGCGAGGCGCGGGGCGCCGCTTTTCCGCGTCATCATGCCGTCGGAGGCGGTGCTGTACATCGTGGGGCCGGCCGGCCCCATCGGGCCGGTTTCGCCGGTGGCGCCGCTCAGGCCGGCCGCGCCATCGGCTCCGGCCAGCCCTGCCGCGCCATCGGAACCGTTGGCCCCCGCCGAGCCGGTGGCCCCGGCGAGCCCGGCGGCCCCAGCCAGCCCGGTGGCCCCGGCCGAACCGGTAGCCCCGGCGCGGCCGGTTTTGCCCGTAGCGCCGCCTGTACGGCGGCCAGGCGAGGTGGGGGTAAGGGCCGCGCCCGCAGGGGCATCGGCGGGGGTTCCGCTATCAAGGGCGGAGCGGCGGGCGGAACGGGGCTTATCAGCAGCGGCCATACGAATGGAAAGCGAGGAAGTGGTGGGCGGGAGGAAGGCAGTAGTGCGTACGGGTACAGAGCGCCCGTAGGCCAACGAAGGTAGGCGGTAATCCAGGAGGCGCGCAACTGCGACGGGCGAAATCGGGCGTACAAAGTCGTTTAAGTGGCAGGAACGCGGGCCTCCGGCCCGCTTGCTTACGCGTAGCAGAGGCGGTACGGCAAGCGGGCCGGAGACCCGCGCTCCTTTTCTAATGTACTACAGTGAAATCGGGATTGATGGGTTGAGTTTCGATATCGGGCAACGTCACGCCCAGGATTTCGTGGACACTCACCCGAATCGAATGCGCGAGCTGGCTGGTCGAAATATCATTCACATCCCAGCCGAACGGCTCCTCTATTTCTTCGGAAATCAGCTCGATCCCAATCAGCACATACGCCGCAAACAGCACGGCCGGAATCGTGTAATAATTCCACGAATCGAGGAGCGCCAACGGCATCAGCATGATATAGGCCGAGATGAAGAGCTTGATGAAAAACGAGTAGCTGAACGGAATCGGCGTGCGGTAGATGCGTTCGCAGCCGCCGTTGATCTGCAGGAGGCGCTGATGCTCGGGGTACCAGCCGAAGAGGGCGTTGTCGGGCACGAGGCCGGCGCGCCGCAACTCTTCCATGCGCACGTGCAGCGCCGAGGCGATGGCCGTGGGCTTGTGCCGCTGCTTTTGCACGGCGGCGCGCACGTCGGGCTCCATCGGGTCGAGCTGGCGCACATCGACGCCCCCGCGCAACTGGTCGCGCAGGGCGCCGGCATAATTGGTGAGCATCCGGGCGAAGAATACGCGGTTGCGCTCGTCGTCGGGGGCAAGGGAGGCGTGCGCCACGATAGCACAGTTGCGACACGCCGAAATAAGCGACCCCCAGAGCGTGCGGCCCTCCCAGAAGCGGTCGTAGGCTTTATTGGTGCGGAAGGCAATCAGCAACGACAGCAAAATACCCATCGTGGAGAGGTACTGCGAGTTGATGGGTGGGCGGGCGCTAAGTACTTCCAGGTCGATGACGGTCACCGCCGTCACGTACACGAGCACGACGATGAGTTTGCCGAACAGGTCTTTGATCGTGTCGCTCTGGTGGAACTGGCGGATGAGCGAGAGCCAGTTGCCGGCTTGGTAGATGATCATCAGCGGAAAGGGCGAGAGCAGGACGGATGGCGCCCGGCGCGGGGCGCCGCCGTGTACGGGGCGGGGGGCGGGGCGGTTGCCCAAATAACTGCTAAACACCGTTCGCTTCACTCAATGGCCCATTGGCAGCTTTTTTCGGGGCAGCCGACTCCGGCAGTCGCGTATTTTGAGGTGCTACTGCTCGGTACGCTCCACCCTGCCTTCGCGCTGAGGGGCCAGCTTTCCATCTCATCACTTTTCCTCCTCCCCATCTCGTGCATCCATTTCTACACCTCCGTTCCGGATTGGTAGTGGCGATGTTGCTGGCGCTTCCGCTCGCCACTGCCGCCCAAACGGGCAGCGTGGGCATCGGCACCACCACGCCCGACGCCAAAGCCGTTCTCGATGTCAGCAGCACCGACAAAGGGTTGCTGATTCCGCGCCTGACGCCCGCCGCACGACGCACCATCAGCGCCCCACCCCAGGGGATGCTGGTTTTCCAGAGCGGTAACGCGGCTACTGCCACCGATTCGGTGGGTATCTGGTACGCTACCGGGCAGGGCCGCCGCTGGCTGTATCTACCCGATGCGCAAAACGGCGCCACAGTACAAGCCGCCAACGGCCTCACCAAAACGGGCAATACCGTGGCGCTGGGTGGCGCGCTCACGGCACCCACTACCGCCCTCGAAATAGGCTCGAATGAATTGCGGCTGACGAGTTCCGGCGCGGCCTCCATCACGCTCGATCAGCAGCAAAACGCCTTCACGGGTAGCGCGACGCTGAATGCGCCGCAGTGGCAGTCGTTCACGGTGGGCCGCAGCGGGTTGCTCACGCGGGTAGACGTGTACCTAGCGGTGTCGAATGTTGGGAACTTGGTCCTGACCCTGCATTCCGGCGAGGGTACTGGCGCCCCGGCGTTGGCTACGGTGCCTTTCAGCACCACCACCCTGAATTTTGTGATGATGACCGTAGTGCTGCCGACGCCGCTGCCGGTTGTTGCCGGGCAACAGTACACACTCGGCCTGAGCCAAAGCAGTGGCTTACACAACTGGCGGCGTTCCGTCAGCAACCCGTACGGGGGTGGCCGCGCCAGTACTGCTTCCACTCACGACATGGGCTTCGCCACTTATGTAAACACGCCGCAGGGGCTGACGCTGAGCAGCGGTCAGGTACGCCTGACTGGCCTGAGCGGCCCGGCGCTGCTCAATGTGGGCGCCGATGGTACGGTGGGAACGCAGCCCGTGAGTTCCGTGGCCGATAACCTCGGCAACCACACGGCTACGCAAAACCTCAACTTGGGCGCTAACCTATTGGTAGGCAACGGCGGCACTAGCGGCTTGGGTCTGACGGCGAGTGGACAAGTGCGGATCGGGTCAGTGTTGTCACTCGCCTCCGACGACCGCTTAGGCATCGATGGCGGCAACCTCCGGGTGGGCGGCCGGTTGTGGGGAAGCGCCGCCGACGACCGAACGCTCCGTTTCGGCGATGGTAATTTCGTGACCATCGGCGAGAGCGGTGCTGACGACCAGATGGTACTACGCGCCGGTCGATTCGATTTTCGCGTCGGCGATGTGAATATCGCAAGCAACCTCGACGTGAACGGCAGCTTGGGCGTGGGTACCGTTACGCTTTTCAATACTTATACTATGAGTGGAAACGCCTGGCAAGGTTTCGCGATCAGTTGCCCCAACGGCACGCGCCTGATCGGCGGCGGCGGCGGCCACCGCGATAATAATTCGGCTCAACAGGATATTACGGTCAATTACAGCGGCCCGCGGCCGGGTTCAGAAAATTCGGTCTGGCAGCTCAATGTCGAGAATGATTCGGGTAGCTCGCGCGCCATCCGCATCTATTGCATCTGCGCGCGGGTGCGGTAAGGCTTGCTGAACGAGCAGAAGCGTGAGAAGTAGTGCTCTTTGTAAGACCGAGAACCGCACGGGGCGCCTCCCGCCCTGCGAGGCGCGCTACGCATCGTTTCGCGCCGCCGGAACCGCGCGCCGCCGAACAGTCGTTAGCTTTGCGGCCCTTTTGGGGGCGCGCCCATGCCGGGCCGCCGCTTTTCCTCCGCATTCGTTCCGCTCCTCCCCCGCCCTATGGCGAAAAACCTGGTTATTGTCGAGTCGCCGGCCAAGGCCAAGACCATTGAAGGCTATTTAGGTGCCGATTACGTGGTGCGGTCGAGCTTCGGCCATATTCGCGATTTGCCGAAAGACAACAACGCCATCGACATCGCCAACGGCTTCAAACCGACCTACGTGGTGTCGGCGGACAAGCGCGAAGTGATCGCGACGCTGAAAAAACTCGCCAAGGAAGCCGAATTGGTGTGGTTGGCGAGTGACGACGACCGCGAGGGCGAAGCCATCTCGTGGCACCTGGCCGAAACGCTGAATCTGGCACCCGAGCGCACCCGCCGCATCGTGTTCCGCGAAATCACGAAGGGCGCCATCCAGAACGCCATCGCCGCGCCGCGCACCATCGATTACAACCTCGTCAATGCCCAGCAAGCGCGCCGCGTCCTCGACCGGTTGGTCGGGTTCGAGTTGAGCCCCGTACTGTGGCGCAAGGTGAAACCGGGGCTGAGCGCCGGGCGCGTGCAGTCGGTGGCGGTGCGGCTGGTGGTCGAGCGCGAGCGCGAAGTAGCCAAGCACCAGGCCACGAGCGCCTTCCGGGTGATGGCCGAGTTGCGCAACACCGCCGGCCGCCCCGTGCGCGCCGAACTGCCGCAGCGCTTCAAGACCGCCGCCGAAGCGCGCGAGTTTTTGCAAGGCTGCCTGGGCGCCGAGTTTCGGGTCGATAACCTGGAGAAGAAGCCGCTGCGCCGCTCGCCGGCGCCGCCGTTTACCACCTCCACGTTGCAACAGGAGGCCGCCCGCAAGCTCGGTTTTTCGGTGAGCCAGACGATGAGCGTGGCCCAGAAGCTCTACGAAGCCGGCAAGATCAGCTACATGCGAACCGATTCGGTGAACCTCTCGAACGAGGCACTGACGGGCGCGCAAAAGCAGATCGAAACCGCGTACGGCGCCGATTACGCCCAGCGGCGCATCTATAAAACGAAGGTCGCGAGTGCGCAGGAGGCCCACGAAGCCATTCGTCCGACCGATTTTTCGGCCCTCAAAGCCGGCAAGGATGCCTCTGAGCAGCGGCTGTACGAGTTGATTCGGAAGCGCGCCATCGCGTCGCAGATGACGGATGCCGAGTTCGAGAAAACCACCGCCACCATCGGCATCAGCACGCGCCCCGGCCAGCCGTTCGTGGCGACCGGCGAAGTCACGACGTTCGAGGGTTTCCTGAAAGTGTACGCCGAAAGCACCGACGACGAGCCCGAACCCGACCCCGACGCGAACGAAGGCGGTTCGCGTCTGCCGGCGCTGACCGTCGGCGAGCGCCTGCTGCCCGACAACCTGCACGCCACCGAGCGGTTTTCGTCGCCGCCGCCGCGCTACACCGAGGCCGCCTTGGTGAAGAAGCTCGAAGAAATGGGCATCGGCCGGCCGAGCACCTACGCCTCCACCATCAGCACGGTGCAGAAGCGCGGGTACGTGGAAAAAGACGCCCGCGAAGGCCGCGAACGCGCCTACCAGGTACTCACGCTGACCGGCGCCGACCTGCGCGAAGAGACCAAAACCGAAATCACGGGCGCCGAAAAAGCCAAGCTATTCCCCACGGATACGGCGATGGTGGTGAACGACTTTCTGGTCGAACACTTCCCGATGATCGTGGACTACCAGTTCACGGCGAAAGTCGAAAGCCAGTTCGACCGCATCGCCGACGGCGAGCAGGAGTGGGTCGATATGCTGACGGGGTTCTACGGCGGTTTCCACGAAACCGTGGAGGCCGGCCAGCTCATCGAGCGCTCGACGGTGAGCGGCGCCCGCCCGCTCGGCCTCGACCCCACGACGCAGAAACCCATCTCGGCGCGCCTCGGCAAGTACGGCCCGTACGTGCAACTCGGCGACAGCCAGGAAGAGGAGGAAGCCGGTCGCAAGCCTTCCTTCGCGAACCTCAAAAAAGGCCAGTTCCTCGAATCCATCACCCTCGAACAAGCGCTCGACCTGCTGCGACTGCCACGCACCCTCGGCGATTTCGAGGACAAGACGATGATTGTCGGCGAAGGGCGTTTCGGCCCGTACGTGCGCCACAACAGCAAATTCTTCTCCCTCCGCAAAGATCAAGACCCGCTGACGCTCTCGACCGAAGAAGCCATCGAGCTGATCGAAACGAAGCGCCAGGTCGAAGCCGAACGCCTCATCAAGGGCTTCGACGAAGACCCCACGATTCAGATCGTGAACGGCCGATTCGGCCCCTACATCGTAGCGGGTAGCAAAAACGTCAAAATTCCGAAAGGCGAAGAACCGCTCGAACTGACCCTCGACCGCTGCCGCGAGCTGGCCGACGCCACCCCGGAGAAAAAAGGCCGATTCGGCGCCAAGAAGGCCGCGCCGAAAGCTGCCGACACCGACACCGACGCCCCGGCCAAATCGGCGGCCAAAAAAGCCGTCGCTGCCAAGAAACCGGCGGTCAAAAAAGTTCCTTCCGCCAAAAAGCCCGCCGCTAAAAAGGCCGCTGCCAAGCCCGCAACCGCCAAAAAAGCCGCCGCGAGCAAGAAATCGGTGTAGGCCGTCGGCGATTCAGCATACACACAACGCCCCGCCGGAACCGATCCGGCGGGGCGTTATCATTGGCAATGAGAATTACGCTCCAAATAGCCGACCACCGCGCCAAAATTTTCTTGAAATTTTTGAGTACGTTGCCCCACGTCCGCATTTTGGAAGAACCGGTCAATGCGTCCGCAATTGATATGACCGATTTCCTGAGCCTTATGCCGTACGGCGAACAGGTCAAGGGAGAAAGCTACACATTCAAAATTCACGTCGGCTCCGACGACGAGATAGGTAGCTAGGTAGCGGCGTTGAAATCAGGTCTGTCATTGCGAGGAGACTCTGCGACGAAGCAATCCGACGCGCGCTACACTGCAGCATTCGCCGGATTGCTTCGCTTTGCTCATAATGACAAAACCAAAAGTTTGTCATTGCGAGGAGGCTCTGCGACGAAGCAATCTCGCAGTAGGCGAGCGCGCCGCGCCCGATGCGAGATTGCCACGTCGGCCCTTCGTTCCTCTGGGTAAACTCCAAGCATCCTCCTCGCAATGACAAATGCGGGATATGTTCACGCTCAACCGCAAGCTCTTCCACTACCTACTCGTCCTGACGCTTTATGAGCCCTAACGCAGGCGCTACAACCCCGCCGCTGTCAGAATATCCGCCATTTTCTGTTGCACGCGCAGCGCGGCGGCGCGGGCGGCCTCCGCGAAATCAGCCCCGCTGGAAGCATACAGAATCTCGCGCGAGGAATTCACCAGCAAACCCACTTCCGCCGTCAGGCCGTAGCGTGCCACGTCGGCTAGCGAGCCGCCTTGCGCGCCTACGCCGGGCACCAGCAGCCACGCGTGCGGCACGTGCCGGCGGACACGTTGTAGCGCCTCGGCGCGGGTGGCACCCACTACGTACATCAACTGGTCGGCGTGGGGCCAGGTTTGGCTGATTTTCAACACTTTTTCGTAAAGTTCTTCCGGCGGATAGCCGCCATTGAGCTGCTTCTCGCGCAAAAATTCCGACGGTTCGAGCAGGGCCGTCGTTTGAAAATCGTCGGCGCCGGGGTTCGAGGTCAGCGCGAGCAAAATAGCCCACTTGCCGGGCCGGTTCTCCAGAAACGGCACCACCGAATCGCGGCCCATATACGGCGCCACCGTCACGGCATCGAACGGCAGCGCATCAAAGAACGCCGCCGCGTAGCGGGCCGACGTGTTCCCGATATCGCCGCGCTTGGCGTCGGCAATCCGCAGACAGTCAGGTGGCAACAGCTTGGCGGTTTCTTCGAGCGTTCGCCAACCGGCCGCGCCCTGCGCTTCGTAAAATGCCGTATTCGGCTTGTAGGCCACGCACAAATCTTCGGTGGCCCCAATGATGGCCCGGTTGAAGGCCAGCACGGGATCGGGCTCACGGGCCAGGCACGCGGGCAGGCGGGCGGGGTCGGGGTCGAGGCCGACGCACAAGAAAGAGCGTTTCCGGCGAATGGCGGCGGTCAGGGCGGCTGAAGTCATCGGGGACGAAGGTAAACCCCGTTCCACCGCCCACGCACTTTAAGGAGAGCGGGTCTCCGGCCCGCTTGCCGGGTGAGCTAACGACCGGCAAGTACGAGCCAATGCGCGGCAATCGGGCCGGAGGCCCGCGCTTCTTTTTGGGCACAAAAAAAGCACCGCGCAGTGCGCAGTGCCTTTCTGAGCTATGAAAACAAACTTAGCTACCACCGAAATACCCAGGTTTCCCTGGGCACCCCGTCAATAACTGCTGCTAAGGTAAGCCAATAAGAAAACACCACGCAAGTTTTTGGCAGAAATATTTTCTTTTAGCTTGCGCCCACCTCCTAAAGCAGCGCAGTAATTGCGCTGATACTGAGCGTAATAACCGCCGTATTAAATCCAAAGCTGATAATGGCGTGCAGCAAAGTCAAACGCCGCATCGGGCGCGAACACACGGATACATCAGCCGTTTGGGCCGCCATGCCGATAGTGAACGCGTAGTAGGCGAAGTCGAGGTAATCAGGCACGGTTTCCCGGTCGGGAAAGAGCAAGCCCGGCGCGCCGGTGTGGTTGCTGTAAAAAAGGTGCGCGTAGCGCAGCGTAAATACGGTGTGAGTGAGACTCCACGCCATAGCGACGGCGGGTAATGCCAGCGCCAGTGCCAGGCGTTCTTCGCCAATGTCCATCCGACGGCTCGATTGCAGCAAAACCACCACGGCCAGTAGCGCAACACTGGCCCCAAGCACCACCAACGTCAGCGAACCGGCGCGGCCGGGGTCTTCGCGTTGGGCCACCTGCCGGATTTGGGCGGGCCGGAGCGTCAGAATCGTGACCCAGGTCAGCGCCAGCGCGGGCAAAGCAAACGCATCCCAGGCGGCTACCGCCCGCAAAGGCCACGCGGTGGTGACGGGCAGCAGTGCCGCCGTCAGGGCACTCGCGCCGATGGCCACCAGCAGCCGCTGGCCCGCTTTCCACAAGGCCAGTCGTTGTATTAAGCGGTCGCCCATAGTGCCCTCGTGCCGCGAGTGACTCTCCGGATTCTCGGCCGACAGGGAAGGCGTAGCAACCGGTTCGGCCGCAGGGTCAGGTGGGTTGTTCACGCTTAAAAGTACCGCCCGTGCCCGCCTTCATGCCGCCCGCGCGCGTTGGCCATACGTGGCGCTACTCGTTGAGGCGCGCGGCGGCGCGCTCAGTCAGCACCGTAGCCGGGTTGCGCGTGGCGGCGGCCGATTCGAGGTCGGTGCCGCGCTTCACGGGGTTAGCGCTGCCATCGGGCGCGGCATCCGGCAACAACCTGTTCACGACACCGAGCAGCCGCACAGTGGCCGACGGCGCCAAGCCGTGCAACGCACTCAGTAGCTGCGCGGGCCAACCTAAAACCGCCACTGGCGTGCCGCGCCGCCCGGCGTCAAGGATTTCCTCTGCCGCATCCTCCGCGCTCATCGTCACGAGCGGCATACTTGCCGCGAGCTTAAACCAACGGTATTCCTGCGCGTGGTGGCCTTTGATTTGGGCGTGGCCCGTGCTGCCGGTGCGCAACAGGCCGGGGCAAATGGTGGTGACGGTTACGCCGGTACCGGCCAACTCCGTCGCCCACGCCTCGCCAAGACCCACGAGAGCAAATTTTGAGGCCGAATACGCTGCCATATGCGGTACTGCCACTTTGCCGCCCAACGAGGCGATGTTGATGACGCGCCCTTCGCCACGCGCGCGCATCGCGGGCACCAACCGGCGCATCAGGTGTAGCGGGGCTTCAAAATGAATCTGCATTGCGCGCTGATAATCGTCGGGCGCAAGGTTGTCGAGCGGGGAGACCTGAATCACGCCCGCGTTGTGAAGCAGCACCTCCACCGGCCCTAAATCGAGTTCGACCTGATGCACGAGCGCTTCACGGGCAGCGGGGTCGGTGAGGTCGCAGGGATAGATGCGTACGGCCGCGCCCGCCGCCGTAAGCTCCTGGGCGGCGCGGGCTAGTTCGGCGGCATCGCGCGCGACGAGCGCCAGCCGGGCGCCCTCAGCCGCCAAGCGCCGGGCCAGCGCCAGCCCCAGCCCGCGCGAGCCGCCCGTGAGCAGCACCGTGCGGTTTGCGAAGGAGTAATCCGGCGCGGCGGCGCGGCGCGCCCAACGGGTCAGGAGCAACGCCCCGGCTCCGGCCAAGGCACCCCATAGCAAGCGTTGCGAGGTGGCGGAGGCCGTAAAATCAGCGGAAGTAGCAGCAGCGGAACGGGGCATCAGCAAGAATCAAAAAAAAGCCCGCGCGGCAACCAGCGGCGCGGGTTCAGGCGTACGGCGGGCGGCGGCGCGGGTTGGGCCGAACGGTGGGCTGTCAGGCATTCATCCACTTTCAATCTACTTCCGCCGTGGAGCAACCGAGCGCCAGCACGTCGCGCCAGGCGGTAGCGAGCCCGGCTTCGGCGCGCCACACCGCTGCCCCCACCGACGTAGTGGGTCGCACCGGCCCCGTGGCCGCCGAGCCGAGCAACACGATCAGGAGCAACGCCCACCGGACACGGGCGGAAGTGGCTACTAAGGAGGCGGTCGGAGCGGTCAGGAAACGGGGCATCGGGCGGGGTGTCAGCCGGATGAGCTAACCTGACAAAGGTCCGATATGGGCCTACCGGCGCGCAATCCGTGCTGGCGGGCATTTTTGGCCTCCGGGCTGGCCCGGAGGCGGCGTACGCACTGGCCGCTGAAAACGTGGTTGGTTGGTCGGGAAAGCGGTTATGGGTGGTGGAATTGATGGCAGCTAGTGGTGCGACAGTTCTGGCTTGAATCGCTCGTTTTTGATATAGCCCGTTCGGCGGCGGGGGCTGGAGCCCCCGGTTCTTACCTCGCGACGGGGCTGGAGCCCCGTGCGAATGGGGTTACTTGATGAGGTCGTGGCGGATGGCGTACTGAATCAGGCCGACCACTGATTTCGATTGCGTTTTGAAGAAGATGTTCTTACGGTGCGTCTCGACGGTGCGCTCCGAAATGAAGAGTTTGTCGGCAATCTGGAGGTTGGAAAGCTCTTGGGCAATGAGCTGTAAAATCTCGCGCTCGCGGGTCGAGAGGCTGACGGCGCCGGTGTCGCGACTGTCGTGCAGGGGCGCACCGGCGTGTTCGAGGATGGTGGCCGCCACGGAGGGCGCGAAATAGGTATGCCCGCCCGCGATGCGCCGTACGGCATCGAGCAACTCGGTTTTCGAGGTATTTTTGAGGATGTAGCCCGAAGCGCCCGCTTGCAGCATCCCCTGAATCGAGGAATTATCCTCGAACATCGAGAGCGCCAGCATCCGCACGTGCGGGTGGCGGCGGCGCACTTCCGCGCACAACTCGATACCCGACATGTGGGGCATATTGATGTCGAGAAGCGCCATATCGACGGGCGTTTTTTCGAGCGCCGTCAGGGCCGCCGCGCCCGAGTTGGCTTCCGCCACCACTTGCAGGTCGGGCTCGCCGCGCAACAGCGTCTTGATGCCTTCAATCAGCATCTGATGGTCATCGACGAGAAGAAGTCGGAGCATAAGGTCAGGAGCAAAAAGGTGCAGGAATGAAGAAAAAAACGCAGCGTAGCGGCGTTACGCCACGAGCGGCGGCGGGACGGTTTCGGCGGCGGCGGGTTCCAGCGGGATTTCGAGTGTGACGATGGTGCCGCGCCCCGGCCGGGCGTCGATGTCGATGCGCCCGCCGAGGTATTCGACCCGCGAAAACAGGTTCCGCAGCCCGATGCCGGCGTCGGGCCGCGCCAGGGCTTCGGCCACGTCGAAGCCGATACCGTTGTCTTCGATGAGGACGGTGAGGTCGGTGGGCTGACCGAGGAGTTGCACCATCACCTGCGATGCCCGCGCGTGCTTCACCACGTTGGCCACGATCTCCTGAATCGAACGGTACACCACGTTCTCGACCACGAGCGGCAGACGTTGGTCGAGGCCCATCGTTTCCAGCTCGATACGGAGTTGCCCGGCGCCGCCGAGTTTCTCCACGAACTCGCGCACGGCCGCCACCAACCCGCGCCGGAGCAGCGCGTTCGGCACGAGCTGGTGCGAGAGCGCGCGCACCTCGCGCAACGATTCGTCGAGCGTGTCGAGGGCGTTGGTGAGCAGTACTTCCTGGGCGGGCTCGCGCAATTGCAACTCGTGCTGCAAGCCGGAAAGGTTGAGTTTGGCCGCCGCGAGCAGTTGCCCGACCGAATCGTGCAGGTCGGCGCCGATGCGGCGGCGCTCGCGCTCTTCGGCCTCAATCACGGCGGCGGCGCGTTCCTGTTGCTGCCGACGTTGGGCGCGCTCGGCGTCGAGGCGCGCGCGCAGCCGGGCACGGTTGCGCAGCAGCCACGCCACCACGCCCGCCGCCGCCAGCCCAATCAGCAGCGCCAATAGCAAGGCGTTGCGGCGCCGAATGATGAGGTCTTTTTCGGCGATTTGCAGCGTTTTGATGCGGTTTTGTTGCTCCTTTTTCTCGGTTTCGTAGCGCACCTGCAACTCGCTCGTCTGGCGGGCGGCATCAATGGTGAACAGCGAATCGGTGAGCGCGCGCAGGCGCTGATGGTCGGCGAGGGCGGCGCGGTAATCGCCGCGCGCTTCGGCCGTTTCGCTCAATACCAGAAAAGCGTTGCGCTCTTCGTCGAGCAGCCCGTTTTTGTGCGCCAGCGTTTGGGCGCGCCGCAGCAGCGTGGGCACGGTGGCATCGCGCGGGTTGAGCTGCGACCGGCACGACGCTAGGTTCATCATCGCAACCACCAGCGGCTGTGGATTGCCATCGGCCTCGGCCAGCGCCACTGTCTCGGCGAAGGTGGCGGCGGCGGGGCCGTACTCTTCGCGGGTGGCGTACACGGCGGCCAGCACGCCGAGGCTCATCCCCAGGATGCCCTCGTCGCCGGTGGGGCGCGCCAGCGCAACGGCCTGCTGGGCGCAGACGAGCGCCGAATCGGGGTTGCCCTGCCGAATGGCAATATTGGCCAGATTGACCAGCACGCCCGCGCGTTGCGCCGAGTCGGTGGCGATGCGCAAAAACTGCCGATAATACGCCGCAGCTTGCGGCAGTCGCGTCAGCCGAAACTCCACATTGCCGAGGTTGTTGAGCGCCTTACCGGTCTGTTCGGCATCGTGCGTGGCCTCCGCGATGCGCAACGACGCAAGAAACGCGGCCGTGGCGCCCGGCAAATCGCCGAGGCGCAACCGCGCGATTCCCTGCCCGGTGCGGGCATCAAATTCGAGGGCTGATTTGCCGGCGCGGTGCAGCAGCGGCAGCGCGCGGGCTTCGGCGGCCAACGCATCGTCGTAGCGCCCAGTGCCGATGGCGACGGCTGCCGTCAGCTCCCAGGCGGCCCCTTCCGCGCCGCCCGCGCCCAACCGTTTGGCCAGCGCGCGCGCCACGGCCAGCACCGAATCGGCGCGACGGTTATCGTTGTCGAGCAGCTCGGCGGCCAGCGCCAATTGTAGCCGCACGGCGGCAGTATCGGCGGGGTGGCTGCGCAGTTTTACCAATAAACGGCGGGCTTGGGTGGTAAGCGCCGGCGGGGCATCTGCGGGGACCGAGGGCGTCTGGGCGTACCCAGCGCACGGCATCAGCAGCCACATAACACTCAGGATGACAAAGAGATGACGCATTTATGATAGTAGCCAACAGAAAATAGTGCGGCGGCACCCGACCCGTGATTACGGCGGCAATTACACGCCCAGCGCAGCGGTTTCGGGCATTGGCAGCGCGGCGCGCGCCTCTACCGGCACCTCGATGGTGACGATGGTGCCACGCCCGGCGCGGGCGTCGATGTCGAGCCGCCCCCCAAGGTACGCCACCCGCGAGTACAGATTCCGCAGCCCGATACCGCCATCGGGCCGCGCCAGAGCTTCTTGCAGGTTGAAACCCACGCCGTTGTCCTCGATGAGTACCGTTAGCTCGGGGCCGTGGTGGACGAGTTGAATCGTCACTTCGTCGGCGTGCGCGTGCCGCACGATGTTGCCCACCAACTCCTGCACCACGCGGTACAGTACCCCTTCAACCAGCACCGGCAGCCGCTGTTCCAGCCCGATGGCGTCTAGAGTGATACGCAGCCCCGCCGCCGGGGCGCTCAGCTTCTGCACCAGCTCGCGCACGGCCCCCGCCAGCCCCTGTCGGATCAGCGCGTTCGGCACCAGTTGATGCGAAATGACGCGCACCTCGCGCAAAGATTCGTCGAGCGACGACAGCGCCGAATCGAGCAGCTCTTGCAATGGCGGGCGCAAACAGTCGTCGGCCACCAAGGCGTGTTCCAGGCCGCTGAGGTTGAGCTTGGTCGCCGACAAAAGCTGCCCCACGGAATCGTGCAGATCGGCGCCGATGCGGCGACGTTCGCGCTCTTCGGCCTCGATGACGGCGGCCGTGGCGGCGGTTTGGGCGGCGGCGCGCTCCTGCGCCACCACCACCCGCTCGCGTAGGCGGGCGCGGTTGAGCAGCAGCCACCCAATGGCCCCGGCGGCCAGCAGCCCCGCCAGCGCCGCCCCAAGCTGAATGGTACGCTTGCGGTTCACGAGCCGCTGTTCGGCAAGTTGCAAGTTCAACACCCGGTTTTGCTGCTCTTTCTTTTCCGTCTCGAACCGGGTCTGCATCTCCGCCATCTGGGCTGTCGATTCCGACGTAATCAACGAATCGCTTAGACTGATGTACCGCTCATACGCCACTCCGGCCCCGCGCGAATCGTTTTGGCGCGTGCGCAAACGCGCCACCCGTAGCTGAATATCCTTGAGCATCAAGGCATCGTTGAGGGTTTGAGCAGCCGCGCGGGCGCGGGCCAGGTCGCGGTCGGCATCGGCGAAATGCTCTTGCAACGTCTCCATCTCACCGATCACGAGCAGGTCGGAAGCCTGCCCGTAAAGGTTCCCTTCCTGCTCGTCGAGCTTGAGGGCTTCGCGGAAGTGACCCGTGGCGGCGACGTAATTCTTCGTCTCCACTTCGAGGCCACCAAGGTTAGTGAGTGCCGTAGCCGTGGCATCCACATCGCCGGAGCGACGCGCCTGCGACAAGGCACGCTCGTACCACGGACGCGCTTCAGCGAACCGGTTCTGCTCGAAATAAACCGTCCCGATATTGTTGAGTACGTACGCCAACCGGGCGGGCAAGTTAGGGCCATCGGAGTTGCGCGCGATCAGCTCCTCAGCAATCACGCGTGCACGCTGATACCGATCAAGCGCCTGCGGCCACTGCTTGAGGTTTTTGTGGAGCAGTCCGATGTCGTTGTTGACACTGAGTTGCCCCACGCGATTGCCCACCTTTTCGTGGATCTTCAGCGCCCGCAACTGAAACTGCAACGCCTCGGTAAACTTGCCTTCGTCTTTGATGAGCGCGCCGATATACCCCCAGCACATCGCCTCCTTGCGCTCAGACCCAATGCGCCGGGCCAGCCCGATAGTGCGTCTGGCCCACGTCTGCGCCGAATCGCGGTTGATGCGGCGCCATCCGAGCGCCAGTTCATACAGCGTATGCATCCGCGCCGAATCAGGCTGCGGCGCGCGCGCCACGTCGGCCCGCAACGAATCGAAATACTGTTGCTTGGCCGGTGGCACCATGGGCGTACCGGCTTGAGCCCACAAAGGACTACCCGCCGGCAACAGCAGCGCCGCCAAGCCGATAGATAAACCCGAACGGTAGAGCGAGAGACAGGCCATTGGCTTACAGCAAGATTGAAATAGCTGACCAATGTACTCCCATAGTTTTCAATTTGTGCGTAGACCGGCTTTTACGGTCAATGCAAAGGGGCTATTTATGCGACGCAGCGCTTGCACGTAGCGCGGACTTCAGTCCGCATTTTGACAGCACAACTAGCACAAATTGCTGGTAAACTGCGGACTGAAGTCCGCACTATAACTCGCCTATTTGCCGTAGCGCGCCCCAAACTTCTCGGCCAACCGCTGCTGCTTGTTCGTCAGGTCGAGCGGGCGCCCGCCGATGTAGGCCGCCGTGACGGCGTTGGTGCGCATATCGAAAAGGTCGCCTTTACTGACCACGAGCGTAGCGGCGTTGCCTTCGGCCAGCACCCCTAAACCCGGCAAACCCAGCAACTGGGCGGCGCCGCCGGTCATGGCGTGCAAAGCAATTTCGGGCGGCAAGCCGTAGGCTACGGCCGTGCCCGCCGTAAAGGCCAGATTGCGCGCGCCGGGGTTTTCCATATCGCCCTCGTAGCTGAAACAGAACGGAATACCGGCGTCGTGCAGGCGTTTCGGCAGCCGGAAGGGTGCGTCTACGTCATCGTCGGGGTGGCGCGGCAGGGCGTGTAGGCGGCCGAGTACGACGGGCACCTTGTTTTCCTTCAGAAAATCAATTACGCGCCCAGCATCTTCGGCGCCTACCACCACCGGGTTGACCAAGCCGGTGCGCTTGGCCCAGCGCACGGCCTCCACGATTTCTTTGGCGCCATCGGCGTGCAGAAACAGTGTTTGTTTGCCGCTCAAAACATTGCCCAGCGCCGCCAGCCGCAAGTTGATGGGTGCGCCCGCCGGGGCCGCGCGGTACGCGGCGGCATCGGCGAAGAGTTGGTCGAGGTCGCGCAGGGCGGCATCGCGCGCTTTCTGGCGCTTCTGGATGATGGAATCCGGCACCACGCCCGTGCGCGGCAACTGCGCGGGCCAGTTGAGATGGAGGCCGTCGTCGGCGCGGACCACGGCATCTTCCCAGTTCCAGGCGTCGAGTTGCACCACGCTGCTTTGCCCGCTGATGGTGCCGCCGCGCGGTGTTACCTGCACGGTAAGTACGCCGTTGGTGCGCACCGTCGGCAGGATTTCCGAATCGGTGTTGTACGCCACCAGCGCCCGCACATTGGGGTTGAAGGTGCCGGTTTCGCGCTCATCGACGGAGGCCCGCACGGCGTCGATTTCGGTGAGGCCGAGAGTTGAGTTAGCGAGGATAAGGCCCGGATAGATGTGTTGTCCGGTCACGTCGCGCACTTCGGAGCCGGTTAGGCGGTCGGGCGGCAAAGCGGTGGCCGGGCCGACGTACGTCAGGCGGGCACCCTCGAAGGCCACGGCGCCGTTGGGCACCACGGTTCGGCCGTCGCCGGTGTGTACGGTGCCGCCGCGCAGCACCAGCTTGCGCGTGGGCGTGAACGGTGCCGGTGTGGGGTTTTGAGCAGCCGCGCGAAACGGAAAAAGCGGCAGCAGCGGCAGCGCCAGCCCGGCAATCAGCAATGCCCGGCGAAAATGAGAGGAGCGAGAAAAGAGCAGCATAGTGCCCAAAGATAACCGCCGCCGCCGCCGCGCCCGATTGGACATAAAAAAAACCTGACCGCCCAGGCCGTGCGCACGTCGGGCACGGAGGCGGTCAGGTAGTAACAAATCCGAGGTAGTTGCCGGGACCGGGCCGGCGCAATTCCCATTGCGCGCAGCCCATCGCAGGACGACTATTCGGGCGGTTGCGTTGGTATAGACCGAACGCTATGTCGGTCTTAGGCCGCCAGCACCTTACAGATGATGGATTTCGCAACGGCCCGCAGGCCCGGCAACAGTTGACTCGAACTAGACATAGTACCTCCTTTCTATTTAGTGGAACATCCGCGTCTGCCTCTCGGCACTCGCGCCGCAGCGCTTTGCTGCACTGCCGTAAAAGTAAAACGCGGGGGGAAGGTTTCAAGCGCAGTCCAAAATTTTTTTCCACTTTTGGGGACGCGCGGCTGGCGCGTTCCTTGCCTCTGCTGCCGAGGGCAGCGAAGTTCGGTCAGACCGGACCGCGTCGTTCGCTTTTTCCTTCTCCCCAAACTTCATTTTCAATGCTCAAACCTCTGGCCCTCACGCTACTTCTGGTGACAAGCGCCGCGCTTGGCGCAGTGGCGCAAAAACTCTCGCCGTTGGGCGTTTGGACGAATGCCGAAAAAAAGGCAACGTTTGAAATTTATCAGTGCGGCAGTAAGCTGTGCGGTAAAATCGTCTCGATCCGCGAGCCCAACGACGCCAACGGCAAGCCGAAGACCGATTCGGAAAACCCCGACCCGAAACTCCGCTCGCGTCCGCGCCTCGGCATGGTGTTTATGCAGGATTTCGTGTACGACGACGGCAACAAGTGGGACGATGGCAAAATCTACGACCCCGAATCGGGCAAGACCTACTCGTGCTATATGAAGATGGAGAACGCCAACCAGATGGAAGTCAAAGGGTACATCGGCTTCTCGATGATTGGCCGCTCGCAGGCCTGGACGCGGGTGAAGTAGGCGTCTGCGCGTTGATTTCAATAAAAAAGGCTCTCCCGGTTTGGAGAGCCTTTTTTGGTTTTTGGAGAACTGGATGGCAAGGCGATCTAGATTCGCAGGTTAGTCAGTTAACCAAAGTTTTCACTGTGTTTGTCATTGCGAGGGGGCTTTGCGACGAAGCAATCTCGCGGTGGGCGAGTGCGCCGCGCCCGCTTGATGCGAGATTGCCACGTCGTCGCAGAGCCTTCTCCTCGCAATGACAAAATAATACTCACTCTCCTACCCTAGCGCCATAATTCGGTGCTGCTCACCGCGAAACGCGAGCGCATCGCCCACCCGCCGCCCGACCAGCGCCTGCCCGATGGGCGCGTGCGTGGAAACGGCGAGCCACGGCGTGCCGCCGAGGGGGTCGGGCACGGGGCCGAGCGAGATGGTGAGGAAGAAGCGCCCACCACGGTCGGTTTCCACGAGCGCGCCCAAGCCTGCAACCGTAGGCGCCACGGGCGGCTGGTCGGCGACGCGCTGCAAAACGGCTAGCCCGGTTAGGGCATCGTCGAGTTGGCGCGCGAAGAGGTCACGCTGAATTTGGCACGCTTCCCGAAACGACTCAAACTTGTCTTCCATCGCGCCGGAAGCGTCGTTGGCGCTGGCCTGGGCATCGTCCATGGCGCGGCGGGCGGCGGCGGCTTTCTCCTGCTGGCGGCGGTGGCACTCCGCCAGTAGCGCCGCCTTGAGCGAATCGCGATTCGCTGGGGCGGAGGCCGAAGTAGGGCCGGAGGTGCTGGTCATAAGATAGTAGAAAGAGGCAGGAATGAAACGAAGCCGAAACGAACGAACCAGAAAAGCAGGCCACCAAGCGGCAATTTGGCGCGTGGCCGCCGTATACGCTTCAAACCATTAAGCGGGCAAGTGGTTGTCGGCAATACGCAGTCTGGAGCTAGCGGCTTTTGCGCGTAATCCTGAATCGGCGCCTGTTTCTTACCCAGCATCTCTTACTTTCTCACCCGTGGGCGCTTTTCTAGACCGGTGGCGGCGCAAGCGCCCGCAGAGCGCCCTGACGTGGCACCCCGTGCGCGAGTCGGCGGAACAGCAACAGCGGTTCGGGCGGTGGCAAGCGGCCAAAATCTACCTCAACTGGACGGGGCCGTGGTACAAGGCATATCACTATTGCCGGGCGGGTTTGCCGCCCGCTTGGCCCGTTAAACTGCTGACGGGCGGCATCGGCACGCCGCCCCACGGCGTCGCTTTGTTGTATGATGAGCGCATCGGACCGGTCAATTTCGAGCACCTCTTCGCGTTGCTCCGCGAGCGCGTGCTGGCTCTCGGCTACCGCGTAGCCCACGCCGACCGCCACGCCTCCCCGCACCGGCAACATACCAGCGATACCATCGAAAAGTATCTGCTTCACCCATTGCCCACCCCCGGCCCCGACGGCGGCCCCGGCGCCTGCAATCAGCGCTTCGGCCAAGTGACGGTCGATTTGCTCCGCCGCGATGACTCGCCGGTGATGGTGCGCTTACTGGCGATGCCGCTACCCGGCGCCATCTTCACGAAAGCCCCGACTTTCGACGAGTTGTTGAAGTTGGTGCTGGGGTGCGATGCTTGAGGAGTTTTGAGTTAGAGCGTACGGACAATTACCTTAGAGGCCAATGGCCGATATTGACTCGATTACGGATCGCACGTGGGAGCTGCTGGCGCCTCATCTAGCTGGCAAGGCAGGGGATGTGGGCCGTACAGCAGCTGATAATCGCCTCTTTATCAATGCGGTACTCTGGATTGCCCGCCACGGGGCGGCGTGGCGCGTGCTGCCCGAATACTTCGGCAAAGCCGACACGCAAGCCAAGCGCTACCGCCGCTGGGCGAAAAAAGGCGTCTGGCAGCGCCTCTTCGAGGCCGTGCAGGAGCCCGACCTCGACTGGGTGATGCTCGATTCGACCATCGTGCGCGCTCACCAGCACGCCGCCGGTAGCCAAAAAAAACGCGCCTCGCCGATGAAGCGCTTGGCCGAAGTCGTGGCGGCCTAAGCACCAAGCTGCACGTGGTCGTCGATGCGCTGGGTAATCCGGTGCACCTGCTACTTGGGGCTGGCCAGCAGGCGGATTGCCGGCGCGCCCTGGAGTTGTTGGCCGCCGTGCCTGACGCAGGTAGTGTGCTGGCAGACAAGGCATATGACACGGACGCAATCGTGGAAGCGGTCACCAAAATGGGCGCGCAACTCGTCATTCCCCGTAAGAAAAATCGCCGTGTCCAGCGCTCAATCGACCGCAACCTCTACCGGGATCGCCACAAGGTCGAACGGTTTTTCAACCGCCTCAAACAGGTTCGCCGTGTGGCCACACGCTACGAAAAGACCGCCGTCAGTTTTCTCGCAATGGCGCACTTCGTCTCCGCCTTGCTCTGGCTACGCTAATTGTCCGTACGGCCTAGGAGCTCTGAGTTTCGAGTTTTTCGTTTCGCGCGGGGCTCCGCCCCGTGTGAACTATCTCCGGGGCTCCGGCCCCGGCCCGTCGCGCGGATAGCTCGCGTAATGCGAGTCGTCGAGTTGTGGCGCCGCGCTGCCCTAGCCGCATTGCGCAAGGCTGCCGCGTGGCGTGGCGGGCGGGACACCCGCAAATACCTGCACACGGGGCAGAGCCCCGCGCGAACCACGTGCAAAACGAGAAATTTACAACTCCTTCGCAAACCGTACTTGCCGCACTGCACCATCCGGCGCTAACAGGCGCAACACGTACGTGCCGGCCGCGAGATGGCGCGTGTCGAGGTCGGTGGCGTGCGGTGCCAGACGGAGGCGTTGCACCAAGCGCCCGGCCAAATCAACGATTTCGGCTTGGCGCGGGGCGTCGGCGGGGGCCACAGTCAGGCGGTCGGTGCAGGGGTTAGGGTACACGTTGAAAGGCGCGCGCGCCACCTCGGCGGCGGTGCCGGTGGGTTGCAGTGCGAGGTTGCGCCGGAGCCGCAAAACTTGCAGCAGATTCCAGAAATTGGGGTCGAGTTCGACGCGCGAAATGGTGGCCCCGGCGGGTACCGGCAGCGTCCAGCGTTGGCTGGGTTGCGTCTGCTCGATGCGTACTGTGAGCGGCGCCGGGCCACCGGCCGCAAACGTCAGTCGCACTTCGAGGGGCATTCGGAAGAACGGCGTGATGGCGGCGGCCGTCGCCGTCTGATTGCTCTCGAAAATGAGCTGGGTGCCCACTTGATTCCAACCGGCATCGGTACGGGCGAACCCCTCCCCGGCAATCCACTGCTCGAAAAACCAACCGAGCGGGCGATTCAGGCTAGCCTCAAACGACCGTTGCAGATCGGCCGTGACGACCACCGAATCGGTGAACTGCTGCTGATACGTGCGAATGGCGGCAAAAAATAGCGAATCACTGCCGGCCACGTGGCGCAGCATATGCACCACGGCTCCACCTTTCTGGTACGTGAGAGCAGAACTGAAAATCCGGCCGTTGTCGAGCGTATCGGGCACGGCTACGGAACCCGTAAACCGCGAAAACGCTGTCTGGCGCACATCAGCCAGCCACGCCGGTGCATCGGCGGGGCGCAGTGCTTCATACGCGAGGTACTCGCCGTACGTCGCAAAACCTTCGTTGAGCCAGATGTCGCGCCACGAGCGGCACGTCACGTTGTCGCCGAACCACTGGTGCATCAGTTCGTGGGCCGTCAACGAAAACTCGAACGTACCCTGGGTCGTCATCGTCTGATGCTCCATACCACCACCCAGGGGCGCCATCGAGTGGCCGTATTTCTCGCGCCAAAACGGGTAGACGCCAAGCTTCGCCGAGAAATTTTCGATCATCGGCACGGTCGCGTCGATATCGTCTTTCCAGAAAGGCAGCGTTTGGGGGTTGTTATAGACATAATTGACGACCGGAATTGAATCGGCTAAGGGCAGCCCGGCGGGATGCGCATAGATGGTGTACTCGACGTACTCGGCCACCGCCGCCGACACCAGATAGTAGCTGATCGGATAGCGCGATTTCCACTCGTAGCGCACCTTGCCGTTGGGGCGGGGCGTTACGGCTTCGAGCAGACCGTTGGAACCGGCTTTGTTGGTGGCGCTCGTGGTAATCCAGACAGATACCGAGTCGAGTTTATCGCTCAGGGTCTGCTTGCATGGCCACCACTCGTAGGCCGAAAACGGCTGCGAGAGCGTCCAGGTGACACGGTTGCCCCACCGCCCGGAGTTCGCCGACGTGATGCCATCGCCGATGGCCGCCGCGCCTGTGGGGGCGGGCGTGCCGTGGTACCACACGCGGGTGCGGAACGTGGCGCCCGGCGCAATGCCCGCCACGGGGCGCACGCGCACATCACCATTCAAGATGCGCTGCACGCGCAACGTCGGCACGCGTTGCCCATTGACTTGCACCGAATCAAGCGTCAGGCTGGGGTGCAACTCAAACCCGATGGTGTCGAGGGCGAGCGTGGCCGAGCGGTTGCGCGCCCACGTCTGCACATTCGAGCCGAGGCCGAGCGTGGTAGCGGTGCGTTCGAGGGCGATGTCGAGGTGCGCGTACGACACATCGTAGCGGTTCATCAACTGCTCGTGGCGCCGCGAGTCGGAGGCGATTTGCCGGGCCGCCGCTTGGGGGCCGGCGTGGCGAACAAGGTGGCTTTTTCGGCAGGCACGGGTGCCGGGCGAGGCGCCATCGGCGCGGAAATCGACGACGGCCGAAGCAGGTTCAGCGGCCAACGGTGGGCGCAACGCTTGCGCGTGGGCAGTAAAAACGGCGGTTAGCACCACGGCAAACGTGGCGGGTATCATACCGGAAAGGAGACGCATCGGCAGGTTGGGGAAGCGATAAGGAAAGCGCTTTGCGAAAGTACGCCGACCGACCCTCATTACCCGCCGACGAACGCCGGTGCCCGCGCCGCACTAACTTGCCCTGCGTGGTGGTTACGGCAAACGCCGACGGAGACTGCGGCAGTTTTTTCTTTTCTGAATCTGGTGATGGCGGATTTTACTTTTCGCGTGGGGCGCTGGCTCGTGTTGATGGTTTTGCTCTGCGGCGGGCTGGTGGGGCCGGCTGCGGCGACGCACATCGTGGGTGGGCAACTGCGGATGACACACCTGCGGGCCGATACCTACACGTTTGGCCTGACGCTGTATTTCGACGATGTAAACGGCAGTTCCGGCGCCCTCGACAACGCCGCGATGCTCGCCATCTACGAGAAAGGCACCCACATTCGCCTCGATTTGGTGGAAGTCCGACTGACCAACCGCCAGTTGGTGGCTTACAGCACGCCGAGTTGCGCCATCAGTTCATTAGCTACCTCGCAGCTTTCGTACGAGCGCGATTTCACGCTCAACCGCGCGCGGTATGCCAGTCCGAGGGGCTATTACGTGGCTTGGGAACGCTGCTGCCGCAACCGGAGCATCACCAATATCCGTACGCCCGACGACGTGGGGCAAACGTTCTACCTCGAATTTCCGGCGCTGCTGCGCAATGGGCAGCCGTTCATCAACTCGACCCCGGCGGCGTTCGCGCCCGTGCGCGACTTTGCTTGCATTCTTACGCCGTTTCGCACGGCGTTCGGCGGCATCGACCCCGACGGCGATTCCCTGATTTACGACCTCGTGACGCCCTTGCGCGGCAGTTCCGATGCGGTCGATTTTCGGCCGACACCGCCCAGTGCCGCCCCTTACGCGCGGGTGCAATGGCTGCCCGGCTACGACTCACTAAACCAGATAGCTGGCCCCCAACCGCTGACCGTTGACCGCCGCACCGGCGAAATCGCGTTCACCGCCAACCAGCCGGGCCTCTACGTATTCGCCGTGCGCTGCACCGAGTACCGCGCCGGCATTCGGTTGGGCGAGGTACGCCGCGAGTTCCAGGAGCAAGTCCTGAGCTGTCCGCCTAATGAAGTGCCAACACTCGACCTGACGCCGCCACCAACCGGCCCCGGCCCGGCCCTCCCCTACGTGGCCGGCACGGTCGTGCAGCTCCCCGACCCACCCGCCGACCGCTGCCTGACGCTGCGCGCCGTCGATGGTGAAAACAACTCGCAACTCACATTTACCATCCTCGAACCCGGCGCGCTGCCCGGTACCCCGCAGCCCGTCCTGAGCGTGATGGGGGGCACCGTGAACCCCAACGGCCGGCGCGATACGCTGGTGGCGCGGCTGTGCTTCGACGAATGCTTCGGCCTCGATGGGCGCGTGCATCAGCTGGCGCTGGTGGTCGCCGACCGCGCCTGCCCCGTGCCCCAGCGCGATACGGTGTGGCTACTGATACAAAGCCGCCTGGTGCCCGACACCCCCCCGACCATCACGTTTCTCGATTCGGCCACGCACCTGGGGTATGTAGTGAAGTGGGGCGAGCAAGTGGCCTTCGATTTCCGGGGTGCGGATACTGATCCCGATTCGCGGGTAACGGTGAGCGGTGCCAACCTCGATTCGGCGCGGCTGCGGGCGTTCGCCATCCGTTGCCAACGGCGCACCGCCGACGCCATGGCCACCACCAGCCTCGTGTGGGACGTAGACTGCAATGTGCCGCCCGGCGAGTACGACCTGCGCCTCCAAACCCAAAGCGAGGCGTGCGGCCGCAGCCTGACCGCCGACACGCTCGTGCGCGTAACCGTGCTTCCCGGCGATACCGCCCGCACGCTGCCCCCCAACATCATCACCCCGAACGCCGACGGCCTCAACGATGAATTTCAGCCCGCCGCCGGCCTGAAACCGGCGTGCAATCAGGAGTTTCGGCGCTTTCGAGTGTTTAACCGCTGGGGTCGCGAAATCTTCGCCTCCTCCGACCGCCTCGCCATCTGGCGCGCCGAAAACACGAGCGGCGGGATGTACTTCTACTTCCTCGAATACTCCGACCGCACGTACAAAGGCTGGGTGGAGGTGGTAAGGTGAGTTTTTAGTGACTAGTGATGAGTGAGTAGTGACTGCTGATGATTAACGGGCAATCGCGCGCAGCTCCGCCTCTTGCGTTAGCGGGGTGGCGTAGCTGGCGCCCCACCCCACACTCCTGCCCTTAAACCGTAAACAGCAGCACCAGAAAAAGCACCAACCACACGGCATCCATAAAATGCCAATACAGCCGCAGCATTCGCAATTGCAGCCGGCGGTAGGGGTTACGGATGAAAACCAACATTCGCACGCCATCGGCGGCGGCGTGACGGGTCAGCAGCCAGAAATACGCCAGGAACCCGATGCCCGCCAGCAAATGCACCGCGTGCAACGCCGACAGTAGGTAGATGTAAGCGCCCGTAGCCACCCCGCGCGGGGCTACCCCGCTCAGCAGCAACTCGCGCCAGGCCACTAGTTGAGCCGCCACAAAAGTCAGCCCCAGTACCAACGTAAACCCCAGCGAGCGGGCCAGCCGCCGCAGATTGTCTTTGCGGTAAAGCCGTGTGACGGGCCGCAACGTGGCCGAACTAAGCACCAACAACACCGTGCTGAGGGCAAAAAAGCGCGGAAACGGGCCGTCGGGCAACGGATGAAAATGCCGCGCCTGCACATATGCCGCCACCAGAATGGCAAACAGCACCGATACGCCCACCAGCGCCAGATACAGGAGCATCAACAGCGGGTGTGTGCGCTCCATCCGCTGAAACGCCGAAGCCCCGCGCTGCCCAACGCGATTGGATTTTCCGGGGGGCGTAGAAGAATTCATTCGGACGGCGAAATCAGGTCCAGCGAAGTTACGGGGCGTAACCGTCTGAGTGCGGGCGCGGTTCGCGTGGAGCGGGCAAATTGTGCCCAAATTGTGGTGGCCGCGCCTTAACCGCTACGCAACGGCGCAGCAACAATACGGCTCCCACCCGATTTGCATTGGGCGGGGGCCGTACGTTTGTTTTGTCGTGCGGCGCAGCCTCCGTTTACAGGCCGCCGAAAAACGAGCTGATTTTGCCCATCACGGCGGCGGCCGTAATGCGCGGGCCGGCGCCCACGCCGAACTCGGCGTAGGTCTTACCGCCGACCCGCAGATCGAGTACCAAGCCGAGGCGCTGCACGGCGTCGTGCATCGGTTGCAAACTGGCCAGCGGGCCGCCGCCGGCCTTGGGTGCGTCGGGCTTTTTGGCTTTTTCGCCGAGAGCCGTCAGCTTATCGAGTGTACGCTGGTCGGGGATACCGACGATGATTTTGTTGCCATCAGCGACGACCAGAATCCGGGCGTCGTCGAAATCGATGGCCAGTTTCGCCCACAAATCGAAGGGCGGAATGGCCGCCGTGCTGGCTGGTGCGCTAGGCATTGGCGTTGCGGCTGCGGATGCGCACGGCGCCGTTTACGCGCCAGCGGGTGTTGTCGGGGCCGCCCTGCACTTCCATATTTTCAAATTCGACGCTCACTTCCGGGTTTACGCCCTGGGAGGTGAGTTTTTCGAGCAGCGTGGTAGCCAGCTCGGCCCAGTTGGTGGGGCCTTTGACGGGGAGGTTGTCCATTTTTTTGCTTTTGCTTACGTGAGGTGTACGGGCCGGAAATATTTCGGGTACGTGAGAAACGACTGTGCGGGCGTGGTATGCGCAACAGCCGTTCCGCAGCGCGGCGCAAGCTACGGACAGCGCGCGCGTTACGCCGCCGGCAAGCCGCCGATAGGCTCGCCTATATCTTACCTTCGTGGGCTCAAACTGCTACTCGACTACCTAGCTCGAGCGGCGTCCGGTGCCTATATCTTACCTTCGTGGGCTCAAACCCCTTGTATGTCCATGCGTTTCGCTCCTTTTGTTGCCCTTGCGTTGGGCCTTGCCGTGACCGGTTGCGGTCAGAAAACCGAATCAGGCGCCGAAAACGGCGTCAATCAGCCCGCCGTCGCGCCGGAAGCGGCCGATACTACCCAAACCAATGCCGCCGCTGAAGGCGAAGGCGCCGCCGCCCCCGTAGTGATGGTCGGCGATATGCAATCGTTCGGCGAAAAAATCTCGCCCGATGGTGCCGTCGATATCAAAGAATTGCCGAAGCTGATGGCCGGCAAAGATTCCGTGCAGGTCAAGCTTACGGCCAACGTGGCGAGTGTTTGCCAGGTGAAAGGCTGCTGGATGGAATTGCCGCAAGCCGACGGCGAGAAAATGCGCGTCCGGTTCAAGGAGTACGCTTTTTTCGTCCCGAAAGACGCAACCGGCAAGACGACCGTCATCAACGGCTGGGCCAAAAAAACCACTACTTCGGTGGAAGAACTGCGCCACTACGCGGAAGACGCCGGTAAGTCGAAAGAAGAAATCGCTGCCATCACGAAGCCGCAAACCGGTTTGGCGTTCGAGGCCGATGGCGTGCTGATTAAGTAAGCCCCCCCAACGGGATTTTACGCAAGGCCGCTCCGATGATGTTTCGGGGCGGCTTTGTTGCGTCTTGGACAGACCGGTGCGGCTACTAGGGAGAGGCGCTGGTGACGGGCTAAGCCTTTTTTTCACCTCATCTGTAATTCTGCGCGCCTCTTCGCGACCAATAACCGCAAATCAGCAACCCGTCACTGCCCGGGCCGATTTCCGTGGAAAAGCACTTCATCGATCTCATCAGCACCCACCAGCGCCTTGTGCAGAAGGTGTGTCGGCTGTACTGCCCGGCCCCCGCCGAGCGCGAGGATTTATTGCAGGAAATACTGCTGCAATTGTGGCGGGCATTCCCGCGCTTTCGAGGCGAGGCGCGGGCCACTACCTGGCTCTACCGCGTGGCGCTAAACACGGCGATTACGAGCTTCCGGCGCGAGCAGCGAGCCCCCACCCGCACCGCGCTGCCCGACGATGCGTGGCACAACCTGCCCCAACCCCTCCCCGACCCGCTCGACGAGCAACTCGACCGCCTCTATGCCGCCATCGGGCAGTTGAGCGACGTCGAAAAAGCCATTACACTGCTCTATCTGGAAGATAAAGACTCGGCGGAAATCGCGGAAATTGTGGGCATTACGCCCAATTACGTCCGCGTGAAACTGACCCGAATTCGGGAGCGGCTCCGCGCGCTGCTCACTCCTCAACCTGCTTAATACCAGCCATTCATTATGGAACTCGACGATTTCAAACAAGCCTGGCAGGCGAGTACGGCCGCCGCAGAGGCCACCGCCGCCCCCCTCGACGGCGCCCGGATTCGGGAGCTATTGCGTACGCGGAGCAGTTCGGCCCTGGCGAAGCTGCGGCGGAATCTGCTGATTGACGCTGTTTCTTCGCTGGTGGGTATTCCGGTGCTGCTCTATTGGAGCTGGCAAGCCGATGTGCACATTCAGGCACTTCTGGGCGTGGCGGCCGTGCTGGCGGGCGGCTTGTCGGTGGCGCTCCTGTACTTCCGGTGGCAGGCGGGCATCAGTCTTGATCCGACGTTACCCCTCGTCGAGCAGTTGCGTAGTACTGTGCAGGTCACGGAACGTTACCTGCGTATCTACGAGCGCAGTCTGGCCGCCCTAACGATGGTGGCGCTGGCCTTGGGCCTCGGTATCGGGTTGATCTTGGGCGCAAAGGCGGTGCAGGCCGTTCCGCAGTTACCACGCCCGGGCTGGAAATTCCTGCTGATTACGAGCGCCTCGTTCGTCGCCGGCTATTTCATCACCGCCGGGATCTACCGCATTACCCTGCGTCTCTTCTACGGCCGCCACCTCGATACGCTCCGCGCCTGCCTGGCGGAGCTGGAAGAAGTGCCCGCCGCCCCTGCCTGAGCCCACCTGCTCCGGCGTCTGCCCTCCCCCATTCGATTCCTTTCATTTTTCACCGCGAAGTTTTCACTTCGCTTACCCCCGCACATTCCGATGCAAAAGCTCCGTTTGGGCTTCGGCCCGCTGCACGCACTGCTACTTTTATTGCTGCTGATACCGTGCCTGGGCACGGCGCAAACCACGGCCCGCGCCACGGCGAATGCCCAGAAAAACGCCGCCAAAGCCACTACGGGCGCCTTGCTTTGGGAAATTTCCGGCGCCGGACTGGCGCAGCCGAGTTATATATTCGGTACGTTTCACCTGCTCGACAGCGAGTTTTTGACCCACCGGCCGGTCATCCTCGACAAGCTGAAAGCCAGCCAAGCCGTGGTCGGTGAGTTGATATTCGACTCGACGGTTTTTGCCAAAATTGGCGGCGCCAGCCAGTTGCAAGGCACTACGCTGGATAAGCTGCTGACGTCGGAGCAGTTTCAGCGGGTAGATGCGCAATTGCAACTCGTGACGCCGTATAAACTGCCGATGCTCAACGGCCTGTCGCCGATGGCGGTGATGTCGCTGCTGGTAGCATCGGGGTGGCAGAAGCAGCACCCACCGAAGCCGGAGGCTGCGCCGATGGATCTCTTCTTTCAGCAGGAAGGCCGTAAAGCCGGCAAGCCCGTGGTGGGTCTCGAAACGGCGGACGAGCAAATCGACGTGCTGTTTCGGCGCATCCCGCTGGCTCGCCAAGCGGAGTTACTCGCGGAAAGTGTAAAATCGCCGACGGCACTCACCACCGACATCGAGCGGATGAGTAGCGCCTACCAAACCCAAAACCTCGACGAACTCCGCAAAATGCTATACGATGAAAGCTACAAACCCGAAGAAATCGACGTGCTCGTGGCCGCCCGCACCCGCGCGTGGGTAGCGCCTTTGCGCCAGCAGTTTGCCGCCCAGCCGACCTTCGTGGCCGTGGGCGCGGGGCATTTGGTGGGCGCCGATGGCCTGATTACGCTCCTGCGGAAGGCGGGCTACACGGTGCGGGCCGTCGCCATCTGACGCGCGGCGGACGCCGTTAGTTTGCCGCCGGGCGCGGCCGGTTTCGCAGCACCTCCACGACGAGGCTCAGGTTGTGCGCCGCCAGCCCATCGGAGCGGCGGTAGTGCGAGTAGCGCACATCGAAGGCCTGGAAACCGAAGCGGCCGGGCCGCTCCAAGTGCGGGGCGTAGCGGAGACTCAGGGCCAGATTGAGGCTGGTGAACGCCGACAGGTCGTAATCGGAGGTATAAAACGTAGCTTCCGGCGAGTGCCCACTGAAGGGCTCGAAATAGCGCACCGCCGACTGCTGGTACAGCCTGACCAAGGGCGCCACCGTCAGAAACGGCGACAGCCGAACGGGCGTTTCGAGCTGCGCGGTGTGCCCGGTGAGGCCGAACGAATCCCAGTACCAGCGGTAGTACGACCGCACCACCACCCGCCCCGTTGCAAACCAGTGCAACTGCGCGCCCACCGGCAGTTTCCAGCGCGTACCGGGTAGGTTCTCGACGCGCACCGTTCGGGCATCATCGGCAAAATAGACGCGGTGAAACGGCGTCGCCAGCAGTCCCTGCTGATACGCTACTTCCGGGTAAAGTGCCAGTTGCAGCTTTCGGTTGATAACCTGCTGCCACGCGCCCGTAACGTTGAGCGACGTGCGCCGATAAGTAGAATACCACTCCTGCGTACGTAGCTCAACGGGATAAATCAGCTTCACGGGCCGATAGTAGCCGGGATTGACGCGCCCCCACCGCAAGTCATCGAAAAACGCCTGCACCCCCAGTGTCAGCTCGCGCGAACCGTCGGGCGAGCGGTGCGTGACGGCCGCGCCCACGGGCAGCGAAAAATAATCGGATTCGAGCGAAAAACCCGACTGCCCGCTGACCGTCACGCGCGGATCGGCGGCGAGGCGGCGGCGATAGCCGACGTTGCCGTGGGCGCGGTAATCGACGCGCGACGCCGACGACAGGACGTAATCGATGCGGTCGGTCGAGGCCGACGTGATGGCATCGACGCCGACGTTGGCGACCAGCGTTTGCGCCGAATCGGGCGCATACGTCAGCGCCAGCTCCTGGGCTTGCACGGTCAGCTCCTCGGTGCCGTCGCCGCCGGTTACGGCCGAGTGGCGGCCGGTTTGGCGGTAGTGCGAGAGCAGCAGCCGCAACGTGGTCTGCGACACCGTTTGCTTGGTGTACGGTGCGGGCGGCGGGTCGGGCGGGTACGCCGATGGAACCGGCGTCTGCGCGTCGGCGGCCAGGGCGGCCAGCACACACGCCAACGTCAGAAGGCGCTTTTTCATCAGCGGAAAAAAGGCACGAAGCGCATTTGCTTTATTGCAGCCTTAGTTGCAGCCGCAGCCACCACTGACCGTGCCCCCGCCCCCGCCGGTACTGCCTTCGCGGTAGGTATGCACGTGGCTATCGGGTTGGTCGAGAGGCCGTTGGCCGAGTTGCATGCGGGCATCGTTGAGCTGAGCGCGTTGGTACGGCTTCACGGTGGTGCAGCCCGTAGCTACGGCGACGACCGTCAGCAGCGCGGCGCCTGAACAGCGCAGAATGTGAAGTTGCTTGGTCACGCACCGAAGGGTTGAAGCGGAAGATTGGCCGAAGTGAAGAGCCGGTTTTGCTCGTCGATTACGACGCAGTGCGTGCCGGGCAGTTGGTCGATTAAATGTACGCCTACGTCGGGGCCTGTCACCATCACGGCGGTGGCGAGCGCGTCGGCCAGCTCGGCTTGGGCGGCCAGTACGGTGACGCTTTGCAGGTAGCGCGTGGGTAGGCCGGTGCGCGGGTCGAGATTGTGGGCGTAGCGCACGCCGTCGTGTTCAAAAAACTGCTCGTAGTTGCCGGAGGTGGCTACGGAAGCATCGCGGATGGGGAGCCAGAGCAGCACGCGGTCGGGGTGGGCGGGGTCGGCGATGCCGATGCGCCACGGCGAACCGTCGGGTTGGTGGCCCCACGCCGTGAGGTCGCCGCTGGCATTGACCACGCCGTTTTGCACACCCCGGTTTTGGAGCAGCACGCGGGCGCAATCGGCGGCGTACCCTTTGCCGATGGCGCCGAAACCGATGCGCATGCCTTTTTTCCGCAGGAAAGCCTGATAATTCGGTAGCAGTTCAATGTGCTGATGGCCTACGCACGCCCGCGCCGCCCGCAGCCGCGCCGGGTCGGGGAAGCCCGCCCGCCCGCGCCGGAAATCGTAGAGTGGTTTCAGCGCGCCCGCCGAAATATCAAAAGCCCCTTGGCTCAGCTCCGCCAGCAACTGGCAGCGTTCGAGCAACTGGTACACCTCCGGCCCAACCGCCACCGGCGCCACCCCGGCTTGCGCGTTGAGGCGGGCGGTGAGGGAGGTATCGCGGAACTCGGTCAGTAGCGCCTCGATGCGGCGGATTTCGGCGACGGCGGCAGCCAGATGCGCTTGCCCGACGGCGGCGTCTTCGGCGCCGCCCACGACGACAATCAGCTCAAAATCCGACCCCATCAGCCGGAGTTTTACGTGGCAGCGGTGCAGCATCGGGCGGCTCAGTCGGGGGCTACGGCGTGCGCGAGTTGCGCCACCAGCGAGGCCGGCGTTTGCGCCACCGCCGAGAGCGTGACGACGCGCCGTCGGTCGGGGCCGATGACCACTAGCTTCGGAAATGCGCCCTCGGGATTGTACTTCTCGGCGAGCGCCTCATAGGCCGCCTGGCGGGCAGGCTCAAGCTGGCGTTGCTGCGGAAAATCGGCCTTCAACAGCACCACGTGGCCACTGGCGTAGCGCAGAAACGTCGAATCGGTCAGCACTTGCCGTTCGAGCCGGATGCAGGGCGCGCACCAGTCGGAACCGGAAAAAACCAGCAGCACGGGCTGCCCGGTGGCCTGGGCGCGCGCGAAGGCCGCCGCCGGGTCGGTTTCGACCTGACCGTGAGCGCGGCCGGCCAACAGCAAGCCTAGCAAGGGCAAAAGCCAATAGTTCATACGCAGTAACCGCTCCGGCGCGGAATGATTGTTCGGCGGGCCGCGAAGCGCGGGCACACGGCGCGGGCGCAAAAAAACGACCAAAGCCGCCGCCGGTGAGGCTACATTCACCTCTCCCCGGCTGCTTGCCGTCAGCCCAACACCCGCTCCAACGCCTCCGCCTCGTGTTCGAGCGCCGCGATGCGGGCCGTGAGCAAGGTTTGCACCGTGGCGCCGCTCGCCCCTAACTCCAGCCGGGCTTCGCCTTCAAACAATTGGAGCCACAGCACTTGCTGCGGCAGCCACGGCGGCCCACCGAGCGGAATCTGTCGCAATGCGGGCAACGCCGCCAACCGGTGGTGCGCCACGGCCGCGCGTTCCTGCAACCCTGCCAGGCGGAAGCGAGCTTGCGCGGCTTCGTGGCGGCACTGCCGCGCGCGGGCCAGCAGCGCGGCGAGGTCTGGCGCATCGGGCACCGCCGCCGGTTCAGCGTGTTGCGCCGCCGAAAGCTGCCCCTGCGGCAGCACGGCTTTGAGCGGCAGCGGCCGGGCGCCGCTCTCGGTCTGCGCCACCTGAACCGGCGAAATGCCCAGAAAAGGCGCCACATCGGCCTGCGAAAGCCCAAAGTGGTGCCGTACCCGTTGCAGCGCCGAAGCGCCGGCGCGTTTGATGACCCGTAGCATAGCAGCAGCGGCCCGAAGGCCAAATGAGTTAGCGTTTTTGGAGAAACGCTGAAAACCCTAACAACCGTGTGTTAGCGTTTTTGAGTTCGGATTGAAATCGCTAACGGGCTTTGGTGGCCCAGTGTAGAGCCGCAAAATATTGCGTCTCTACCACTTCTTGCGCGCTCAGCCATTGGCGGGCCTGGGCCACGGCGGGGCGGGGGCGGCCTTTGGCGGCTAGCTCGTCCCAATCTTTCCGGAGTATTTCTTTGACTTCGGCTTGGCTGGGTGCTTGGTGCAGGTAGGCCTGATCGGTGGCTTCAGACCACCTCTTGGGGTTTTCTTTGTCGTCGCATATGACACCTTCCTCCCCCGCCGCCCGCATCGTCGAACTGACGCACCTGCTCGACCACTACAACGAGCAGTACTACCAACACGCCGTTTCGGAAGTATCTGATCAGGAGTTTGATGCCTTGCTCGTCGAATTGCAGACGCTCGAAACGGCGCACCCGGCGCTGGCTTTGCCCACCTCGCCCACGCGGCGGGTGGGCGGCGGCATCACGAAGGAATTCGTCACCGTCCGGCACCGCTACCCGATGCTCTCGCTCGGCAATACCTATTCGGAAGACGATGTGCGCGAGTTCGACGAACGCACGCGCAAAACCCTCGGCGGGGCGGAGGTGGAGTACGTCTGCGAGCAGAAATTTGATGGCGTCGCGATTTCGCTGACCTACGAAGACGGGGTGCTGACGCAGGCCGTCACGCGCGGCGACGGCACCCAGGGCGACGACATCACCGCCAACGCCCGTACCATTCGGGCGGTGCCGCTGCGGCTACGCGCGGGCTCCGGCTACCCGGCCCGCTTGGAGGTGCGCGGGGAGGTATTTATGCCCTTCGCGGTGTTCGATGAGTTGAACGCCGCCCGCGAGGAAGCCGGCGAAAACCTGCTCGCCAACCCGCGCAACGCCACCGCCGGCACCCTCAAGCTGCAAGACAGTCAGCAGGTGGCGCGGCGCCGGTTGAGTTGTTTCGCCTACACGTTGCTCGGCGACAATCTGCCGCACGCCAGCCACGCCGAAACCCTGGAAGCCTTGGCCGCCTACGGCCTGCCCGTCTCGCCGACGTGGCGCATTTGTCCGACCCTGGCCGATGTTCTCGCCTACATCCACGAATGGGACGCGCGCCGCGCCACCCTGCCCCTCGCCACCGATGGCGTGGTGGTAAAAATCAACGCTTTCTATCAGCAGCGCGAGTTGGGCGTGACGGCCAAAAGTCCCCGCTGGGCCATCGCGTACAAGTACCCCGCGATGGCCGCGCGCACGGTGCTGCGCGCCATCGAGTACAACGTGGGCCGCACGGGCGCCGTGACGCCCGTCGCCGTCCTCGACCCCGTGCCGCTCGCGGGCACCATCGTGAAGCGCGCCACCCTGCACAACGCCAACCAGATTGCCGCCCTCGATTTGCGCCTCGGCGATACGGTGTTGGTGGAAAAGGGCGGCGAAATCATTCCCAAAATCACGGGTATAGTGCCGGAGCTACGGCCCGCTACGGCCGAGCCCGTGGTGTACCCGGAGGCGTGCCCGGCGTGCGGCACCGCACTGGTACGGCCCGAAGGTGAGGCCCATTTCCGCTGCCCCAATGCCCTCGGCTGCCCGCCGCAGCAACAGGCGCGGCTGGAGCATTTCGTCGGGCGCCGCGCGATGGACATTGATGGTTTAGCTGAAGGCAAACTGGCGCTGCTGATCGAAAAAGACCTCGTGCGCGACCCCGCCGACCTGTATGCGCTGCGGTACGAGCAGCTTTTCGGCCTCGAAAAAGTCATCGCCGACCCCGATACCGGCAAGGCCCGCAAAGTCGGCTTCCGCGAGAAAACCGCCGCCGCCATCATCGCCGCCATCGACGCCTCGCGGCAGGTGCCGTTTGCGCGGGTGTTGTTTGCGCTCGGCATCCGGCAGGTGGGCGAAGGCGGCGCCAAGCGCCTCGCCAAAGACCTGCGCACCATCGACGCGCTGCTCAGCGCCGACCGCGAAACCCTCGCCAAAGTGCCCGACATCGGTGGCATCACCGCCGATACCATCATCGGGTGGCGCGAAGACCCCGTGAACCAGGAGTTGCTCGGCCGCCTACGCGCCGCCGGACTGCAATTTGAAGCCGAAGCGGAAACCGACGCGCCCGCCGCCCTTTCGGCCGCCCTCACGGGCAAGACGTTCCTGCTGTCGGGCATTTTCAGCCAACCGCGCGAAGATTTGCAGGCGCTCATCGAAGCGCACGGCGGCACGATTTCGTCGGGCATCTCAAAGAAGCTTTCCTACTTGGTGGCGGGCGATAAGATGGGACCCGCAAAGCGCGAAAAAGCCATCAAGGAAAAGGTACCAATCATTGGGGAGGAGAAGTTGCTGGCGCTACTGACGACTGAGGGGGTGGCCAATCCTGAAGGGGCCGCAATGAGCTTGAAAAACACGACTGGGCAGCTAGGTTTAGAGCTGTAAGCCGTGAGAAGACTTGTTATTGATTGCCGTCACATCCATAGCGAAGCCGATTTTTGGCAGCGCTACCTGCTGTTGCCCGAACTGCTCGGTGCTGGGTACTTTGGGCGTAATCTGGATGCTTTATGGGATGCCTTTGCTGGTGGTCCAGGGTACCCCGGCCCATGTGAATTACACCTTGTCAATACCACCTCGATCAAGAGTTTATCAGGCGGCCACTTCTATCAAGCGTTGCGGGAGATAGCTCGGGACTTAGAATTAGCAGGTCGGGATGACGTGAAACTAGTGGTTGATTGATACGGCAACATTTTAAGCGCCGGCTATCGGCGGCCCAGAGGCCCGCGAATACCCCACACGGGGCAGAGCCCCGCGCGAAAGACCGCGCGCCCGATGTGCCCGAATGCAAACCGGCCACCGTACTTTTCAGCATTAATCCCACATCGAAAATTCTTCAATCGCCAATCACCCCATGAACCTCACCGGTACCGGCGTTGCGCTCGTTACGCCTTTCACTCCTGAAGGCGACATTGATTTCAGTGCGCTCGACCGCCTCGTCGATTTCGTCATCGACCAGCCCGGCCAGGGCGTCGAGTACCTCGTCGTGCACGGCTCCACGGGTGAGGCGGCCACTACTACACCGGCCGAAAAAGCGGCCGTGCTGCGCGCCGTGGTGGCGCAAGTGGCCGGGCGCGTGCCGGTGGTGGTAGGTATCGGCGGCAACGACACCCGCCAAGTACTAGCGCAGCTTGCCGAGACCGATTACACGGGTATTTCGGCCATACTCAGCGTTTCGCCGGCGTACAATAAACCGTCGCAAGCCGGCATCATCGCGCATTACACGGCCGTGGCTGATGCTGCACCCGTGCCCGTGATTTTGTACAACGTACCCGGCCGCACGGGCTCCAATGTGAGTGCCGCCACCACGCTCGCGCTCGCGGCGCACCCCAACATCATCGGGATGAAGGAAGCGAGCGGTAATCTGGAGCAGTGCCTCGCCATTCTGAAAGACCAGCCCGTCGGTTTTCAGCTCGTCAGCGGCGATGATCTGATGACACCCGCCCTGATAGCAAGCGGCGGCGCCGGAATCATTTCGGTGATTGCCAACGCCTTGCCCGTCCATTTCAGCGCCATGACCCGCGCTGCGCTACGCGGCGATTTCCGCGAAGCCAGCCACCGCCTGTTCGCGTACCTCGATCTGAACCCGTTGCTCTACGAGGAAGCCAACCCCGTGGGGGTGAAGGCCGCCCTCGCCACGCTGGGCCTCTGTAACGCCTTCGCGCGGCTACCCTTGCTACCGGCGTCCGCGGGGCTGACGGCGCGGATTAAAGCCGCGCTGCCAACCGACTAGCGGCGAGACTATGCTCGTGCCTTCGCGCGTTCGTGCGCGGCTTATTTCGACGCGTACCACCAGCCCAGCCGCCCGCGCCGTAAGCGCTCGACGAACGCGCTGCCGGTGGGGTAACGGTCGAAATCGGCGTGGTCGGAAACGGCCAGTTTGACTGCGGTTTCGGTGCCCGCCAATCGCACCGTGATGGTGGGCGGCCGTAGCGCTCGGTTGCGGCGCATGGCACGTCGGCGGCGCGGCACCTTGTGTTCACTGACGGTGCCGCGCACCACGGCTTCCTGGGTTGATACGGCAGTAGTATTGACTATCTGTAGCGTACCGGCAAGTGCCGCGATCAGAAAAAATCCACCGAACACGCTGAACGACAGCGCGCCGAAGAAATCGCCGCGTGTGTGCCGGGGGCGCAACCCGTACCACACCAGCCCCAGTATGATGGGCGGCACCACCGCGCATGACGCCCACAATTGAGCGGGGCTGGGTTCGTAAAAGCGCAGATGATTATAGGGCCACGCCCATAGCCACCACGTGAGCAAAATCAGCCCAAAGCCGACGATGATATATGGCAGAAGCTGGCGAGATTTCATCAAAACCCTCTTTTTTGAGTCTTGCGTTTTGCGTCGAACTCTGCACTCGAAACTGCAAACTCAAAACTACGATCAAACCGTAATCCGGCCTTCCAAGTAGGTGATGGCGTGGCCTTTGAGCAGCACGCGGTCGTGGGAAAGGGTGCAGTGCAGCGCGCCGCCCCGCGCCGAAATCTGGCGGGCCGTCAGGATTTTTTTACCGAGTTGGTCGGCCCAGTACGGCGTGAGCGTGCAGTGGGCGGAGCCGGTGACGGGGTCTTCAAAAATGGTGGATTGGGGCGAGAAAAATCGCGATACAAAATCAACTTCCTCGCCCCGCGCCGTGCAAATAATGCCCCCGACGCCAAGGTCGAGGCGGTCGAGAATGGTACGGTCGGGCTGAAGGTTGCGAATCTGCTTTTCCGTATCGAAGATGAGCATATAATCGCGCGCCTTGTACACCTCGCGCGGGCTGGGGCCGAACGCCAGCTTGATTTCGCGCGGGAGTTCGGCGGGTTCGGCCGGGCGGCTTGGTAGGTCGAGAATGTAGCCGCTGGGCGTAGCATTGACGCTCAGATTACCGCTTTTGGTATGAAACACGAGCGGCTTGGCGGCGCTGTGCCCCAAGTGCTGCACCAGCACGTGCGCCGTGGCCACGGTGGCGTGGCCGCACAAATCCATCTCCAGATCGGGCGTAAACCAGCGCAGCTCAATCGGTTTTTCGGGGCCGTTGTCGATGAAGAAGGCCGTTTCCGCGACGGCGTTTTCTGCGGCTATCCGGCGCATCGTTTCCACGGGCAGCCATTTGGTCAGGGGCACCACGCACGCCGGGTTGCCGTGAAAAAGCAGGGAAGTGAAGGCATCGACCTGATAGAGCGGCAACGTGGGCATAGAGCGGGCGAAACGGTGGTACAGAGGGCGGAAAGGTCGGCAGAAATTCTGAATTGCGGGCGCGCGGGCGCTGCGGCACGGCGGCGACGGACGCTAGACGGGCGGCTGATTTGTCGTTCGCCGCCGTATTTAGGCTGCTGACGGCCTTTGCCGCCGCAATTCGGCTACGGGGTGCTACGTTTATGCCTTCACTCTCGCCCCTACCACCGAAAGCGGCCGTTGCGCACCTTTCGCTCGCGAATTCCATAGAATTCGGGTCGCTAGCAAAAATTTCTTAGCTCCCTTCCCCCCGGCTGATGCGGCTGCACCTTTTTCTCGAATCGACGGGCTTTGCGCCCGTTCGCTACGACCACCTACCCGCCCTGGTGGGCGCCTTTCACGGCTGGCTCGGCCACGCCCCCAATGCCGTCCACGACGGCCTTTCGCTGTACTCCCTTTCCTGGTTGAGCGGCGCGCGCGGCACGTCCGGCGGCCTCCGCTTCCCCGAAGGCGCCCGCTGGCAGATCAGCGCCCCCGACGCGGGCCTGATCCACGGGTTGGTGGGCGGCATACTGCGTCAGCCCGACCTGGATTGCGGGCTGCTGGTCAAAGACGCGCAGTTTCAGCCCCCGCCCGCCTTCGTCGCCGGTACGCAGTGGTTTGCCGTTGCCAGCCCGGTCTTCCTCAAAGGCGACCGTCCCGCCCCCGGCCGCCCCGCCGACCATATCCTCTGGGACGACCCCCGCGCCGACGCCCTGCTCACGCACGTCTTCCAGCGTAAGCTCGAAGCCGCCGGCCTACCCACCGAGGGCGCCGCCGTGGCCTTCGACCGCGCCTACCCCAAGGCCCGCACCAAACTGGCCACCTACAAAGGCATTCAGTGCCGCGCCTCGCTGTGCCCGGTGCTGGTGACGGGCAGCGCCGAGCAAATTCAGTTTGCGTGGTGCGTGGGGGTTGGGCATTCGACGGGGATTGGGTTTGGGAGCTTGGTGTAGCATCGACCCTGGCTGTTTAACTCTTTTTTCTGATGATTAACTTTATCGAACTGCTGGCCGAAATACCCAACTTCTCTCAACGAGGAGAATTGGCAATAGAACCTTTGGCTCCACTCTCGATGGTGGCCAAACAGCCGGGCAAGTACTATACGAGCCAATCCGCGCCCACCGCGCCGATGTTGTACGGGATGCTGGAGAACGCCTTGGGCTGGCACTTGAGCGACAAAGAGCGAGTCGCCTTGTTCAAGGAGTTAGCAAAGCGACATAAGCTGACTGGTAAACCCGAAGCCTCCGGGTCGGGCTACCAAAGTCTGTTGCAGTGGCACGTGCGGTTTGGGGTCGTCGTGACACCACCGCTTCTTGCTTATGATGATTTGTGGAGTCAGCATTTGCGAGGGAAAGGCTTTGTAGGAGGTAGTCGCAATCACGACATCCTAGCAATGCAGCTTGTGAGCGCCAGCAACGATAAAAGCAGAAAAATAACATTCACTGACTCAGCCAAGGCAAGTAATGACCCAGACACCCTAACAAAATTTTGCGATGGAGAAGAAATTCATCTGAATGTTTTGCGTCCCTATTTTCCGCAGTACTACATTAGTCCTACGCGGCGCGGATACGTCGAGGCGCAGGGCAGCTATCTGGTGGAAGTGGCAACTAGTCCCGCCCTTGCTGAAGCGCTGCAAATAGCCGTCGCGACCCCGGCAGCTCCGCTTTACCTTGGCTCCAACGACGGCTGGGTAGAGGCTTTTTGGCTCCCGTTACTTTAAATACGCAGAATGAAAACTCCTGTTGAAACTCCTGTTGCTTGGTTTCGCCCGGAAGTGTTGGCGGCTGACCTGACGCACCCGTATCCGCGTTACGGGCTGGCCGTGGCGCTGCACAGATTTGATATCCTGCCGGATGAGCTTCTCGAAACAGACCTTCGTCGGCTACTAATTGAAGCGGTTGAGGATGGTTTACTGCACTTCCGAATGCGGCCTGAAAATGAGCCAGTGCCTGGGACGGAACTGCGGTTTCGTCAGCTACCAGAGCCGGAACTAAGAGCGGATGCCAGTTTAGTGCATTCCAACGGGCTAGGTCTTAAAGGTGTGTATCTGTTCCCGAGCATCGTAGCAAAAGAGTCCAAGGGGATTAAGAAGGCAACCATAAAAGACACCTTTGATAACGCGGTTGGGCTTTTAAGCCAATTGAAGAAAGGGGAAAAATTAGAAAAACTGGTTGAATTAGGTAGGTCTTTTGCTCCCACGAGTGCGAAATCGAATCAAGGCGCACGGGCGAATCAGACCCCACCCAAGGCATCGCTTCTGGAAGCTGCTTGCGCGCTAATATCAACCCTGACGATATATAAACCCGCTGCATTTGTCAAGGTGCCTTTGAAAAATGACGAGCGCGACAAAATCAACACCGTTATCATCCCTGCACTACCGACACTACCTGCGTTAATCAGATTCATACGACTTTTTGGGGAGATGTATCGGCAGGGCATCCGACAGAACCTGATGGTGGCGAAGCTACCCGCCGCGCCGCCCGCCACCGAAACGCCAGCTGGCAAATCCCCGCGCAAGAAGCCAATTCCCGAAGGTGGTAAGACGACAGATGCGTCGGTTAAGTCGCTGTATCGCCGCCCGAAGCTCCATAATGGCAACTACCCGTACGCTCCTTACGATCCGGGAGTCTTCGGGCCGGTTGGGTTGCTGGCAGCCATTGGACGCTGGGCTTCAGAAGCGGAGGCGCAGCAGCAGCCGGCCGCGTTGGCGGTGCTGGCGAGCTTACAGGATTGTCCGCTGTACGTCATCTCCTACGACAGCATCGGACAGGTTCGTTTTGGGCACCACATTACGCGGCTGGCGCAACAGCGGGAAAACCACCTAGACCGAATTCTAGCGGCGCTTTACCTAAACACATCCGTGTATGGAGTGCCTGACGCAGGTAGCGGCCGCTATTCGTCCAACACGTTCGCGCTGTTCTGTCAAATGACCAGTCGGTTCCTGCAAGCTTTCACACCCGTCGCGTTCGCTGACTTTCTGGTTTTTCGGGCGGAATATCCCGCCGAAGTAACCCCGCTTTTCAATGAGTTTTTTATGAATATTCCGCAAGAAATTGTGGCCTCGGCCGCCGCCTACGGCCGCTGGCTCAACACCACCGCGTACCGCGTAGCGCGGGCCGACGTGGCGCCGGGCGCCGACTACAACCCCAAAAACGACAAGCAGCAGGAAGACATCAAGAAAACCAAGTCGAAGCTGCTCATCGAATTTGAGAGTACCGTGATGAGTGCCAAAACGCCCGCCGAACTGCTGGGCCGCGTGGCGGAACGGTGCAGCCGGTTGCTCAACGATGATATCCCGGCCAAAGCCACGCGCTTTATGCACGCGGCATTGAGCGGCGAACTGGCACCCGACAACGAGGCCCTAAACCTCAAAAATGTGCAATACCTGCTGGTGGCATTTATGCGCCTACGCAGCCGAAAGAGCGACGAAGTGGATGCCGTAGCCCCGACGACGGAAGTTGAGCCGGAAACTGTCACCCAACCCACGGAATAGCGCCGCGAGTATCTTCCTTTCCCAAAAAATTGTTTTCAATTTCTCCCGATGATTATCAAGAACATTCTGGTGACGATGCTGTCGCCGATGAACGACCACATTGCCAATGGCGGCGAAAAGCTGCTCGGCAACGCCTCGTCGATCAAGCGCCGCCCGGATGGCCGCGTTTATATCTCCGGCCAGATGCAGCGCCACGCGCTGTTCGCGGCCCTCGACCGTCTCAACGCCGATGACCCCGGCCGGGGCGACACCTACGTAGCCAATGGCGACGGCGTAACGAACGTGCTGGAAACCGACCTGCGCGCCGACTTGGGCGGCTTTCTGCATACCGACAAGGGTATGTACTCTGGCCGACGCACTGCCCCCATCTCCGCTACGCCGGCCGTGGCGTTTGCCCCGTCTGACTTGGGACGGGACTTGCTGATTCGGTTGAAAATGGAAGGCGAGTCGCGCGGCCAAGCACTCGCTACCCGCGAGTTCTCACCTGCCGACCTGATGGTGATGAGCTTCTCGATTGACGTGGGAACGGTAGGGATGCGCAAATATTTTCGCTACGAAAAAGAATTACACGTCAGCACCGAATACGTCAAGCACTACGGCGAGGCAGAGCGGAAGCGCCGCATTCGGTTGGCACTGGAAGCGACGACTTCGCTGAACGAGTACGCCCAGCAGGCCCGCAATGCCACTAGTGGCGAGCCACAGCAAGTGCTGATCGTGTTTGATACGCGCCTTTCGCGCAAAGCCAGCCGCTATTTCCAGCCGCAGACCACCGACGCCGAGCGTGCCAACCTGCGGCAAGAATTAACGGAACGCGGTGCCACCTATTTTCTCGGCGATGACACCACCGCCGACGGCCTGAGCGCATCGACCGCTTACAGTAAGGCACTGCAGTTTCTGGACGCACACGAGCTGTATGACCCGGCACCCGAGGCGCAGGTGATGACCACGCAACAATTTGAAAATATGCACAGCGCCAAAGGAGAGAAAGGCAGCACTAAAAGCGCTGACAAAGCCAAGCCGAAAACCCCGGGCGGCCTGTTCGAGCCGGAAGCCTGAGCCACTAGATTTCATTCGCTTGACTCTTTATTGCTGCTTCGATGGAAACACCGTTGCTGCTTGCCAAACCCACCGGCGAGCCACCGATTAGCCTTGACGCGCACGAAGCCCATGTGCGAACAGAAGCGATGAAGCTGCTGGTCGCGCGCCCGTTTTGCATCGAGAAGTATCGCCGTCAAGTGCGGCCACCTTCCCGGCCGGAAGGCGCAGACTTGCGCGGGCGTGTGGAAATGGCCGCTCAGTGGCACGACAAGGGTAAAGCGCATCCGCAATGGCAAGGCGCCTGTCAGTTGGACTATCAGGCGTGGAAAGCAAGCGGCCGAAGTGCTTTTTTTCGGGCTGTCAATCTCCAAAAGGCCAACCTGCGCCACGAGTTTGATTCGGTACGGCGGCTCGATAAAGCCATCGGAGCGGCAGCACCGGCGGCAGTGCGGGCAGCCATTGCAGCACACCACGGGCACTTGAGCCGGGCGTCGGAGGAGCGATGGTTGAATCAGGACTTTAAGGCCTACTGGGATTTTTTCTATCAGCGATCAGCTGCCGTTAAAGAACAAGGATTTGAAGCCGCTGTACGGGCGCGGTATGAGTTTGCCGGGCCGCGCGCACTGTTGCGGCTGGCTGATGGGCGCGCGAGTGCGCAGGAACAGGGCGAGGAAGTAGCCGAATGGGTGCCGTTCAGCTATCACTTTCCCGCCGACTGGACTCGAAAACCCGTGCAGGCGCTGGCCGAGAAACGCGGCCAAGATGGGCACCTGCTGACGTTGCTCCGTGCCCCCACCGGCGCGGGCAAGACCGACGCCGCGTTGCTTTGGGCACGGCAGCATATCGAAGCGAGCCGTGCAGATCGGGTCGTGATCGCGATGCCAACCCGCTTTACGGCGAACGCACTGGCATTGTCGGCTGACGCTAAAATCAGTGAGACGGGGTTGTACCATTCCAGTGCGCTGTTTCAAAATGAGCAGTTTGCCGGGTTCGATGAGAAGCGCTGGGGGCGGCACGTGGTGGAAGCACGCGCGTTAGCAACACCACTGACCGTCACTACACTCGACCATCTGTGTCTGTGTCTGACGGGCACGCACGAGGCACATCATGTTACGTTCTGGCACTTAGCGCATTCGTGCGTGGTGATTGACGAGGCGGATTTCTATGATGACTTCACGCAGCGTAATCTGGTGGTACTCTTGCGGGTTCTGCGGCTGTTAGCTGTGCCGGTGCTAGTGATGAGCGCCACGCTGCCCGAATCGGCTCGCCACCTCTACGCGCTTGCTGGCCATTCATTACCTGATATTCACGAAGCCGAGGGCGCCAGTGACTTGACCCGGCCTAGATGCCGCTTGGTGCGGTTGGGGGCGGCCAATGCCGCTGAAAGCCTGAGCGAGCCATTGCTTGCGCAACTTCGCCGGGCGCTCGCTGGTGAAGCGACCATCATTTACGCGAACACAATACGGCGAGCACAGCAATATCGACAATGGTTTGCTGCCCAAGGAATGGCCGACGAACACGTCATCCTGTATCATTCGCGTTTTACTGAGCCGGATAAGCTGCAAATTGAGCGGCGACTTAGCGCGCTACTGGGGCCTACTGCCTGGCAGACGGGCAAGCCCCGCAACGTCATCGCCATCTTGACGCAAATTGGTGAGTTAAGTGTGAATATCAGTGCCGATTTAATGATTTCGGATATCTGCCCCGTTGACCGCTTGGCGCAACGCGTGGGTCGGTTGTCCAGATTTCAGCCGCCGCATGGAACGTCAAACCCACTCGGCGGTGAGTTGTACGTAGTGGATCCCGTTGAAATACCCAACGTGCGTGGCAAGCCAACGGGCGAGCCAACACCGTATCCGGCCCCTTACGGGCACTTCGACCGCCAAGCCAAGCAGTGGTGCGATTCGGAATCGCTCAACCGTTCGCGCACACTCTTGCAAGAGCGCGATACAGCTTACACTGCAGCCGATTTTGTGCGCTTAGTGAACATCGTGTATCCTGCTCTGGGCATTGCCTCTACAAAGAGCCGCCTTAACGCCGAAACACTCGAATGCTATGTCGTAGAAAATTGGCTGTTGACGCCAGCGCATCCGCAGACTGTTGAAGCCGAAGAAACGCCGCACTGGCAAAGTCGCGATATTGATACGCAGTGTGAAGTGTACGCTGATTGCCGGTTTGGCTTTGACGTTGAAGATGATCCTGCAGTTTTTACCAGTTGGATGGAGTTTGCGCGGTGGACGGCTTTGCACCGAATCAGTATTCCCATGTACGAGTTCAAGCGTGCGCAAGCGGCTGGCATGTTGGAGTGCTATGAGGTTAAGGTTGGTTTTGGTCAAGGTAGAGACGAGCTATTGTACCTAGTCAAAAAGCAGTTTTATTCGGCTAAGTGGGGGCTTCGGTTACAACTTGATTCGGCAGAATACGACGACGAATAACGTTTCCCTCGCTATGCACCACCCCACCGGCAAGCACATCAACTACTACCACATCTGCCACCGTAAGTTGTGGTTGTTCGACCACGGCATCTCGATGCAGCACGGCTCGGAAGCGGTGCAGGATGGCGATTTGCTGCATAAAACGGCGTATCCAACGCGCGCGGCGCGTTACCGGGAGATTCAGATTGAGGGCATCAAAATAGATTTTTACGACCCGCAGGAGCGCGTCGTTCACGAAATCAAGCGGTCAGAAAAATTGCTTCCGGCGCAAATCGCACAGACGCAATTTTATCTCTATGTGCTGGGCCGGCACGGGATTGCGGGCGCGACGGGCTTGCTCGAATTTCCGAAGCAGCGTCGTACCGAAGTAGTACCCGCCCTCACGGCAGCGGATGAGATGCGCATTGCAGGGTGGCTTGCTACTATCGGTCAAGTGGTGGCTGGCGCGTGCCCGGCCGTCATCAACCGGCCGATCTGCAAAGAGTGCGCTTATTACGAGTTCTGCTACGCCGGCGAGGCCGGTTGATACCCCTTGTTGTTGATTTTTTTTGCTTTGTTTCAGCGCGCGACCAGCGCCGTTTGCCCTACCCGTGAAAACCTACTACCTCTTCAACCCCGGCCGCCTTTCGCGCCACGACAACACCCTGTGCTTCACGCCGCAGGATGAAAAGGGCGTGGTAGGCCCGGCCAAGCACATTCCGATCGAAAACGTCACGGATATTTTCATCTTCGGCTCGCTCGATGCCAATTCGGCGCTTTACAATTTTCTGGGTAAGCACCACGTGTCGGTGCATTTCTTCGATTACTACGAGCATTACTGCGGCTCGTTTATGGCGAAGGAGTATTTGCAGGCCGGCGCCTTGCAGGTGAGCCAGACGCAACACTACACCGGCAAAAAGAAGCGGCTGCTGATCGCCCGGCGGCTGGTGGAAGGGGCGGCCTTCAACATCACCAAAACCCTGCGCTACTACGCCAACCGCGACAAACCCGTGCAGGGCGCCATCGAGCAGATCGAACGGTACGCCGCCTTGCTGCCCACCGCCACCAGCGTACCGGAAATAATGGGCCTCGAAGGCAATATCCGCCAGACGTATTACGGCGCCTGGGACGCGCTGCTGCCGCCCGATTTGCCGTTTCACCTTCGTACCCGGCAGCCGCCGCAGAACGAGGTCAATGCGCTCATCTCGCTGGGTAACATGCTGTGCTACGCCGCGTGCCTGAGCCAGATTTACCACACGCAACTCAATCCTACGGTCAGTTTTCTGCACCAGCCGGGGACGCGCCGGTTCTCGCTGGCGCTCGATCTGGCCGAGATTTTCAAGCCCATTCTCGTAGATCGGCTGATCTTCCGGATGCTCAACAAGCGCGAACTGCAACCGAAAGATTTTCGGCGCGAAGTAGCCGGCGTACTGCTCAAGGATGAGCCGCGCAAGGCCTTCGTGCGGGCCTTTGAGGAGCGGCTGGCCGAAACCATTCAGCACCGCACCCTCAACCGTAGCGTGAGTTACAAGCAACTCATTCGGCTCGAATGCTACAAGCTCACCAAGCACGTGATGGGTATCGACGAGTATCAACCGTTTAAAGCCTGGTGGTAAGCCGATGTATGTGCTACTGGTATACGATATGGGCCAAACGCGGGTGGGCAAAATGCACAAACTTTGCCGTCGGTACCTGAATTGGATTCAAAACTCAGTTTTTGAGGGCGAAATCACGGAAGTTGGTCTGCGCGAGTTGCTGGCCCACGCAAATAAATTTCTGAAAAAAGACGAGGACAGCGTACTGATTTTCAAAGCCCGCGCGCAGAAGTGGCTTGAAAAAGAGGTCATCGGTCGTGAGCCAAACCCGCTCGATACGTTCCTATGAGGGTCGTCGGTCGGGGCGACGACAGCACAGGTGAGGGAGTCGCGAGGAGATTGAATGAGCTAAGGTGCTGTCAGTCAGCAGTCGTCGGTCGCCGGGCAAAATCTACTCATTTGTGATCGACGACTTTTGCGAGGTCGCAAGGGAGTCGAAAGACGGCTTTTGAGAGAGTTGAGGGGTATCTTGCCGGCGTTTTTGACGGGCTTCAATCGGACTTGCTGGAATTGAAATAAAAATTCGCAATGGTTAATGCTTTGCAATCCGGCGAGCTTCAATCGGACTTGCTGGAATTGAAATCACCGACGCCCGGCCCGGCGGCTTCGCGGCCGCCCTGCTTCAATCGGACTTGCTGGAATTGAAATCAGCAGCCCGATGCGCTCCAGGTAGCGGGCGATGAGCTTCAATCGGACTTGCTGGAATTGAAATAGCGGGGGGTGCTCGCCGTCGCGGGCCAGGATGGTGGCTTCAATCGGACTTGCTGGAATTGAAATCAGGGCGATGGTGTGGATCAGCGCCGTGGCGGTAATGCTTCAATCGGACTTGCTGGAATTGAAATCTACTGGCGCGCAATTCAGGCTTCCCGATATGCGCGGCTTCAATCGGACTTGCTGGAATTGAAATTGATGCTTCGCGCCGGTATCGACCCGACCGCCGCCGGCTTCAATCGGACTTGCTGGAATTGAAATATCGGTGCGAATCGGCGTAGCCGAAACCCCTAAGAGCTTCAATCGGACTTGCTGGAATTGAAATCTTCGGCTTGATAATATCGGCGTTCGCATCAAGCCAGCTTCAATCGGACTTGCTGGAATTGAAATGTCGAATCTATGCCGCCGCCAGCTTTGGGCGCTGGGCTTCAATCGGACTTGCTGGAATTGAAATTTCTTAAAATGGTTTCTGCAATTCTTTCGGTCGCCGGCTTCAATCGGACTTGCTGGAATTGAAATCCGTATCGGGCGTATCAGTCGCCGCCGTAGTGCCAGGCTTCAATCGGACTTGCTGGAATTGAAATTGAATTTCTGGCGCAAGGTCGTAGCCCGTTGGGGGGCTTCAATCGTACTTGATGGAATTGAAATAAGTATCTAATAGTAGGGCCGGCTATGGAATTTGAGCTTCAATCGGACTTGCTGGAATTGAAATCCGCGCCAGCGCCGAATTAATTAACGGGGGTTTTGTGGCTTCAATCGGACTTGCTGGAATTGAAATGCCGCCAGCGCCCGCCAAGATCACCGATAGCCGGGGGCTTCAATCGGACTTGCTGGAATTGAAATGACAAGGGCGCAACACTTGTTGCGCATATCGGTTTGCTTCAATCGGACTTGCTGGAATTGAAATAAGAAGCGCGTCGCTGGCGAAGATGCTACCGAACATGCTTCAATCGGACTTGCTGGAATTGAAATGCCGAACTTGCAGAACGCAACGCCGAAGAAGCCGCTGCTTCAATCGGACTTGCTGGAATTGAAATCGCTACGCGCCCGCGTCAGTACCGCCCCGGCGCGAGCTTCAATCGGACTTGCTGGAATTGAAATGCGTCGATTGGAACGAAGTATTCAGCGACGAAAGCCGGCTTCAATCGGACTTGCTGGAATTGAAATACGGGTAGAACTGGCGCTTGTATTCAAGCCCGATATGCTTCAATCGGACTTGCTGGAATTGAAATGTTGCTGAATGATTAAATTACGCGACTATCAAGTGCTTCAATCGGACTTGCTGGAATTGAAATGGCGCTACGGTCGTGAAGCTTTCCGGCGGCGGTAAGGCTTCAATCGGACTTGCTGGAATTGAAATCTCGTCCAATACCTCGAACATCGGAAGCTCGCGCAGGCTTCAATCGGACTTGCTGGAATTGAAATGCGACCTGCCCGAGTAGCTCAACTATCGTTAGTCCTGCTTCAATCGGACTTGCTGGAATTGAAATTGCAACAATGGCAGTCGTCAAAACCACAGCCGCCGGGCTTCAATCGGACTTGCTGGAATTGAAATCACCGTAGGCCGCTGAGGTGCCGCCCGTTGATGAAGCTTCTATCGGACTTGCTGGAATTGAAATCTTACCCTGTAGCACATTCCTGAACTCGACGGGTAGCTTCAATCGGACTTGCTGGAATTGAAATCCGGCCGCTCACCTCGGGGCTAGACGCGAGGTCCCAGCTTCAATCGGACTTGCTGGAATTGAAATACGCACAACGAAGCCACGTCGAGGC
>JANPJM010000035.1:0-102340 GCA_031425525.1 Hymenobacteraceae bacterium | reverse complement strand
GGCGGCGCCCGCCCCCCCCACGCCGGTGCCAGCAGGAACCCCGTGCGGCCTTTTTTCTCGTTTTGCAACAGCGCCACCGCTGCCGCCGCTTCCGCCACCGACTCGACCACAAAGCACGGCAGCCACGGCTCCAGATACGCCGATACGGCCGCTTTCAGCTCCGGCGGGCACGTGAGTACGTCGCTGAGCAGGAGGGGGGCGCCGCCGGCCGTCGCCCAGCGGCCGGTTTGGGCCGCTTTGTACAAAAACCGACTCGCTTCGGGGAAGCCTTCGAGGTTCTCGACGAGCGCTTTGGTGAGTGTGAGCTGGTTGCGCGTGGCGTCGAGGGTGCGGGCGGCGACGGCCAGGGCGGGCGCCAGTTCCTGCACGCGGCTTTCGGCGGCGGCAAGCGCTTCCTGTCGGGCGCGCTCGGCTTCCTGCAACTCCGTCAGGCGCGCGGTGGCAGTAGCCAGAGCCGCGTCGGCGCGGGCCAGTTCGTCGGTGCCGCGCGTGGTGATGTCGGCGTCGGCGCGCTGACGGTCAGCGAGTTGCTGCTGCTCGCGGCGGACGGTTTGTACGTGCAGCGCAGCAATTTCGGCTTCTTTCTGCTGCTGAAATACGGCCTGTTGGGCGGCGCGCTGGGCGGCAGCGGCGGTTTGCTGCGCGGCTTGAGCGGCGGTGCGCGCCTGCTGGGCGACCTCCTGCGTGGCGCGGGCGGCGGTGGTGGCGGCGCGGGCCGTTTCCAGCTCGGCGCGGGTGGCGGTCAGCCGCTCGGCGAGGGCCGCCAAGTCGCGCGCGGTTTGTTCGGCCTGGGCAGCTTCGGCGCTGAGATTTTGACGCAGCGTGCGGGCGCGCTCGTCGAGCTGGGCGAGGCGCTGGCGGCGCTGCTGGTGCGCCGTCTCGGTTTCGCGCAACCGGAAACCAGCTTCGGCCGTGGCGGTGCGCTGCTCGTCGAGGGCCACGCGGGCGGCATCAGCCGCTTTTTGCAACCCGTCGAGGGCGCGTTCCAGGTCGAAAGCTTCGCGGGCAAACGTCTGCCGCCGGTGCGTTTCGGTGGCAAGCTGGCCTTGCAGCTTTTCCAGAATTTCGGCGTGGTGGGCCAGCGCGCGGCGGGCGTACACCATACTCACGGCGCGGTATTCGGCGCGGAGCGTGCCGAATTTCTGACTGACTTTAGCTTGTCGTTCGAGGCTTTTGAGGTTGCGTTGCAGCTCGGCCAACACGTCTTCGACGCGCGTGAGGTCGGCGTCGGTTTCGTCGAGCTTCTTCATCGTCTGCTTCCGCCTGACGCGAAACTTGCTCACGCCGGCCGCTTCTTCAAACAGCGCGCGGCGGGCGTTTTCCTTGTCGTTCAGCAGCTCATCGACCATCCGCAGCTCGATGATGGCGTACGAATCAGGCCCAATGCCGGTATCCAGAAACAGTTCGGTAATGTCTTTCAGGCGGCACGCCACGCCGTTGAGCAGGTACTCACCCTCACCGGTGCGGTAGTAGCGCCGCGTGATGCTGACCGTCGAGTACGCCGTCGGCAGGAGGCCGCGCGTGTTCTCGAACGTGATCGTGACTTCGGCCAACTGCGTGGGTTTGCGGTTTTTGGAGCCGTTGAAAATCACGTTCTCCATCTTGTCGGAGCGCAGATTACGCGTTTTCTGCTCGCCCAGCACCCACCGAATGGCGTCCACCACGTTGCTTTTTCCGCAACCGTTCGGCCCCACGATACCGCTCACGCCCGCATCGAACCGCAGCACGACCTTATCGCCAAAACTCTTGAACCCGTTGATCTCTAACCGCGAAAGCTGCATCCGAAGGCCGTTTTTCTCTTCCTGAACCCGGCGGCAAAGGTACGGCGGGGGCGCGGGGCGTTTTTGGTTGCTGGTTTTTCAATCCAGTAATTTTGTCATTGCGAGGAGGCTTTGCGACGAAGCAATCCTCGTCGGCGCGGCAATGTGGTTGAGCAAACGAACTGAGCAAACGAGGATTGCTTCGCTGCGCTCGCAATGACAATCGAAGTGAGAACCGAACCAGCAACCCCCCGTACTTTTCGGACCGGTGCGCATTTTCCCCGCGCCGGTGCTACGGATGTCGTTTTCGAGCTTTTTCGGTGCGCTGGCGGCGCTCACGCTGTTGGTGCTGGTCACGTTTTTTGGGTTGCAGCAACTGCATATCTCCACCGGCACGCTCGTCGATTGGCTGGTGGGGGTGGCGGTGGTGTGGTGGCTGGCGGCCGTGACGCTGCTGCCGTGGAATACGCACTTCACCGCGCGCGACTTGGTAGAAGAAGCCCGCATTTCGCGCGAAAAAGGCATCGAGGTAGCTGAATCGTCGGTGGCGTTTGCCCGGAAAGTGGCCACGCGTTTCGGCTGGCTGGCCGTGGGGCTGCACGTGGGTTCGGCGGTGGTGCTGGCGCTGTTGGCGCGGTATCAGGTGGTGGCGGTGGGCTACCCGGCGGCCATCGCGGCGCTGGGGCTCACGCTGTTGCGGCCCGCCCAACGCGCCTACGCATACCTCGCCGACCGCCTACGCACGCTCGGCCACCAGATTCGGTACCCGCGCGAAGACGTGGTGGAGCTGCGCGACCGCGTGCAAACGCTCGAAATGCACGTCGAAACGCTCCGTACGATGCTCGATTTCGACCAGGAAACGTCCTGGGTAGCCATCCAGCAAGCGCGCCTCGCCGCCCTCACCGGTCAGCTCGACCGCCTCGACGGCGACCTCGCCGCCGCCCGCCAACTCAACGCCCGCGACCACGAGCAGCTCGCCCGGCAAATCACTTCTGAAATCGGGAAGCTTTCGGAAGATGCGCGGTTTCTCAATCAGGTGCGCGAGCTGATTCGGTTCGTGCGCACGGCGTAGCGCGGTTTGCTGGCGAAACTGCTTGGCAGACACGCCAGCCGCCTATCCTGCTTAACGCACCGGCGCTTCCTGCCAGCGCGTCAGCAACTCGCCGAGCTTGGTATACACGAAGGCTTGCGCCTGTTCGCGCAGCTTGTCGCCGGTGCCCGTAAACTGCTCGCGGTATTCGTGGGCGTGCTGCCTGAACAGCACCGTCACAAACACCGTCCCGACGGGCTTATCGTCTGATTCGCTCGCGCCCGGCCCGCAGAGGCCCGTGATTGCTACGCATACATCGGCGGCGGGCAGGTTGCGGCGCAGCCCTTGCGCCATCTCGTTGGTGGTCTGCTGGCTTTCGGCGCTGAACTGGTCGAGGGTGCTTTTCCTGACGCCCAACAGCTTTTGCTTGGCTTCGGCGTGGTACGTTACCACCGAGCCGAGCAGCACCTCACTTACGCCCTGCGCCGCCACCAACCCACTGGCCAACAGCCCCGCCGTGCAGCTTTCGGCAAACGCGATCGTGAGGTTATGTTGCAGAAACTGTTTGATGAGGCCGTCGAGATCAGTCTTTTTCATCGAAAAGGCAAAGGAAAAAATACGTCTCTACCACGGCCCCGCCCCGCCCCAAGGTTAAGCGAAAAACCAACAGGCAAATCAGCCTAAACGAGAACCAAGAAACTCAAAACTCAGAATTTAGAAGTCGAAACTCGAAACTCCTTCTCCCACTGCCACCACGCCACGGCCGCCACCCCAATGAACACCAGATAAAGCGCCGCATACGCGTACAAGCCTTTATACAGAAACAGCGGCACGTACAGCACATCGGCCAGCACCCAGAGCGGCCAATTGTCGAGGATGCGACGCGTGAGCAACTGATTGGCCGCCAAACTCAGGGCCGTCAGGAAGGCATCGGCGAGAGGCACCGTAGAGTCGGTGAAGTGGTCGAGCAGCGCGGTGAGGGCGGCGGTACCCACACCTACGCCCAGCACTACGGCTACCCATTCGGGGGCGCGCAACCGGCGGATGGGCACTTCGCGTACGGGGCGCCGCCAGCTCATCCAACCGTACACGCCCTGCCCAAAATACAGCACCTGCAAGCCCGCATCGGCATATAAGCCGGTTTGTAAAAACAGAATACCCGCCAGCACGGCGCCCAGCAACCCCGCCGGCCACGTGCCGATGTGGTGCCGCCACGCCAGCGCCACGGCGGCAAAATTGGCGGCCACACCGCCGTATATAAGGGCATCGAGAAGGGTCATCGGGCCGAAAGTACGGGGTGGGCGCGTGCAAATTGCGGCTTATCGCGCGGGGCTCGGCCCCGGGTGGGCTATTTCTAGGGCTCCAGCCCCGGCATAGCGCGCGGTTCGTTCGCATAATTCAGTGTAAGTTGAGCTGCCGCGTTTGGGGCTACCGCGAGCGGTCTACCGGCGGGCCAGAGGCCCGCGAATAGTCCACCCGGGGCCGAGCCCCGCGCGACTATCCCGCAGCAACGGTCTGTATCCATCTGATTATCTATTCATCTGCTCACCTCATCCCTCAAAACGGCCACCGCCGCCGCCAGCCGCGCCGCGCCATCGCCCGAAATCACCACGTAGGGCCGCCCTACGTGTTCCAGCCACCAGCGCAACCGCCCGAAAAACCACGCGCGGGTGGCGGGGTCGGGGCGGTCGCGGGTGCCGTCGGAGGCCCACGGCAAGTCGGGGGCGAGCAGGAGAGTGGTGGCGTAACGGTCGTTTTCGGCGAGGCGCACGAGGGCGGGCGGCGCGTGGTTTTCGCCGAAATACAACTCGGCCCACACGGTGGTCGTCAGCGCGTCGGTATCGCAGAAAAGCAGGCCGGTTTTCAGCGGGCCGGGCAGTTTCGCGTAGGCGCGTTCGAGGGCGCGCTGCCCCGCGCCGATGGCCACCAGATCGGCGGGGGTGTAGTCGATATTCGGCCCGTCGTCGAGGTAATCGCGCACGAATTCGGGTACCCATTCGGTGCCGAAATGGGCCGCCAGCGCCGCCGCCAACGTGGTTTTGCCCGACGATTCAGCCCCCAGCAACGCCACCCGCCGCACGTAATGCGGCCGCACCGCCGCCGGAATAAACTGCCAATTCTCCAAAGGGTTATTCCGAATTTGTGTCGCCGAAATCGGTACCGCCGTGCGCGCCGGGTCGAAGCATACATCCGGTATTCCCAGCCGCCGCCCCAACTCGGCGCCGTACGTTTCGGAGGTAAATACCACATCCAAATCGAGGCCGCAATAGCGGTGAATCAGCGGCACCCAAATAGCCCAGAAGTCGGGCGAATCTTCGGGCTGCGCGGGCACTTCGTCGGCCACGTGCAGCACGCGCACGTTCGGCAGGTGCGCCAGCGCGTCTGTCGCCCACCGGAAGCGTAACGCGCCCGCCAGCGGCTCGCGCAACAGCGTGCAAACCAGCACCGTCACGCGTTCGACGCGCGCCGCCGCCGCTGCAATCAGATGCACGTGCCCGGCGTGCATCGGCATAAACTTGCCCAGCACGAGGGCGTGGCGAAACGACATAAAATTTTCGCTGCTGAAAACAAGCACTCCCGCTACTGTCCCGCCTACTGCCCGGCCGGCCGTCCCTTGCCCGGCACTCAAGTGCCGGGTAAGGGACGGCCGGCAAGGGCCGCCAACGCCTTCACCACCCCCGTACTCGCCGCCTCCTCAAACGTGCGCACGCGGTTCGGCAGCCCATCCGGCACGTGCTTATCGACCAAAAAAATCGGTACGTCCGGCCGCACTTCGTACACCAGCCCTGCGGCCGGGTACACCTGCAACGACGTGCCCACGATCAGCAGCGCATCGGCGCGGTGCGCGAGTTCGGTGGCCTCCACCATCGCGGGCACATCTTCGCCGAACCACACGATATGCGGGCGCAACTGCCCGCCGTCGGGGCACGCATCGCCCTCGTTGATCTCGCCGTCGCAGGGGTACACCTGCCCGGTTTTCACGCTCCGGCTCTGGTTGAGCTGCCCGTGCAAATGCAGCACCCGCGACGACCCGGCGCGCTCGTGCAAATCATCCACGTTTTGGGTCACGATATAGACCGTCCAATCCGTTGCGTTATCAAATTCGGCCAGCGCGCGGTGGGCCGCGTTGGGCGCCACGGTACGCGCCTGCGCCCGTCGCTGATTGTAAAATTCGAGGACGAGCGCCGGGTGGCGCCGAAAACCTTCAGGCGTCGCCACGTCTTCCACGCGGTGGTTTTCCCAGAGGCCGTTGGAATCGCGGAAGGTCTGGATGCCGGATTCGGCCGAGATGCCGGCGCCGGTGAGGACGAGGAGGATCACTGATTTCGCTGATGTATTGATTTCGCTGAACGCCGAGTGTCGTGCGGACTGCAGTCCGCCGTTTCACAAAAATACCACCGGCAAAACGTCGGACTGAAGTCTGCACTACAGCTAAAAAACCCCCTGCCGGCACCAGCCGACAGGGGGTTTTTTTGGCGCATCATTACGTCCGCTCGCGGGGTACTACACCACCGGCACTACGGGCGCATCAGCGGCCACATCGGCGGCCATTTCGTCGAAGTAGCGGCGGTTGAAGAAGCCGAGTACCTGTCCGCGCTCCTTGCGGAAGTGCAGGCACAGGAAGTGGTAATTATCGGTGAGCAGGTCGGTTACTTCGGGCACCATGGCCTTGCGCTGTTCGCGGGCACGGGTGGTATCGGCCTGCTGCCCGATCTGCACGGTGCGCGCCGTATCGAAGGCGGCCAGGTCGGTGGTGGTACGCGCGGCAAAGTTGGGCGGCAGCTCGGCGGCCGGCACGGCGGCGAGCAGCTGGAGGTACGCGTCGAGCAGCGGGTCGAGCGAGTCGAGCTTGGCGTCGGTGTACTGTTCGAGGCCCTGCGGGTAGAAGCGTTGCAGCAGCTTGGCGCGCGTCGCGTCGTCTTCGAGCGCGTCGAGGGCCGCGTAGTTGCGGCGCAGGCGGTTGAGGGCCAGGGTGCGGTCGTCGGTGGTGGCCGCGCGCCCGCCCTGCTGGGTGTTCTGGCCGGCGTTGATGGCCAGTTCGGTGGCGTTCCAGCGCTCTACCACGTCGCGGGTAGCCGTGATGATCTCGTCGAATTTGCCCCCGTGCGGGTAGGCTTCGAGGCGCTTGAAATGGTCGCGCAGGCCGGCCGAAAGGTCTTCGAGCGGGCGCTGCTCTTCGGCGAATACATCGCTGCACAAACGGGTGAGCTTGATCATTGGACAATAAAGGGAATAAGTCGCTGCCGCCGCGCCGGGTAGCCATGTGCCCCCTTCCGCGACGGTGCCCAAATGTATCTAAAATTTTCAGACTTCCTGCGCCAACCCATGCTTTTTACTGCCTTCGCCACCGGGCGCTACCCCCATTCGTAACTTCTTACGGATGGACTTCGCGTGCGCGATTGCCATCCGTAAGAAGTTACGAATGCCCCTCGCGAAGGCGGAAGGCACCCGTAAGAAGTTACGAATGGCCTTGGCGCTTCTGAGAAGCACCCTGACGATTTGTGGCGCCTGCGTCGCGTTTTGACGCAGGGGGGTGGTTGGTTTGCGGCTGCCGCAATCAACTACGCCACCAGCGCATCAATCTTCAGTAGGGTGGCCTTAATGGGGCAGCTTTGGCCGATATGCTAGCACTCTATGGCCGAAAATCCAGACGCCACTGCAGGTAGTCGCGGTTCACGAAGGGGGGCAAGGCGATTTGGGTAGGCAGCGACCCGTAGTTGTGCGCTTGCTGGGCTTGGGAGCTTAACCTGATTTCTCCGGCCGGAGTCAGCCGCAGGTGGTATGTATCGAACAACGTATGTAAGTCTGAGCGCAGACAAAGGGCATTGTCCGGCTGGTCAGAACCTTTGTGTTGTACATCCTTAATGTGCGCTGCTTCCAGCACAGACTCAAGGGTGGTTCCGGTTATCAGGCAACGGCTGCCATAGGCTTTTAGCGTGTTGCGTCTGAACGGGCCCTGGTAACGTCGCTCGGTGATAAGCCGGGCAACCTTGCTTCTCTCAACAGTGGCTGGGATAGGTGTTAGCCTAAGTTGGTCGTACGTCTGCTTCCAGGTTCCTGACGGCGCCGGTAGTTTGCGAAGGGCATCTACTTCTGTCGTGCTCAGTTGGGCGAGCGAATACCGGACACTTGATTTCAGGCGTTTCTGAGTCGGGTCTTGCGTGGCACGGAGCAGCCCGTAGTTAGCCAGGAACAACAAAAACTCGCGTACCATCCGATGATCGTTGGCACGGGGCGTACAATTGGGCCAGCCAGCTATGGTGGTGGGGTCGCGGCGGTAGGAACGAATCCAGGGCAGCATTTCAGCAACAGTCGTTTGCTGTCCTGCCAACGGGATGACGACCTTTTGGACTTCCTCCGCTGTGATATAACCGTCATCACCGGGTTCCTTTGCCAAAGCGGCAATCACCTCCAGCAGCAGTTGCAGCGGGCGTATTTCTAAGCCGGCCGCTTTCCATCGGGCTACTTCTGCGGCATCCGAAGTCGCCGGATTCGGCAATGTAAACCGCCGTACTACGGTAAGGGCAAACTCGGTTTCGGTTAGTAAGCTATTGCTGACCAAACGCCCGAAGGGCGTGAGCGACACCAGGGCGTGCGTGTTTTCAATGACCCCTAACGCTGCCCAGTACTGACGTGAATTACGGAGAAGATTTCGTTCGGGTGTGCGGGCCAGCTTAACCCGTGTGCCCACCCGATTCTGCATATCCAGAAGATCGTCGTGCAGCTCCTGGTTGTTTGGTGCTTTCCCTTCGTTGCGTTGTAGCATCCGAAGAACCCCCAGAAACACCGGAGGATCGTTCAAGCTTTCGGTCGGCATAGCCGTAGCCCAGCGCCATTTGTATCCGGCAAACGGCAACTCAGGGGGTGTCTTGGTCGTCATTTAGAACGCTAACGGAAATTGTTTGGCCAGATGAAAGGCCAATAGCGGAGGCACGGCGTTTCCGATTTGGCGGTAGATCGACGAACGGTTTCCCTCGAATACCCAATCGTCAGGAAACGACTGCACCGTGGCCAGTTCCCGGGCTGACATTCGGCGGTGATTGTTTGGGTGGTGTAGTACGACTACGCCGCCTTTTTCATCGCCGCGCGCGGTAACCGTTGGCGCGGGTCTATTCGGATCAATGGCCCTATTGCCCAGATAGCCGTTGAACTTCAATTTGAACTTGGAGTAGGTGTGGTTGGGCAGGTGAGGGGCATCCTCCGGTTCTGGAATATGTCGTAACGCCGCGCCAACAGCTACCCAAGGTGCCACCTCCGCGAAAAGAGAACTGTCGCCGTGGGTAGGGAGCGGATATTCGTAGTCGAAAGGCACATCGTTTCGAATACCAATGATGATGACGCGCTCGCGGCGTTGGGGGACGCCGAAGTCGGCTGAGTTGTGCAGCTTGAACTTGACGCGGTACCCGGCGGAGGTGAAATCAGCCAGGATCATCTTGAATACACGCCCTTTTTCAAGGCTGAGAATGCCCTTAACATTTTCAGCGAGAAAAGCCTTTGGTTGTTTCTCCTGAAGTACGCGCAGTAGTTGCAGGTAGAGCTGGTTGCGCGCATCAGCGTCATTTCGCCCCGTGTTCGCTACCGAGAAGCCCTGGCAAGGGAACCCGCCAATCAGAATGTCGTGGTCAGGGATCGCCGACGAGGGCACCGACGAAATATCAGCGCATACCACGTGGTTGCCAAGATTGCGGCGGTAGGTCTGCACCGCCTCCGGGAATAGGTCATTGGCCCATACCACCGTGTGGCCAGCCATCTTGAAACCCAGGTCAAGACCACCAGCACCGGAAAAAAGAGAAGCTATACGCATACGGCCTCTTCCACCTCTTTGAGTTGTAGGCCCAACTGCATGCCAAACAGCGGCGGCACCGCATTACCAACCTGCCGATACATCGAGCTCATCGAGCCTTGAAAATCAAAGTTCAGCGGGAAGGTCTGCACGGCGGCACTTTCGCGTACGCTCATCCGGCGGTGATTACCAGGATGCTGAATGGCGCACACGCCACCTTTACCGTTGCCACGGGCCAAGATAGTGGGCGATGGCTTCGTGGGGTCAGTGCGGCGGTGGCCGGTAAAATTGCGGTCTGTGACCTTATACTTGGAAAACACGTGGTTCAGGAGTTCATCGTTGCCGCTTGCGTTCGGCTCGGGAATATCGGCGAGGGCCTCGCCGATGGACACTCTTTCGGCCTTGCCGTGCGTCGGCGTCGGGTGCTGGTAGTCGAACTCAGGTGGTAAGTCGGCGCGGGTTCCGGCGATAATGACTCTTACTCGCAACTGCGGTACACCAAAATCAGCCGTATTGAACGCTTTGTATGTAACGCGGTACCCAATTGACTCAAAATCTTCGATGATCTGACGAATAGCATTTCCTTGATCGAGGCTGAGAATACCCCGGACGTTCTCGGCCAGAAAATATCGGGGCTTCTTATCCCGAATAACGCGAAAAAGCTCCCGGTATAGCGTGTTACGACTGTCGCCGGGTGAACGCAGCCGGTTGGCCATTGAAAAACCTTGGCAGGGGAATCCGCCAACCACGACATCACAATCAGGAATATCACTGGTTGGTACGCTCGCTATGTCCGCACACACCACGTGGTTGCCAATATTGTGAGCATAGGTAGCACAAGAGTCTGGGTCAATGTCGTTGGCCCAAATCACTTCGTGACCTGCCTGCAGCAGACCGAGGTCCAAGCCACCAGCGCCGGAAAAAAGAGAAACAATTTTCATTTAGAGATACGCCGATGGGCATGAGGCATACAGGCGAGTCCACTGCCTACCGGTCAGGACAAAAGTACAGCCCACACCACCGCTTCTTGTGTTCGCTCACCAGACAAAAGCCAGTGCGAATAGCATCATGAAGCATTGCTTAGCAATTTAAGCGGCGCGCAAGGTGGCTGTTCTTTATCCGTCTGCTGCCAGTAGAGATAGCCTTCCCAGCCGCGCGTTTCCCAAGCCAGTCGCATATTACTCGTCGATCAAGTCGTGGTACTCGACTCGGCCGGCGCGAACGTCGGCAATGGAAGCCAGCAGCCGTTCGCGATTCGCGGGCGAAGACAGCAAATAATCTGTCGTGTCCTGACCGGGCTGCTGGCCGATTTTGCGTTGCCCGGTTGCCTTCGCGCGTTTACGTGGCGTTTTGACGAACGGGAGGTTCGCGATCAATTCCAGAAAGAAGGCGGCTTTGTCGTCGGCGACTTCGAGGGTCAGTTTCATACCTGTCAAAGATAAATCGTCGGGCAGAAAATTCCGGTATTAAACCCCACCCACGCTCCCGCTCAACTTCCCCACGTTCGGCACATCGCTTTCCACCAGCCCGTCGCGCAGGCGCACGATGCGGTGCGCGTACTGCGCAATGTCTTCTTCGTGCGTCACCATGATGATGGTGTTGCCCTGGCGGTAGAGCGCCTCGAACAAGTCCATGATCTCGTGGCTCGTTTTGGTGTCGAGGTTGCCGGTGGGTTCGTCGGCGAGCAGAATACTGGGGTCGTTGACGAGCGCGCGGGCGATGGCTACGCGCTGCCGCTGGCCGCCGGAAAGCTCGTTGGGGCGGTGCGTCGCCCGGTTTTCGAGGCCCACCGAGCGCAGCGTCGCCAGCGCGCGGACGTGGCGGGCTTTCCGGCCCAACCCGGCGTACACCAGCGGCAAGGCCACATTGTCGAGGGCCGAGGCGCGCGGCAACAGGTTGAACGTTTGAAAAACGAAGCCGATTTCCTTGTTCCTGACCTCCGCGAGCGCATTGTCGGTCATATTACTCACGTCTTGCCCGTTGAGCACATACGAGCCGCTCGTGGGCGTATCCAAACACCCGATCAGATTCATCAGAGTGGATTTCCCCGACCCCGACGGCCCCATGAATGCCACGTATTCGCCCCGTCGAATGGTGATGGAAACCGAGCGGAGCGCGCGAATCTCTTCGGTGCCCATTTGGTAGGCCTTGCCAAGGTCGTGGGTTTCGATGATGACGGGGGCAGTAGCGCCGGTTGATCCGACGGCGGTGGAAGCGGGTGCAGCGTGTCCATTCATTTCAGGGATAGGGAGCGGGGGAAGGGGGAGATGGTTGCCTTGGGGGCGTTTCTCGTTAATCGTTTTTCGTTTCCCGTTAGCCGGTTAACGAGAAACGAAAAATCACTCAAACCCCGCAGCGGCTTGCCGGGCCTCAGCCAGCACGGCCGTGTACCGCGCCTCGAAGGTAGCGAACTCGACCGCCGAGCGCAGGGCGCGGACGCGTTCGCGGGCGTCGGCGCCGAACTCCACCAACCCACTGCGAATGGCCGTCAGGGCGTAGGCTTCCCAGAGGGCGGGGGCGGTTTCGTGGTAGCGCACCCCCGTGAGCAGGGTGTTGTAGGCCGCCAGCGGCTCGGCGCGCGGCGGGTGTTCGATGAAGAACGCGGCGGCGGCGAGCAGCCCGCGCTCCAGCCACGGCGCGCGGGCGGCGAGCGGCGCGAAGGCGGCCGTGGCGGCGCGGGTTTCGCCGCGCGCGGCGGCCAGCGCACCCGTCAGGTACTGGTGCCAGGCGAGGGCGCGCGGGTCGGCGGGGGCGCGGATGGCGGCGGCGCGGGTGGGCTGATCGGCGGCCGGGCCGGCGGCCGGAGTGGCCCCAGCCAGCGGCAGCGCCAATAGCCGGGCGGTTTCGGGGAGGCGCCCCACGCGCAACGCCGCTTCGGCCCGCAGCCAGCGCAAGGCGGGTTCGGCGGGGGCGAGGCCCGTCAGGCGCCAGGCGCGGCCGGCATCGCCAATAGCCAGGGCACGGTCGGCGAGGGCGGCGGCGGCCACGGCGCGCACATCGGCCCGGCCAATGGTAGCGGTCAGCGAATCGAGCCAAGCCGCCGGAGCCGCGCGGCCCCGGCGCACGGTGTGCAGCACCACGTAATCGGCCTTGAGCGAATCGGTGTTGAGCGCCGCTACCGGCGCCGATAGCAGCACGAGCAGCCGCCGCGCGGGGTCGGTCAGGGTACGGTCGCCGGACGTGAAAATGACCGGAATGGCGGCCCGTGCCGAATCCTGCTCACCGGCCAGGGCCAACGCCAGCACGCGGTAGAGGTACGCGGGCTGATCGCCGCGATTGGCCGCGCGGGCGAAGAAATCGGCCGCCTCGGCGGGCTGCCCATCCGCCAGCGCCCACTGCCCGAGCAAGCGGAACCGACGCCCGGCGGTTTCGCCGGTGCCGCCCTCAGCCCGTTCGAGCAGGGCGGCGCGGGCGCGGGCGGGTTGGGCGGGGCGCCACGTGAGGGCGCGCAATTCGAGCAGGTCGGGCGCCCAAACGGTGTTGGCGCGGCGCGCGGCTAGGGCCGTCAGCACGGGTACGGCGCTGGTGTCGGCGGCGCGCATCTGCCGGAGGGCACGCTGCGTCATCCAGGCGAAGGTGGCGGGGGAGAGCGAGTCGGGTACGGCGCCCAGGTACGGTAATGGCGGCAAACGCGGGCCGGTGAGCAGACCCACCAGCGCGGCGTTGGCCTGGGCACCCACGGGGTCGGCGGAACTTACCTGCCGGGCAAGACTGCGGGCGGCATCATCGTCGCGCTGGCGCACCAGCCACGCCAACTCGTTCACGAACAGCGGCCCACGCACCGGCCCCGTGGCGCGGCGCGCGGCTTGGGTATAATAAAACTCCACCGAATCGGTGAGGGCGGTGCGGCTGTACAGCGACCCCAGCAGCAACGCCGGCACCGGCGAATCGGGGAACGCCCGGCGGGCGTTGTGTAAAATGGCCTGCTGATCGAAAAAGGCCGTCGAGCTACTGGCGTAGGTAGCGGCCAGCGCGGCGTACGTTTTCTCGGAAGGTGTGCGCCGCAGGGCCGTGCGCAGCAGGTTTTGCTCGCTGCGGAGCTCCAGCCGCTCGGCGGCCAGGGCGGCGCGCGAGGTGTTAGCCTTTTCGTCGAAGGGGACGTTGAGGTCGGCGTTGGCGTAGGTTACGTCGGCGAGGGCGGCTTCGCCACGGGCGCGGTACAAATCGCCGAGGCCGTTGTAGTAGCCCGCCCGCAACTGGCGCGATAGAAAAAACTGCTCGCGTAGCAGCAACGACACCAGCCCCACCGCCGCAATGGCGTACATCATCAGCACCGGTAGGCGCCTCGGCTCAAACACCACGCGGTACGCGCGTAACCGCCGCTGGATCAGGTCGGAGAAATTGTAGATGACGTAGATGAAAAACGCCACGCCCGCCACCAGGTGCGTGGCCACCACGCCATCCGTGAAGCCTTCGACGATGGAGCCGTTCGCCGTGGCAAACGCGTAGCCGAGCGTGCCCAGCGTGAGGGCGCTCAGCAGCAGATACAGCGGCAGCATCAGCAGATACGAAACCGCGCGGCCATACTCGGCCTCGCGGATGCGCAAGCCAAACAGCCCGCTTACAATCGACGACAGCAGCACGAAAAACGCGTTCAGAAACGCGCCCCCGAACTTGACGTACCCAAACGTATCCAAAAAAATCAACAGCAAATTGAGCAGGTACAGCCCCGTGGCGAGGGAAAACGCCCCCAAGCCGCGCCGCCGTGCGGGCACGTCGGCTTGGCCCGTGAGCCAGAGCAGGGCGCGCACGTTTTCGTAGCTCACCCACAAAATCACGAGGGCACAGGCGCCCAGCGCGCCCGCCATCCCGTAGCCCGTGAGGTGCAATGCCGTGTGCGGCACCGATAGCGGGCTGCGCCAAAAAATCAGCCCACCCACGCCCAACACCAGTCCGCTGAACAGCAGTAGCCGCCGGGTAGGCCCGATTTGCGGAAAAAATGCGTGCAGCGCCCACGCCGGGCCGACCAGCAGTAGCACCACCAACCCGGTGGCGGCTTGCGCCACCACCGACGCCGCCGACACGCCCCGCACGGGCAGTAACCCCAGTAAATCGAGGCTCAACGTGCTGAGAAAGAACGTAAGACCACCGGCCGCGACCAAAAACGTGCGCCACCCCAACCCCGGCAGTACCGTAAGGTACCCGATCAGCACGACGGTGAGCAGTGCCAGCCACCAGCCCGCCGCGCCCAGCGCGATGCCGGGCGGCGCCGGCGCCAGTAGCTCGCTCACGAGTTGGGCGGGTTCCAGCACGGGCAGCGCCAACGTGCCGACGCGCACCGTATCGACGGGCACATCCACGGCCGTCAGTTCGGCGGGGGTAGTCCAGGGGCGCACGTTATCGTCGCCGGTGAGGTACGCCGAACAGCTCGCGCCCAGCGCAAACAGAAACGTGAGCGTCGCCAGCAGCAGGAGCGGGCGCACCGCCAGCGGCCAGCGACGCCAAAAGGTCGAGAAAGAAAAAGCGGTATCGGCGGTTTCCACGAAGGAAGTTTTTAGTGTTTAGTTTTTAGTGTTTAGACGCATAAGACCGAACATACCTGCGGGAACGAGGGTAGAAAACTCGGCCTAAACACTAAACACTCTCCACAAAACACTCCTCACTCCAACACCTTCGGCACGCGAAAATAATCGGAATCCTTACGCGGGGCGTTTTTCAGGGCGTCGGCGTGGGCTACGGTATTGCGGGCTTCGTCGGGGCGCGTCACATTCACGTTGTCGGAGAGATACACAAGCGGCTCGACGCCCTCGGTATCCAGTTCGCGCAGCTTATCGACCCACGCGAGAATCTCGTTGAGGTCGGCGAGCATCTTGGCTTCTTGGGCCGGTGCTACTTCCAGGCGCGAAAGGTGCGCCAGTTGGCGAAGGGTAGAAAGGTCGGTCATGGGGAGGGTGGGAAGGTGGGAAGGTGGGAAGGTGGGAGGGTGGGAGGGTGGAAAGGTGGGAGGGAGGTTTTTTACCCTTCCACCTTTCCACCTTTCCACCTTTCCACCCTCCCGCCCTTCCTAATTAATGTTGGGTAGGAAAGAATAGCGCTTGCCGTAATCGAGCATTTGCGCCATAAAATCGGTGGGGTATTCGAGGCGCACATCCACGATGGCGGCGCCTTTCAGCACCGGCACCAGGCGCGGCTGAATGAAGCCCTGATACGGCGCGATCTTCAGCTTTGCGTAACGCTTCAGCACCTGGTCGTGGAGGCGGGTATCGACTTTCACGCCGTACGTTTCGATGAGGTTTTTGGCCGCCGCGTAATCGCCTTCGCTCGTCAGGCGCTGCATTTCGCGCAGCAGCTCGCCGAAGAGGGCGCGCAGCTTGTTGTAGTCGGTGATGTGGTAATACGTCTTGCCGGCGCGCTCCACGCGCTCGATTACGTTGTCGGCGCGGCCCCGCTCCACGGCCCAGCTAGCCACCAGTTGGCGGTTGCGCATGTGGGCTTCTTCGAGGTGTTCGCCGGGGGCGAGGCGCGCGAGTTGCACCACTAGCGCGTTGCGGATATAGGCGTCGTATTGGGCGCGGCCGACTTCCAGATCCGGCATCACGCCGAGGTCTAGCAGTTTGGGGTCGAGGACGTAATAGAGGCCCACCAGATCGGCGCGGGCTTCTTCGATGGCCGAGGCGTAGCTTTTCAGCGTCTCCTTCGGCGTGCCGATGCCGGGGTTCATCTGCCCCGATGCGTGCCCGATTACCTCGTGCATATCGGTGTGCAGGGCGGCGGCCAGCGAACCGTGGCGTTTGGCGCGGGCAATCTCGTCGGCGTCGAAAGCGAATTCTTCCAGCACGCCGCCGCTCTTACCAGCCTCGTTGCCGGCGTACACGATGTTGCCCAAACTCACCGACTTCGAGCCGTGCTGCTCCCGAATCCAGGTGGCGTTGGGCAAGTTGATGCCGATGGGCGTGGCGGGAGCGGCGTCGCCGGCCTCCTGCACCACCGTGATGACCTTGGCCGTGATGCCGGTCACGTTTTTCTTCTTGTGTTCGGGCATAATCGGCGAATTGTCCTCGAACCATTGCGCCTCGTCGCCGATGGCTTTGATGACGCGCGTGGCCGCCAAATCCTTGAACGAGATCACCGATTCGTACGACGCCCGGTAGCCGAGTGGGTCGCCGTAGACTTCGATGAAGCCGTTCACGGCGTCCGTCCGCGAGTTCACATCCTTCACCCACGCCACCGAATACGTGTCCCAGGCGCGCAAATCGCCGGTTTTGTAGAACGCGATGAGCTTTTGCAGCGCATCGCGCTGCTGCTCGTTTTCGGCCTCGCCCACGGCGCGTTCCAGCCAGAAAATGATCGGCCGGATGGCGTCGCCGTACATCCCGTCTTCGCGCCAGACGCGCTCCTGAATCTTGCCGTCGGCGCCCTTCACGAGTTTCGAATTCAAGCCCCACGACACGGGTTGCAGGTCGTTTTTGTCGATTTTGGCCGCGTAGTAAGCTTCAGCTTCGGCCTGCGTCACGCCCTCATAGAAATTCATCGCCGAAGTGCGGAGCAAATCCTGGCCTTCCGTCAGATTAACGCGCTTCGGCGCCACTTTCGGGTCGAAGAGGACGGCCGAAATCGTTTGAATGAATTGCGCTTTGGTCTCATTTTCGGCCAGTGGCCACTTCATCCCGGCGCATTCGTTGAGCAGATAAGTAAACACCTGCGGCGAAAACCCCGGCTGAATCTTCGCCGACGAATAATGGTGATGAATGCCGTTGGAGAAGAAAACGCGCTTGGCGTACGTCTCGAAATTGCGCCAATCGTCGGTTTTGCGTGGGCCGGGGTAGTTGGTCAGAATGCCTTCCAGCACGCGCCGCACGCGCAGGTTTTGCTTGTAGTTCTGGTCCCAGATCATATCTCGTCCGCTCAGGGCCGCTTCCGAGAGGTAGTACAGCAACTTCTTCTGCTGCAAGGGCAGCTCGTTGAAGCCCGGCACCTGGTAGCGCAGCACCCGCAGGTCGGCGAACTGATCGGCGACGTACTGAAAGTCGGGGTCGAGGTCTTCTTCCGGCGCAGCGGCTTCGGGCAGCGAGTTTGGGATCGGCAGGTCGTTTGCCACGCGCTCGGCCACGGTGGGCATGGCGTTGGGGTTCTCGATGTCGTCGGTTTCGGTTTCGGCTGCTGCCGTTGACGATGACGACGACGTTCGGCAAGCCCCCAGCAGCGCGAGCGCAAGCACAGCCGAAATCCAGTATGAACGGGTGAGAGTCAAGGTGGTAGAGCTAGAAGCCGGCCCGGCCGGACGCAGCGAAAGGAAATGGACGGCGCAAAGTTCGTCGGCGGCGCCCGGATTCTGCTTTTCGGCCGTTACGTCGCGGACGTGCGCCTTGGGTCTGGGGGCGCGGCGCGCAACGCTAACCGGTCTACTTTGCCGCCGGGCAACCGAGGCAGTGCGGGCAGCACCCGCAACTCCTTGGGCACTTCATACCGCGTGAGTTCCGAAGTAAGCGTAACCCGAAGTGCGGTGGTTTGTCTTTCGGTCAGTGGCGGCCCACCGAGCCACGCCACCACGCGTTCGCCGAAGCGCGGGTCGGGGGCGCCCACTACGGCTACGTCGTGCGCCAGACCGAGAGCGGCGACGGCGGTTTCCAACACCCGCTGCACGCGCGCGGCATCCACCTTCACGCCGCCGGAATTGATTACATCGTCCAAGCGGCCGAGCCAGCGGAAGCGGGTTTCGTCCAGCAGTTCGGCGCGGTCGGTGGTAGTGAGCCACTGATGGCCGGTTACGTCGGCCCGGATTTCGAGCGCCTCGTCGGCATTCACCCGAATTTCGATGCCCGGCAGGGCCGTGAAGAAGTCGGCGCGCTCCGCTCCGTTCAAGCGCCGCAGCGCCACGTGCGACGCCGTTTCGGTCATCCCGTATGTGTGGTACACGGGCGCCGCCACGGCTTGCAGCGCCGTTTCTAGGGCGGCCGAAACCGCCGCGCCGCCCACCAGCACGGCCTTCATGCGGTTGAGCCACGCCACGCCCGCCGCGCCGTGCGCCAGCACCGCCTGCACCTGCAACGGCACCAGCGAAACGGTGGCAAACACTGAATCGGCCCCGACCACCGCCAGCACATCGCTCACGGGGTCGATGATGGTCAGCGGCAAATCAAATTCGAGCGCCCGCACCACGCCCAGCAGCCCGCCCGCCGTCCCCACGCTCAGGCACACCAGCGTGGCATCGCCAGCTACCAACCCCAGCGCCGCCACCGACCGCGCCGCCGACGCCCGCAGTTGCGCGCGGGTGAGCAAAATTTCCTTCGGCGCGCCCGTGGAACCGGACGAGCGGAGCGGGAAGGTACCGGCGCCGGCGCGCCACGCGCGGATGAGGGCCAGGGGGGCGGCGTCGGCGGAGGAGGCGGGCCGAGCCGTAGCTAGCCGTATAAAGGTGATACGGCGGCCATTAAGCGTAAAATCTTTACTCCGCTGCCTCACCTGCTTGTTCAAGAGTCCGACGGATCAAGCCCGTACTAAGCCACATCCCCCGTGCGCGCATCTCCGCGATTATTGGCGCAATGCTGGAGAGTAAACGTTGGTCTTTCGCCCGAATCAGTACCCCAAGCGTACCCGTAACATCGAGGCCCAACGAGCGGGCGTATTCACGCCCAAACTCTTCGTCTATTACCAGTAAGCTGCCGGGAGTCTCCAGGGCTAAAGCAATTGCACTGGCTTCGCCTGCATCCAGGTTGTTGATTATGGGTGCGGGATGCAGCGGCGTCTGCACGGTGAAGCCCGCTGGCAACGGCTGCCCAAACTCACGCGCCACGACGGGCGTCAGTGTAACCACCCCGAAGACGCGTGGCAGTAGCAATAGCAACTCAACCCGGTCTAAATGAATCAGACAGCCGGTATCAGCGATGATCAGCATACTAGGGCTTCCAGCGGCGGGCATTCTCAATGTCCCGATCCAGCTCTTCCACGGTCTGCGGCCCCATTTTCAGTCCGCCATAAGATGCGGTTTTCTCCGCGAACTCCCAGCGGTTGGCGAAGCCCGCGAGCGCCGCGCACTGGCCCAGCGACAAGAATTGGTTGTTGTAAAGCGCCACCGCCACGCGCATCTTCACGTCGAAGTCGGTGGTCTGCTCGTCGGGCAATTCAATCGTGATGGTTCGCATAAGTCGAAAAGTACGACGGCGCGTGGAAGGGTTCCCGCGCGCCGCCGATAGTGAACCACTGGATAGGCAGCCTCTGGAAGCTGTTTATCCGGTTTTAGTTAAAAAACAACCGGCGGCGGCTGAATCGACAGGATGTACCCGTCGCTGCCGGCAGTGCCGGTGGCGGAGCCTTTTTCGATGCCATTGGCGTAGATGCGGCCCACGGCCGTTTGACCGCTCACGCCGGGTGACCCTATTTTGGGGCCGGCATTGAACACTGCTCCAGCTACGCCGGCTTGCAAGGTGAGCGTCAGTGACCACGGCAACCGCACGTCGTTTATGGTTTCGGTGCCGCCTGAGGCGTTGGTGTGGGTCATCGTCATCAGACCACTGTAATTGCCCGTGACTTCGTACTTCACCACGCGGCCGGCCGGGGCCGGGGCCGGAGTAGCTTCATCGTCTTTGCAGGCGGTTGTGAAGGTGAGTAAGCAAAGCAATGAAGCCGATAGAACCGCCGTGCGCCGCCAGTCGGCTGGGCTTATCGAAGCTAGAAATGTGCGCCAAAAACTCAACAACATGTAGTGTGGGTAGGGAGGTGAAAAAACGACCACCGATATTGATGGCTCGTCCAGCGATGACGGCAGAAAATCAGCGAAGGCTACGGAAACTTCGGATATTTATCAAAATCAGGTTCGCGCCGCTCGATGAAGGCGTTGCGGCCTTCCTTCGCCTCGTCGGACAGGTAGTAGAGGAGGGTGGCGTTGCCGGCTAGTTCCTGAATGCCGGCTTGCCCGTCCAACTCGGCGTTGAAGGCCGATTTGAGCATTCGTAGTGAAAGGGGGCTCTTGGCGAGCATCTTCCGGCACCACGCTACTGTTGTTTCTTCGAGTTGCTCTAAGGGCACCACTTTGTTTACCAGGCCCATATCGAGGGCTTCCTGGGCGTCGTACTGGTCGCAGAGAAACCAGATTTCGCGCGCTTTTTTCTGACCGACGCAGCGCGCCAGGTACGAGGCGCCGAAGCCGCCGTCGAAGGAGCCGACTTTGGGGCCGGTCTGGCCGAAGCGGGCATTGTCGGCGGCGATGGTGAGGTCGCAGACGACGTGCAGCACGTGGCCGCCGCCGATAGCCCAGCCCGCCACCATCGCCACCACGGGCTTCGGGATGGAGCGGATGAGCTTCTGCAAATCGAGCACGTTGAGGCGCGGGACGGTGTCCTGGCCCACGTAGCCGCCGTGGCCGCGCACGCTCTGGTCGCCGCCGGAGCAGAAGGCTTTACCGCCTTCGCCGGTGAGGATGACGACGCCGATATCCGTCCGCTCGCGGCAGATGTACATCGCCTCAATCATCTCCTGCACCGTGAGCGGCGTGAAGGCATTGTGGACGTGCGGGCGGTTGATGCTGATTTTGGCGATACCGTCGGCGTAGGAAAATAGAATCTCCTTGAATTCCCGGATGGGTTGCCAGTTGAGTTGGGTGGTCATTTGGGTGATGTTTTTCCTCTGCGAAACCTCTGCGCTTCCCTCTGCGAACCTCTGCGAGAACTGTCGTTAGTCGGGTTCTCGCAGAGGCGCGCAGAGGTTTACGCAGAGGTTTCGCAGAGGCGGTTTACGAAAAAGCTTTTTTGACGGCGGCGCGGTATTCTTCGAAGAACGCCGCGTTTACCTGGGAGTCGGTTTGGATTTCTAATACGCCGCCGGCGCCGGCCGGGCCGAAGAAAACCGGTAGGGCGGCTTCTAGTTTTTCCCACGAATCGACGGGGAAGTAGGGGAGGTGGAAATCGCGGCACAGGTTCTCGGCGGTGAGCTGCTGGCGTGTCTCGAAGAACTCGCCCAGCTCGGGCTGCTGGCGCGGGCCGTCGAGGAGGCGGAAGATGCCGCCGCCGTGGTTGTTGAGCAGCACCACGCGCAGGTTGGGCGTGGGGTAGTTGTGCCAGAAGGCGTTGCGATCATAGAAAAACGCCACGTCGCCGGTGAGGAGGACGACTTGCTTTTCCGGCTCCGCCAGCGCGTAGCCCACGGCCGTGGAGGTACAGCCATCGATGCCGCTGGTGCCCCGATTGGCGAAGACTTCGACGCCCGCCGGTACGCCGAGGATGTTGGCGTAGCGCACGGTCATCGAGTTGGCGAGGTGAAGGGCAGAGTTTTTACTCAGCTTCTGGAGGCTGCGGTATAGCGCAGTAAATTCAGTCCACCGCACTGTAGACTGAATGATTCCGGTTTTAGGGTTAAATAGGAGATGATGCGCTTTCTCGTTGGCCTTGTTCCAAGCGGCTCGGTAGTCAAAGCGCTCAATCCTAATAGTTTCCGGAAGCTTGCCTTCTGGTGTGGCAGATTCAAGAAGCGAGTCTAAAAATTCTGCTGCCTCAGCTCTAATAATATGTGTTAGGCCACCGAATGTATCTGATGCTGATCCACCCGGCTGGATATGCCAGTGCTGTTTAGGGGGATTTCTGCGCAGAAAATTCTTAAATGCCTTCGAGATGAATGATTTGCCGGTTGTGATCAGAATGTCGGCCTGCAGGTCTTTTGTTTCTATTTCTGATGTTAGGAATACATCCTGAGTTGAGATAACCACAGCCGTAAACTCGCTTTCAGGCTGCATATTTCCGATTGCGTCACTTAGAAACACTGCACCGGTAACCTCTTCTAGCTGGTAGCCTTCTACTCCGCCCTCTGGAAGGGCTTCACGCAATGATCTGTCGCTTTGACCAAAAGCGAAAAGAATGCGTCCAGCAAGCGAGAAAGTCCGCGCTAATTCAGTGATCTCTTGCGGAGAAATTCTGTGTGGCGTGATCGTCTCCTTAATCACCCGCACCTCCTCAAACATCACTTCCCCCGTCGGATACAGCGGCTCCCTCAAAGGAATATTAACGTGCACCGGCCCCGGCGGGTAGGCTTTCGCTAAATTAATTGCTTCATTAATAATCCGGTTGGCGTGCCACTTGGCGTCGGGGTGGGTGGTCTCGGTGGGGAAGGTGTAGCTGCCTTTGACGTGGGCACCGTACATCCCGTTCTGGCGGATGGTCTGGCCGTCGAGCTGGTCGATCCACTCCGGGGGGCGGTCGGCGGTGAGGATCAGCAGCGGCACTTGCTGGTAGTACGCTTCGGCCACGGCGGGGGCGTAGTTGAGGCCCGCCGTGCCGCTGGTACAGACCAGCACCGTGGGCAACCGCCGCGCCTGCGCGATGCCGAGGGCGATGAAGGCGGCGGCGCGCTCGTCGGGCACCACGCGCACGTTCGTTTCGGGGTGGCGGGCGAAGGCCAGCGTGAGGGGCGCGCTCCGCGAGCCGGGCGACAGCACGACCTCCGTCAGGCCGTGGGCGGCGCAGAGCGCGGCGATGTTGTAGATGGCTTGGTGGGGGTTCTCGGGCTGGCTCACGGGGCAAAGGTCGGCGCGAAGGGCGGGTTTGCGTTCGCGCGTTGTCGCGGGTGGCATTTGCAGTTGTGTAAGGCGTTCGCGCGTTCGCGCGGGCGCCTCACGGCTTTTCGGGGGGTGTACTCACAGCAGCACATCGGCCACTACGCGCAGCTTCTGCTCGGTTTCGGCCCACTCGCGCGCCGGGTCGGAGGCGGCGGTGAGGCCGGCACCGGCGTATAGCACGGCAGCGTTTTCGGCTTCCAGCACTTGCATACACCGTAGATTGACGTACAGCGCCGAGGTGCCGGGCGCCGGCAGGTTCACCGGCCCCAGAAAACCGCTGTAATAGGTGCGGTCGTAGCCTTCGTGCTGGCGCAACCACGCGAGGGCGGCCTCGCGCGGCATCCCCGCGACGGCCGAGGTGGGGTGCAGCAGCCGCAGCATATCGGAGCCGAGCGTGGGGAAGGGCACGGTGCGCAAATCGACTTCAAAATCGGTGCGGAGGTGCAGCAAATGACCGGCTTGCACGGTGCGCGGGCCGGTTTCGTGGTATTCGCGCAGCCGCAGCCGCTTGAAACACTCGATGATGTAGCGCGTGACGTTGGCTTGTTCCTCCAGCTCTTTCTGGCTCCAGCGGGCGTCGTCGGGGTGAGTGCCGGGCGCGAGGGGTTGGGTGCCCGCGAGCGCCACCGTGCGGAAGGTGTGGCCGCCTTCGACTTCGGCCAATAACTCCGGCGAGGCGCCTAACCATAGCTGATCGTAAGCCGGGTGCCACACCAACGACACGAACGCGCGCGGGTGCGCCGCGCAGAGTTTGGCAAACGCCGCGAGCGGCTCGAAAGCCGGCGGTAAGGCCCGCAGCGCGGCGCGCGCGGGCACCACTTTGCGCAGCGCGCCACCGCGAATCTGGGCGATGCCCGCCGCTACCAGCGCGCGGTAGGTGGGTTCGTCGGCGAGGAGGGCGGGGGCGGCGGCGCGCTGGTAGGGCGCGGGCGGCGTAAAGTCGGGCGGGCGGGCGGTGCGGGCCGCGAGCCACGCGGCGGCATCGGCGGTGGGGGCGTGCGCGGTGAGGCCGTCGAAATAGACATCGGCGGGCAGCAAAAACGCGTTGGCGCGGTCGGAATCCTGAAACGGGGAGAAGGCAAACCCCGCCGGGCCGCTCTCCAGATTCGGTGCGAAACCCGTCAGGCCGTAGCTGCTGAGGCTGATACTGGCCTCCGTTTGCGCGGCCAGCGGGCGCCGCCAGATGGCGATGGGGTTGCGCCGGAAGCGCGCGGCGGCCCATAGCTCCGGTAGCAGGGCGGGCAGCGAAACGGGCGAGACGGGCAGGGCGGGTGAGGAATCGGCGGCGGTTTCGACGGGCATCCTAGAAATAAAAAGTAGGCGCTACCAGGCGTTACGCGGGCCGACCGGTGGCAGGGTCTAGATCAATCACGGCGAGCGTGAGGCGCGAAATGCACACCAGCGCCTCGGTGGCTTCTTCGGTGATCCTGATTTCCCAGACCTGCGTGCGCCGCCCGATATGCACCGCCGTAGCGCGCGCCACCACGTAGCCACTCCGCACGGGCCGCAGGTGGTTGGCGTTGATTTCGAGGCCCACGCACGCCTGGCGGGCGGGGTCGGGGAGGGCGAGCCACCCGGCGAGTGAACCCGCAGTTTCGGCCAGCGCCACCGAGGCGCCGCCGTGCAAAAGGCCCATCGGCTGATGCACGGGCGGCCCGACGGGCATCCGCGCGGTAAGGGTGCGTTCGCCGGTTTCGGTGATCTCGATCTGGAGGTGGCCGCCGAGGGTGTCGGGGCCGCACATACGGGTGGTGAGGGCGGCGGGGGTCATTGAAACAAAGGTAGAAGTTAGTTTTTAGGGTTTAGGGTTTAGGATGTAGCTGCTGAGGAAGCGGTGGACGACCTTTGTCGGAAATCAGGTTATGTTGTATGTATTCGTGCTGGGTGCTGTGAACCCGAACGCCTCATATTCCTAAATCCTAAACCCTAACACCATCAAACAGATCTATCTCATCCGCCACGGGCAAACCGACCTCAACCTGCGGCGCATCGTGCAGGGCTCCGGCGTCGATGCGCCGCTCAATGCAACGGGCCACGCGCAGGCGGCGGCGTTTTTTCGGGCGTTCGGGCACGTGCCCTTCGACCGGGTGTATACTTCGGTGCTGCAACGGGCCGTGGAATCGGTGCGCGGGTTTCTCGATTTGGGACTGCCGCACACGGCCACGGCGGCGCTCAACGAGATTTCGTGGGGGCGGTTCGAGGGGCTCGAAGCCACCCCTGACCAGCACGATACCTACCTGACGGCCGTGCGCCGTTGGGCTTCCGGCGAGATCGACGCCCGCCTCGAAGGCGGCGAGAGCCCGGCGGAAGTAGCGCTACGGCAACGCCCGTTCCTCGACGAGCTGCTCGGCCCCAGCACGCCGCCCGGCACGTACCTCATCTCGATGCACGGGCGGGCGATGCGGGTGCTGCTCGCGCAGCTTTTGCGGTATCCGTTGGCGGAAATGGATGCGTTTCCGCACGAAAACCTCGCGCTTTACGAGTTGGCACATACCGGCACGCTGTGCCATGTGCGGCGCTTCAACGAGCAAACGCATTTGGGGGGAGGGTGAGAGGGTGGGAAGGGCAATGATTTGCGGCTTCGGCGGTTACTCGTGAGGGTTTCGGTGCATCAAGCGCGAGGCGGGGCCGCGCGGGCACGTTGCCATTTACTGCGCCGCCCACAGCCTTCTCTCTACTCCCTCGTGATGCCTCTGCTGATGCGTTTCCATCTCCCGTTGTTGATTTTGGGGCTGACCGGCGTTGCGTCGGGCGCTCAGGCGTTTGTGCCGCCACCCGCCACCTGCGCCGACACCATTCGGGTGCTGCGCGCCGATTATGTCGATACCCTGCAAGTGCCCGACCGCGCCAAACCCACGCCGCTCGGCACTATCGAGAGCGGCGGCGGGAAGATTGAAATTCTGGGCTATTTCCCCGAAATCATCGTGCGGCAGAACGGCCGCATCATCCTCTTCGGGCTGCTCGATGATACGGGCGTCATCTCGAAAATCTACACCAAAGAACCGAAAGCGACGATGCAGATCGCGCCGCTCGGCGATAAATCGCAAACCTGCCTGATCGTGCGCTGGGAGGAAGCCGTGCAGGAAGGCGACGGCGAGGCGATGTATAAAGTGGTGCAGGTCTGGGATGTAGCCCGCCACGTGTGCCTCGCCAACGAGCGCTGGGCGGCGGCGGCCGGGCCGGTGGGCTCTACGCTGGCCGGCAAGCCGCCCGTGGGTTGCACCGCCGACGTAAGCGTGACGGGCGGGAAGCTCGTCATCGGCGAAAAGCAGTGCCCGCCGGGCGCCGCCGCGCAGCCCAAAGTGGCGGTGCGGGTCGATGCGCCGGGGACGTATGCGTTGGTGGGGGGGCGGTTGAGTAGGTGTAAGTAGGTCCTCTTCTCGACCAGCGGCAACCGGCGTAGTCGTGGGGCCTGTGCCTCGCGGTGGGGGGGGAGGCTTCACGCCCGCGGCAACCGTTTGGCGGCTGATAGCGGCCGTGTTGCACATCACAAGGGGTGCGCTCGGCGCGCAGCGCAGCGACTTAGGTCAGGGGGTGTTACACGTTTTGGCGGACTCCCAAAAAGTGTAGCAACACGCGTGTCACACGTTTTTGTGCTGTGCTGAAAAACGTAACAACACGCGTGTTACACGTTTTAGGAGTTCGCTGAAAAACGTAACAAGGCGGGTGCTACCCGTTATCAGACGGAGACCAAAGCGTACCGCCCTCACCTGCTTACTTGTAGCCGCATAGTACAGTGGTCGCCGCACTGCCGAAGGCGCTCGACGAGTCTGGTTGCTTATCCGTCACCAACTTACTGCTGGTAAGCGAAGGGCCGCAACCCGTGATAGTGGTTGGCGAACCCGTAACCGCAGGTGGTTAGGTGGTAAACCCGTGCCATCGAGTAAGAAAAACGGTCTAAATTTTTGCCTTCTGCTGCTTGACCGGCCGCACCCACAGCCGGCGGGTAACTTTGGGGGCCGGATGCACCTCGCTTCCCTCCTATTCCTACTTCTTGGTCGCTGCTTTTTATTATCTGCCGGATGCTTTCCTTTCTTCGCGGCCTACTGCTGGGCCTGTTGCTGCTGACGACCGGGGCCGCCGCCGCCCAAACTACCCGCACCGGTACCATCCGCTTTGGGGGATTAGTGCGTGAGTACCGCCTTTACGTGCCCGCCGCCGTGCTGGCCGCGCCCACCGTGCCGCGCCCGCTGCTGCTCAACCTCCACGGCTACGGCTCCAATAATTTAGAGCAGGAAGCCTACGGAAACTTCCGGCCTATCGCCGATACGGCCCACTTTCTGGTGGTGCACCCCAACGGCACCTTCGACAACGGCACGACCACGCGCTACTGGAACACGTTCGTGCCGCCCGGCACGCCCGGCCCCGACGATGTAGGCTTTCTGCTGGCGCTGATCGATTCTATCGGCACGCGCTACGCCGTCGATACCACGCGCCTTTACAGCACCGGGATGAGTAACGGCGGCTTTATGAGCTACGAACTGGCCTGCCGCCAAAGCACTCGGTTCGCCGCCGTGGCCTCCGTGACCGGCAGCATTGCGCGCACCCATTTGGCGGCCTGCCAGCCGGCGCTGCCCGTGCCGGTGCTCGAAATCCACGGCACCGCCGACAATACGGTGCCCTACCTCGGCAACGCGTTCTTCGCGCCCATCGCCGATGTGTTGGCATTTTGGGTGCAGGCGAATGGTTGCGGCGCGCCCGTGACCACCGCCGTACCCAACATCAATACCACCGACGGCTGCACCGCAGAACGTACCGTGTGGCCCGCCGGGCCAAGCGGCGCGCGGGTCGAGCATTTCCGCATCATCGGCGGGGGGCACACGTGGCCGGGGGCGGCGTTTACCATCGGCGTCACCAACCGCGATATCAACGCCAGCGGGGAAGTGTGGCGCTTCCTGCGCGGCTACCGGCGGCTCGGCGGCCAGCCCACCGCCGTTTCCACTGACCAGCCGACTACCAGCACGCTCACCATTAGCCCCAACCCGGCCGGGGCCAGCGACGGCGCAGTGCTGGTGCGCGGCCTCCGGCCGCTGCGGCCAGGGCAGCTTTCCGCCACCGACGCCCTGGGCCGAACGATGCCGCTGACCATCACCCCCGAAGCCGACGGCCTGCGCCTCGACGTGCGCGCGTGGCCCGCCGGGTTGTACTGGCTGCAAGCCGATGGCCGCCGCACGAAACTGATGCGGTAAAGCGGTAAACGTGTTACTCGGGCTAGGCTTTCCTAAAAAAGGGCTAATTGTGCCTGCTGATTTATCTGTTCGCCCTGCCGAACAGCGTCAAATTCGGCAAGCTGGCCGCATTCCTGCGCCAGACACCGGATATCAAGCCGTCGTAATACGTCGACTGTAATGGGGCGTTTGGAATCCCAGAAGATAAAGGCCCCGAAAAAGCCGGCAGCTACCGGTGAATTAAGCAGTGCTGCTACGAGCTTGGCTTCGGTTTCGGTCTGACAGGGAATGAGGTACACCGTATCGTCAAGCATCACCGGGCGGCCCTTATGAGGCGCGAGGACAGAGAAGACGAGCTTCTTGTACAGCCCCGAAATGGCGACTTTCCAGGGAGCAAACGCGTAATCGCCGATACCAAAAATCGAGAAGCGTGGATGGTTGCGGTAGATAGAGCTTTTGCGGGCATCGAGGGCCGTACCGTTGGCTTCCAGATATGCCCACGTAACGGGTGCCTGCCGACGAATCCGGTTGGTGGCTTCGCCAGTGGTGCGTTGGGGCACCAGCATCCAGCGGCGCGGCGTAGTTTGGCCACTCGCCACATCCGATGATTTCAGCATCGTATACACGAAGGCAGGTTCCTGCGGGTGCTGTCGGCCAAAGGCGGCCAAAAAATCTCCTTCGGGGTTTTCCATTTCCATCACAGCCGAACAGTCATGCTTGGCAACTGACCGCCACTGATACCATTCCTGCCCCCGCAAATGGCTCCACTGGGTGTAAAGTCGCTCATCGGCGAGTAGCACTTGGTCTTGAAACCCGATTACGCTATCGGGGGTCGTGGCGCTCAGGTTAGCAAACAGCGCATTGTTTACGATTGGAAGCGGGCACTACTTGAAACTGCACGATCAGTAGGCATGCATCGACAGCGGCGGCGAAGTGCTGTTTGGCGTCGATCTGGTAGATGGCGGCCCCGGCCACGGGCAGGTTTTTTTCCCACGCGTGGCGCAGCACCTTGCGAGCCACAGCCGTTTTGACGAGCATGGCGAGTGTCGCATCGCGCCCCGGCAGCCAAGTCAGCATATCAAGCAGCATCCACTCCGAAATGTCGAAATTACTTTTGCCGGTCAGCGCGTCTAGCCCCTTTTGCTGCTGCGTATTGGCTTTGGTGGGCTGGTTGCTGCTGCCAAGAGCCGAAAGGTATGCATTCGTGACCCACGGCGGGTTGCCGATGACCAGCAGCGGCGCGGCCCAGTCGGTCGCCCAATGACGCCAGTTTCCCAGAAAATAAGCTTGCTCGCGGATATCGAAGCGGCTGGCATCCGCTCGCAGCGCAACGTGTTCGTGCAGTTGCTGTGAGTAATCAGCCGAAATTTCGTAGCCCTGCGCTGCCGTAAAAGCGGGGAATGCGTCGGCTGCCGCAAGCAGCATTCCACCAATCCCGCAGGTAGGTTCTACGATAGTGGCGGGAGCAGCTATCAAACGTTGCAAAAGCTGGCAAACCTGCCGGGCAAGGTCAGGCGGCGTCTGAAAATCGCCGAAAGCGGCTTTGTGAGAGGTTTTCATTTGTAGTTTAGAGAAGTTTATGAACACCCGTGACAGTGCCGGCGCGCGTGATCACGCGCTGGTATTTTAACCGCCATTGTAAAGCGTTGGAAATGGTGAGGTAGCCTTCGGTGATTTGCCCAAGCCGGAGTAAATCGGTGGCGATGGCCGTTGCTTCAATATCATCAATGGGTAAGGCTCGCTCGTGCAGAAAAGCGACTAAATCGTCCTCATTTGCATCGTTCGCCAGTAGTTTATTGAGGCCCGTAGTGGTTTGAAAATCGCCGGTGTAGGCGGCTTCGATAAACACGACACTTACAAAGCTCAACGTGGCAGTTAGGGCGGACGCATCATCTCATTTGTGGTACGCAAATACCAGTAAATCATAGCCTAAACCAAAGATTTTCTGCCGTGCCGACCGGTACGGACATGAGGATTACGGTTGGTCGATGCTGGTCGTTTTGACGTCAATATTCAACGACGGAAAATCAATGCCAAACGCGCTGTTACCGACCCCAAACGTGTAACGGGCCGCGAAATAATCACGAAACTTCTGCTCGATGTACGTGCCAATCGTTTTGCCATTATCGACACCATACAGCGTCGTTTCGGCGTGGCCGGACTCCGCGATGGCGAACCGGGTGGCTTCGGTTTGCAGTAAACTGGGTGCATTTCAAAACAACAGGGTCTGTTTCCTTACTTTAGCTGGTAACCGGTCTCATCTGGCTCCCGCGTAGATGCTGAGTGAAGCCGAATTCCTGGAGTTGGCCCGTGCCAAGTATGCGCAACTCGCGGCCCTGGAGCAAAGTAAGAACTTCTACGAACACGAAAAGACCTTCGATGGCCTCTGGGTCGAGTTGGGTCGGCAGGTGCTGGAAGCGAGCATCAGTACCGTGCCGGCTGCGGCGCGAAAAAATAATAATCTCCTCTCGCTTTGGCTTGCTGGCCATTGCCGCCACCCACGCCTACAGCGCCCCCGTGCTGGGCACGCGCAACAGCCCCTATTTGCAGGAATTGCTGGTGCTGGCCGGCGCCACGGACGTCTACGCGGCAGCCCCCGAGTTGCTCGAACGCTTGCTGCGCATCCACGTGAGTCCGTCGGCCGTCTACCGCGTCACCCGGGCCGTGGGCGAGGCCTTGCCCGCCGCCGCCCTGCTGGAGCCGGTGCCCGACGAGCCGCTCTACCTGCAGGTGGATGGCAGCCTGGTCTTCACCGATGCCGGCTGGCAGGAAGTCAAAGTCGGCCGCGGCTTTGCCCGCGATGCGTTCACCGGCGAAGGGCAGCTCGCCAGCAGTCAGTATTGTGCCGTGCTGGGCCCCCATACCGCCTTTGAGCAGCAAGTGGAGCAGCTCGTACCGGCCACGCGGGACCTGGTGTTCCTCTCCGATGGGGCCCGCTGGATCGAGCAGTGGGCCGAGCGTACCTATCCCAAGGCGGTGAAAATTCTCGACTTCTATCATGCCGTCGAACACCCGGCCGCCGCCGTGCAGGGCCTGGTGTTGCCGGCCGGCTGGCGGGAGCGGCAGCGGGCACTGCTGCTGGAAAGCCAGTGGGAGCAGGTGCTCACTCACGTGGCCCAACTGGCCGGAACTGTCCCGGCCCGGCGGGCCGATCTGTAGGCCTACTATCGCCACAACCAGCGCCGGATGGACTACGCCGCTTTCCGGGCGGCCGGCTACGACATCGGCTCGGGGGCCATTGAAGTGGCCCATCGTACCCTGATTCAAGTCCGCACGAAGCGCAGCGGCCAACGCTGGAATCCGCGCCACGTACCCGCCATGCTCAAATTACGCGTCGCCGTGAAAAGCAACAAAGCTCACCTCATTACAGTCACTATTGCCAACGCATAGGGTGTTTTGAAATGCACCCCTTCTCCTTGACGGGTTTGAAGGACTCTTGCAAATTGCGCCGGGTGCCGTCGAGGGTGGAGCTGCGGGCGTCCTGAAACAGGTAGAGCTGATTTTCGATGTCTTCGGGGCCGTTGTTGAGCGGCGTGGCCGAAATGAGCAACACTTTCTTGCGGTCGTCGCCGCCGAGACCGGGCCGGGCGCGGCGCGGCTTGCAAATGGTTTGCAGCGCGGTGTACATCCCGGTGCTGTCGTTGCGGAATTTGTGCGATTCGTCCACCACCACTACATCGTACTGGTCGGCACCGGGCAGCTTGTATTCGTATTTCTCCGGGTCCAGCACTTGCTGCAACGAGCCAATGGTAACGTAATGAAAGTGGTTGTCAATCTGAAACTTCACGGCGGTCTCGCGCCAGCTTCCTTCAATTGCCGGCGGGCACACGATCAGGATTTTGGTCTGGGTGCCGTTTTCGCAGATGAATTTTTTGAGTACCATACACGCCACCACCGTCTTGCCCAACCCACCACATCGGCGAGCAGAAATCCGTGGTGCCGCAGCAGAATGTCGTAGCCCTGACCGTTTGTGGGTTGTTCATTCTGCGGGCGGCTAAGAGTGTGCAATCTGCTACCAAATAGCTGCTCTTCCCACATTCACCTACGGTTTAGCACATAACAAAACCGCCCCCGCGCTGCGGGCAGCACGGGGGCGGTTCAAATCAGAAATCAATCAAAAGCTAACAGGCTTCTAAAACCCGCTCCCCAACTGCCGCAGCGGCGAGCGGGCCTTCTTGGCGGCAACCTTGCGGTCTTCCTTCAGGTTTTCTTTCAGCGACTGCACGTGCGCCGTGCGCTCTTGCGCAGTAGTGAGGCGGCCGGTGATGGTGATATAGTCGCCTTCCTTGAGGGTTTCGGTGGTGCCATCGGGGCGGGTGACGAGGCCGTCGGCGCGGGCTTCGAGGCCGGTAATGAGCTTGACGGTTTGCGTGGAGTCGATGAGGTAAGTGGAGTGGCCGCTTTCGGTGGCGATCACTTTGCCATCGCGCATCGTGATGCCGTCTTTGAAGCCGGGGGCTGCCTTGGCGGCTGGGGCCACGCCACGGGCGCCGTGGGCGCCGTGCGAGGCCGAAGCGCGCGCGCGCATCGCAGCGGGCGAGAGGGTAGGTTCGGCGGGGGCGGCCGTGATATTACCACCTTCGGCGGCGCCGGTGGTGGCCGGGGCCGGGGCAGTGGTTTCGGGTTTGGTAACCGCCGGCGCAGTGGCCTGCGAGGCGGTGGTTTGCGCGGTGGCGCTACCGGTGATCGCGAAAATCGCGGCGGTGAGGAGAGTCGAGATGAGTTTCATCGGAAGGAAGAACTGACGTGGTAGAAAAGATGCCGCTCGGCGCTCGATTGGCGGCTGGCGGAATGTTGCTTTTTACGGGAAGGCGGGGTATGAAGTTGGCGGTGGAACATAAAAAAATTACCCCGCCGGGCTTGCGGCCCAACGGGGTAATAAATAAGTGATGAGTTTTGAGTTTTTAGTTTCGAGTGATACGAAACGTGGTTCGCGCGGGGCTCAGCCCCGTGTGTGGTATTTGCGGGCCTCTGGCCCGCCGGTAGCCCGCCGTTGGAGCCCGGTCAGACGAACACGCCAACCGCGCGGCGAGCCGGGGCCGGAGCCCCGGAAATAGCCCGCACGGGGCAGAGCCCCGCGCGAACCCTGCCAACGAGCCACTAAAAACTCACAAATTCCCGCGCAATTCCTGCTCGCGCTCGATACTCTCAAACAGCGCCTTGAAATTGCCTTTACCGAATGATTTAGCCCCGCGCCGCTGAATGATCTCGAAGAACAGCGTCGGGCGGTCTTCGAGGGGTTTGGTGAAGATCTGGAGGAGGTAGCCTTCGTCGTCGCGATCGACGAGGAGGTTAAGGCGCTTGATGTCGGCGATGTCTTCCTGCACGGCGCCGACGCGGGCCATCAGGTCGTCGTAGTACGTGTCGGGTACGCGCAGGAACTCGACGCCGCGCTTGCGCAGCTCGCCGACGGTGTGGATGATGTCGTTCGTGGCGATGGCGAGGTGCTGCACGCCGGGGCCGTGATAAAAATCGAGGTATTCTTCGATCTGCGACTTTTTCTTGCCCTCCGCCGGCTCGTTGATCGGGAATTTGACGTAGCCGTTGCCGTTGCTCACCACCTTGCTCATCAGGGCCGAATATTCGGTCGAAATATCGTCGTCGTCGAAGGTGATGAGCAGCTTGAAGCCCAATACATCTTCGTAGAACTTCACCCACTGGTTCATCTCGCCCCAGCCGACGTTGCCCACCGCGTGATCGACGTATTGCAGCCCCACGGCGGGCATTTCGGGCAGGGTTTGGGTGCGCGCCACGTAGCCCGGCAGGAACGGCCCCCGGTAGTTTTTGCGCTCTACGAAGGTGTGCAGCGTGTCGCCGTAGGTGCGGATGGAGGCGATTACGACTTCGCCGTGTTCGTCGGTGAGGGTCAGCGGTTCCTGAGCGGCTACGGCGCCGCGCTTGGTGGTTTCCTCGAACGATTTGCGCGCGTCATCGACCCACAGCGCCAGCACTTTCACGCCGTCGCCGTGGCGGTTGAGGTGGTCGGCCATCTCGCCGGTGGGGTGCAGCGGCGTGGTCAGCACGAGCCGAATTTTGTTTTGCCGCAGCACGTAGGAAGCGCGGTCGCGGAGGCCGGTTTCCGGCCCGGCGTAGGCTTCAAGCTGAAAGCCGAACGCCAACTGATAAAAAAATGCCGCCTGTTTGGCGTTGCCGACGATGAATTCAACGTGGTCGGTGCCGAGCAGGGGCAGGAAATCTACGTCGGTTGCGGAGGCGGTGGTAGGAGCGGGGGCCGTGGTCATGAGCGCGAAATGGGGGCTAATTGGGGTGAAGGTGAAGCGGACGGCGCGCGTGCCCGGCCCAAACCGACCGGGCGCGCGGCGCTACCTCAAAAGTACGCGATTTGCGCGCCTACCGTCCAACCCGCGCGCTCAGAGGCTAACTTGCGGCCCGAAATCACTTCAACCCGGCCGCTGTCGCCAGTCCAACCCACGCTCCCCCATGAACGCCACCGATCTCAACGCCGCCCTCGTCAAGCTCGTCGAAAAGAAACACGAGCTATCTAAACTGGCCTACAACGACGCCCAGTACGACGATGTAGAAGAAGCGCTCCACGACCTCGAAGACGCCTTCAACGAAGAATACGGCGACTATCTGGAGGAAGCCCTCGACGCCGTCCACCGCAAGCTGCGCTCCGATACCGACGTGCTGCTGCCCACGGCGTACCTGCCATCGTCGGGTACCACCAACCCGCCGGGCGCCAAAGAAGGCGTCTGGATCGATTCCGAGCAGTTTCCCGGCAAGAAAGCGTACCTCATGCTCGTGCCTAACCCCACGCGTTTCATGCTCACCATCGGCGCCGAGCGCAAGGAGATGTGGAAGCACGAAGCGCACCCGGCGGGGCATTAGGAACTTGTCAGAAAAAAAGCACGGGGCGCCGGTCTGAGTAGGCCGGTGCCCCGCGCTTTTTGGCGGCTTAGCTCGCAGCCGCAAATTTGCCGCACCCGCCGGCGCGTAGCCGGTCGATGCCCGCCGCCAACCCCGCATCCGTACACGCCGACCCCGCGCTGCCCTGGCAAAAAGGGCACGCGTGGAGGTCGCCGGTAGGGTCGAGGTAGAGGTAGCGGTCGGCGGCACCGAAACAACCCACCCGCCGCTGGTGCCACCCGTGGTACGTGACAATCGGGTACGCCCGGTATGCCGGATGCGTATTGAGGCGGTGGTAAAACGCCTCCAGCAGCGCCTCCTGTTCGGGGCTGAGGCCTACGTCCTGCCCAGCGTAGTGCCCCACAGCGCGCGGTTCCAACAGATGCACGAACTGCACGCCCCACGCGCGGGCCAGTTCGGCGTAGGCCGTCAGGTTCGCGGGCGTGGCGAAGGCGCGAGTGGGGCACAGGTTCAGGGCCACCACCAACCCGGCAGCGAGCGCGGCCCGCACGGCCGCCTCCGCCGCCCGAAAGGCGCCGTCGTACCCGCGAAAGAAATCGTGCAACGCGGGCTCGTGATGGTCCAGGCTGATTTGCACGCCCGTGAGCCCCGCCGCGCGCAGCTCGCGGGCGCGGCCGGTGGTCAGGCCGATACCGGCCGTCAGGAGCCAGAAATCGGTGCCTGGCGTGGCGTTTTGCAGAATAGCAAGCACATCGGCATACCGCCGCAACGGCTCGCCGCCACTAAGCTGGATTTGGCCTACGCCGCGCGCCTGTACCCGCGCCACCAGCGCCAGCAGGTCGGCGCGGGTCAGGGGATCGGGTTGGTTGAGACGGTCCCACTCGAAGCAGTGCGCGCAGTGTTGGGCGCACTGCTGCGTAATGGCCAGCACGACGGCCTTCAGCTCTTGCCCAACGCCCGGCCGGAACGGCGCCAACCGGTTCAACTCCGTCAGATGATAGGCGTCGAACGCCGCCGACGGCCACCCCGGCGAGTGCAAATCCCAGTAGTGGCGCCCGTTCACGCGTACCAGCTTCCGAATCGGCCCTGGCCCCATAAACTGTCGGCGCAACGCTTCCATTGAGCGAAGTGCCGCCACGCCGCGCGCAAACGTGGGCGCAAAGCGCCACGCCAGCCGCACCAACTGCACCCGAATGCGCGCTTCGGCGGCCCGCAGCCGCCAGCCGGTCAGAATCATCGCAGGATGGGAGTAAGCTGCTCGGTGGCGAGAACGGCGGCCGGGCGCGGCGCGAACTGCCGGTAACGCTCGCGCGAAAACCGGCTGAACTCGCCGGGCGCACGCAGGCGGCGCAACGTGCGCAGGTTCGGCAGCCCGTGGTAGTCGCGGACGTGTTCGTAGTACCCCCGCGAGTGCAGCACGAACGAGCGCGTAGTGCCCGCCGCCGCTACCGGCACCGCATATCGCAATTCCACCCACTGCCCCGATGTGGGTTGGGCCAGGCGGTGCCCATCGGCGGTGGCCAGCGCGGCGGTTTGGTCGCGGCCGTCGTGGTCGCGCGCACTGCTCGGCGTTAGCCGATGCACCGTCAGCTTGCCTTGGGCGGTGGCATCGAGCGCCACCCGGTCAAGCTCCCAAAACATAAAACCACTCGTGAGCCGTACCGTCACGGTGGCGCCGGCAGGGTCGGCTTCGGCCAGGCTCACCGGTACCACCACCTCGCGACTCGCCAACGGCCCAACGACCGGCACGCGGCCCGCCAACCGCCAACCCGCCGCCCCACGCACCCACACGCTCAGCGGCAGCCCCTGCTCGCGCTGCCACCGCTGATGAAAATCGGCGGGGGCGTGCGCTTGCCGCTTGATCCAGCCGGTATAGGCTGCGCCGAAAAGCTTCGTCATTTCGCCGTAGGCGTAATCGAGCCAGAGCGTGTTTTGCGCCGTAAACACCAGCCGCGCCGAATCGGGGGCGCCGTGGGGGCGGGCAAAGGTTAGGTCGAGGGTGCTTAGTGTGGTGTCCGAGCCGACGGCTTCGTCGAAAAGCGTGACGTGCCGGTCGTGGGCCAGTAGCTCGGCGCGGGCATCGCGGCCGGATGCGGTGCGCGCGGTCTGTGGAGCGGTGCCGGTGGTTACGCTCCAGAGGTGGCCAGTGGGGTCGGGCAGCACGCGTTGACCCGTGGGTGCATCCACGGCCCAGAGCGAGGCTACATCGGTGAACTGCCGCTCGTGCAGTTCATTCGTGAGCCGAAGGAGGTATTCGCCGTTCACCGGTCGCAAGGTCGAATCGGGCAGCCGCAGATAATCGTCGCGCTCCAGCGTAGGGTAAATCGCGCCGCCGTACAGCTCGCCCGCCAAGTGGTACTGCTGGCCGTCGTGGGTATAAATAAACGGACACGAGCTTTTGGTGAGAAGGACAATAACCAATAGGATCGCCATCGCGCTCGCTACCGTGCCGATGGTACTCACCACATAATTGGCCACTGTGGCCCCGGTGGCCTTCTCGACTACCGCCACGCGCTGTATATCGCTGATCGGGATCGTGACCGGCCCCAACTGCGCCGGACTCGGGCCGGTAAGGTAAATGTGCGCCACGTGCAGCGCCACCGCTTTGTCGCGGGTGCGGTAGCGGTTCCAGGTATCGTCGGGCATCGTCGTAACCCCGGTAGGCAGCAACGCACCAGCCGACAGCACGCCCCGCAGCGTATTCGTCGCTTCATCGAGCTGTATCAAGCCCAGCTCCCACGTTTGCGGGCCGTGGTGCAATACGACTACATTCGGCGGAGCCAGCGCCCCCGCCCGCTGCGCCGGTTCTACGGGCCGCAGCCGCGAATAATTGTGGAAACACGCGCTGTGTGGCAGCAACGTGAGAAGTAAAAAGGCGGCAATCAGCCGCTGCCGACGCGGCCCTCGGAGTCGGGTCAGGGGGTGAAAAATGATGTTGGGGAGACGCATTGGTCTGAAGTGGAAAGCTGAAAATGAATTCCGCTGAAAAGGTAGTCATGCAGCGTATTTCTGGCCGAGGTAGTAAGTTTGACAACCTTCCGCCGATTCTCTTTTTCGTCCTTCGTTCAGATGTTTGCAAACTTCACGGCGCTGCACAGCGTGTGCGCTTTCGGCCCCGCCGCCGCTCCAACCACGGCGCCCGGCGAGGTGGTGCGGCTGGCGGCGGCGGTGCTTGGCCCTACGCTGGCCGCCGTGCCGGGGCCGGTGGCCGCGCTCATCAGCGCCACTACCTGCCCCGACCGCCTCGCGCCATCACTCGGCCAGGAGTTGGCGGCACGCTTCCCGGCGGCACTCGGTCAGGTGCAACTCCTCGATTTGGTGCAGGGCTGCGCGGGCGGCGTCAGCGCGTTGTTGTTGGCCAGTCAGTTGGCGGGCGTATATGGCCGGCCGGTGGCGGTGGTGCTGGCCGATGCCGCGCGCCGGGCCACCGCCCCCACGAGCCCCGTACACGGCATTTTCGGCGATGGCGCGTGTGCGCTGCTGATGCAGCCGCCGGCCGCGTCCGGTTTGGGCTTGGTAGGCAGTCGCTCGCGACAATTTCCGGGGTTGGTCGAGGTCGTCACCATCGGGCTCGGTCACGATGCCGACCGCCTCATCGCCGCCGATTCGGCCCCGGCGCACCTGCCGCGCCGGTATCTCGGCCTCACCCTGCATCCGGTGCGGGCCGCGCGGCTGTTGGCGCGGGCCGGCGCATTTTACCGCAGCTTCGTGGCCGAAGTGGGGCGGCCGGATGTCCTCATCCTGCACCAAGCCGGCCCGCTAATCATCACGCGCCTCGCCGAGCTTTTCGCCGCCGATGGGGTGGAAGTGATTTCCACCGTCGAGCAAACCGGCAACTGCGGCGCGGCGTCGGTGGGGTTGGCGCTGGCAGCGGTGGCGCCTCGGCTGGCGGGGCGAAGGCTGATGATCTGCGGCTACGGCACCGGCGGCGTCATCACGGCGGGGCTGTGGCAATGCTGACTAGTTGGCTGAGTTGGCTCCTGCCGACGACGGGCATCGATTGGGCGCCCGAAGCCTCGTGGGCCGCTGCTACGGTGGCTTCGCTGCTGCGCTACGCCGTACTGGCCGGTGGCGCCTGGCTGATTTTTTACCGCTGGCGCCCCCGCTGGACGCACGCGCGCAAGATCCAGCCCGCCGCCCCCGCCGCGCATCAGGTCAGGCGCGAAATCGGGTGGTCGCTGCTGACATTGGCCGTGTTTGCACTGGTGGCGCTGGCCGTTTTTGCGGCGCACGACCACGGGCTCACGCGCCTCTACACGCCGGTGGCACTGCACGGTTGGGGGTGGTTTTGGCTGAGTGTGGGGCTGATGCTCGTGCTGCACGATGCGTATTTCTACGTCACGCATCGGCTGCTGCACACGCCGTGGCTGTTGCGCCGGGTGCATTATATCCATCACCAATCGGCCAACCCGACGCCGTGGGCGGCCTTCGCGTTTCACCCCGTCGAGGCGCTCGTGCAAATCGGCATCGTGCCGCTGATCGTCTTCACGCTCCCCGTTCACCCCGGCGCGCTCGCGGTGTTTTTGCTGCTGATGACGCTGCTCAACGTCGGAGGTCATCTAGGGTTCGAGCTGTATCCGGCCGGTTGGGTGCGCCACCGCGTGGGCCGCTGGCACACCACCAGTACGCATCACAATCAGCATCACCAGCGCGGACGGGGCAATTTCGGCCTCTATTTCACCCACTGGGATCGCTGGCTCGGCACCCTGCACCCTACCTACGAAGCGCGTTTCGACGAGGTGCAAGCGCGGATTGAGAAGCGTAATGGAACGTAACGCCAAGCTCCTGCTTGGCGACTGACGCTCGGCGGCGCGCGGCGCCAAGCAGGAGCTGGGCGTTATGTTTTTTACTTACCTTGTTCCCAACCCCACCCGCTCGCGTACCCGGTTCAGCACGCCCGTACCGTAAGCTTGCGCCCGCGCAGCGCCGATGGCGAGGCGGCGATCCAGCTCCGGCAAATCGGTCATCAATTCGTTGAAGAGGCGACGCTCTTCGCGGAAACGGCTTACCATTACCTCAAACAGCGCCTGTTTGGCGTGGCCGTAGCCGAAACCACCGGCGAGGTATTTCTCGCGCAGGGTGGCGGTTTCGGTGGGGGTGGCGACCAGCTCGAACAGCCGGAAAACGGTGTCGGTGGCGGGGTCTTTCGGGTCGTCCAGTCCTTTGGAATCGGTGACGATGCTCTTGATGGTTTTGAGGAGCGCCTTATCGTCCACGAACAGGTCGATGGTGTTGCCGTAGCTCTTGCTCATCTTGTGGCCGTCGAGGCCGGGCACGGTCTGTACTTCGGCCTGCACGCGGGCGGTGGGGGGCACCAGCGTCTCGCCGTAGGCCCGGTTGAAGGCGCCGGCAATGTCGCGCGCGATTTCGAGGTGCTGCACCTGGTCTTTCCCTACGGGCACCACGTCGGCGTCGTAGAGCAGAATATCGGCTGCCATCAGCACCGGATACGTAAACAGCCCGACGTTCACATCGGCCAGCCGGGAGCTTTTATCCTTGAACGAGTGCGCGTTGGCGAGCATCGGAAACGGCGCGAAGCAGCTCAGATACCACGTCAGTTCCGTCACCTGCGGCACGTCGGACTGGCGGTAAAACAGGCTGTTTTCCTTCGTTACATCGAACCCGCACGCCAGCCACGCCGCCGCCACCGCGTAGGTGCTGTCGCGCAGGGCCCGTGCATCGCGCACGGCTGTGAGCGAGTGCAAATCGGCGATAAAGAAAAGCGAGGTATTGGCAGGGTCTTCCGCCAGTTTGATGGCGGGCAGAATCGCGCCGAGTAGGTTGCCGAGGTGCGGCCGGCCGGTAGCCTGAATGCCGGTTAGGATGCGGGACATGTCGTTATAGTTAGATGAGGTAGGTGGGTAGATGAGTAGGTAAGTGAGTTAGGTAAGTGAGTAGGTGCGGGCAATCGCGCGGGGCTCTGACCCGTGTGGGATATTCGCGGGCCTCTGGCCCGCCGGTAGCCCGTTATCGTAGTCCGCCGCGCCGCGTTTTCCACTTTAATGCGTTGCGCGAACGAACCGCGCGCCGTGCCGGGGCTGGAGCCCCAGGAATAGAACACACGAGGCAGAGCGCCGCGCGAAATTCCTCGCATCAACTCAGCTTACCCCTACTGAAACCGAAGCTTCAGATCAGCATTGTACGCTCGCACCACCGCCGGCAGGTCTTCGGCGCGAATCTGGTGCTTTTCGATGAAGGCCAGAATATCGGGGCGGTCGAAAAACAGCGCTTGCAACTGGTTCTCAAACTCGGGGTTGAAACCGCTGGGCGGCACGCTGACCATCACATCCAACTGTTTGGCGCCGCGTCGCCGCCAGATGAAAGCGCGTTTCAAATCGCCCTCGTGGATGACGCCCGGCGTCGCCGACGACACCACGTACCGGTTGCCGCGTCGGGGGTAATAGCTGTATAATTCGATGCGGCCCGTATCGACGATGGGCTCCACAAAATCGGAATTGATGCGGAAGCGCAGCGTGACATCAGGCGTCAGCCGCCCGACGCGCACGAATCGCCGGTTATCGTACGCAAACTCCGTCGCCGAATCGATGGGTACGAGGCCGCCGTTTGCGGCGCGCACCACCAGCTTGGCAAACGGCTTCGATTTGCGCCCGCCGATTTGTTCCGTGAGCATCGCCAGCTTGAGCGTCGCCGATTGCGTGGTGCCGTTCGCGAGCGTGTAGGTGCCCTCGTGGTACTCAAAAACCGAGGGCGGCTCGCCGCCCGGCCCCACCACGAGCTGCGCGCGTGCCGTAAACTGAAAGCTCAACAATGCCAGCAGCACGCCGGCCAAACGGATTCCTCGCATCAGGCGCAAAGTTACGGGGTAGGCTCGGCGGCGTCGGCCGCGCGGGCTTCAGCTTCCAGGCGCCGGGCTTCGGGCAAACCCAAATACCGGTCGATGACGCCGTGCGCCACATAGACTACCGGAGTGAGGGTAATGGCTGCTGCCACCTTGTAGATATAATTGACCGTCGCGACCTGCACCACCAGTAGCAGCGGCCAATTGCCGAAAAGATGAAAGGCAATGAACAGCACCACGAACGAGTCGATGAGTTGCGAAACGAGCGTCGAGCCCGTGGCCCTCAGCCAGATATGGCGCTCGCCGGTGCGTTGGCGCAGCCACCGAAAAACCGACGCATCGATCACCTGACCAATCAAAAAAGCCGTCAACGAACCGGCAATGATGCCGAGACCCTGCCGAAAAATGGCGCTAAACGCCAGATTGATGTTGAGTGGCTGCCCGGCGGCGTCCTTACTGTTGAGGTCGAGCCAGAACGCGGCGGGCGGCAGTTGGGTCACGAGCGTAATCACCAGAAAGGCGTACAAAATGAGCCCCGCCGTGAGCCACGAAACCCGTATCACGCCCCGGTGCCCAAAGTATTCGTTGATGATGTCGGTAGTGATGAACACCACCGGCCAGATGACCACGCCCGCCGTGAGGTTGAAATCGAGCGGCGCCGACCCAAATACCCGCAGTCCCGCGCCGGGCGTACCGAGCAAGGCTTCCAACGAAAAAATCTTCACCCCAATGACTTCCGCCAGCAGGGCATTGACGACAAAAATACCCGCCAGAATGAGGTACAAGCGCGTTTTGCGCGAATCGGTAACGGCCGTGGGCATTCGGTGACGAGAGAGGGGGAAAACCGAGGAGTAGGGGCGCCGACCGATGCCCTACGCCACGGCCGGCAGCACGTGCGCCATCACGCTGATCTGCTTGCCTTCGGTGGCGAGCTGCGTGTTGGGGAACACCACGCGGGCTTCGTCGAGGAGGGGGTGAAGGTCGGGGTAGCGCGCCGAAAAATGCCCGATGAGCAACCGTTTCACGCCCGCCAGCCGCGCCAGCGTAGCCGCTTGCTGCGCCGATGCGTGGCCGGTTTGCTCGGCGCGCTCCACTTTATCGTGCATAAAGGTGGCCTCGTGGTACATCAGATCGACGCCCGCGAGGAGCGGGGCCAAATGGGGCAAAAAGCGCGAATCGGCGCAGTAGGCATAGGCGCGCGGGTGCGACGGCGGCGTACTGACGTGTTCGTTGCGTAGCAGCACGACGCCGGTCAGCGGGTCGAGCAGGTCGTAGCCGTGTTTGAGGGCCACGAGTTGCGCCGGTTTGAGCCCCACCGGTAGCCGTTCCTTCAGCAAATGCCGGAGCTTGGGTTTTTCGCGGAAGATGAACCCGCAGCACGGCACCCGGTGATCCATCGGTAGGGAATGCACGGTGAGCCGCTGATCCTCGAAAAGCAGCGCGTGCTGCGTGGTATCGACGGGGTGGAAATGCAGCGGATAATTGAGCGCCGTGCCCGAATACCGGAAAATTTCCGCCAGAATAACCCCCAACCCCGCCGGGCCGAACAGGTGAACCGGCGCCACCCGCCCTTGCAGGTGCATCGTGCTGAGCAAGCCCGGCAGACCAAAATAATGGTCGCCGTGGAGGTGCGAGATGAAAATGTGCGTCAGCCGTTGCGGCCGTACCCGCGCTTCGAGCAGCCGCTGCTGCGTGCCCTCACCACAGTCGATGAGCGCCACCCAATTGCCGATCTCCAGCACTTGCGCCGTGGGGTGGCGCGTGAGGGTAGGCGTGGCCGACGCAGAGCCGAGAATGGTGAGGACGAATTCCAAAGCAGCAGGTGAACAGCAGCGGATGTACAGCAACCCGACGATTACGGGCTGGTTTCGCGGCGGTGGTCAAAAACTATTCCCAACCCCACGAACGCCGCCCGTGCGGGTAGGCTTGATGCGCATCAACGGCAGAAAGTAAGCACCCGGCGGGCGTAAAAAGCGTCCGGCCGACGCCACGGCCACCAAAAAAGGCGAGCGCGGTGTCGGCCGGAAGTGCCGCCGCCTTCAACGGGAGCGTTGAAGCGGGCAAAAAATGAGCGTTTACTCCTTGTCCGTCAGGTCGCGCTCGATTTCGTGCAGGAACACGCGGTCGATAGCTTCCTCGACCGTGGGCAGGATGTGCAGCACCGATTCGAGTTTCGAAATCGTGATGAGCTTCATCACGTGGTCTTGCAAGCCGGTGAGAACGAGCATGCCGCCGGTGGAATTGCAGAGGCGGTTGGCAATCAGGATAGAGCTCAGACCCGAAGAATCCGTGTACTTCACGTTCGACATGTCGAGAATCAGATTCGAGATGCCTTCGGCGTTGAGCTTCACAAACTCCGATTTGAGGTCGGGGGCAATGGACGTGTCGAGCTTCTTCTCGTCGACGGTGACGATGGTGTAGTTCTCCTTTTTATCGATGCTATACTTCATCAGGAAGTGGGGAAACGGGTGAGGAACCACCTAAGCGCCGGGCGCCTTAGCGGAGGGATGACAATTTCGGAACCGCGAAGTTAGCAGTTTTTGCGATTTTTCTTGACTTTCCGTAGTCCCCGACTTTGGTCAAGGCGGGTTGCGGCGGGGTGCAGGGCACCGAAAGCGGGGGAAGGTTAGGCCGCCGATGGGCCGCTAGCGGCAATCCAAGCGTGTAGGTGGCGCTCGATGCGGGCGGCGGGCGTTTCGGTGGGGGTGGCGGCGGCGACAAATTTTTCGCCCGTCAGCAACTCGAAAAGTTCGACGTAGCGCCCGCCAATCGTTTCGCACCACGCGGCGGTCATCGGCGGCGGCGTTTGGCCGTCCTTCCCCTGAAACCCTTCGCCGATGAGCCACTGGCGCACGAATTCCTTGGAAAGCTGGCGCGGCGCCTCGCCACGGGCGCGGGCTTCGGTGAACCCTTCGGCGTAACAATAGCGCGACGAATCGGGGGTATGAATTTCGTCGATGACGCGAATCAGGCGCGCGCGTTCGTCGAAACCAAACTCGTATTTCGTATCGAGCAGAATGAGGCCGCGCGCCGCCGCTACCTCGGTGCCGCGCTGGTAGAGGGCGCGGGTGTAGGCTTCGAGCTGCGCGTAATCGGCGGCCGAAACGAGGCCCTGTCGCAAAATTTCTTCCCTGGAAATATCTTCGTCGTGCCCCGCCGCTGCTTTGGTGGTGGGTGTAATGATAGGGCCGCCGGGCAGGGCATCATACTCGCGCAAACCATCGGGCAGGGGGACGCCGCACAGCACGCGCCCCCCTGCGGCGTAAGTGCGCCACGCGTGGCCGGTGAGGTAGCCGCGAATCACCATTTCCACCGGGTACGGCCGGCAGCGCCGCCCCACGGTGGCGCACGGGTCGGGCTGGGCTTCCACCCAATTGGGCACCAGATCGGCGGTAGCGGCCAACTGAAACGCCGCCAATTGATTCAGTACCTGACCTTTATTCGGAATCGGTTCCGGCAGAATCACATCGAACGCCGAGATGCGGTCAGTGGCGACCATCACGAGGCGGTCGTCGGCGAGGGCGTACACATCGCGCACTTTGCCCCGGTAAAAGGCCGTTTGGCCGGGCAGCGTAAAATGGGTTTCGTGCAGGGCGGCAGGCATCGGGGAGGGGCGGGTTGACGGTTCGGCAAAGGTGAGGCAGAAAACCTGCATTGCGGGTTTTTTTTAGCGGTAAAGTGACTTCACTGGTACGCCGGGCGTCCTGTTTTCAGAAAGCGCCATTGTGCTTCTCAACCCGATGAAAAAACTCCTTCTCGCTGCCCTACTGGCATTTCTGGTGGCGGTTTCGCAGCCGGTAGCCGCGCAAACGCCCACCGTTTTTGCGCCATCGGGCGCCGAGTGGTGGTATAACACCAACACCATCAGCGGGCCGTACTTGTCGCGTGTTTACGTCGTGAACGATACCCTGCTACCGGGGCTGCCGGGAAGCTGGCGGGTACTGCAATCGCAGTTTTACGGCTACTTGGGTAACGGCGTGTACACGGCGGGTTCGGCGCCGCAGCCAGCGGGTTTTGTGCAGGTGCGCGGCCGGCAAGTGTGGGCTTCATCAGGCCAAGGGGCGGTATTGTACGTCGATTTCGCCGCCGGGCCGGGGTTCGTCGATTCCATCGCCAGGGGCTGCGTGAGCGGGAAGGCGGCGCTACGAATTGATTCGGTTGGCACGTGCAGCTACGGCGGTAACCTGCTGGTGAGGCAATACCGGTACGCGTTCGCGTTTTCCGGTGCCAATATCGACTCCACTCTCAACGCGTTATTCACCTACACGGGCCAAGTAATCGAGCGGCTCGGCTATCTGAACGCGGCGATGTTTCCAAGACCGCAGTGCGGCACCGACCCCGATTACCCCAGCTTGCTTGCCTATTCCGACGGCAATCTGCGGTATGGCGTCGCGCCCGTTCTCGGCCTTTCGGCTGAATCGGCGGCGACGCGCGCCCTGCAGCCCGCGCCGAACCCGTCGGCAAACGGCCGTTTTCGGTTGAGCGGGTTGGTGGATACGGCCGTGGGCTACGCCGTTTTCGATGGGCGGGGGCGCCGGGTGCGCGCCGGGCACCTCACGGCGGCTTCGGCAGTGATTGATTTGGGGGAATTACCCGCCGGGCTGTATTTGCTGCGCGGCGCGCTGGACGGGCAAGCGTTTACGCGGCGGTTGGTGCGCGAGTAGAACGCCTAAATCAATGGATAAGCCCCTCCCTTGCCCGGCATTTAAATGCCGGGCAAGGGAGGGTAAAACCTATAAATCAGCGAAGAAAAAACTGCCGTCTGCCGTTCGGCTAGTCAGATTTGTCGTTCGTATCGGTTTCATGCCTGCGGTCTTGAATACCTGAATACGTTTGCGGCGTTGTGCATCTCATTGCGCAGCGAACCGCCGATGCGTTACGTTATTCCTTTAGATTCAACCTTTCTTGCGAGGCTTTGCCTGGGCTTGGCCATGCTTATTCTGCCGGCCGCCCCGGCAAGCGCGCAGAGTGTGGGCATCGGCACGGTCACGCCGGCTGCATCGGCGGCCCTTGACGTGACCGCCCCGGCCAACAACAAGGGCTTTCTGCCGCCGCGCCTGACGCAGGCGCAGCGCGATGCCATTGGGGCACCCGCTACGGGTCTGATGATCTACAACACCGACAGCAAGCACCTCAACGTGTGGGACGGCACGACCTGGACGGCCCCCATCAGCAACGACGAAACTCCTTACGTGCCGGGTAGCCAGACATTCGGCTTCACCGGCGGGCCGCAAACCTACACCGTGCCGAGGGGCGTGACGAGTGTACGGGTGGACGCGCGCGGGGCCTCCGGCCTGCCCGGAAGCGCTAACCCGTTTCCGGCAGCTTCGCGCGGGGCGCGGGCGCAGGCCACGCTTGCCGTAACGCCGGGCGAGGTGCTCCTGGTGGTGGTGGGCGGGGCGGCCACGCGCAATCGGGTAGACTGGTTCCTCAACGGGGTGCGACCGCCAAATGTGGGCGGCGGCGGCTACAACGGCGGCGGCAACGCGGTGCTGCAAACGGTCAGCAGCTCGCCGCTGCCACCTCCGCAGTTGTTTCGGTACACGAGCGAGTATCAGGGCGGCGGCGGCGGCGCCACCGACCTGCGGCGCGGCGGCACCGCCCTGACCAACCGGGTGCTGGTGGCCGGCGGCGGCGGCGGCGCGGCCCTGGCCGCCGCAGGGGGCGACGGCGGCGGACTGACTGGGCTGGCAGGCGCGGCTGCCGGTGGGCAAGGCGGCACCCAAACCGCCGGCGGCGCGGCGGGTGCGCCCTCCAACGGCAATGCGCAGGCAGGTAGCCTGGGGCAAGGGGGGCTGGGCAGCACCTTTGGCAGTTCGGCGGGCGGCGGCGGGGGCTACTACGGTGGCGGCGGCGGCGGTGGTTCGATCGGCGTTGGCGGCGGCGGCGGCGGCAGCTCCTACGCGGCGCCGGGGGGCACGACGGGCGTAGTGTTTACCGACGGCGCCAATACCGGCGACGGCGTCCTTACCATCAGCCCCGTCCCGGCGGCGCAGTATGTAGCCCCGGCCATCAGCGGCGCCAACATCGCGTTGCCGGGCAGTGCCGATGGCGGCGTGGTGTTCAGCAGTACGCCGGGCCTGACGACCAGCAGTCAACTCTTCTGGGATAACAGCACCAGCCGCCTTGGGGTCGGTACAAATACGCCGGCCTTTGCGCTGCACGTAGCGGGGGGCGCTTACAGCAGCGGCAATGCGGCCGAGTTCACCTTTGCCGACCGCACCGACAACAGCAAACGCTTCTCGTGGTACGCCACCAACGACCGCGCGACCCTCTGGCATAGCCTGGGCGGTGATCGGCTGACGGTGACGGCGGCCGGGGCGGTGGGCATCGGCGTCACCATCCCCAACCAGATGCTCCACGTTACGGGCCGCATGCAGCTCGACGGCGGCGTGATTCAGCGCGGCGGCACCACCATCACCTCCACCAACGACTTGGGCCTCTACTCGCGCGTGGCTGGCAACTGGATGCGCTTCGTGACCAACAATGCCGCCATCCGCTTCTACGCCGACGACGACCGCGGTACCACTCCTAACGTCTCGTTTATGCCCAACGGCAACGTGGGCATCGGCACCGACGACCCGCAGGCCAAACTCCACGTCAACGGTGGCGGCCAGATGACGCCCACCAACCCCATCGTGACCTATATGAACCGCAACAGCGGTTTCCAGCACAATGCGTCGGTGGGCGGCAACAGCCGCCCGGTGGCCGCTTACTTCACGGGCGGGCAGTTTTGGGTCAGCGACATCATCATCGCCGGGGCGCTCAACGTCAGTTCCGATGCGCGCATCAAGCGCATCGTGGGTGTGAGCGACCGGGCAGCCGATCTGGCGCTGCTTAATCAGATCAAGGTCACGGATTACACCTACATCGACCAGGTGGCGAACACCGATCAAGTCGTTAAGAAAGTCATCGCCCAAGATATCAAGGCACTAATGCCCGTCGCCGTGACCACCAGCACGCAGGCTATCCCGAATGTGTACGAGCGCGCCACCCGGGTACAATGCGCCGACGGGCACGTCATCGTGACGATGGCGAAGCCGCACGAGCTGTCCACCACGGGCGGGCGAATGCGGTTCTACACTGCTACCAACGCCGACCTCAACGTGGCCGTGACGGTGGTGGACGCTTACACCGTGACCTTCGCTTCGGCCACGGCCTACACCGAGCTATTCGTGTACGGCAAATACGTCGATGATTTTCTGAGTGTCGATTACGATGCGTTGGCGATGCTCAACGTGAGCGCCACCCAGGAACTGGCCCGGCGCGTGGCGCTGCTCGAAACCCAAAACGCCGCCCTGCGCACGCACCTAACGCAAGCCGCCACCGACCACGCCACCCTGCTGACCGTGCAAGCCCAACTGACGCGGCTTCTGGGCGCCCCTACGCCCACCGCTACGGCCGCCGTTGCCGGCAAGTGAGGCACTTGCCCGCCGCCCGGAACCGCCCGGCGGGCGTTGCTTTGCAGCCTATTCCACCTCGCCCGTGCGCTCCCTGATACAATGGCTTGTTTGGCTGAACGCGGGGCTGTTAGGCGCGGGAATGCCGTGCGCCAACGCCGCCATCGCCAACCCGGCTTCGCCGGCCGATTCAGTACGCGCCTTACTACAGCGGCCCGACTTGGCTGACACCGCCCGCGTAAATCTGGGGCTCCAGTTGGTGCGGGCGCTCGACGATGAAAACGCACCGCCCGCCGAGCGCAAAACCCTTCTGTTGAACAACCTACGCCTCGCCAAACGCATCGGGTTCGTGGGCGGCGAACTGGAAATCTACAACAACCTCGGGGCCCTCGCCAACCAAACCAGCAACGTACCCGAGGCCCAACAGTACTACAACCTGGCGGTGCGCCGGAGCCGCCAAACCGGCGAGCGCCGTTACCTCGCCGAAACCCTGCAAGGGCTCGCCGGGGCCGCCCTCGAACAGCAGGATTTGCCGCGCGCCGCCCGGCTTTTTGAAGAATCTGTGGCCGCCGCCGAACCCCTGACGTCCTACTACCGGGGGCAAACGCTCGAAATCGCCTTGGCGGGGCTGATGACCGTGTACGTTCAACTGAACCGGATGCCCGAAGCGCGCCGGATTTTTCGGCGGCTCCTCACTCAAAGTCGGCGCCGCCACGACCGCCTCGCCGAGTTCCTGACCCTCGCGCGGTGGGGCAATGGGTTGCGGGAACGCGCCCCCGATTCGGCCGCTACCTACCTCGTGCAGGCCGATTCGGTGGCGGCCACACTCGCTGTGCCCTATTACCAAGCGTACGCCGCGATGAGCCTGATGGAAACGCGCCAACGGTTGCAGCAATGGCCGCAAACGCTGGCGTTGGCGCGCCGCGCCGCCGCCCTGGCGCGGCAAAGCCGCACGCCCGACTACGAAGCCGAAGCCCTCAACGGGATGGCCGATGCGCTACGCCACTTGGGGCAACCCGCAGCGGCTTTCGATACGCTGCAAAAGGCGCACGTCCTCTACGATTCGATCTGGAGTCAGCAGAAACGCGATGAATTGGCGCGCCAACAGGTGGCGTTTGGGGTGGAAGCCCAAGCCGCGAAACTCCAAAATCTCGAACAGCAGCGCCGCCTGACCGCCCTGCGCGCCGACCAAACGGCCGCGCGCAACCGGTGGTTGAGCGGCGCGCTGGCCGCGCTGGCGGTGTTGCTGACCGTCGGCGGCGCCTTCTATTTCCGGTTGCGCCGCACCAGCGCGGCGCTCGCCCAATCAGAAGCGCAAGCCCGCACGGCCGAGAACCAGGCCGTCGCGGCCAACGCCACCAAAGACCAGTTGATGAGCATCATCGGCCACGATTTACGCGGCCCCGTGGCGTCGTTCCAGCAACTCACGCCGGTGTTGCAGGAACTGGTGCCGGCGGGGCCGCACGCCGCCGACGCCCACCGGTTGCTCGCGTCGCTGGCGGCCGGCGCGCGCCACCTCGGCGAACTCCTCGACAACCTCCTGCGCTGGGCGCGCACCGAAGACGGCCAGACCGTGCCCCACCCCGCGCACCTGCCCTTGGCCGAAGTAGTGGGCGGCGTAACGGCGCTCCTCCAACCCGTTGCCCTGGCCAAACGCCTCACCCTGAACGTGCAGCTCGCCCCGCCCGACCTGTACCTCTCCGCCGACCCCGATCTGCTCACCACCGTGCTACGCAACCTGATCGGTAACGCGCTGAAATTCACGCCCGAAGGCGGCGCTATCTCGGTAGCTGTCGGCTTGATTACGCCCCCCGATAGTGCCCCGCGCGTCCGGTTTGCCGTCACCGATACGGGCCTCGGCATCGCCCCGGCGCGCCTCGAACGCCTCCTGCTCGCCGGTACCAGCGACTCTACCTGGGGCACCGCCGGCGAGTTGGGTACGGGCCTGGGCTTGCCGCTCAGCGCGCGGTTCGTACACTTGATGGGCGGTACATTGGTGTTGCGCAGCACCCTCGGCCATGGCACCACCGCCGAATTTTCGCTGCCCGCTGAAGCCAAACCTTCCCCTTCGGAAGCCCCCAATCGATGAAGACCTTCCAGATGCAGCTACTGATCGTCGAAGACGATTTCGGGCAAGCCCTCGCCCTGCGCCGGGCGCTCGTCGAGTTGGGGTATGCCGTGGTGGGGGTGGCGAGTTCCGTGACCGAAGCCGAAACGATGTTCGCCGACCTCAGCCCCGATTTGCTGCTCCTCGACATCCAGCTCCGGCCCACTGCAGCGGAGGTAGCATCCGACGGTGCAGTTGGCGGTGGTTTTCCCGTGGATGGCATTGCGCTCGCCGCGCGCTTGGTGGCGCAACAGGCCGTCCCCGTCATTTTCCTGACCGCCTACCCCGACCCCGCCACCTTCGACCGCGCGCGCGCCGTCACGCCGTTTGCGTTTCTGATCAAGCCCTGGCAAGCGTTGCAGCTCCGGTATACCATTGAGTTGGCGGTGCAGCATTTCGTGCAAAGTCAGGGGCGCGATGTCCGCACCGTCAGCCTCTCCGATGGTTCGGCGCTGCTGCCGGGCGGCATCTTTCTGCGCGAGCCGGGGCGCTATTCCAAGCTCCGCCTCCCCGACCTCCACGCCCTCGAAGCCGATGGGATGTACGTGAATCTGCACACCGCCGGGCGGCGCAAATACACCCTCCGCCTCCCGCTCCGCGAGCTGGAAGAACACCTCGCCCCGCTGGGGTTCGTGCGCATCCACCGCAGTTGGGTAGTCGCCTTCGCCGCCCTCGAAACCGTAGAATACGCCATCGGCGAAGTAGCCCTTGCCGGTGGGCTGCGCGCCCCCATCGGCCGCACCTACCACGACGAGCTACGCCGGCGCTTGCACCAGCCGTAACGGCGGCGCTAAACTGCTACTTCCACCACCACACACGCCGCATTCCCCCCAAACCCGGCCGCGTTCACCAGCACGCACCGGCGCGGGCGCGCCGGCCGACCAACGCCCGTCAGAAAGCCCGCATAGCCCGGCGCCGGAGCCGCCGCTATCGGATTCCGCAGCAGCCAAATCGCCAGATCGAGACTGAGCGCCCCGGCCGCGCCCAGCGTGTGCCCCAGCAGCCATTTGTTGGACAGCAGCGCCGGATAGCGCCGCCCGCGACCTTCGACCCCGAAAACCGCTTGCACGGCGGCCAGCTCGGCGGCATCGCCCGCTACCGTGCCGGGGGCGTGCAGAATGAGCGCATCCACGTCGGCGGGTTCGCGGTTCGCCAGTCGCAACGCCTGCCGCATCGCCCGCTGAAAATGCTCGCCGGTGGGCGTGATGCCCGTGCGCGAGCCCGCCCGTTCGAACCCAAACCCCACCGCCCGCAGCACCACATCGCCGGGGCGCGGCACCGCGCGTTCCAAGGCAAAAACGGCGGCGCCTTCGCCCAGTACGAACGTGTTGGCGGTGGCGCCCGTCGCGCCCGGTCGGCACGGCAAGTCGTCGGCAAACAAGTCGGAATAAATGCCCACCGCCCGCAACTGCGCCACCGTGAAAGCGGTCAGCGGCGCCTCGGTACCGCCCGCGAGATACCGGTCGGCGAGGCCCGCCGTGAGCCACGCGAACCCGGTGCCGAGCGCCTGCAACGCGCTGCTGCACGTGCTGCTGTGGCTCACGGCCGCGCCCGCCACAGCGCCGCGCGCTTCCAAATCGTGGGCGATGGCGGCGGCCAGATGCCCCGGTGTAGTGAGGGGCGAAGTGGTAGGGGCCGCGCGGCCGGTGGTCAGAAAATCGGCGTGGGCGGTTTCGAGCCGCCCTGTGGCCCCGCGCGACGACCCCAACCCGATGGCGATTTCGGGCGCGTCCGGGCCGCTCGCCGCCGCCGTCAGCCAACCGGCGCGGCCCACCGCGCGCCGGGCAGCCAGCACGCCCAGCAAGGCTGCCCGGTCGAGGGCGCGTAGCGCCGGTTCGGTGCGCAGTTGCGCCAAGGTCTCCTCAACGTCGGGCGCCACCGCCGCCACCGCCACCGCCGATCCGGGCGGTGCAAACGCGAGCTCCTGGAACGCGGGCGCGGCGGCATACGCCTCATCGGCCTCGAAACCAAGGGCCGATACCGCCCCCACGCCGCGAACGACGACGGCTTCCATCGGCGCCTCTTTACGCCTCTTTTTAGGCGCTCCCGGCTCGCTTACTACTTTCTGCGGCATCAGCAATCGGCAATGTGCGAGTGAAGTGGGGGCGCCACCAAGCCGCTCGTGAGGCCCTGCGCCGCATCGGCCAGCGCCAGCAGCGTCTCGTGAATCAGTTGCAGCTCCTCGACCGTCACGCAATACGGCGGCAGCGCGTACACCACATTGCCCAACGGCCGCAGCAGCACGCCCCGGTCGAGCGCCGCTTGGTACAGCGTATCGCGCAGCGTGTGGAAGTAGGAGGTAGGCCCGCCCGCCGCCAGTTCCACGGCCAGCAGCGTGCCCAAATGGCGCACTTCGCGCACGCCGGGGTGGGCGGCCAGCGCGGGCACCGCCGCCGCGTGGGCCTCGGCAATCAGCGCAATCTGGGCCTGACAAGCCGGCGCCAGCAGTAAGTCGAGCGAAGCCAGCGCGGCGGCGCACGCCACCGGGTTGGCGGTGTAGGAGTGGCCGTGGAAGAAGGCGCGGGTACGGTCGGCACTCAGGAACGCGTTGTAAATGGGCGCCGTGCAGGTGGTGAGCCCCAGCGCCATCGTGCCACCCGTCAACCCCTTCGACAAACAAATGATGTCGGGCGTGGCGGCGCCGAACGGGAGATGGCTGGTGGCGAAAAGCTGCCCGGTGCGCCCAAAGCCGGTAAAAACTTCATCAGCAATGGTCAGCACGCCGCGCCGCTGGCAAATGGTGAGCATTTCGGCAAGTGCTTCCGCCAAGTACGTCAGCATGCCGGCGGTACCCAGCACGAGCGGCTCGCAGATGAAGGCGGCTACATCGTGGTCGGGCGCGCCGGGCGGGGGCGTTAGGGCCGCGCGCAACGCCGCAAACGCCGCTGCTTCGTGGCCAGGTCGGGGCACGGGGATAGTGGTAACGTCGAACAGCAACGGCCAAAACGGCTGCGTAAACACGTTCCGCTCCGACACCGCCATCGCCCCGAACGTATCGCCGTGGTACGAGCCTTCCAGCACGAGTACGCGGCGCCGGTGCGGCCGGCCGTGGTTGTGGTGAAACTGAAACGCCATTTTGAGCGCCACTTCAACGGCCGTCGAGCCGTTGTCGGAGTAAAAGGCGCGTGCTTGGTCGCCGGGCAATAGCGGCAGCAACCGCTCGGCCAACTGCACGGCGGGCTCGTGCGTGAAACCGGCAAAAATGACGTGTTCGAGCGTCCGAAGCTGCTCAGCTACCCGCTCGGCGATGGCCGGGTGGGCGTGCCCGTGCAAGTTCACCCACCACGAGGAAATGGCATCGAGTACCGCGCCGTTGGCCTCGGTATGCAGCCACGCTCCCTCAGCGCGCACGACGCCCAACGGCGGGGCCGCCGTGGCGTGCTGCGTGTAGGGGTGCCAAAGAACAGCTTGGTCGCGGGAGGAGAGAGAAGCCATAGGATTAAGTGAAAGGGCCGGGGATGTGAAGATGAGGAGGCTAGGAGGTGAGTAGAGATGGGCATAAACGCAGGCTTTCGTGCGGGGCTCCGCCCCGTGTGGGCTATTTCGGGGGCTCCAGCCCCGGCCCGCCGCGCGGCTAGTTCGTTCAGGCGGGCTAAGCGCGACGGGCTACTGGCGGGCGGGACGCCCGCGAATACCTGCACACGGGGCGGAGCCCCGCGCGAATCGCCGCGAGCGGCACACTTGCACATTTGCATAGCTCCTCACCTATTCATCTCCCAACCTTCCGCCCAGCGCGAAATTACCGCTGCGGTCACGCCGTCGGGCGCTTCGGGGAGGCGGAGCAGCACCGGCAGCCGCGTATACTCCTCAATGAAGGTCTCAGTAGCTGGCGTAGGCGGCCCATTGAAAACCAGCCCCACAATCGGAACCTGCCGCGCCCGCAGCGCCTCCACCGTCAGCAGCGTGTGGTTGATGGAGCCGAGGTAGTGCCTACTGACCACCACCACCGGCACACCAAGGGCAGCTATCAAATCAAGTACGACGACGCCGGGCGCCAACGGCACCAGCACCCCCCCGGCCCCCTCGATAACCAGCGGCCGGGCCGTTTGCGGACGCGCCGCCAAAATGGTTTCGAGCGAAAGCGTGATGCCCTCGGCCGCCGCCGCCGCGTGGGGCGAGGCGGGGAGCGCCAGGCGGTACGCTTCGGGGTGGCAAACGGCCGCCGGCACGAGCGCCGCCACGGTACCGCCATCGGTGGCGGGGGCAGTGCCGGCCTGCACGGGTTTCCAGTAATCGGCGCCGAGGGCGCGCACCAGTACGGCAGCGGCCACGGTTTTGCCCACATCGGTGCCGATGCCGGTAACGAATAGGGTGGAAGGGAGGGAGGCGAGCAAAGCGGCGACAGCGTTACGTGTTGGGGCCGCGAAACTACCGCCGCCCGCCCCGGTTACGCGCACAATGAAGCTGCTGCTGGTCGTCAATTTCGCTTTAGCCCTCTACCTCATCGGCCTCATCTGGACGGTGCAGGTAGTCCATTACCCCAGTTTCGGGCTGGTGGGGGCCGCCGAGTGGGCCGCCTTTCACCGGGCGCACACCACGCGCATGACGTGGGTGGTGATGGCGCCGATGGTGGCCGAACTGCTGCTGGGCGGCTGGTTGGCGGCGCGGGGAGGCGCCGTAGCGGGCGGCTGGCTGGGCTGGGCCGCCTTTGCGTTGGTGTTGGTGGCGTGGGCGCATACCGGCCTGGTGGCCGTGCCGCTGCACAACCGCCTGGCCGCCGGGCCGGATGCGGTTTTGGTGGCCGCGCTGGTGCGTACCAACTGGGTGAGAACGGTGGCCTGGACGTTGCGCGCGGCCATTTTGGGGTGGCTGCTGATAGCAATCACAAAACAGTAAGAATGTAGTGCGGACTGAAGTCCGCACTACAACCGCCTTACCGGCGCCTCACACAATTGCTTTCTCCGTCGGTTCCTCCTCTACGCGCGGGGCTTTGGTCTTGCCGATGATGTAGCGCAAACCCTTATCCTGGCTCAAATACGAGCCGAACCAGTTGAGTACTACCATCAAACGGTTACGGAACCCCACCAGCGACATCACATGCACCCCGCCCCACGCCAGCCACGCGATGAACCCGCCGAGGTGCAGGTTTCGGCCGAATAACCGAATATCCGCCACCGCATGGTTACGCCCGATGGTCGCCATCGAACCTTTGTCGTCGTACTGAAACGCCGTCATCGGCTCGCCGGTGAGGGCGCGGCGCAGGTTGCGCGCCAGATGCTTGCCCTGCTGAATGGCGGGCTGCGCCACCATCGGGTGGCCATCGGGGTAGGCGTCGGTGCGCATGGAGGCAATATCGCCGATGGCGAACACGTATTCCTGTCCCTTGATACGGCTCGCTTCATCGACGGCGTAACGGTTGCCGCTCACCAGACAATCGGCCGGGAGCCCTTGAATGGGCGCGCCGCTCACGCCCGCCGCCCAAATCAGGGTGCGCGTAATGAGCGTTTCGCCGGTATTGAGCGTCACGGTGTAGCCATCATATGATTTCACCCGCCGGTCGAGCCACACCTGCACCCCAAACCGCTTGAGGTACGTCAGCGCCTTCGCCGAGGCTTCGGCCGACATCCCTTTCAGCAACACGTGCCCGCTCTGAATGAGGTGAATGTCCATTTCCCGGAAATCCAGCTCTTTATAATCGAGCGGGAAGCAATGCGCGCGCAACTCACTGAGCGCCCCGGCAATCTCGACGCCCGTGGGGCCGCCCCCAACGATCACGAAATCGAGCAGGGAGTTGATTTTCTCGATGTCGCCGAGCTGCAACGCTTCCTCGAAATTAGCCAGCACGGTATTGCGTAACTCAATGGCATCATCGACGCTCTTGAGCGTAATGGCGTGCCGCTGAATATCGCGCGAACCAAGAAAATTGGGTTCGGCGCCCGTCGCGATCACCAGATAATCATAGCGCACGAGGCCGATACTCGTCTCCACGACCCGCGTTGTGGTATTGACTCCCACCACCTCCGCCAGCCGGAAATACACGTTCGGCAGCTTGCCGAGCAGCTTCCGAAACGGCGCCACTATCGAGTCGGCTTCCAGCGCCGCCGTGCCCAACTGGTACAGCAACGGCTGAAACGTGTGGTAATTGTGCTTGTCGATGAGGACGACCTGCACCGGCAAATCGGCGAGGGATTTTGCCAACTCCAGCCCCGCAAACCCGCCCCCCACGATTACCACGCGCGGCTGCCCTAAGTCATCTATTTTGGTGAGGCCTTCCATAGAAAGTAAAGGTAACGGTAGACGGAAGGCTCACGACCCGGCCTAACGAGGTGCTACACTTTTAACAGCAGTGCGAAACGTGTAGCAACCGGACTGCTACAACAATTGATTAGGAAGCGAAAAATGTAGCAAACGACAGGCTACACCAAAATGATAAGGCGTAAAAAATGTAGCATACCATCTGATGTGCTACCAACTCGTGACCGAGGCGGCTACTTCCCGATACAAAACCGCCCGAAAATCGACCCCAACAAATCATCCGGCGTCACGTCGCCGGTTATTTCGCCGAGCGCCGTCAGGCCGGCGCGTAAGTCGTACGCGATTAATTCGGTGCCTAAGCCGCTGCCGAGGCCCGTCAGCACGGCGCGCAACGCGTTGGCGGCGCGGGTCAGGGCGGCGTGGTGCCGGGCGTTTGTGATGATGGTGGCCGTGGCCGACGCATCGAGCCCTGCCCGGCGCGCCGTGTCGAGCAAAGCCGTTTTGAGCCGCTGAATGTCGGCCGGTTGGTGGGCAGAGATGCTGAGCGCCCCGTCCGGCGCGGCCGTTTGCAGCGCCGCATCGGCCTTGTTCCCCACGAGCAACACGGGAATTTCGCGGCCCGCGAGCAGTTCCGTAACATCCACTTCTACCTGGGCGGCCGTCGCGGTCGTCAGGTCGAAAACGTACACCAGCAGGGCGGCTTGCCCCGCGCGGGCGCGGGTGCGGGCCACCCCGATGGCCTCCACTTCGTCGGTCGTTTCGCGCAGTCCGGCCGTATCGACAAACCGAAATCGCAGCCCGCCGAGCAGCACGTCGTCTTCGATCAAATCGCGCGTGGTGCCGGCAATGGCGCTCACGATGGCGCGCTCCTCCCCAACGAGCGCGTTGAGTAAAGTGGATTTGCCGGCGTTCGGTCGGCCGGCAATCACCGTCACCACGCCGTTTTTGATGGCGTTGCCGAGGCCGAAGGTGGCGCGTAATTCTTCCACCGAATCCAGCGCCCGCACCAGTAGCGCCGTGAGCGCCGGGCGGTGGGCAAACTCCACGTCTTCTTCCGAAAAATCAAGCTCCAATTCCAGCAGCGCGGCGAAATCGATCAATTCCTGCCGCAATTCCCGCAACTGATTCGAAACGCCGCCGCGCAATTGCGCCACGGCCACGCGGTGGGCCAGCGCCGAATCGGCGGCAATGACATCGGCCACGGCTTCGGCCTGCGTCAAATCGAGGCTGCCGTTCAAAAACGCCCGCTGCGTAAACTCGCCCGGCCCCGCCAGCCGCGCCCCCCGCGCCGTGAGCGACGCCAACACCTCCCCGACGATGTAATCGGAGCCGTGCGTGCTGATTTCCACCACATCCTCGCGGGTGTACGAGTGCGGCGCCCGAAACACCGCTACTACCACTTCGTCCAGCAGCCGCTCGCCATCGACTAGTCGGCCGTAATGCAGCGTGCGCGCCGGAGCGTCGGCGAGGGCACGGCGCCCCCGAAACAGCGCATCGGCGAAGGCCACGGCGCACGGCCCGCTCAGGCGGATGACGTGCAAGCCCGCCGCCCCGGCAGCCGTGGCGGGCGCCACGATGGTATCAATGGTCGAGGAAATAGCTGAACTCACGGCGCAAAGGTCGGGCGTGGGCGTGGGGTGCGCTAACTGTGTTGCGGTGACTTAACAGCCACAACGAAAATCAGAAATTCTTGCGCGTTAGCGAACCCTGAAAGGGTTCTATTCCACAGCCCAGGGTTACTATCCCGAAGGGATTGCTACCCTGGGTGGCGCGTCGGGTGGCGCCTACCCATCCAAACGACCCGCCAACCACTGCCGCGCCATCGCAATGCCGCTGAATACATCGTGCTGTACGAGGCCGCGCGTTTGCTCGCGCCAGGCGTGGACGGAAAACGAGTTGGCCGGGTCGAGCGGCAGCACATCCACGAGGTGGCGAAGCCCGGCGTCCAATGCCGCCGGCAAAAAATCGTAGCGAATCCACGGAATCAACTCCGACCAATCGCCCAGCACGCCGTTCGAATCAGAAAGCACGATTCCGCACCCGGTTTCCCGAATCAGGCGCGCCACGGCGTTGAAGCCGATTTTAACGTCTTCGAGCGGCGGGCCCGGCTGCCATTCTATATGCAGCACCCGCCCCTGAAACTCCGTTTCATAGCGGATGATGGGCGTGCCGTGGGCCGCCCGTACTTCGCCTCGGATGGGCGGAAGAGCAACGGTAGCGGCCGGTGGTTTCATAGGATGGGAAAGCGCGAAATAGCCTTAGCTATCAACCGGTAAGCGCGAAAATGGTTAAACTGAAATGCGGCTATACCAGATGGGGAGCTACTACCTGCTGCAAACGGTGAATTAAGCGCGGGTCCATCACCTCAAAATCGTCGGGGATGTGCAGGCAGACGATTCGCTTGTCTGCTAACTCCGCCGCGAACTTGGCGTTCAGGCGCTGCTGATGGCGCTTTTCCATCACGAAAATCAAATCGGCCCAGCCCAAATGCCCGGCCGTAACCCGGATGCGGGCGCCCGGCTCAGTACCCGCCGAGCGGACTTGGTGGCCGTCGTAGCCGTCGAAAACACGTTCGGCGGTCAGGCTGCGCTGCTTGTTTCGGCTACAGATGAAGAGGAGTTTCAAGCGGGAGGAGGGGCTATACTACCTGCTTTTACTCCTCTGTCATTGCGAGGAGGCTTTGCGACGAAGCAATCCGGCGCCAGCAGCCGTTGAACATTCGCCGGATCGCTTCGCTTTGCTCGCAATGACAGAAAAGGCATTGAGCGAATGATGAAAATCAACCTTTGTATTCGTTTGCGACCAGTATCGCTTCGTCCAGATCGCCGCGCAGGATTCCCATCAAGGCCTGACTAAAGCGTCGAATAGGCTCGTAATCTGCAAATATTACGGTTTGGCAGACGTGCGTGACATCAGAATTAATGGCCGGAAGCACTTCCAGCCGTACGTCTATCCTTACCGCTCGGTACGGATCGGCGCGTAAAATCAGGCTAGCCAAGCATTGTTCGGTACCATTAGATTCGATGATTAGGCTTCTGAGTTTGATTGGCTCTTCAGCCAATGGATACGCGATTATCCCAGCTGCAAAACGGGCTATTTCTTCTCCCGAAAGAAATGCGTCGGTATAACCTGAAAATGGGCCATTGCTTACTTCTATGCCGATCCAGTCGATGTAACGCTGTCCGTTGAGCTCGTAAGCGCCATAGCCGTCTACGTGCAGGCGGATGAAGTTATTCATTACCTACTTCTTCGCCGCCAGCATTTCCCCAATCGCACCGATGCTGCCCAGCGTTTCCACGGCCGCCGTCGGGATGAAAATCTTGTTCGCTGCGCCCTTGGAAATCTCCTGCAAGGCTTCAAACGACTTCCACGTCAGTACTTCGGGGGTGAGGTGGGCCGAGGCGAGCATTTCGATCCGCGCCTTTTCGGCTTCGGCTACCGAACGAATGGCGGCGGCCTGACCGAGTGCCGAAAGTTCGGCGGAGGCACGGTCGCCTTCGGCGCGCAGGATTTTGGATTGCCGGTCGCCTTCGGCGCGCAAAATCGTGTCCTGCTTGGCGGCTTCGGCTTCCAGAATTACGGCGCGGCGGGTGCGTTCGGCCTTGATTTGCTTGTCCATAGCATCCTGAATATCGGCCGGCGGCTTGATATCGACCAGCTCGACGCGCTCGATGCGGACGCCCCATTTCTCAGTGGCCTCGTCGAGCGCAAGCCGGATTTCAGTCGAAATGCGCTCCCGGCCGCTCAGGGCTTCGTCCAGCTCCAGATTGCCGATGATTTGGCGCATCGAGGCCGTGGAAATATTGCGCACGCCCTGCACCAGATCAGAAATGCCATAGGTGGCTAATTCGGGATTATTGACTTGGTAAAAAATAATTGTGTCAATAATTACCTGCGCGTTGTCTTTCGTAATGACCGATTGCGGCGGCACGCCGGCTTGCTGAATCCGCAGATCGTGGTACACGCGCACGTATTCCACGAACGGCAGCACGATGTTGAGGCCCGGATGCAGTAGCCGGTCGAACTTACCGAGACGTTCCAGCACGCCCACGCGCTGCTGTTGCACCACTTTCACGCCCGCCAGCACCAGAATGACGGCCAGCACGAGAATACCAATGACGAAATACGACATGTTGGATAGGGTAATAGGGGAGGGAAAGAAAAAGCAGGAAGGAGGGAAGTGATAATCTCTGAATCAGCCGATTACGACCGATTAAACGCTCAAGTCGTGAAAATCTCGACCGTCACCACCGTCGCCGAGCGGCTCGTGATAACCACCCGCTGACCGGTTTCGAGCGCGTGCGCGGCCGTGGCGCTCCACGTCTCGTTACCCGACCGGATGAGCCCAAGCTGCGGCGGGCGGATGGCGCGCACGACCTCCGCCTCGCGCCCCACGAGCGCGTCGGCCGCCGACACGTATCGGTTGATGCCGCGCTGCTTCTTGGCCCAGCGCCGCCCAAAAACCAGCAGCACGAGCGCCGTGCCAATACTCACCAGCAGCGGCACCCAGGGCGCCGCACTCGGTACCAGCCACGCCACCAACGCGCCGGCCATAGCACCAATGCCGAGCCAGAGCAGGTCGAACGTCAGCGACAGCATTTCGAGCGCGAGCAAGGCCACGCCGACGGTGAAGAAAATGGCCCACAAGGGCACGGACGCGAAAAAAGACTCCATAGCGAAGTAAATGTAACGTGCCGCGCCATTCAGTCGCGATGTAACGCCACTTGCTCGGCTGCCGAAGCTCCTTTACTGCACCAGGACTTGCAGCGCCGTCTCGCGCGAGACCACAGTTTCGGTGATTTCGCCGGCGCGGCGCACGCGCAACGTGCCGTCGTAAGCAAACCGCTCGACCACCGTCAGGGTGGTGCCGGGGCGTAGGCCGAGGCGGTCGAGGTGCTGCAAAAAAGTGGCGCCCGTATCGAGCAAACCCGTAACACAAAGTCGCGCGGGGCCGGGTTCGGCATCGGCCAGCGGCCGTTGCGCGGCCGGGCGCGGTCGAAATTCGCCCGCTGCCGACGGGATGGGGTCGCCGTGCGGGTCTACGTCGGGGTGGCCCAGAAAGGCATCGAGCCGTTCGAGCAGCAGTGTTGAGGTCAGGTGTTCCATCTCCTCGGCCACCTCGTGGACTTCATCCCACGAAAAACCAAGTTTATCGACCAAAAAAACCTCCCACAACCGGTGCCGCCGAATGGTAAGCACGGCCACCGTTCGGCCGGCATCGGTGAGGCGCGCACCGCGATATTTTTCGTATTGCACGGCGCCCTTTTCGGCCAGCCGCCGCAGCATTTCCGTCACCGAGGCCGCCCGCGTATCGAGCGCCTCCGCGAGCGCCGTGGTACTCACGTCGGGCTTGCCGCTGCGCTCCGCAATCTTGTAGAGCGCTTTCAGGTAGTTTTCCTCGGTGAAGGTGGCCATTTGAGGTAGGGTTTAAGTTTTAGTGTTTGGGTTTTAGTGTTTAGGCTCGACTGCGGTTTAAGAATCGCAACGAGGTGGCATTCTTAACGCTTGAATTAATTAATCAGCCTGTAAACTCTTTACCCTAAGCCCTAAATCCTATACACTATACACTAAAACCTAACCAACGCCGATCCCCACGTAAAGCCCGACCCAAACGCCGCTAGGCACACTAGATCTCCTTCTTTAATTCGCCCTTCGGCCATGGCTTCGCTCAGGGCAATGGGCACTGATGCGGCGGTGGTATTGCCGTATTTTTCGATGTTGGAAAACACCTTTTCGGGCGCCAAACCCATTTTTTGCTGCACGTACTGCGTAATCCGCAGATTGGCTTGGTGCGGGATGAGCAAATCGATATCGGCTGCCTGATACCCGTTCGCATCGAGCGCCTCCTGAATGACCTGCGGAAACCGCGTCACGGCGTGCTTGAACACTTGGTTGCCGTTCATGAAGGGGTACATCGCTTCGGGCTTTTCGAGGGCCAGTCGCACGCGGTCGTTGAAATTGGAGCCGGGGCTCTCGACCATCAACTCCTCCGCAAATTCGCCCTGCGCGTGCAGGTGCGTACTCAGAATGCCGTGCCCTTCTTTGGTGGCCGGGCGCAGCACTACGGCCCCGGCACCATCGCCGAAAATGACGGATACGGTGCGCCCGCGCGTACTCATATCGAGGCCCGACGAGTGAATTTCGGAGCCGATGACGAGGACATTATCATACATCCCGGTGCGGATGAATTGATCGGCGACCGACAGCGCATAAATGAACCCCGTACATTGGTTCCGAACGTCAAGCGCGGGTACATCGGTCAGGCCCAGCTGCCGCTGCGTGAGCACGCCCGACCCCGGAAAAACGTAATCCGGCGAGAGCGTCGCGAACACGATCATCTGCACGTCGCTCGCTTCGATACCCGCCATCTCCAGCGCTTTACGCGCGGCGGCGGTGCCCATATTCGAGGTGGTGTCTTTGCCCTCCTCAAACCAATGGCGTTCCTTGATGCCGGTGCGCTCCTGAATCCAGGAATCAGAAGTGTCCATGATCGTTTCGAGATCGGCGTTTTTGATCACGCGATCCGGCACGTAATGGCCCACGCCGGCAATGCGGGAGTGGCGTAGGGTGGTTGGCTGGCTCATGGAAAGATTCGGGTGGGCTAGGGGAGGCGAGTGGAATAAAGGGCGCGCAAGGCAGTATGCTGCGCGGCAAAAAAGGTTGGCAAAGATAGCCCGCTCGGTAGCCCGCTCAACAGCCCGCTCAACAGCCCGCTCAATGGCCTATCGAAGGCTACTGAAAAAGGTGTACAAACGCGGGGCTTCCGTTGTCCAGAAAGCTGCGGTCGGCGCCGGAAGTGGTGGGGCAAACGACGCTCGGCTGACCGCATGAGCGATGGATGCAGCAAAGTTGGCCGAATCGAAATAGTTGCTAAACATAACGAAAGCGCCACGGCCTTCTATCTCACTAAGTTCGGGTATTGCTTTGCACCAATCGTTCACATCGGTTGCTACGACAGGCAGCCCTTCGGCCACGTATTCCCACACTTTCGTGGGTACGCAGCCCGTTAGGCTGGGGTGCGCGCGGTAGGGTAGGAGGCCAATGTCGGCGCGCCGCACGGCGTCGATAATAACGGAATGCGGCACCGAATGCTCGATACCCGTCAGGTGCAGCCACGGCCGCTCGGCCGCCAGCGCGCGGAGCCTAACGGCGTCGGCTGGTTGGGGCGCGTGCCCGACGATCAACAGCTCGGCCGCTGGTTGCGGTACAGAAGCCAGCTGGCTCGCCCGCAGCACCTGCACCGCCTCGATGGCGTCGAAGGTGCCATACAACTCATTGAGCGTGCCGCTGATGAGAAGCCGGAGGGAGCGGACAGGCAGCACCGGCGCGCGCAAGGGTACCGCCGGAATGGCCGTCGGTGGCTGGTACTTATTTTCGATGATGACCACGTTTCGGCACCGCGTCAACCACGGCAATTGGGCGGCATACACGCGTTCGGCCAAGAGAACACCCGCCAAGTGCGGGGCGGCGGCGGCTTCGACGCGTTCGAGGCGAGTGGCCAACACGGCGGCCACGGCGGGCGGAAAAACGCCCTGCGTGCGTACGTTCAGCGCATAGTTTTCCCTGACATCGTACACCAGTTTGCCGCCCGTCTCCCGTTGCCACCGCAGCCCGGCGGGTAGCAGCTCGGCCGCGCCCACCACCAGTATATCAGGATGAATCCGGCGCAAGTACTTGCTGAGTGTGCGTCCGGCCAACGCACGCGCCAAACTCAGGCGCGGAAAATTAAAAATCGGGTGGAGAAATACGTTTGGGCGTTCCGTATCCGGGCGCGGCGCGCGCGCATCGGTCGCCACGTGGGCCAGTATATGCACTTCCGCGCCCGGCAGCTCGGCCAGTGTGCGGCCCAACCGCGCGAGTAAGCGCGGGTCGGTTACGGGCTTGAGGACGGAAGCGAGGGCAATGCGCACGGGAAAACAGCGAGCCGAAGAAGAGGCAGTGGGTAATCGGCGTCCGCCAGTCGGTGCCACAAAGGTGCGGCGCGGCGCGGCAGCCGTAGTTTTGACCAGCCGAATCGGTCAGTTTCCTTTCCCCGCGCTTTTACGCTCGCCGTTATGTCAGAAATCTCCTCTGCTCCGCCCCGCCACGTCCCCCTGCACGATACGCATGTTGCGCTGGGCGCCAAGATGGTCCCGTTCGCGGGGTATGTCATGCCCGTTCGATACTCATCTGATATTGAGGAGCATAACACCGTGCGGCGCGGGGTCGGTATCTTCGACGTTAGCCACATGGGCGAGTTCCGAGTGAGCGGGCCGGGCGCTTTCGACTTGGTGCAGCGCTGTACGAGCAACGACGTAGCCGCCCTCGCCGATGGCAAGATTCAGTACTCATGCTTGCCGAACGAAACGGGCGGCATCGTCGATGATTTGCTGGTGTACCGGATGTCGGCGGAAGAATATTTTCTCGTCGTCAATGCCTCCAACATCGACAAAGATTGGGCGTGGATTTCGGCGCGCAACACCTGCGGCGCGACCCTCGAAAACCTTTCCGACGACCTCGCGCTTTTCGCGGTGCAGGGACCAAAAGCGGTGGCCGCGCTGCAATCGCTGACCACCGAAGACCTCAGCGCGATCACCTATTATACCTTCAGAATCGGTACGTTCGCGGGCGTCGAAAACGTCATCATTTCAGCCACCGGCTACACCGGCGCGGGCGGGTTCGAACTATACATCCCTGCCGAACACGCGGCTGCGGTGTGGGATAAAATTATGGCCGCCGGCGCTTCGGAAGGGCTGAAACCGATTGGCTTGGGCGCGCGCGACACGCTCCGCCTCGAAATGGGCTTCTGCCTCTACGGCAACGACATCGACGATACCACTTCCCCGCTCGAAGCGGGTTTGGGCTGGATTACGAAATTCGTCCCCGGCAATGAGTTCACCAACCGCGCTGCCCTCGAAGCACAAAAAGGCGTCGGCACGGGCCGCAAGCTGGTCGCATTCGAGATGCGCGAGCAAGGCATCCCGCGCGGCCACTACCCGCTGACCGACGGCGCCGGGCAGGAAATTGGCCACGTCACGAGCGGTACGCAATCTCCATCGCTCGGCCGGGGCATCGGGATGGGCTATGTAAAAACCGAATTCAGCAAGATCGGGACGGAAATTTTCGTGCAAGTGCGCGGCCGGAATCTGAAAGCGGAAGTGGTGAAACTACCGTTTTACAAAGCCTGATTTTTTCGATGAGTAGATGAGTAGGTACCATACCGTCATCTATTCATCTACTCATCCCCAAATGAAAATAGACGTCTGCCTCACCCCCGAACTCCTCCATCAGCACGGCGATCTGCGCCATACGGCTGTGGTAGTCGTAGACGTGCTGCGCGCTACTTCGGTCATGGTCACGGCGTTGGCGCACGGCGTGGCGCGCATCATCCCGGTCAGTGAGTTGGAGGAGTGCGCGGCGCTCGGCCGCGATTTCGGCCACCTCACCGCCGCCGAGCGCGACGGCCAACAGGCGCCGGGCTTCGACCTGGGTAACTCGCCATTTGCCTTTCAGGCGGGTGCTTACCGTGGCCGCACCCTCGCCATGACCACCACCAACGGCACCCTCGCCATCCGGCGGGCGTTGATGCAGGGCGCCGAACACCTCTGCGCCGGCACCTTCCTCAATCTGAGCGCCGTAGCGGCTTGGGTACGGGCCCACCACGGCCCCGCGCTGGTGGTCTGCGCGGGTTGGAAAGGTGCCATCAATCTGGAAGATACGTTGTTTGCCGGGGCGCTCGTGGCGGCACTGGCGCCGGACTTTACGCCCGCTTCGGATGCCGCAATCGCCGCGCGCCAGTTATGGGCGGCGGCCAAAGCAGATGCCTATACTTTTTTGCAGGAATCGTCGCACGTGCAGCGGCTTGCGCGCCTAAGCGAGGCGTTGCAGCGCGATGTGCAGTTTTGTCTGGAAATCGACCGCTACACCGTCGTGCCGATGTGGCGTGAGGATGCGTTGGTGATACGCGATTAGGCGTTCAGCTTCGGATTGTCGCGGTGCCGAGTGCCGTCGCGCGCGGTCTTTTTCTCCAGGTTTCGGGCCAAAGCCTCCGTCAGATTGACGCCGGTTTGGTTCGCCAAGCAGATAACGACGAACAACACGTCGGCCAATTCATCGGCCAGCACCTTGTCTTTGTCCGTCGCTTTTTCTGATTGCTCGCCGTAGCGCCGCGCGATGATGCGCGCCACCTCGCCCACTTCCTCCGTGAGCATGGCCAAGTTGGTCAGTTCGTTGAAATAGCGTACGCCGGTGGTTGTAATCCACTGATCGACGGTATGTTGGGCTTCTTCGATGGTCATGGGAGCAAATGCGTTCGGCACTTTCCCAGTGCCGGATGCGCCGGACTACGGCAGGCTATGTTATTCTAAAATAATCGTCACCGGCCCATCATTCACCAACGCGATCTGCATATCGGCGCCAAATTCACCGGTTTCAATGGGGCGGCCCAGCGCGCTTTCCACCGCCCGAATCAGGGTCTGATAGAGCGGAATGGCAATGTCGGGCGGGGCTGCACTGGTGTACGACGGCCGGTTGCCCTTGCGCGTGTCGGCCAGCAACGTAAACTGGCTGATGAGCAGAATACCGCCGCCGGTGTCGAGTACCGAGCGGTTCATTTTGCCTTCGTCGTCGGCCAGAATCCGCAGCCGCACCAGCTTCCCGGCGAGGCGCGCAGCGTCGGCGGGCGAATCGGTGGGGGCAATACCCGCGAGTACCAGCAAACCCGGCCCAATCTGGCCGCGCACGGCCCCGCCGATAGTCACGCGAGCTTCGCTAACGCGCTGAACAACAAGGCGCATCAAAGAAAATGTAGTGCGGACTTCAGTCCGCAGTTTGACAGCAACGGGGCGAGTAGCCGATAAAATGCGTACTAAAGTCCGCACTACAACTTGCCGCCGCCGTAGCGTTGGCGCAGCCTGTTACGGCACCACCGTAGCCGGCAGCGAATTGATATCGATCTGCGGAATCCGGGCGTTGAAGCCTTGCTCCGCATTATTGAGGACACTAATGATGTAATTGACGATCAGTCCATTACCGCGCGGCGAAAGCGAGTAGCCATCGAGCGAAAACAGACCACCCGTAATTGGGTCGCCGGAGTAACGCACGCCATCAATATACCGACCTGTTACCAGGTCGAGGACCGAGGCATCAATATCAGTATACGCAAACCGCCCGCGCGATGAATCGGCACGGGCCTCCAGCGTTTCGTTGATACCGCCCCGCGCGGTGATGCGGCTGTTGGCAGTGGTCAATTGGCCGTCGGCCAGTACATCCTGCGCGCGGAGCGGATTGGAGTTGTCGAGGCCAAATGGAGCGTTGGCAGGTGCGCCGGTCGCGGTTTCAAGGCGCCCGACCCGGCCCGTCATCGGCAGCAAAATGATGTCGTTGGAAGCGATTTCGACCGTAGCGCCCGCATCGTTCACCACGTACATCGGTGCCGTATTCGGGCGCCCCAAGCGGCGGTTCAGATCGCTGACGCGGGTACGGGTCAGCGGGAGGTTGGAAATTCGCGGCAAGCCAATGATTATTCCACGGGCGTTGGGGTTAGTCGCCCGCAACGAATCGAACAACTGCGCCGCCCGGCCGCCCAGTACATTATTATTGGTAGGCAGCGCGTTGCACGTGCCCCCCGAAAGCACGAACGGCAGCACATCGCTCAACCCAATGTTGAGGATGATGAACGTCGGTCGCGCGTCCTTTACCAGTGAAACGTAGCTGCGCGAATCGGCGCCGTCGGAGAGGATGCGTTCCAGATAGGCATTGTACGGACGCGCTTGGTCGCTTAGGTTGGCTTCGTCGCCGAGGCCGGGCGCCAACGCATCGGCTAGGGTCAGGCCGGGAAGAGCCAGATTTTGAGGAATGGTACCCGCTGCGGCGCCTTCCCAAATCGGAAAACGGTAGCGCGTAACGGCGCACGCAGTGCCCGCGCCGAAAGTTTCCGATGCGGTGAACGTGGGCGCTACCGGGCCGGTCAGCGCTTCGTTGCGGTCGGTGAGACCCAAAAGCGCGAGCCCGCCAGTAGTTTCAGTGGGTTGCAATAGCGGCTGCGAAAACGCGCCGCCCCCGGCCAGTTGCATTTGCTTGGCCAACAGGTTGGCGACCGAATATTCCTGCCCCTGGCGCGACAGGCCGCCGTTGGTGACGCCGGCCAGATAATCATCGCCGATGGCCACCACGCGGCTGAAATCGGCGGAGCCGGCCGATGGCGCGGGCGCCGATTCTGTTTCCGGTTCGCAACCGGTGAAACCGACAACGGCCGCCGTCAGGCCCAAGGTGAGGAGGAAAGATGCGCGCATCGGAAATATCATCGGAAAGAAAAAGCTGCGGGCCGCCCGCCCGCCCCGGAAACGGTTAGAATTGATAGCTCAGGTTGATGCCGCCGCCGTGGTGCAGGTTGCGGAACTTACCGCTGATGGCGGGTACCGTCAGGTCTTCGGGGTTGTTGAGCGAGTTGCGCGTCGCGGAAATGCCGAAGGTGTAAGCGAAATCGATTCGCCAAGGGCTGAGGCGCGCCGTCGAAGTAGACCGGTAGCGGTCATCACTATAATTGCCCTTAGTGCGCTGTACCCCAATTTGATACCCAACGCCTAAGCTGCCACCCAACATATTGGCGTCGGGCAGGTCGGCGGTGATGTTTTGATCACGCACGGGGCTTTCGTCGTAGTAAATACCGCCGCGCAGCGCCAACGCCGGGGTGTATTGGTATTCGGCGCCCACGCGGAAGGCCATCGCGTCTTCATAGCGTCGGCCGCCGCGCTCGGTGGGGCGTACGTTGTTGTCGTAGGCAATATTGAGCGAATCGTAGCCGCTCCAACCGCTTAACTCAAACGAAAAATTGAGGAGCAATTTTGGCGTAATGGCATTGCTGATACCCGCCGAAAGTTGCCACGGCAGTTGCAGCGCGGTGCCGAACGTAGCGCCCGCCGGAAACCGGAACTGCTGCGAGCCGGGCACGCCCTGAAACGCGGCGGTGCCGTTCGTCATGTCCACTTTTACGGCCGAGCGATACGCCAGCCCAAATGCGATTTCGTCGCCCGCGCGGCCCTTTACGCCCACGTGCCAGCCGGCACCCATCCCTGAGGCTTCGTAGCGCGCCGAGGCGTCGGCGAACTCGCCGATGGCGCGGTCGAACAGTAAATCGCCGCCGACCAGCACGGCGCCTGCGCCAATGCTGAACCGGTCGGAGAACCGGTACGCGACGGTCGGCTGCACGAAGAGCGTCCGCACGCGGCTTTCGCGCACCAGCGCACGCCCTTGCCAGCCGGCGGGCCATTTGGTGTCGTAGCCGAACGGCGAATTGACGGCCAGCGCCACCACCACCCGCCGCGCCGAATCGAGCGGCAGCGCCACGTAGAGGTTCGGCGCCAGCATCGGCCGGGTATCGGTGACGACTTGCTGCCCGGTGGCGGTGCTGCGGAAGGCCCGGCGCACGTTCAGCGCCGTAAGCCCGATGCTGACGTTCGCCGAATCGAGCATGCCGAGGGCACCGGGGTTGAACCACGCGCACGAGGCATCACGGGAAGAAGCCGTTACGGCACCGGCCAGCCCAAGGGCGTAAGCCGACTGCGGCAGAGTCTGAAAACCACCGGCTACGGCCCCGCTGAGCGGTAGGCCGGCCAGCAGCACCGCGGCCAGGCGCGGAATGCGGAAGGTCATAAGCACAAAAAAAGCGCGGCGGCAGCCCGAAAAAGAACGTTTCGGGGCCACCGCCGCAAAGGTACGCCCGGCGGGTTACGCCTGGGTTAAGAAGTGGGTGGCGCTACGCTATGCGGGCAGTACGGGCGCCACATCGGCGTAGCGCGCGCCGTTGGCGGTGGCTTCCGCTTCGCGTACCACCTCCTGCTGCCAGGGGCGCAGCACGGCATCGGCACCCAACTCCACGACCTCCGCCATCGTCTTGTTCGATAGTACTAAGTTGGCGAGATTTTGCCCGTAACGGGCCGCTACGGCACTTTTGAGGGCCACAAGCTGCTCTTCGCGCTCCTCGACCAAGCGGCTCTTCTCCGCCGACATCCGCCACTTGAACCCCCGGGCGCGCGGGGCGCGGGCCTCCTGTTCGGGGGCCACGAAACGGTCGGGGGTGAGGGCGGCGAGGCGGTCGAGGTACGGCGAGCGCCGCAGGACGGCGTGCGTGCCCTTGACGTTGGCCCATTCCTGCTCCGAAAGGGGCGGGTTACGGATGAAATCGGGAAAAAACCGGTTGTCGAAAAGCTGATACGACGGGCGATCCAGTTCGCGGGCGGCATCATCGCGGACTTGCCAGAGGGCGCGAAAAATCGGAATTTCGTGCGGCTCGATGCGTAGTTTGGCCGCCAGTCGCGCCCACGGTTCGGGGTCGCGGTGGTAGCGCACGGTGTCGAGAACGGCGTTTTCCTGCGCGGCCCACGCCGTGCGGCCCAGCGCAGCAAGCTTGGCTTCGAGGCGGTCTTTCAGCTCGAATAGATAGATGACATCGTTGGCGGCGTATTCGAGCTGCGATTCCGTGAGCGGGCGTTTCAGCCAATTCGATTTCTGCTCGCCTTTATCGACTTCAATCCCCAACTCCAACTGAATCAGCCGACCAAGGGAAATCTGGTTATCGGCCTCGCCGAGCAATTGCGCCAGCACGCTCGTATCGACGATGTTCGGCACGCGCGCATCGTACAGTTCATCGAGGAGCAAAATATCCGACCGGCACGAGTGGAATACCTTGACGATGGCGGGGTCGGCAAAAACCGTGAACAACTCCGCGAGGTCGGGAATCGTCACCGGGTCGATGAGCCACACTTCCTGGCCGTCAAAAATCTGCACCAGCCCCAAATGGCGGCCGTAGCGGTAGCGCATATCGTCGAATTCGAGATCGACGCCCAGTTGGGGGCACCCGCGCAGGTGCCGGCACGCGGCCGGCAGCTCGGCCGGTGTCGTGAGGTAGTGAATTGTCATGGGGCGCGAAGGTCGGCAAAAAAAGGCGTTGCGTGCGGAGCGGTATCACGCCGAACCGCCGTACGCTACTTCCCCGCCGATTTGGGGGCGGGTTTGCCCGTTGCTTTCGGCACGGGCCGCGTGTGGTTGGAGGTGCGCGGCGCGGGCCGGGTGGGCTTTTTGGGCGCGCCCGCATCGGGCGGCAGTTCTACACCCTTACGAAAAGTGGCAGCGCGGGTGGGCTTGCCGGTTTCGGGGTCGAACCACGTCCAGCGGCCCGATTGGCGGCCCGCCAAATAGTTGCCGCTGGCCGTCACGGTGCCGGTGGCGGTCAGCTCGCGGGCGGGGCCGTTTTTTTGGCCGGCTTTGTAGGTGGTTTCGGTGCGTAGGGCACCGGTTTCGTCGTATTCCTGCCAGAGGCCGGTTTTGCGGCCCCCTTCGCTGGTGCCGCGCGTACGCGTGCGGCCGTTGGCGAAATACGTCAGTTGTTCGCCGCCCAGCCGGTTATTGACGTACCGCGCAACGGTTTCGGATGGCGTGCCGGGCGCGTCGAAATACGTCCGCCACTCGCCGGTTTTCAGGCCGTTGGTTTGGTGTTCTTCGGCCCGCAGGTTGCCCGATGGATACCACTGGCGGCGGTCGAAATCGCGGGCGGCGTTGGCATATTTCGTTTCTTCGCGCAACTCGCCATCCGGGTAGAAAAACTGCTCGGTGCCGGTGCGGGTGCCGCTCTTGTAGACGGTGCGGCCGGCCACGGTGCCATCCTCGAAATACTCGGTCACGGGGCCATCGAGGGCGGCCGTGAAGGCGGGGGCGGCATCGGGGCGCAGCTCGCGCTTGCGGGGTTTGTTGGGCGCGTCGGCGGTGGTGAACGTGGCGGGCGGCGGTGCAATCGTCACCACGCGGTAGGCACCTTCGCGCTGCACTTTTCCCGACGGGAAATACCACCGTTGAATGCCTTCCTTGGCGCCCGGTTTCGTCACGATTTCCGACGCCACCTGGCCCGTTTCGTAATACGTCGTTTCGGGGCCGTCGGGCAGCCCGTTGCGGTAGGTGCGCACGGTTTTTACCTGTCCGCCGGGCCAAAACGTGCGCGTGGGGCCGTTGGGCTGGTGGTTTTTGTACGTGATTTCGGAGACGAGGACGCCCGTCGAATCAAACGATTTTACGAGCCCTTCGGGGAAACCATCGACGAACTCAGCGTCCATCTTGGCCCGCCCGTTCGGGTAAAACGTGCGGAATGGACCGGTCTGCTGGTTGGCCTTGTATGTGCCTTCCTGCAACGGCTTACCATCGGTCGCCCACGCCCGGAACGGGCCTTCCTTCAGGCCATTGACCCAGTTTACTTCTAGCCGCCGCTGCCCGTTTTCGTATTGCTCGACGTACAGCGAGTCGGGCTTACCCTCGGTATAGCGCCCCACGGCCTCCAGCTTACCTGACTTATAAAACCGCCGGAAACCGCCGTGCCGCACCGTATCAGTGCCTACCCGCGCCTGGTACACCTCGCGCACGACGGTGCGCGCTTCGGGGTCGGCCCAGATGGTAAGAGGTCGTGTGGATTGCGCGTGGGCACTCAGCGAGGTAAGCGCGAAGACCGTAAAAAGGCAGCGACGCATAAAGTAGCAACGAGTGGCGTCGAAGAAGATTACAAGCCCGTCGCGACAGTCTGCCAACCAGTTTTAGAGTGTAGCAGTGCTGTTGCGACGAGGTTGCTGATTAACGGCATATGGAGGCTAAGGCCGTAGCGCGCGCGGATTTACTTTAAGCTGGCCGCTGCGAATCTTCCGCACGAGCGTTTGCTCATATGCCTCCAATTCTTGCTGTGTGCGAAAACCGGCAGCCAGCAGAAAATCAGTCGGTACGGCTTCCGGCTTCATCGCGGTCAATTTCGGGGTTTTTGCGGCGTTAGAAGGTTTCATATATCAACGAGCGAAAAATGGGAGAATTGTAAATGACGCAGCTATGTACCAAAGCTCGACCGATTGGCCCGTGTTGTGGGTCGTTGGTCAGCGTGACAATTGCCCGAAAAATTCGGTCTTGCTCAGCATCATACAAGATGAAGAAGCGGCGGGTTCGGGAGTTCGGTAAAGGCGCATCGAAATAGCGATGACCGCACAGTAGGCGAGCGATGTCGAGGTGCAGGAGCGGATGCGTATCCGGCTCCTGCTGGTGTCGAATGGCAATGTGTTCGGCCAGTTCGCTCGTCCAGAAAATCTCGTATCGGTCGTCGCCGTGCTTGAATTTTCGATTTTGCGCCATTCCGCCGCCTAAACCCGCTCCAGCACAATGGCCGAGGCACCGCCGCCGCCGTTGCAAATGCCCGTAACGCCGATTTTGGCGCCTTTTTGCTTCAGCACGTGTAGCAGCGTGGTCACGATGCGCGCCCCACTGGCGCCCAGCGGGTGGCCCAGCGCTACGGCGCCGCCATTGACATTGACTTTCGCGGCATCAAGCCCCAGCTTCTCGTTGTTGGCGAGCGCGACGGCCGAAAACGCCTCGTTGATTTCGTAAAACTCAACCTGCTCGGCCGATACGCCGGCGCGCTTCATCGCTTTCGGAATGGCGATGGAGGGCGTCGTGGTGAACCACCACGGGTCTTGCTCGGCATCGGCGAAGCCGCGAATGATGGCGAGCGGCGTGAGGCCGAGGGCATCGGCTTTCTCGCGACTCATCAGTACCAGGGCGGCGGCGCCGTCGTTGAGTTTCGAGGCGTTGGCGGCCGTCACGGTGCCGGCTTTGTCGAAGGCGGGACGCAAGCCGGGCATCTTGCCAAAGTTCGATTTGCCGGGCTCTTCGTCTTGGCTCACCATTACAGGCTCGCCGCCGCGTTGCGGAATCGGCACGGCCACGATTTCGTCCTGAAACGAACCGGCTTTCTGGGCGCTCTGGGCGCGCGTGTACGATTCGATGGCGTACGCGTCCTGCGCCTCGCGGGTCAGCCCCATTTCTTTGGCGGTGTTATCGGCGGCGTGGCCCATCGCCAGGCCTTTGTACACGTCTTCGAGGCCGTCTTTGGCAATGCCGTCGAGCATCATTACGTTGCCGAACTTAGAGCCGAAACGCGCTTGCGTAGCATAATACGGCACATTGCTCATCGATTCCATCCCGCCGGCCACGATCACATCGTGGTAGCCAAGCATAATCTCCTGGGCGGCCATCATGATGGCTTTCGAGCCCGATGCGCACACTTTGTTCACGGTCGTACACTCGACTTCCGGCGCCAAACCGGCGAGCAGGGCCGCCTGCCGCGCCGGCGCCTGGCCCACGCCCGCGCTCAGTACGTTGCCCATAATCACGGCCGTGACTTCGGCCTTGTCGACGCCCGCTTTCTCCAGCGCGCCCTTGATGGCGACGGCCCCCAACTGCGGGGCGGTTTGCGACGCCAGCACGCCCCCAAACGCCCCAATGGGCGTACGAACGGCCGACACAATTACGACTTCACGAACTTGCTGCGATGACTGCATGGTCAGGGAATAAAAACGGGGTTGATTGGTCTGCGAAGGTACGGGTTTCTGTGAGTGACGAGCGAACGCGGGCTGTCGCGCGGGGCTCTGCCCCGTGTGTAGTATTTGCGGGCCTCTGGCCCGCCACGACGCGCGTTTGACGGGGACGAAGTAAATGCGGATTTCTCGTCCCTTGCCCGACCTTCAAAGGCCGGGCAAGGGACACCTGAAGTCTGCTCTAGGCGGGCTTTATGCTAACGGGCTGCCGGCGGGTCAGAGGCCCGCGAATACCTATACACGGGGCAGAGCCCCGCGCGAAAGCTCCGCATCCCCACATCCCCACATTTCTCCACATCTCGCACATCCCCCCAAATCCTACCAATCCGGCCGATCCGGGTCGGGCGCGGCGCGGCGGCGGGGCAGCTGTTGCAGGTACTGCGTTTCGGCGGCTTGCATGGCTTCCAAAATCATGCGGGCCTGGGCCTCGGGGATGGTAGCGTCGGGTTGGGGCGCGCGTTGGGTTTGGACGCGGCGCGTCGCCTCGTCGGCGGCGGTGGTGCCGCCGGTGGGACGGGTAGGCGGAACGCCTCCGTTAGTTTCGGCGCTGGGTCCGAGGCCACGCTGGTTGCCGGATTGTGCCCCCTGTCCGACGCGCTGGTTGCGGTCGCCGGTGGAAGTGGGGCGGTCTCCGCCCCCGGCCCGTTCGCCGATGCCGCGTGGGGCAGTGCCGGGGCCGTCGGGGCGGTTTTCGGCAGCCTGGGGTTGGCCCGTGGTACCGGGGCGTGGTTGGGGACGCCGGGCGCCGGGGCCACCGGGCGGCGGGTTGTCATCTTGGTCTTGCGACCCGGCGGCCATCCAGCGTGCCAATTGTTCATACGAGGCCCGCAGCGCGGGTTCGGTGGGGGCCGCACGGAGGGCGGCGCGTAGCAGCGGCAGCGCGCGTTCGTAGTCTAGGTCGGCGGCGGCCACCAGCCCAAGCTGGTGCAGCGCCGTGGCCCGGCGCCGCAGCGTGGTACTGCTGCTCAGCGTTGCATACGTAGCCCGCGCCCGCGTCAGATGACCCGCCCGGAAGTAGGCGTGCGCCAGATTTAGTCGGGCTTCCTCCGGCAGCGGCCCCAACTCGGCGAGCCGCTCGTAGGCGCGGATGGCAACCTCCGGGCGGCCTTGCGCGGCGGCGGTGGCGGCCTCGGCCGTGAGGCGGTTGCTGGTGCGCACGCGGTTCAGCCCCGCATCGCCGAAAGGGTTGAGGGTACTGAGCAGCAGAAGCAGTAGGGGCAACCCGCGCGGCATGGTTTAGTTAGGAGGCGGATTGTAGCGCGAACTTCAGTCCGCAGTTTGTCCGCTAGTCGTGTTGTGAAACGGCAGACTAAAGGCCGCGCTACATTCAAAACGCCAGCAACGCCGCGATTTGCTCATCGAGCAGCTTCTGGTACAACGGCTGAATGAACTCGCCATCGCGGAAATGCTGGTCGATGTGCGCCAGGCGCGGCTTGACGGCCAGCACGTTCGTGCCCAAATAATTCAGCACATCCGTGAGGTGACTGAGGGCGATGGCGCCGCCCTGTGCCCCGGCCGCCAACCCTACCAGCGCCGCCTTTTTGTTGCGGATGCCGCCGGGATACGGCAACCCATCAATGAATGCCTTCAGCACTCCCGGAAACGAGTAATTGTACTCCGGCACGATGAACACGAGCTTGTCGGCGGCGGCGGCACGGTCGGCTAAAAGGTTGAAATCCGGGTTTTTGCCGGTTTGGCCGTAGAGGGCGGTGGTGGTGAAATCGGCCGGTAACTCGGCTAAATCAATCAGCGTGTAAGGCGCATTGTGAGCTTGGAGGCGCTGCGCGTAAAAATCAGCCACGCGGCGGGTGGTCGAGCGGGGGCGGTTGGTGCCGGAAATGAGGGCAATCATCTAAAATCGAGTAGAAATGGAACTGCCGGCACGTATCGGCCGGCGTCACCGGCATAACCGCCCCGCCGCCAAATCGGCTTTACTCGTCGTCTTCAGCGGCCGCATCGGCTTCGGCGGCGGGGCCGTCGGCGCGGCGTACCACGCAGGTACCCGACCAGCGGTCGTGCCAGCCGCCGGGCAGTGGCCCCAAAAACGAGAGCAGTTCCAGCGGCACCAGTCGCAACAGGGTGCGTCCCAGAATGGCGCCTGTGGATGGGTCATCGCCGTCGGCGCCCATCACGCGGGTGCGGCACAGGAGCTTGCCGGGCGTGCGGTACGTAAGGGCTTCCCAGAGGAAATAATACAGCACCTGTACGCCCAGTACCAGCAATTGCACGGGCAGTAAATCGCTGATTTGCAAATCAGTGGGATCTTCGGGGGGCACCGGTAGCCAACCCTGCAGCCGGGCACCCGTGAGCAAGGCCGAGGCCAGAAAGCCGGTCAAAAACAGATCGACGAGCCCGCCCGCAATGCGCAGGTTCAGCCCGGCAACCTCCCAGGTAGCGTCGAGGTCGTGATCATCGGGGGTGGAGAGGAGGGCCATGGCTAGAGGAGATGTGATGATGTGGGAGATGTGGGAGATGTGAGGGAGTGTAATATGGGTGAATGGGTAAATGTATAAAGGCTAAAAATGCACGATTCACGACATCCCCACATCTTACTTATCGCGTTCAATGGTATAGCGCAGCAAATCGCGCAGGGCATCGCGGGCGGCCGATTCCGGGAATTCGGCCAGCGTGGCGAGGGCATCGGCTGAGAGCTGCTGCATCCGGGCGGTGGCGTACGTGAGGCCGCCGTGTTCCTGCACAAACCCCATCACCTGCTCGATTTCGCGACGCTGGCCGGTGTTGTTTTTCAGGAGGTACAGCACGCGGCGGCGCTCCAGCCACGTGGCCTGACGCAGGGCGTGAATGAGCGGCAGGGTGAGTTTTTTTTCCTTGATATCGATGCCCACGGGCTTGCCGATGACGCCCGCATCGGCGAGCGGGCCGTAGTCAAACAGGTCGTCTTTGAGTTGGAAGGCGAGGCCGGTAGCTTCGCCAAAACGACGGGCGCGGGCCACGGTTTCGGCATCGGCGCCGGTCGAGGCGGCCCCCACGGCGCAACAGGCGGCAATCAGCGAAGCGGTTTTCTGCCGGATCACCTCAAAATATACTTCCTCCGTAATGTCGAGGGAGCGGGCTTTTTCGAGCTGCAACAACTCGCCTTCGCTCATCTCGCGCACGGCGGTACTCACGAGGCGCAGCAACTCGAAATCGCCGTGGTCGATGCTCAGCAACAGCCCTTTACTCAACAGATAATCACCGACCAACACGGCAATCTTGTTCTTCCAGAGAGCATTGATGGAAAAAAAACCGCGCCGGTAATTGGCTTCGTCCACCACATCATCGTGGACGAGCGTGGCCGTGTGGAGCAGCTCGATGAGGGCCGCGCCGCGATACGTGGCCTCCGGCAGCGGCGCGGTGGGGCCGTGGCAAAGGCGGGCGGTCAGAAACACGAACATCGGGCGCATCTGCTTGCCTTTGCGGCGCACGATGTAGCCCATAATCTGGTCGAGGAGCCGCACGCGGCTCTGCATCGCCGCCCGAAACTTGGGCTCGAAAGCCGCCATCTCGGCTGCAATGGGCGCTTGAATGGCGTCGAGCGAGTGGGGCAGGGGAGTGGAAGATGTCAACTGGTAGGGCCGGAGCGGCGGGAAGAGGCCGCAAGTTCGCCCCGAAATCGGGTAGCGCCCGCGTAAGGCTCAATGGCGGTTTCGGCGCGCGGTCGTTGTTTTGTGGTGGCTGGAGGCGCATCCCCCGGCCGCGCCTACTGCGTAGCCCCCCCCGATGAACCCGCCGCCCGTTCCCGTCACTGCGTATTTGCTCCTCGGCGCCAACCTCGGCGACTGCCGCACCACGCTCGCCTCGGCTTGCGGTGCGCTCGCGGCGCACGGGGCCATCACGCACCTGAGTGGCGTGTATCAAACGGCCCCGTGGGGCGGCGCGGCGGTGGCCGGCCAACCGCCCTACCTCAACCAAGCGGTAGCGCTGCTCACCCTGCTCGACCCGTTTGGGCTGCTTCGGGTGTGCCAAACCATTGAACAGGCGTACGGCCGTACCCGCGCACAACCGTGGGCGGCGCGCACGCTCGACATCGATATTTTGCTGTTTGGGGGGTTCGAGGTTGAGTTCTTCGATGAGCTGATTCTGCCGCACCCGCGCCTGACGCAACGGCGGTTTGCCCTCACGCCGCTCGCCGAAATAGCGCCGGAGGTGCTGGTGCCCAGCCCGCTGCCGCGCCGTACCGTGGCCGAGTGGCTGGCCGTGTGTGCCGACCCTGAGGCCGTGGAGCGGGTCTGAGGTGGCGGAACGGAACGTAAGTAACGTAACGCCAAGCGCCTGCTTGGTGTACCCGCCGCGCGCCGCCGAGCGTCAGTCGCCAAGCAGGCGCTTGGCGTTACCTACCGTTTCATTCCTCAGAAGGGGCGCGACAACATTTGCTTCATCGAGTATTTGACCGGTTTGGACGGGCAAGCAACAAGGTTCACCGAAAAGCCGTTTCGTGGCCTTGCGGGCTGCAGTAGCTTGCGCCGTCATCGCGCTTATTTCCCGCGTGGCCCCCTTGTTCGTGCCCCAAACCCCTGCTCTCGATACCCTCGCGGCGCCCGCCGCTTTGTCCATCGGGCAGGCGCAAACCACGGTTTCCCGCGCCTCCGATCAACTCATCACGTTTGCCACGCAATACGGCGGGCGCGTCGTGCTGGCGGTCATCACGCTGGTGGTGGGGCTCTGGCTCATCGGGCAGCTCGTGCGGCTGCTGTCGAAGGGCATGACGCGCCGCCACGTCGACCGCGACGTGCAGCCGTTCCTGCTTTCGCTCATCAGTGGTTTGCTGAAGGTGCTGCTGATGCTGAGTATTGCGTCCACGCTCGGTATTCAAACCACGTCGTTCGTGGCCATCATCGGGGCGGCGGGTCTGGCGGTCGGGCTGGCGTTGCAAGGTTCGCTGGCAAACTTTGCGGGTGGGGTGCTGATTCTGATTTTCAAGCCCTTCCGCGTCGGCGACCTGATGAATGCCCAAGGGTTCACGGGCACCGTCGAGGCGATTCGGATTTTCGACACCGTCCTCGTTACGCCTGACAACAAGACGATCATTCTCCCGAACGGGCCGCTCTCCACCTCGGCGCTGACCAATATTTCCACCAAAGGCATCATCCGGGTGGATATGGTATTTGCCGCCGGCAACCAGAACGATCTCGACGCCACCATCGCCGCGCTGCGCGCCGTGGTGGCCGCGTGCCCGACGGCCCTGCAAGACCGTCCGCACGATGTACTGCCGACCAAGCTAACCGAAAACGCCGTCCACTACGATGTGCGCGTCTGGACGAACGCGGCCACCTATTGGGAGACGTACTACTACGTCACGGAACACGTCGCCCGCGAGTTCGGCGCGCGCGGTATCGAGGCGCCGAAGGCTACGCGGTATTTGGTCCAGCAGGCGGCGTAGAGCGGGGCTGAGAAGCGATTGACGCGTGGTGGATACCGGGTGATTCACCACTGACTTTTCCAATGCGTGACAGTACCTGGTCTGGCCAACCCCGAAGCGGTCACGCATTGCCTGGGCCGCCTACTGGTTTACGCCGCTAAAAGTGTATGGCCACGCTTTGCATTCCCGCCACTGCAAGCCCTGCGTCTACTGTTTGCGCATACCGCCGCGCCTGACTGGCGCGACAGACTCGTTGCTACATCGCTGATAGCGAAAGAGGAACTGGCACAGCGCCCGGCCCGGCGCGCCTTTGCGGCAGCCATAGTGTCTTTGCTACGTGAGCTAAACCCACCCACCGACGTAGCGGCAGATTACCAAGAGGTGGTGGCGCAATGGGAGCAAGCGGTTACTGAAAGTCCGTACCCCGATGTGCAGCGAGCTTGGGCATCGCCACGTGAAGCACTACGTTAGTACTTGCCTACATCCGTCATCATCTCGCAAGCCGCCGCATCTCATAAAACGTGCGATGCTGATTTTCGCAGTAGTTCATATCAGGTAGCCTATCCGCCGGCGTTAAGGAAATACGCTACCCGCCGGTAGCGTATTTTTCGCTCGCCAGTAGTAAGCTACCCGCCCATGGGCCGTCCCGCCATTCCTTCCGCCAGCATTCCCGCCGCCGTGCGGGCGTATTTCGGCCTGACGCAAGCGGAACTGGGGCGCTGGCTTGGCGTCACGCGCGGGCAGGTGGCGCACGCGGAGGCGGGGCGCAAGGGGTTTTCGGCCGCTGTGTGGCACCGGCTCACCCCGCTGGCCGTGTGGCTGCCGCCGCCCATCGGGGGTGGGGCGCCGGAACCGCTGGCAACTACGCTCGAAAGCCTGATACCCATCGCGTTGCCACCGGCAGCGGCGGGGCTGCGCACGCCCCCCGCGCCCCCCACCGGACTGACGGCCGAAGAGCAGGCGCCCCTACGCGTCCGACTGCGCCGCTGCGAACACGAAGCGGCGACGCTCCGCTACGAGCTGACGGCGCCCGACGGCGCGGCGCGGGTGGCGGCGCACTGGCGGGCGGCGCTGCCGGCCCTACTGGCGGGTTTGTCCGACGGTATCCCCGCCGGCGCTCCCGAGCCGCCGGCTGTGGCCCGCGCCCGGCGCTGGCTGGCGGCCCGCGCCGCCACGGTAGCCGAGGTGGCCGAACGCCCCGCTACGCACCCGGCGCACCCGGCTACCCACGCGCTACGGCAGTTGCGGTTGGCGCTGCTCGACGGGGAAGCGCACCACTTGCGGGCGTGGCTCGAAGGCTGAAAACAGGCCAGGATTTACGCAAAGCTGCCAGCACGGGCCTACAGGCCCATTGCGTTACGGAATAGGCGTTGCGCGCGACTTGCGGTAGTCGAGGGGAATAAAAACGGATGCGAAAAATATTTTTCGCCGCTACGCAATACTCCGCCAAATCGAGCGTTTTGAGTCGGCCAACCCGCCAACCGGCCAGGGCCCGGTCAGGGGGCGGACGCATCATTTTTTCACCCCATAACCGTTTTGCCATGTTTTCAGTCAATTTGCTGCTCACGATAGCCGACTGTGTTGCCGCGCTGGCAGCCTCGGCCGAAAAACGCCGAAATCTCAATCACCGGCAGGTCAACCTGACCTTCACGGGGGAGAATACCATCTCGACGGTGGCCGAAATGGCGGCCCAACTGACGGACGCCATCGCCGAAGAGGCTTCTTTAACGTCTACGGTGGCGGGCCTGCCCGCCGGCAGCCTGAAGAAAAAGCGCACCACCGAACTGCGCCGCGCCACCGACCGCCGCGAGGAACTGGAAGACCGGATGACTTACCGTGGGCCGGCCGAAGTATTGACCCGCGAGCTGGACTTGCTGCACGTGACCGATAGTTTGGACCGGCTCACGGTCTTCGACACCGAAGTCGCCGCTCGTAAAGCCGAGATAGAAGCCGCCGGCTGATCGTTGGGCCAGCGCTCCAAGCAAAGACCCGCTCCGTTGGCGTACGCCAATCGGGCGGGTCTTTCTCGTAGTTGGCGCAGGCGGACAGGCTTCACGCATACGCCGAAGGTCTGCCGCACCAGAATGCAAGCAGACCGCGCGGCCGTGGCACGGCCGCGAGCGCCTACCCGCGCCACCCCTGCACCGCCGTCATCAACAGCTTTTTGCGTTCCGGCGTGAGATCAGCCACGGCGTGAGCGCGGAGCAGGGCGGGGCCGTTTTCGGGGAGCGGGTATACGTCGTAGGCGGGCGCTTCGGTGGGCAGCGGCGCCACCAGGCCGGAACCGAAAAGCAGCAATTTGGCGGCTTCCGGCGCACTGGCCAGCAGTTCGGGCAGCGGTAAGGGCGCGGCCGTCAGCACGTTTACGAACCGCACGGTGGGCCAATCGAGCCCCAGGAACTTCAGGAAGTTCTGCCAAAACGCTTGCTGGTTGAGTTGCGCAAACTCGGCCGGCGGCAACCGCTGCACGATGAGCGCCCCGGCACCCGTGCCACGGCTCTGCTGATGAGTGGTTCCGGGGATGAAGGCGGGCGCGGGAGCGGGCATAACGGGGGTAACGGAAGTAGAAATTGCCGGAGGAGCAGGCGCCGCGATTGGCAGCCGGGCTTCGACTAACGGAGCCGGCGGGGCGGCGGGTTGCGGCGGCACGGGGAGAGGGGAGTTTTCGGGCGTTGGAGCGGCCGCCCCGTTGAGGGGGGGGGCACCCCCGTTGGTTGGGGCGCCGCCCCCATCAGCGGGGGATGGCCCCCCGCCGGCGTCAGGGCCGTCTGCGGCCGCTTCCGCGAAGGCGTAGATTTCCTCCGGGAAGATGGTTTGGAAGAACGTTAGCAGGTCGGGGGCGGCGGCGGACACGGCGGAAGGAATGTAGTGCGGACTTCAGTCCGCAGTTTACCGGCTATCGGTACTGCTCATTTTGTCAAACTGCGAGCTGAAATCCGCCCTACAAACTGAGCTTACTGGGTAAACGCCGGGTCGAAGAAAATCGATTTCAACTCCACGGCATCGTGCGCCTTCATGCGGCCTGCCAACACGAGGCGGAGCTGCCGGCGCCGGAGCGCACCGTCGTAGAGGCGCTGATCTTCGGCGGTGCTGGGGATGGCTTCGGGGACTTCGAGGGTTTTGCCGTCGGCGGTGAGCGCCACGAACGTCAGAAACGCCTCATTCGATTTCACCTTCCGGCCCATCGGAATATCCTCCGCCCACACGTTGATATGCACTTCCATCGAGGTGCGGAACGCGCGCGTCACCTGCGCTTCGAGCGTCACGACGTTGCCGAGCTTGATGGATTCGCCGAACGACACATTATCGACCGACGCCGTGACGACCACCGCATTGGAGTGACGCCCCGCCGAAATGGCGGCTACCACGTCCATCCAATGCATCATGCGGCCGCCCATCAGGTTGTGGAGCGGGTTGGTGTCGTTGGGCATCACCAGTTCGGTCATGCGCACCAGCGAATCGGCGACGGGCTTGGCGCGGCGCGCGGGTTTCGGCGTTTCGGCGGGCGCCGCAACGTCGGGTAAAGGGGGGGGAGTTTGGGCGATGTTGGTTGGCATCAGTGGCAAAGTTGAATGGTTGATTGGTGGAGGTTGAGGGTGGTTGGTTGTGCAAGAACCCCTTGCAGCGGTGGTAAACCGGCACAAGGGGTTCAGCAAAGGTAGTATGCGGCGGTAGGCGCCGTGGGTGATCAGCCTAGTATACCAAGGTCCGCGCAACCAAGCGGTCGCCGTCGGTGGTGGTCATTTCGACGAAATACAGCCCTGCTGCTAGTGGCCCGGCGAGCGTGCGCAGGCCGATTTCGTGCGGCCCGGCGCCGCGCACCGTCTGACTAACACCGAGGCGGCGCCCGGTGGCATCGGTCAGGCGCAGGGTGGCGGCGGCAGCGGTCGGTAGGGTCAGGCGAACGGTGGCATCGGCCCCGGCGCTCGGGTTCGGGACGAGGGTCAGGGTGGCGGCGGTCAGGCTCGGCAGGGCGTCGGTTTCGTCGCCGGTGCCTAGCACCGGCGAGGTTTCGACGTGGATATTATCAAGAAAAAGGGCGTTGCCGTCGTCGGCGATGGCCATAAAGCGAATCCGAAAACTGCTGCCGGCGGGCAGCGTCTGGCCGAGCGTAATGCGCTCCTCGTGCCACTGGGCGGCGGTGGGCACGAAGGCGGTATTGCGCGACACAGGCGCGTTGCCGCGCGCCAGACCCGTACCGGCGCGGCGCTGGCGGGTAGTCCAGGTACGGCCGCAATCGAAGGAAAGCGCCACATCAAGCCGGTCGGCGGAAAGCGGCGTGCTTTGCGCGTACGCGTGCCGGTACGAGATGAACGGCCGCGTAATGGCCGCGCCCAAGACGATGGTGGGCGAGGTGAGCACGTGCCGCGTACCCGTGGGGTTGGCCGCCGTGGCCCGGAGCGCCACCCGCGCCGCACCGGTACCCTGCTGGGCGGCGGCGCTGGTGTAGGCCCAGGTAGGGGCGGCGGGAGTGGGGGCAGTCGATTCGATCTCCCAGGTAGCCGCCGCGTTGGTGGGGTTCAGCGGAAACTGCGGCGCCTCGAACAGCTCGATGTCGGGCGCCGTCAGCCCGGCCGTGCGCGAGGCAATGCGCGCAAAATTCGTTTCCGTCAAGGTGCCCACGGGCGCACCCGGCACGGTGGCCGTGAGCGTAACCGGGTAGGTGCCCGGCGCGGCGTACACCACCGCCGGGGTGCGGCGGGTGCTGGTGGCGGGTTGGCCCCCCGGAAACGACCATTGCCAGCTTACCGCCGCTCCAACGGGCAGGTTATAGGCGGCGCCCTCGAACCGCACCGAATCGCCGGCGCACCCGCGCGCCGACCGAATATCCGTTGCGCCGAGCGCGGGCGTAATCGCTACCACCGGCGCGCACGGCCCCAGGTTCAGGCCATCGGCTACGCCCGTGACTTGTAGGTTGGCTGCCGTAGTGAGCGTGGCGTGGCACGAGCCGAACGTGCTGAGGGCCAAGCCATCGTACATCAAGTCGGCTTGCCCCTGCGTAAACATCACCGAGCAATACGAGTAGTCCATGTAGTTCTGGACGTTCGAGATCGGGTCGATGGCGCCGGGACACGCGGCCTGTTGCAGGTTGCAGTTGCCCGGCGACGACCCCACCGTGTTGGGGGTGTCGAGCACGTCGTCGTCGTCGGAGCAGTTGGCGGGCACGCCGGGGTCGTTGGTGCCGCCCCAGGTGTGGTTGAGGCCCAGGTAGTGCCCCACCTCGTGGGTGAGGGCGCGCGAGTTGCGGACGTTGCCGATGCCGATGGAACCGATATAGCCGTTCAGGATGACGATACCGTCGATGTCCGGCCCCACCCAGCACGGCAAATACGCGTATCCGGCCGCCCCAAACGAGATGTTTTTCACGACCCAGATATTGAGATAGCGCGTGCCATCCCACGAAATGAGGTCTTTCACGTTGTCGTCGGCCGAGTTGGCGAGCGGCGAAAACGTGCGCGTGATGCCGTTGGTGCAGTTACCTTGCGGGTCGAGTTTGGCCAACCGAAACTCGACGTTTACATCGCCGACGCGCTGCTGAAACGGCGGCACCACGAGGGCGGTATCGGCATTTTGCTTCTGAAAATCTTCGTTGAGGATACGGACGGCATCGAAAATCTGCGCGTCATCGAGGGCGCTCGCCCCGCCGTCGTGAATGATATGTATCACCATCGGAATGATGAGGCGCGGCCCGCTCGCCGACCGGGGCGCGTTGCCCGTCGCCGCCCGCGCCGCCGCGATTCGTGCGCGGTACTGCTGCCGCCGGGCCTCATATGCCGGACCAAGCAGCCGGCGCTGGGCCAGGTCGGTACCGCAGGGCGCCGGTGGGGTTAGCGTCTGCGCAACAGCGCCCGGCAAGGCCATAAGTAGGCTTGAAGTCAGGGCTAAGCCGCAGCCGAACCCTGCTGTTCGCCGGAAAAGGGATTGAAGAGAAATCATCAAAAGCACCGAAAAGAAGCGCGCGGCTCTTCCTCCGAAAAAGAACAGCCGCGCGCCGGGAAAATCATTGAATGCCGAAAGCATAACGCGGACAGAATGGCCGCGTTACTTCATTAATACACCAGCGCGCGCTGGGTCAGGCGGAAACCATCGGCCGTGGTCAGTTCCACCACGTACACGCCGCCGCGCAGGGCGCCGGCCACCGAGCGGAGGCTGACCTCCGTGGCCTGCCCGACTGCGGTAGTAGGCACCGTAACCGCCCGCCCGAGCAAGCGCCCGGCGGCATCGTAGACGCGCAGCGTGGCCGTGCCGGTGGTACCGGTGGTCACGCGCACGGCGGCATCGCCGTCGGTGGTGGGGTTGGGGTAGATGTTGAGTGCGGCACGCGTACCGGCCTGGTCGGCCGCCAGCCCGGTCGGGATGGGCGATTTTACGAGCAAATCGTCCAGATACAGCACGTTACCTCGGTCGGAAGTCACCCGGAAGCGCACCATCACGTGCGAACCCGCCGCCAGCGTACCCGACGAAATCAGCATCGAATCGGCGCGCCACTGCGAAGCGGTAGGCACGAACGTAGCGCCCGAAGTAGGCCCGGTCGCGAGTTGCGTTGCTGACCGGATGGCACTGCTGCCGCGCGTGATCCAGGAACGGCCGCAGTCGAAGGAAACGCTGATCGTCATGCGGTCTTCGTTCATCGCATTACGCCTCGCGTACGCCCGCTTGAAGTAGAGGTACGGCCGCTGAATGCTGGTTGCCAGCACGATGTTCGGCGAAACCAGGTCGTACTCCCGGTCGATTACGGTTGATGGCAGCCGGAGCCGCACCGAGCCCGTACCCTGCGTAGCGGCCGCGCCGGTGTACTCCCACGAAATAGAGCCCGGCCCGGAAACCGGCACCACGTCCCAGTTTTTGAGCGGGTCGGCGGGGTTGAGCGGAAACTGCGGATTGTCGAACGTCTCGACGGAAGGCGTCGTCAGGCCGCCGGTCGTACTCATCACGCGCACGTAGCCGGCTTGCACCACCGAATCGGTGCCACCCGCCGACGTTGCTGCCAGAATCACGTTGTACAGTCCGGGTGTCGGGTACGTGACTGTAGGTGTCTGCGAGGTGCTGGTGGCGGGTTGCCCACCAGGGAAGCGCCACCGGAAGCTCACAGTTTCGCCGGGCGCCAGATTGTACGCTTCACCCCGGAACCGCACCGAATCGCCGGTGCAAACCCGTTGCACGGGTTCGCTGCTGGTACCGCCAACGGCCGTGAGGGCGGCAACTGGTAAGCACGGCGCGATAACCTGACCCGTGGCGGTGCCCGTCGCGGTGGCGTTGGCTGCGCTGCCCAACAGGGTGCGGCACGCGAAAGCCGACACGATACCCCGGTTCATGACCGTGGCCTGGCCTTGGGTAAACATCGCCGGGCACCCGGCATAGTCCATCACGTTCTGCACGTTGGAGTACAAGTCGGGGTCGCCGGGGCACGCCGGGGAATTGGTGTTGCACACAAACGAATACCCCACGGTGTTGGGGGTGTCGGTGATGCCGTCGTCGTCGGAACAGTTGGTTGATAGGCCGGGCGTATTGGTGCGGCCCCAGGTGTGCGGCAAGCCCAAATAATGTCCTACTTCGTGCGGAAACGACTTGGCGTTGTACTGCGACCCCGGCGCCCGGCCGATGGAGCCGAAGTAATCGTTCAGAATCACGATACCTTCCTGCGACGGCCCTACCCCGCACGGCAGATAGGAGTACCCCGCCGCACCGCTCGCGATATTCTCCACCACCCACACGTTGAGGTAGCGTTGCGGCGTCCAGCGGGCACCGGGCAGCGCTTTCACGTTTTCGCCCGCCGAGTTGGTCAGGTTCGAGACGTGCCGCGTGATGCCCGTGGTGCAATTGCCCTGCGGATCAAGACGGGCGAGCCGGAACTCAATGTTGGCATTGCCGATCCGGGGTTTGAAGTACGGAATGACCTGCGAGGAATCAGGGTCTAATTCCTGAAACACCTCGTTCGTGATGCGGATGGCATCATACACCTGCGCGTCGCTGATGTTATCGTTACCGTTGGTATGGATGATATGCACGACCACCGGCACGATGAGGCGCGGCCCGGCGGGCGGCGAACCCGGCGGCCGGGCCGCGGTATGTTGTATGTCGGCAAGCTGCTGCTTGTAGCCGGCCCACCACTGGTCGTAACCGGCGCCGAGGGCTTCGCGCATGGCCTGGTCGGTGCCGCACGGCTTGGGGTGGGCTACGGGAGCAGCCGATTGCGCCAGCGCGGCGCCACTCAATAGCAGCGCCGCCGCCGATGGCAGCAAGCGCAAGAAAAAACGAGGTAGCATTATGCTCTAGGCAGGTTGGGCGGATGAAAGGAAGAAGTAAAACGCCCGTCTGAAGCGATTGTTCAGACGGGCGTTTGCCAAGATGGTTTTTTATTGAATCAGTAGCTTCTGCGAGTACACGCGGCCGTCGAGTTCCAACGTCACCACGTAGACGCCGGGCGCGGCGCCTTGCAGGCGGGCGGCGAGCGGCAGCTCGTGGTTGCCGGGCACGTAGGTGCGGGTAGCATCGGTCAGCACAGGGCGACCCAAGACATCGCGCACGGCCACGCCCACGCGGGTAGCGCGCTCCAGCGAGAAGCGCAGGCCGGTTTCCACCGTCAGGGGGTTCGGCGCGAGCGAGACCCCGGCAGCGGCCAACGCTTCGGTAATGCCTAGGGGCCGGCCGCCGAGGCGGATATTGTCGAGGTAGAGGTTGTTGCCGCTGGCCGCCGATGTGGCTTCAAACCGCACCATCATATTGGCTTGGTTGAAGAAGGGGCCAGTCAGGGCGATGGATTCGGTACGCCACTGCGTAAGCGCATTCGGGATGAAGTTGGTTGCCAACGTAGTGCCGTTCGTCGAGAGGGCCGCGCCGGCTTGCGTCCGCCTAATGATCCAGGTTCGGCCGCAATCATTCGAAAATGAAACCCGTAACTCATCGGCGCTCGTGGTCGAGCGGCGCGAATACGCTATGTCGTATTGCAACGTCGGGATGGGGTTCGAGTTAGCAAGGTTGCGCGTATCGAGGGCCGCCGAATAAAGCGTCAGCTTGGTGCCGGCGGGCACGCCGCCCAGTGCAGCGCGGATGGCGGTATCGCCTTCCGTAGTGACGGCCGGCGTAACCAGCGCCACTTGCCGCCACGTATTGGGGTTGGTGTACGACGATGTTTCCGTCCGCCAAACGCCGCTGGTGAGCAACTGATTGCTCTCGAAGCTCTCCGTCAGCGGAGTTACTTGCCCGGCGGGCAGCACGCGTACCGGAATCGTGAGCACGGCGCTGGTACCGGTCGGGCCGGTGGCCGTCAGGGTCACGGTTTGCAACCCAGGGGTCGAGAACACCACCGTGGGGTTGGGATCGGTGGAAGTGGCGGGCGTGGCGTTCGAGAACGTCCAGTTTACGCCCGTCACGTCGGCGCCGTGCGAAGCATCCGTGAACAGCACGTTGCGCCCGACGCACGCCACGATCTCGTCGCCCTGCCGCGAAAGCTGGCACGAGTTGAGGTACGCCACCGGCGGCGCAGCCGGTACTACTTGCCCATCGGCGACGCCCGTGCGCAACAGGTTGGCGGGGCTGATGAGATTGGTGAGGTAGGGATAAGTGGCAATTGCCGCATCTACCCGCGCTTTCTGGCCGCGGGTAAACATGTTCTGGCAGTTGTTGTAGCTCATGTAGTTCTCGTCCTGGTCGAACACGTTGGTCGTGTAAGGCGAGCCGGCCGAGACATCATTAGCGCAGGTGTTGCGCGGGCTGTTGCGGAAGCACGGCTCGTAGGAGGAGGCGGATGGGGGCGTGTCGCAAACCAAATCGCCGGATGACGTGCAACCCGTCCCACACCCACCGCCATCGGTGAACGAGTGACGCAGGTTGAAGCAGTGCCCCATTTCGTGGGCCGCCGTGCGGCCGTTGCTGATGGGGTTGGCCGTCCAGTCGTCGTAGCGCATCACCAGACCCCAGCTTGTCCAGGGACCGGTGCCGGGGAACTGCGCGTACCCGAGGATGATGCCGCCCGGCGAGCCGGAGCCGGCCGAAATGGCGTCCACGATCCAGATGTTGAAGTAGCCCGTCCACGATGGCACAACGGTTTTGATCAAATCGCGCGGGTTCACGGCATCGGTCGCAACATCGGTCACGCGGTGAATGCCATCGAACGAGTTGCCTTGCAAGTCGAGCTTGGCAAGTCGGAACTCGATATCGAGATCAGCGGCGTACGGCTGAAACGGCGCCCGCGTGTAAATCGTATCGGCGTTCAGCCGCTGCCAGTCGGCGTTGAGCTGCGCCATCCCCGATTCGATCCCGGTTTTCAGCAGCGTGGTGTTGCCGCATTTCGTTACCACGTGTACCACCACCGGCACAATGCGCGATGCGGACGTTGTACGGTGTTGCGCCGCGAACTGGCGGGCAAACACATCGTCCTGTTGCAGGCGCTCGGCGAGGGCATCGGCGGCGCGGCGCTCGGCGGCGAGCTGTGGGTTGTGGTATGTGCGTTCCAGTTCGGCGTTATGCTCGTCGGTGGCGCACCAGCGGCCGAGCGTTTGGGCGTTCACCGACCGGGAAGTACCCAGTAGCGCGGCCACTCCGAGGGCTGCGCAAAGTAGGGTTTTCTTCATTCTGAAGAGAGGAGGGAAAATGAATTGAAAAACGAATCAGCCGCCGGATTACAAATCCTGACCTCGATTTGTCCGAAAGTTACGAAATTGTGGGCTAGCGTTGCATCGGAAAAGACGCTTTGCCTCAAGAGGTAGTTACATTCGATTGGTTCCGCCGATGCGCTCACTGTTCGGCTGCGCGCCCGCCGAAGACCCGCGCAACGGTACGAAGCGAAAAGCTTCAAAAATTTCCTGCCGAAATTCCGTCGCCGATTCGCGCACGATGCGGTGCATTCGCTGCTCGCCGTCGGAGGGGCCGACGGGCACCACCAACCGTCCGCCCACCCCCAACTGCCGCAGCAGCGCGGGCGGCACGGTGCGCGCCCCCGCCGTGACGAGGATGCCCGCAAACGGTGCCGCTTCCGGTAGGCCCGCCGCGCCATCGCCGACGTACAGGGCCGCGCGCGCGCCAAGCCGGGCCAGCAACCGCCGGGCGCGGGCGCTCAAACTCGGTTCCAGTTCCACGGAATGCACGTCGGCGCCCAGCGCCACCAACACGCACGCCTGATAGCCGGAGCCCGTACCTACTTCCAGGACGCGCTCGTGGGGCTTCACGCCCAGCAAGGCCGATTGGTACGCCACCGTGTACGGCTGCGAGATGGTTTGGCCCGCGCCAATCGGAAACGCCTTATCCTGATACGCTTGCGAGGCGAGACCGGGGTCGAAAAACAAGTGGCGCGGTACGGCGCCCACGGCCGTCAGTACGCGTTCATCGGCGATGCCCCGCGCCCGTAGCTGCCGCACGAGCGCCGCCCGCCGCCCCTGATCGACGGGGGCATCGTCGGCGGCGGTCAGGAGCGGAAATGGGGTGGGAGCGGGGCGCACGGAGCCGACGAAACGAAGCGAAGTGGGTGATGAACCGGGCGGCGGCCCGCAGGGTGCGCTATTTTTGCGCATCGGGGCGTTTACGGCGGGAGCCGAAGCCGGGAAGGCCCCGATGCGCCCTGCCGGCGGTTCTGGCCCGAAAGTTAGGGCGCTCGCCCGCCGTTTACGCCTTGCGGCATCGCCCGCTACCATTTTCAGCTATGCAATACCCTTTTTTGGGCTTCGGCCGTATCCGTCAAGTCTGCCGAATTCGGCGCTTTGCGTGGGCAAAACCGCTGCACGCGCTCGGCGGTCGGAGTGGTCGGGCGGTTAGTTTGGCTGCGTTGGGGCTGCTGATGGCCGTCAGCGGCTGCGACATCATCAATCCCGATGAGGCGGTGCCGGCCTACCTGCGCATCGAGCCGTTTGTGTACAACGCGACCACGGTGGCCGGCAGTCCGCCGACGGCCAATATCACCTCGGCCTTCGTTTACGCTGAAAACCAATTGCTTGGCGTGTTCGATTTGCCCGCTAAAGTGCCGGTGCTGCGCGAAGGCAACACGCGCATCCGCGTGGTGCCGGCTATTTTTCCGGATGGTCAGCGCGGCACGCGCGTCACGTATCCGTTCTATATCTCGCTGAGTGCTACGCCCAACCTGACGCCCGGCGCCACCATTCGCCTCGACCCCACCACTAGTTTCAGCGCCACCAACAGCAACGGCGCCACCGCCGTGGGCGCGTTCGATGTTAGGGATGATTTTACGAACGCTGGCGAAACCCGAGCCTTCGACCTTCAGCCGACCAATACGGGCTTACAACACCTAGGCGGAGCGACGGAAAATGGGCGTGCCGACCGCTTTGGGCAGGTAACGGGGTTTGCTGTCGGTAACACCGATGCCTTCATTCTATCCTCCTCGTGGGTCGGCGGGTTGCCGCAAAAAGGCGCACCCATTTATTTGGAGCTTGAATATCGCTCGACGATGCCCTTTCAGGTGGGTATGCGCTACGGCACCACTTCAGCACCCACCACCGAAGCCGCCGACCTGACCGTTTACCCCTCGCGCACTTGGACGAAGCTGTATGTGAATCTGACGGATGAGGTGAGCCGCCAAAACGACTTATCGCTCAACTTTCAAGTCTTCTTCAAAGGCTTCCCCACGGGCGCGGCCGATGATGTATTCTCCATCGACAATGTCCGCCTCGTGCGGCCGTTGTAACGCGTAATCTGTTGTTCAGTAGCCCCGTATCAGCAGCCCGAATGGAGCGCGCCCGCCGTAATCTGCAACTCATCAAGCTGCTGCTCGCCGATTTTGGCGCCGCCGTGCTGGCGTGGATCGCGTTCTTCGGCGTTCGGCGGTATTTGTTGCGTGAGGTTAGCGGCGGCGTGCCGTTCAAACCCGATGAACTGTTTTCGCTGGGGTTGGCAGCGGTGGCTATCGGGTTGTTTTGGGTGGGCCTGTACGGGCTGTTCGGGCAGTACCGGGACATCTTCCGCAAGAGCCGCGTGCGCGAGTTGGTGGGGCTGGGGCAGGTAGCGGCGTTGGGGTGCATCATCGTGTTCTTCGCGCTGCTCCTCGACGATGAAGGGGTGCATTATTACCGCGCTTATTACAAGACGGTTACAGCCTATTTTCTCCTGCATTTTCTGTTCGCGTTGGTGGCGCGTTTGCTCGTCGTGACCTCTATTCAGCAACTGGTTTTGCGGCGCGATATCGCCTTCAATACGCTACTGATCGGCGCCAACGCCCGCGCTGCCGAGGTCTACCAAGAGCTTGAATCGTTCAACCGGCACCTGGGCTTGCATTTCGTGGGGTACGTGCCGGTTTTTGATACCCCTGACCCGCACCTACCGCGCGAATTGCGCAATCTGGGCTTCTACACGCGCTTGCCCGAACTGGTGGCCGAACACCGCATCGAGGAAGTCATCATCGCCATCGAGCCCGCCGAACACAAGACCATCGAGGAGATTCTGGGGCTGCTCGATGAGGTAAACAACGTGCGGGTCAGCATTTTACCCGACTTGTACCAGATTCTGCTCGGCTCGGTCAAGGTGAGCCATTTGTTCGGCACGCCGCTCATCGAAATCAAGCAGGATTTGCTGCCCGTGTGGCAAGCCGTCACGAAGCGGGTGATCGATGTGGTGGCGTCGGCGCTGTTTCTGCTGATCTTCTCGCCCGGTTACGCGGCCGTGGCGCTGATGGTGCGGTGGTCGTCGCCGGGGCCGATTTTCTACGGTCAGCAGCGGATCGGTTTAGGCGGTGAGCCGTTCAAAATCTGGAAATTTCGGTCGATGTACGTCGATGCCGAACGCGCCGGCCCCGCCCTCTCCTCCGACCACGACCCGCGCATCACGCCGTGGGGGCGGTTCATGCGCAAGGTGCGTCTCGACGAGTTGCCGCAGTTCTGGAACGTGGTGCGCGGCGAGATGAGCCTCGTCGGCCCGCGCCCGGAGCGGCAGTTTTTCATTGATCAGATTATGCAGCTCGCCCCGCACTATCGGCACCTGCACCGCGTGCGCCCCGGCATCACCAGCCTCGGCCAAGTGAAATACGGCTACGCCAGCACCGTCGATGAAATGGTCAAGCGCTTGCGCTACGACATCCTGTACATCGAGAATATGAGCCTGGCGATGGACTTCCGGGTGATGCTGTTCACGATCAAGATCATCTTGCAGGGGAGGGGGAAGTGAGGTGTAGTTCTTCGTGTTTAGGGTGTAGTGTTTAGGCGGAACGTTGTAAATACGGCTAAAAACTACACCCTATACCCCATAAACTCCCTTCACTCCATCACCAACGCCTCACTCACTTTATCCACGGCGTTGAACCGCACCCGCAGCAGCGTGGGCTCCAGGGCGCGCGAGGCCGAGCCGCACGCCGGGCCGGGCGTCAGGCTGTAGAGGTAGACCCGCTGCCCCCGGTCGCCGAGTTCGGCGGCATCGGGGCGGCCGAGCAGCGCCGTAATCTGGCGTTCCTGCAAGCCGAGTAGGCGCGGAGCCAGGCTTTTAACAATCAGGCGGTTGGCGTCGCGGTAGCCGGCGCAGCCGCGTCGGTCGGCGCGGAAGGCTTCGGTATCGAGGCCGGGTAGTTCGGGGGGCGCCGTGGAGCAGGCGACAGTGACACTCAGGAGGGAAAGCAGGAGCCCCGCAGGGCGGCAAAAAGGCATACGGACTAGACTGCGACGACGGATGAGGAGCACCTAAGTAGAAAGAAGGCAACAAAGCTAGGGCGCAAGTTGCCCGACCATTAGCCGCCGTTTTCCGTAGAGGGCGCCAAGAGGCAACCCCCCGTGGCCCGATAGCAGGAAATTGAGCGTTTTACGGGGCATTTGCACGTTGTGCATCGTCCCCGACCTCACCCGATTTGGCCTGATCTGTCCCCTCTTTTTTTCCCTTACCCCATCAATCCCTCCCCCTCCTCTCATGAGAAACCTTCGAGTCGTTGGCGCCATTCTGGTCGCGCTGTTTTCCTTGGTCACCTATTATTACAACCGTTCGACGAACCCCGTAACCGGCGAGGTGCAGCACGTCAATATGTCGGCGGAGCAGGAAATTGCCCTCGGTTTGCAAGCCGCGCCCGAAATGGCGCAGCAGTACGGCGGCCTTTCGCAAAACGCGGAGATAACGCAGCGCGTCAAGGAAATCGGGCAACGCATCGTGGCGCAGACGGCGGCGAGCAAATCGCCGTATAAATTTGATTTTCACCTCCTTGCCGACCCCAATACCGTCAATGCGTTTGCGTTGCCGGGCGGTCAAATCTTCGTCACGGAGGGCATTGTGCGCCAGCTCAAAAGCGAAGGCGAGTTGGCGGGCGTCCTCGGCCACGAAGTTGGTCACGTTGTGGGCCGGCACTCGGCCGAGCAGGTGGCCAAATCGCAGCTTACCCAGGGCTTGAGCGGCGCCGCCGCCGTGGCCGCCTACGACCCCGAACGCCCCAGTACCGCCGCCGCTGCGGCCGGCGCCGCCATGGTGGCCAAGCTCATGACGTTGCGCTTCGGGCGGGAAGACGAATTGGAGGCCGACCGCATGGCCGTCCGCTTCACCGCCGATGCCGGTTATGACCCCCGCGCTATGGTCGGCGTGATGCAAACCCTGGAACGCGTGGGCGGCGGCGGTCGGAGCGGCCCCGAATTCACCCAAACGCACCCCAACCCCGGCAATCGCATCGCCGAAATCGAGCGCGCCATTCAGGCCGAATTTCCGCAGGGAATCCCCACGGGCCTGAAGGAGTAGGCCGCCCGACGGCTATTTGACGGCTATTTTTGCGCGTCCCGCAGCGTACCGGCGGGGCCGCCGCCTCGTTGAAACTATCCTTCGCCCGCTTGCCCATCAAACGCTGGCTGCTCCAGGGAGCGGCCGGCGTTTTTTTGTTCAGCATTCTGTGGGTCCTGGTCTTGCGGTGGCTGGCGCCGCCCGCCACCCTCACCATGCTGAGCCGCCGTCTGAGCGGTTTCGGCCCCGATTCGCTGCATCAGCCCATCGGCTACCGCTTCGTGCCCATCGATGAGGTGGCGCCCGCCGTACCGCTCGCGCTCATCGCCGCCGAAGACCAGAACTTCCTGCACCATCACGGCTTCGATTTCGACGCGATGTACAAAGCCGCCCAGCGCAACCGCAAAGGCAAGAAGATCGTCGGGGGCTCTACCATCTCGCAGCAGGTAGCCAAAAACGTGTTTTTGTGGCAGGGGCGCTCCTACATCCGCAAGATTGCCGAGGCGTATTTCACGTTTCTGATCGAGCTGTTCTGGGGGAAAAAGCGCATTATGGAGGTCTACCTCAACGTGGCCGAAACCGGGCCGGGGGTTTTTGGGGTGGAAGCTGCGGCGCAGAAATACTTCAAGAAACCGGCTTCGCAGCTCACGCGCAACCAAGCGGCGCTCATTGCCTCGGTGCTGCCCAACCCCAACAAGTACTCCGTGAAGCGCCCCGACTGGAAAATCCGGCGCAAAGCCAGCCGCGTGCAGCGCGGGATGCGGCAGCTCGGCGGCAACAAGCATGTGGAGGAGCTGCAATAGCCGTTTTGCGTTTCAAGTTTTGCGTTTCGAGTGAGTTGCTGCGTTTCTACATGAATACCTTTTCCACTCAAGATTCAAAGCCTAACCCAAAGAAGTCCACGCTGCGCGCCATCGTCAGTGGTTCCATCGGCAACCTCGTCGAGTGGTACGACTGGTATGCCTACTCGGCGTTCACGGTGTACTTCGCGCCGGCTTTTTTCCCCGACGACGACCGCACCGTCCAACTCCTGAAAAGTGCCGCCCTGTTTGCCGTCGGGTTCCTGATGCGGCCGCTCGGCGGGTGGCTGCTGGGGGCCTACGCCGACCGCCACGGGCGCCGCGCCGGGCTGCTGCTCAGTGTGTTGCTGATGGGCGGCGGCTCGCTGCTGATTGCCGTTTGTCCGCCGTATGCCCGTATCGGGTGGGGCGCGCCGGCGCTGCTGCTGCTCGCCCGGCTGCTGCAAGGCTTGAGCGTAGGCGGCGAATACGGCACCTCCGCCACGTACCTGAGCGAAGTGGCCGACGCCGGCCATCGCGGGTTTTGGTCGAGCTTTCAGTACGTGACGCTCCTCGGCGGCCAACTGGTGGCCCTGCTGGTGCAGGTGCTGCTGCAATCGGTTTTAACCGATACCGAACTACGGGCGTGGGGCTGGCGGGTGCCGTTCGTGATTGGCGCCCTGGCGGCCACGTCGGCGCTCTGGTTGCGCCGCTCGATGCCCGAAACGGCCGATTTCGAGCGCGCCACCATCCACGACCCCGCCGCGCTTTCGCCCTTGCGTAGCCTCGCGCAGCACCCGCGCGCCATCCTCACGGTGGTGGGCCTGACGCTGGGGGGCACCATCGCGTTTTACACCTTCACCAACTACGCGCAGAAATTTCTGGTGAACACGGCGGGGTTCTCGGAGACGCTGGCGGCGCGCGTTTCGTTGGCGGTGTTGGTGCTGGCGCTCGTGCTGCAACCGCTGCTGGGGGCGCTCTCCGACCGCATCGGGCGGCGGCCGGTGCTGCTGTTCTTCGGCATCGGGGCCACGGTGGGCACGGTGCCGCTGCTCACGCTGCTGAGCCGGGCGCGCACCGGCTGGGAAGCCTTCGGGCTGCTGGCCGTGGCCGTGGTCATTGTCAGCGGTTACACCAGCATCAACGCCATCGTGAAGGCCGAACTGTTCCCGACCCGCGTGCGGGCCCTCGGCGTGGGCTTGCCGCACGCGCTGACCGTGGCCATCTTCGGCGGCACCGCCGAAATGCTGGCGCTGTGGGCTAAAAAGGAGGGGGTTGAGCCGGTGTATTTTTGGTATGTGGCGGTGTGCGCGGCGTTTTCGTTGGGGGTGTATTGGTGGATGCCGGAGACGAAGGGGGGGATCGACGCAGATGCGGCGGGGTAGGTCCCCTCGCGTGCCCCGCGTGCCCCGCGTGCCCCGTGCGCCACCCAGGGTAGCAATCCCTTCGGGATAGCAACCCTGGGCTGGGTTATGGAACCCCTTCAGGGTACGTTGGCGGGCATCCGGCGGGCGTGGGAAGCCGAATTTATCCCGTTGGAATGCAATTTCGGGTTGTGGAAAATGGTATCCGGGGCGTGGGGAATCGCCTTCGGCCCGTGCGGAGGGGCCTTTGGGGCGTGGGGAATCGGCTTCGCGCCGTGCGGAAGCGCCTTCGGGGCGTGCGGAAACCGGATCGGCGCGTGCGGAACCGGCTTCGGGCCGTGGGGAATCGCCGCCGGGGCGTGCGGAACGATCTTCGGCCCGTTGCCAGCGAAGAAAAACCCGATTTATCCGCCGCCGGGCGTACATTTCCCGCCGGATTACCAATTCTCCCCTTACTGCAATGGATCAAAACGCAAAAAACCAACTGGAGCGACACGATACGCTCCAGACCTACTTCCGCGAGACCAAGCCTCGCTGGGAAGGCATTCCGGCGCTGAAGAAGCGCATCGACGCGTATTTCACCCGGCAGGGCGCGCTCCCGAAGCCCGCCCCCGACCTGGGCCGGGGCAGTACCGTCACTACGGGCGCGCAGCAGGGCGCCACGCAAGACAAAGGCACCACCCGCCAGCAGTTGGCCGCGCAACTGCCACCCATCGCGGCCAGCCTGCACCTGTGGCTCCTCGACGCCGCCCACCTGCCCGCCGACGAGCTGGCCGCCGCGAAGCAGCGCGCCGTAGCCGCGCAGCTCGACATCCGCCGGCCCTCGGCGCTGCTCAAAATGGGCGCTGGGGCCCTCATTGGCCTGGCGCAGGTCGCCATCGACGCGCTCGACCTCGTGCCCGCCAAAGACCTGGAAGACTACGACCTGACCGCCGCCGACACGAAGGAGTTCGAGGACACGGCGCTGCTCTTCGGCATCCGGCGCGGCCAGCCCAAGGCTGCCCAGATCGCCACCGGCACCGCCCTCGAACAGCTCGACCTCGACCTCGACACCCTCGACGATTACGTGATGGGTGAGCTGAAAAAAGCCGTCGAAACGCGCCGCCTGAAAGACCCCACCTTCGTGAGCGGCTTCAAGCGCGCCTACCGCCTCACCGACCGCAGTGCCTCCCGTACGCCCAAACCCACCCCCGGTACGCCTCCCGCAGGCGGGCAATAACTCCGAAATTTTTAGTAGAAACCGGTAATCCACCGCCGCCCTCGTTCAGCTTTTACCGGCTAGGCGGGGGCGGTTGGGTTTGGGGGGGGGGGGATACTTCGCGCTCGGCGTCGTAGGTTCGGGGCGAAAACCAACGTAGCGCGGAGCTTGCTCCGCGCTACTTCTTACTTCTTTACGAATGGACGGCCTCAGCCTCAACATCACCGAAAACAATCTGGCCCAGCTGCGCCAGCTGCTGCCCGATGCCTTCACCGAAGGCAAAGTAGATTTCGACCGCCTCAAGGCTGCCCTCGGCGATGCGGGCGCCCTGGCCGCGCCCAACCACTACGAACTAAGCTGGGCCGGTAAGGCCGATGCCCGCCGCGAAGTGCAGCGCCAGACCGCCGCCACGCTGGTGCCCGACCGCGCCCGGTCGGTCGATTTCGACACCACCCAAAACGTGTTCATCGAAGGCGAAAACCTCGAAGTGCTGCGGGTCTTGCAGCACGCCTACCACGGGCAGGTGAAGATGATCTACATCGACCCGCCCTACAATACCGGCAACGACTCGTTCGTGTACCCCGACGACTACTCCGAGCGGAAGGACGACTACCTGAAACGCGCCGGCCACACCGACGATGCCGGGTTTCTGAACAAGCAGGATCTCTGGCAGAAGAACAGCAAGGAGTCGGGCCAGTACCACTCGGCGTGGCTCTCGATGATGTGGCCCCGCCTTTATCTCTCGCGCAACCTACTGCGGGAGGATGGGGTGATCTTCGTCTCCATCGACGACAACGAAGTCCACAACCTGCGGATGCTGATGAATGAGGTGTTCGGGGAGGAGAATTTTATCGCTCAAATAGCACACAAAGCCCGGGCTTCGGTTTCAAACGATAAAATAATTTCATCGAACCATAATCACGTTCTGCTGTACGCGAGAGCTGGATCTGTCATTCATGAAAAAAGAGCAGCTTTCGGATTGGCCCCAAACTTAGAGGGATTCGACAAAACAGACGAAAAAGGAGCCTATAAGCTCGTTCCTGTAGATGGACCCGGTGGCGCAGCAAAGGGGAATCCGTACTATGAATTCCTTGGTGTAACTGGCTATTTCCGATTCTCGAAGGAAACAATGCAACGTAAGTACAAAGAGGGTAGAATAGTCAGGCAAGGCGATGGTTTACAACAAAAATATTACCTTGAAGAAGCAAAAGAGGGTCGACAAACTGACACTACTTGGTGGGATGATAAGATGTATACTTCGACGGCTACCTCAAGACTGAAAGACTTGATGGGAGGGGACTATTTCAGTAATCCTAAGCCAACTGGTTTGATTGAGAGAATGATAGAATTATGGGCGAGAGAGGAAGGGGACATTGTTCTGGATTTTTTCGCTGGAAGTGGGACGACGGCAGAGGCTGTATATAGTCAAAATAAATCGGGGGGGGGGGGTAGACGCTTTATTGTCGTTCAGATTCCAGAACCAGTAGAAGAAAACACCGAAGCCTACAAAGCCGGCTACCGCACCATCGCCGACATCACGCAGGCGCGCATCCGCAAAGCGGGGGAGAAGATCCGAGCCGCCGGGGCGGGCAAGCTGGCGCTCGATGGCGGCGCTGACGCGCTAGACCTGGGTTTCCGCGCCTACCGGCTGGAGTACTCCAACTTCAAGCCCTGGCGGGCCGAGCTACCCGACACCGATGCCGTGCTGGCACAACTAGAATTGTTTCAGGAGCCGCTGAAAGACTACTCCGACAAGGCATCGGCGGCAATGCTCACCGAACTGCTGCTCAAAGCCGGGCAGTCGCTCGATACGCCCGTGGCGGTGCAGACCGTTGACGGCGTACCCGTCCACGTAGTGGGCGCAGAGGGCAAGCTGTGGCTGGCCCTCACGGGTATCTCCGACGCCGTGGTAGCCGCTTGCGCCGCTGCCCGGCCCGCGCGGCTGGTGGCGCCGGGGCGCCTGTTCGGGGCCGCCAGTCCCGACGAAACCATCAACAACGCCCGCCTGACCCTAGCCGACGCGGGCGTCGAGCTGCAACTGATTTAACTAACGGTCGCGGGCTTACTCCCTTGCCCGGCATTTAA
>JANPJM010000034.1:0-37824 GCA_031425525.1 Hymenobacteraceae bacterium | reverse complement strand
CCCCCCCCCACCCCACACCCAAACCCACAACCCCCCCGGGGGGGGTCGCGTCTCGGGGGGGGCTGCGGGGGGGGGGGGGGGGGGGGGGGGGCCCCCCCCGCCCCCTCACCCCCCACCCCCCCCCCCCCCCCCCCCCCCCCCCCACCACGCGACGCATCACGCACGAATAGACCACCGCCAAACAAGCACCTCGTACCCCCTTTTGCGCGGCAGCAACGCCCGCAAACCGCCCCTACCCACCGCCCGCATCAGGCAACACGCAAAAAAAAATCAGAATGGCACATGCATCACCCCCCGGGTTTTCGGCTACCACCGGCCCAAGCTTCTACCTCTTTCATCAGCAATCGGGGAAGGCGCTCGACTCCGATGGCACCACGCTCTACTTCCGGCCGCCGAACACCGACGGCTTTCAATACTGGCAGTTTGAGGAGGTGGCGCCGGGGCGGCACCGCATTCGGCATCGGCAGTCCAATAAGCTGCTCACCAACCGCGACCACGTGGGCATTGGCCTACAAGAAGCTGCCGACCCATCCGAGCTCAGGCAGCAATGGGACGTTACCTCGCTGGACGATAACCGGTACCTGCGCATTACCTCCGTCAACACCCCCTCGCTGGTGCTCGACGGCAATGGCGACGCCGTGTACCTGCATCGGTGGAACGAGAGCTCGTTTCAGAAGTGGAGCCGGCAGGAATATGTCGATACCGCCAACTGGATGGGAGGCATAGCCGACCGCCGGCCCATCAACCAGCTTTCCATTCCCGGTACCCACGATTCGGGCACGGCCACCGTGGGGCCGGACGGCGCCCCCCGCCCGCGCGATTGCAGCTGGTACGATGCCATCTGCCACGCCCGCAACGCGGCCGAACAGGTGGCCTGGCTCGCCGAGCAGGCCGCTTACACCGTAGCGGGCGGCGCCTGGGCCCAGTGCCAGACAATGACCATCGCGCAGCAGCTCGCCAGTGGCATTCGGTTCCTCGATATCCGGTGTCGCCACTACCGCAACAACCTGCTGATTCACCACGGCGCGTTCTACTGCAATCTCAGCTTTGCCGACGTGGTGCGCGACTGCCGCGACTTTTTGCAGGCGCACCCCACCGAAACGATTTTGCTCTCGGTAAAGGAAGAAGGCACCAGCGCCGAGAACACCGACGAGCGCACGTTTGCGAAAATGGTGCTCGATGTGCTGCAGGCAAACGCGCCGGCAGAACGCCTCTCGTTCCGCGACGACTACGCCCCGCTGGGCGAGCTGCGCGGCAAAATGCAACTCCTGCGGCGCTTCAACGACAAGGGCGCTACCTTCCCTACCACTGCGGCCGGCCAGCAGCCTAAAGGCATCGACATCGGCGGCATCGTGGACGATGGCGTGACCAACACCGACAAGCTGCGGATTCAGGACGTGTACAGCGTGATGACGCCGGGCGGCAAAGTCCAGAAAGCCGAGGCCCAGATACAGGTGCTGAACGAGAGCCGGGCCCATCCGTCGGACGGCAAGCTGACCATCAATTTTCTGAGCGGCTTCGGCATCGAGACCCCGGCCGCCGTCGCGTTGGCCAACAACCACGCGATGTACCTGGGGCTACCGTCGGGCCGCCAGCATCTGGGCGTGATGCCGATGGATTTTCCGCCGTCGTACCTGATCAACACCATTATCCGCTCAAATTTCGGCTAAGGCGCCGGCCCCGTACCCGCGCCGGCCCCCGCCCCCCGCCCGCTCCAAAGATCGCCGAACCGCTTGTACAGCCACTCCGTCGATTCGGACAGCTAATCCGACCATTCGGCGGGGGAGCGGCGGCGGGGCCGGGGGCGCCGGGGCGGAGGTTTGGGGCCATCCGGGGGCTTCGACCTCAAAAAACCCCGGGTTCAGCCTCAATTTTTTGCAGACCGGCCCCCCAAGCGCCCTCCTTTGCACCGTGTTCCGCGCCCGGCTGCCCGCCGGGCGTTTTGTCGTTTTTTCGGTTTTTTTCCCCCCAACCCTACCCCCGTTTTTTATGGGATACCTTCTTCCTTCCCCCCCACCACCGCCGGCGGTTTCGGCGCAACGGCCCCGGCCGGGCCGCTGGCTGCTGCTGGCGCTGGCCCTGCTGCTCGGCCCCGCCCTCACCACTCACGCCCAGGCGCCCTGCGTCACGGCAACCTACACCACGGGGGGCACCACCGCACAAGCTCCGTTTTACAACGTGTACCAGCAGTCGTTCACGGCAACGTGTTCCGGGCAGCTCACGACGATGGTATTCAACTTTCCCAACACGGCCGACGACCTCCGGCGCAGCGGGTATTCCGTCAAGGCCAGCCTGACCGACGCGGCCGGCACCACCGTACTAGCTACGCTCCCGTTCGACGACAACGTGATTCCTCTTCAAACCCGTACCTATGATTTCAGCGCCGCCAATGTGTTCCTCACCAGCGGAACGCAGTACCGCTGGGAATTGCGGCAGATAGATAATACCATCGGGGCGACCGACCCTGCCGTCCCGCTTTTGTTGCTGCAAAGTTTTGCGGGCAACCCCTATACGGGGGGGCAGGCATTCTCAGCTGCGCCGGTGGGTGCTTCATCGCCAGCACCTGCGGCCGACCGCGACTTCCGGGGTTGGACGGTGAACCTGGGGCCTGCCGTGCAAACGGGCGCCATCAGCGGCTCGCCGTTTTGCGCGGGCGGGGCGGTGAGTGTGCCCTTCACGGCCAGCGGCACCATCGGGGCGGGCAACGTGTACACGGCGCAGCTTTCCAACGCCAGTGGCTCGTTTGCGGCACCCGTGAGCATCGGCACGCTGAGCAGCACGGCCAGCACCGGCACCATCAGCGCCACGGTGCCGGCCGGCACGGCCTCGGGCACGGGCTACCGCATTCGGGTAACGGCGTCTACGGCGGGCTTGGCGCCCATCCCCAACACCAGCAACCTGACCGTTAACGGCACCGCCGCCCCCACGGGCAGCGCCAGCCAGAGTTTTGCGGCCGGCGCCACAGTGGCCAACCTGACTGCCACCGGCACGGCCATCAAATGGTACGCGACCAGCAGCAGCACTACGGCCCTGGCCAGCACCACGGCCTTGGTGAACGGCACCATTTACTACGCCACCCAAACCGTGAGCGGCTTCGAGAGTTGCAACCGCTTTGCGGTGACGGCCACGGTGAGCACCCCCAACCAGCCGCCCACCATCGCCAACCAAACCCGCAGCATCGCCGAAAACGCGGCCACCGGCACCAACGTGGGCTTGCCCATCGCGGCCTCCGACCCCGACGCGGCCCAGACCCTGACCTACGCCATCACGGGCGGCAACCCGGACAACGCGTTCGCCATCAACCCCACCACCGGCCAGCTTACGGTGGGCGTGTCGGCCGGGGGCCTCGACTTCGAGACTACCCCCACCTACGCCCTCACCGTGCGCGTGACCGACAACGCCGCCACCCCCGCCAGCAGCAGCGCCACCATCACGGTGAATGTAATCGATGTGAGCGAGGCGCCGGTAGTGGTGCCGGGCCAAACCCGCAGCATCGCCGAAAACGCGGCCATCGGCACCAACGTGGGCTTGGCCGTCGCGGCCTCCGACCCCGACGCCGGCCAGACCCTGACCTACGCCATCATCAGTGGCAATACGGGGGGCGCGTTCGCGATCAACGCCAGCACCGGCCAACTCACCGTGGCCGGCCTGCTCGACTTCGAGACCACGGCCTCCTACACGCTGACGGTGCGCGTGCGCGATAACGCCGGCACGCCCCTCAGCGGCAGCGCCAACGTCACGGTGAACCTGACGAACGTGAACGAAGCGCCGACGTACGCGAACCTAGGTGTCAGTGTTGCCGAAGATACGCCTATTGGTACGGTAGTCAGTAGCCAGCCGGCCTTCGACCCCGAAGGGGCGCCCCTGACCTACGCCATCACGGGCGGCAATACGGGGGGCGCGTTCGCGATCAACCCGACTACCGGGGTCATCACGGTCGCGGGCCTGCTCGATGCCGAAGGTCTTACTACGGATTACTTTCTGGCCATCCAGGTGTCGGATGGTACGCTGACCGGCACCGGAACGCGCAGCTTTTTTGTGTTCAACATCAACGAGCCCCCCACGGCTCTCACGCTCAGCCCTACCACGGTGGCCGAAAATACCGGCGCCAATGTGGTGGTGGGTATCCTCACCGCCGCCGACCCGGAAGTCGACTACGTACCCAGCGGCCCGCGCCCAGGGCGGCGCGGTGGGTCGCCGCCTTCGGTTTCCTTCTCGCTGGTGAGCGGAATAGGCAGCGCCGATAATGCCCTGGTGAATATCAACGGCAAAGAACTCCGCATCACGGCCTCGCCCAATTTCGAGGCGAAATCGAGCTACGCCGTGCGCGTGCGCGCCACCGACCAGGACGGCCTGTTCATCGAAGAGAACTTCGTGCTGACCGTGACGAACGTGAACGAAGCGCCCACGGCGCTGGCCCTGAGCAACGCCACCATCGCCGAAAACACCGGCGCCAACGTGACGGTCGGCCAGCTCCTGGCCACCGACCCCGACGCCGGCGCCACCTTCACCTACACGCTGGTGAGCGGCGTGGGCAGCAACGACAACGCCCTGGTCAACATCAGCGGCGGCGATAACCTGCGCCTCACCGCCGACCCCGACTTCGAAACCAAGTCGAGCTACGTCATCCGCGTGCGCGCCACCGACCAGGGCGGCCTGAGCTTCGATCGCATCCTCATCATCACCATCACCGATGTGCTGGAAACGCCCGCCAACGATGCGCCGGTGAATATCTTTCTGAGCAACGCCGACGTGGCCGAGAACGCCCCCAACGCCGTGGTGGGCCTGCTGACCACCGCCGACGGCGACGTGGCCGACACCCACACCTACACCCTGGTAAGCGGCACGGGCAGCACCGGCAACGGCGCCTTCACTATCGTCGGCGACCAACTCCGCGTGGGCGCCACGGCCCTCGATTTTGAGGCGCAGAGCAGCTACTCCGTCCGCATCCGCACCACCGATTCGGGCGCGGGCAACCTCGCCTTTACGAAAGTCTTCACCATCACCGTACTGGATGTGGCCGAAGACCTGACCATCAGCACCGGCACCCCGGCCAGCCCGGTTTTCGTGCCGGGGGGCTTGTACAACAACATCACCGTAACCAACACCGGCGTGGCCAGCCTGACCGGGGTCGTGGTCGTGAATGGCGCGTTCGTGGTGCAAAGCGGCGGTACCCTCTACACGAGATGCCTGGTCACGACTGGCCCCGGCTCGTTCACCCTGGCCGACGAGGCTACGCTCGTCATCTGCAACGAGGACGGTATTTCGGCCCTGCCCGCCACTACCGGCGGCGTGCAGGTAACGGGCGGTCGGAGTTTCAGCTCCGGCGCGCGGTATGTTTATTTTTCCGACTTCGCTCAGCAAACCGGCACCGGCTTGCCGGCCACCGTGCGTAGCCTGCAAATGAGCAACGACGGCGCGGGCCTGACCCTCACCCAGCCGGTAGCCATCACCGAGGAGCTGCGCCTGAGCGCCGGCACCCTGGTTACGGGCGGCAATACGCTCACGCTGCTGAGCACCGCCGCGCGCACGGCTTACGCCCTGCACGAGGGCGGCGACGTGAGCGGCAACGTGACGGTGCAGCGCTACGTGGGCGGCCCGGCGGCCCTGAGCTACCACCACCTCAGCTCGCCCGTGCAGGGCGCGCCGGTGAGCGACCTGGCCACCAGCGGGTTCGTGCCGAAAGTGAACCCGGCGTACAACGCCCTGCCGTACGTAGCGCCGCCCACGGCGAGCTTCCCCAACGTGTTCGGGTTCGATGAAACGCGCGGCGGCACCACGCCCGCCTACGCCGCCTTCAACACGGGCTACTTCTCGCCCGCTACGCTCGGCACGCCGCTGGCGGTGGGCCGGGGCTATTCGGTGTACATCGGCGGCCAGAAAACGCCCGATTTCGTGGGCGCGCTGACCACCGGCAACGTTAACGTGCCGCTCTCGGTCACGGGCCTCAACACCAGCCCCAACGCCCAAAAGGCTGGCTGGCACCTGCTGGGCAACCCCTACCCGCAGCCCATCGACTGGGATCTGCTCGCCACGCCCGCCGGGCTCAACGCCTCCGTGTCGGTGTGGTACAGCACGGGCGGCGTGAGCGGTGCCTACCGCACCCGCAACGCCAGCGGCGTGGGCAGCCTCACCGACGGGCTGATCGGGGTGGGGCAGGCGTTCTTCGTGCGCGCCACCAGCGCCACCGCCTTCCCCTTCACCAACGCCCTGCGCGTGGAAGAAGGCGCCGTGGCCCTGGGCCGCGCAGCGGTCGGGACGGCGGCGCCCCTGCTGACCCTGACGCTGACGAAAGTCGGCGCCGCGCCGGCGCAGGCCGACGAGCTATTCCTGTACCCGGAAGCCGGTGCCGGCGAGAGCTTCGATGCCGCCTTCGACGCCGCCCGGCCGGGCCGCAACGTGGGGCTGCCGACGCTGTCGGCGCTCATCGACGGCCAGGAGGCCGTCATCGATGCGCGCAACCCCGCCGAGTGGGCTGCCGGGCAGTTCATCGAGCTGGTGGCCGCCGTGCCCGCCGCCGGGGTCTACACCCTGCAAGTGGGCACGCTGGCGCACCTCGCCGCCGACCGGCTGGTGCTGCGCGACCGCCTCACGGGCACGGCCTACGACCTGCACCAGCGCCCGACCCTCGCGTTCACGGCCGCCCAGGCCGGGGAGCTGCGCGGCCGGTTTGCCGTGGAAGTGAACCTGGGCCGCGTGACGGGGCTGACCCCGGCGCTAACGGCCCCCAAGCTGGCCCTGTGGCCCAACCCCGCCACGAGCGGCACGGCCACGGTGCGCCTGACCGTGCCCGGCGGCGTAGACGCCACCGCGCCGGTGACGGTACTCGACGCAGCGGGCCGCGTGGTGCGCCGCACCGTGCTGAGCGCCGAATCGGCCCTCGACGTGCGCGGCCTGCCCGCCGGCGTGTACGCCGTGCGGTGCGCGGGCGCCACGGCGCGACTCGTGGTGGAGTAGGCGCGGGCGCAAGCCGCGTTTATCCCCACTTCCTGCTACCAGCGAAAGGCCGGGCGCGCTGCGTCCGGCCTTTTTGCGTGCCGGGGGGGTTACGTCGCTGCATCTTTGTAGCGATGAGCCTGCCGCCTCCCCTTCCGCCTCCTGCCCGGCCCGATGGTGCGCCCGATGGTGCGCCCGATGGCGCGCCCGCCGGCGCGGTGCCGAAAAGCGGTGCCGCCGACCTTATTTTCGCCCCCCTCGCCGACCTGCTCACGTGGGCGCAGATGGCGTCGCTCTTCCCGATGGGGTTCGGCATTGCGTGCTGCGCCATCGAGATGATGGCCGCCTACGGCCCCGGCTACGACCTGGATCGCTTCGGGGTGATTCCGCGCTCGTCGCCGCGCCAATCCGATGTCATCATCATCGCCGGTACGGTTACGTTCAAGATGGCCGACCGCATCCGGCGCCTCTACGAGCAAATGCCGGAGCCGCGCTACGTGATCTCGATGGGCTCGTGCGCCAACTGCGGCGGCCCCTACTGGGAACATGGGTACCACGTAGTGAAAGGAGTCGATCAGATCATCCCCGTCGATGTATACGTGCCCGGCTGCCCGCCGCGCCCAGAAGCGCTCATCGGGGGCATTCTGAAGTTGCAGGAGCTGATTATGGCGCGCGCCCCGCAACCGCCCATGCCGCGCCTGTTGGCCGGGCCGGCGCCCGAAGAATCGACTGAGGCCTGATCGGCTGGTAGCATCAAGCGCCGTAAATTCCGCTCCCCCTCCTGCAAAGGACTTAAAGTCCCGAAGTAGGAGGGAAAGTCACGCACTACGGTAGCCCGCAAACTCCCCTCCTGCGAGGGTCTTTAAGTCCCGAAGTAGGAGGGGTGCCCCGAAGGGGCGGGGTGGTCTCGCGCAGTGCCCAGAGTGGCTGAGCCGCCGCACGCCCACGCAAAGTGAAAGTTGAGCCCACGCACGCCGAGCCTTGCGGTGGCACTAGGCGGAGACCACCCCGTCAAATCTTCGATTTGCCACCCCTCCTACTTCGCGACAAGCCGCTCGCAGGAGGGGAGTTTACGGGCTGACGTCATACTCGAACTCCCCTCCTGCGAGCGACTTTATGTCGCGAAGTAGGAGGGGTGACTGACCGAAGGTCAGACGGGGTGGTCCCGCGTAGTGCCCAGCGTGGCTGAGCCGCCGCACGCCCACGCAAAGCGGGAGCCTCCGGGTGGCACGACATCGCCGTATGAACAGGGCACCCGCACCGCGCAGCGAAGGGGGCGCCGAAACGGAACGCCCCCTTGGCCGGTTACGCACCGCCGGGCCGGGCAGTACCTTTGCGGCCGTCCCGCGCATTCGCGTTTTCAACCCCTCAATCTCCCCGCTTTATGGTGCTTCAGCCCGCCGTTGCCGACCGTTTCCAAGACCGCCACAACGGCCCCGACGCCGCTCAAACCGCCGAAATGCTCCGCGTCATCGGGGTGGATTCGGTCGAGGAGCTTATCAACCAGACCGTACCACCGGCCATCCGGCTGCCGCGCCCACTCCACCTACCGGCGCCGCTCACGGAGCGCGAATTTCTGCGCGAGTTCCGCCAGATGATGAGCCAGAACGTGGTCGCGCGCTCGTTCATCGGGCTCGGCTACCACGATACGGTTTCGCCGCCGGTCATCGTGCGCAATATTCTCGAAAATCCGGGCTGGTACACGGCCTACACGCCGTATCAGGCCGAAATCGCGCAGGGCCGCCTCGAAGCGCTCATCAATTACCAGACGATGGTGATTGATCTGACGGGGATGGAAATCGCCAACGCGTCGCTGCTCGACGAAGCCACCGCCGCCGCCGAAGCGATGACGATGTTTTTTGGCCAGCGGAAGCAGAAAACCGCGATGCGGTTTTTCGTGGATGTCCAGACGTTGCCGCAAACCATCGACCTGCTCCGCACGCGCGCCACGCCGCTCAACATCGAATTGGTACTCGGCGCGCCCCTGGCTGCCGACCTTAGCGATGGCTCCTACTTCGGCGCCATCGTGCAGTACCCCGCCGCCGACGGTTCCATCACCGACTACCGCGCCTTCACGGCAAAAGCGCAGGCCGCCGGGGCGTTCGTGGTGATGGCTACCGACTTACTGGCGCTTACCCTCCTGACCTCGCCCGGCGAGCTGGGCGCCGACTGCGCCGTGGGTTCCAGCCAGCGTTTCGGGGTGCCGCTGGGCTTTGGCGGGCCGCACGCGGGGTTCTTCGCCACGAAAGACCAGTTCAAGCGCGTCATTCCGGGCCGTTTGATCGGCGCCTCGCTCGATGCCACCGGTCAGCCCGCCTACCGGATGGCCCTGCAAACCCGCGAGCAGCACATCCGCCGCGAAAAAGCCACCTCCAACATCTGCACGGCCCAAGTGCTGCTGAGCGTGATTGCCGGAATGTACGCCGTGTACCACGGCCCGCAGCGCCTGCGCCAGATTGCCGTGAACGTGGCCGCCCACGCCCGCCGCACCGCCGACGCACTAGGCGCACTAGGCTACGAGCAAGTGAACGAGTACTACTTCGATACGCTGAAAATTCGTGTCGAAAGCCGCGAAGCCGCCGATGCCATCCGCCGGGAAGCCGAAGCCGCTAACATCAATTTCCGGTATTATTCGGAGGACGGTCAGCCGTTCATCGGCCTCAGCTTCCACGAAAACACCGACGAGCAGGACGTAACCGACATCCTCAGTCTCTTCGCCAAAGTGGCTGGCAAAGCGTCGAATGACGAATTACGAATTACGAATTACGAATTGGCCGCGCCGACGAGCTTGGTTCGCACCTCGCGATACCTCACGCACCCCGTCTTCAACCAGCACCATTCCGAACACGAGTTGCTGCGCTACATGAAGCAGCTCGAAAACAAAGACATCTCGCTCGCGCACTCGATGATTCCGCTCGGCTCCTGCACGATGAAGCTGAACGCCACCACCGAGATGATTCCCGTGACGTGGGGCACGGTGGGCGGGTTGCACCCGTTCGCGCCCGCCTCGCAGACCAAAGGCTATCAGGAGTTATTCACGAATCTGGAGCAGTGGCTGTGCGAAGTGACCGGCTTTGCGGCCGTCTCGCTCCAGCCCAATTCCGGGGCGCAGGGCGAGTATGCGGGCCTGCTCGCCATCCGGGGCTACCACCACGGGCGCGGCGACCAGCACCGCGACGTGGCGCTGATCCCGACCTCGGCGCACGGCACCAACCCCGCATCGGCCGTGATGGCCGGAATGCGCGTGGTACTGGTGAAATGCGACGAAAAAGGCAACATCGACGTGGCCGATCTGCGCGCCCGCGCCGAAGAACACGCCGATAAGCTCGCGTGCCTGATGGTGACGTACCCCAGCACCCACGGCGTGTACGAGGAGAGCATTCAGGAAATCTGCGCCACCATCCACCAACACGGCGGCCGGGTGTACATGGACGGCGCGAATATGAACGCGCAAGTCGGCCTGACTTCCCCGGCGGCCATCGGCGCCGATGTTTGCCACTTGAATCTGCACAAAACGTTCTGCATCCCGCACGGCGGCGGCGGGCCGGGCGTCGGGCCGATTGGCGTAGTAGCCGATCTGGCACCGTACCTCCCCGGCCACGCCGTGGTCGATAACGGCCAGGGCGAAGGCCACGCTACGCTCGGCATCGGCCACTCGGCCGTGAGCGCCGCGCCGTGGGGTTCGGCCAGCATCCTGCCCATTTCGTATGCCTACATCCGCATGATGGGCGGCGAAGGGCTGAAGGCGGCCACCGAGATGGCGATTCTGAACGCCAACTACATCAAAGCCAAGCTCGAAGGCCACTACCCCGTGCTGTACACCGGCGCCAACGGCCGCTGTGCCCACGAGATGATCCTGGACTGCCGCGAATTTAAGAAATTCGGCATCGAAGTCGAAGACATCGCCAAGCGCCTCATGGACTACGGTTTCCACGCGCCCACCGTCAGCTTCCCCGTGGCCGGCACCCTGATGGTGGACCCGACCGAAAGCGAGCCGAAAGAAGAAATCGACCGTTTCTGCGACGCGATGATCCGCATCCGCGCCGAAATTCAGGCGGTGGAAGAAGGCCGCGCCGACGCGAAGGACAACCTTCTCAAAAATGCCCCCCACCCCGCCCACGTGGTGATGGCCGACGACTGGAGCAAGCCCTACACCCGCCAGCAAGCCGGTTACCCCGCCGAATGGGTGCGCCGCCACAAGATCTGGCCTACCGTCAGCCGCATCGATTCGGCCTATGGCGACCGCAACCTCGTTTGCTCGTGCCTCCCCATCGAGAGCTACGGCGAAAGCACCGTCGAAGCGATGGCCGCCGTCGGCGAGTAAGTTTTTGGCGGTGTCAAGAAGCACCTACGCCCCGGCCGAACCCGTTTCGGCCGGGGCGTATCTTTGAGTACCCGACTCTGAACCGTTATGTCTGCTGCCGAACAATTTTCCGCTCCCGTTCCGCCCCAGCCGCGCGTCGTGCCCTTCAAACGCATCGCTGAAATAGAGTATTTCGCGCTCGATTCGGCCGCCGAACTTCGGCTGGAATATTTTGATGGAGAAGTGGTGGCTATGGCAGGCGCCTCACCCAAACACAACGACATTACCTGTAACACGCTAGCGTGGCTGCATAATCGGCTGAGGGAGGGCAGTGCCGCGTGCGTGCCGCTGATCAGCGCGTATCCATTCCCGCGCGACGCAGCTACGTCTACCCGGATGTAGTGGTGGGGTGTGGCGAACTACGGTATCAGCCCGGCACCAAGCCGCCATCGTTGCTCAACCCAACACTGATTATTGAGGTGCTGTCTGAATCGACGTGGAAGCACGATTACTCGCGTAAGCTCCGGTCTTGCCCGAGTATTCCGGGTTTATTGTATTATCTATTGCTCGATTCTCAGCAAATCGGGGCAGACTTGTTTGCTCGTGAACCAGGCACGCTTGTCTGGACTCACTACTCCTTCGACCAACTCAGCGACGTGGTACCCCTCACCGCCCTCGGCATCGAGCTGCCGCTGGCGGAAGTGTACGCAGCCGTCGTATTTGGCGAAGGCGACGACGAGGCGGCGGAAGCCGCCGAAAATCCGGTTATGTAACGCACGCCCATCAAAACGAAGCCGTCATCGCCCACACCTCATCAGGTTCGGCGAGCGGCACGGCGGCGTTGTTGCGTTTTTTCTTCCGCAGCCAGCTTCCGGCGGCACCGGCCACCAGCCCTCCGAGCGTGTACCAGGCCACCGTCATGGCTTGGGTTTGAGGGGTGCGGTTGCTGGGCGCCGTGCCCAAGCCCAGCGGGCCGGGCAGCACCACGCCGCCGACGCCGGCCACCGCGCCCAATACCAGCCCGCGCCGGGGCGAGGCGGTATCGGCTCCGGCCAACGCGAAGTAGAGAGCATTACTCACCACGTCGGCCAGTAAGGTGAGGCGGTGAAGCTGCGGCGCGGGCGGTGGCGGCGTATCGGCGGCGCGAAAACCCTGCGCCAAGGCGCGCATGCCGAGCAAGTCCATGCGCGGGGCGTCGTGCGGCCGGCGGCGGCGCACGGTCTCGTGGATGGCGGTGAGGGCCAGCGCCCCCGCCAAACCGGCGGCGAGCGAGCGAAACAAGGTAGACATCAGCAAGAAGAAGATTTAGTGCAAAGTACGGTGTGCCACGGTGGCCGGGTTGGGCAACGGGCGGCGGCGCAAAAGGGTCTAATCGGAAACTGTACCACAATCTGCGCGAGCCTTAACCGTCTGCCGATTAAATAGTGCGCCCGTATCTTCACGGACTCGGAACCCGCGCGGGTCGTTTCCTTGTAACGCCCTTGGCTTTTAGCGAACTTCGTCTCTTGACTAATTCTACTCAGTACGGGCATCGGCTGAACGGCGGGCGCTCATTTTTAGTGATTTTGCTGGCGATGCTGGCCGCCCCGACGCTTGCGCAGGTGGCGCCCGCAACCCCGGCGTCGCCGCCGGCGGCTGTACCCGCGCCGCCGTCGCGCGTGACGCTCAGCGGGCGCGTGCTCGAAGCCGAGACGCAGGAACCGGTGCCGTTTGCGACGGTTTTCGTACCGAACTCGAAGGTCGGTACTACGTCGGACGTCGATGGTCACTTCCGGTTGATCGTGCCCGCCGGGACTGATTCAGTGGTCGCCACCGCGATGAGCTTCCGGCGCTTGGCGCTGCCGGTGCGCGCCGCACGCGGCGGCGTACTCACGTTTCAGCTCAAGCAGAGCGGCGTGGCGCTGGAGGAAGTGACCATCCGGCCGGGCGAAAACCCCGCGTGGGCCATCATGCGCCAGGTGGTAGCGCACAAAGACCAGAACTCGCCGCGCGGCCTGACGGCGTACGAAACCGATTCGTACGCCAAAATCGAGGCCGACCTGACGAATATGTCGCCGAAGCTTTCGCGGCAGCGGCTGCTGAAAGCGGTGCAGTCGGTCGCTGATTCGTTGGGCGTTGGTAAAGACGAGGAAGGCCGCACGCAGGTACCGGTTTTTCTGTCGGAAACGTCCTCGCGGTTGTTTGTGCGGGATAGCCCGGTGCGCCGCCGCGAAGAAATCAAGCGCACCCGCGTGAACGGAGTGGGTTTCGAGGATGGCTCGGTGGTGCAGCAGTTCGTGGGTTCCTCGTTTCAGGAATACAACCTGTACGACAACTTCCTGAACGCCCTCGGCAAAGACTGCCCGTCGCCGCTCGCCGACGGCTGGAAGCTGTTTTATAACTACGAATTGCTCGACTCGCTGATGGTCGGCGGCGATTTCTGCTACCAGATCGCCGTCACGCCGAAGGTAAAAAAATCGGCTGCATTCAAAGGCACGATCTGGATTACGAAACGGGAGTCGGCGTTGCGCCGCGCGGCGCTCGAAATCGGCAAGGAAGCCGACATCAACTTCGTTGATAAGCTTACGTTCTCGCAGGAGTGCGCCGCCACCGGCGCCGGGCCGTGGCTCCCCACCAAGACGCGCATTCTGGTGCGTTTCGTGCCGGCGGGCGGCAAACTGGCGGGGATGCAGGCGAAATTTTTCGTCGCCAACTCCAACCTGACCGTCAATCAACCGCGCGAAGTCGCGTTTTACGAGCAGGGCCGCATTGCCGTCGCCGAAGACGCCGCCACCGCCGGCCGCGACGAAAGCTACTGGCAAGCCGCGCGCCCCGATTCGCTCACGCCCCAGGAGCAGGCCGTCGCCGTGATGATCGATTCGGTGCAGAAGCTGCCCATCGTGCGCACCTACGTGGAGGTGGCCGACCTGATTATCAACGGCTACCGCAAGTTCGGGAAGATCGATTTCGGCCCCCTCCCCTACCTCTACGCCAATAACAACATCGAAGGCAGCCGCCTGCGCGTCGGCTTCCGTACGAACGACGACTTTTCGCGCTCTTGGCTCGTGCGCGGCTACCTGGCCTACGGCACCAAGGACACGCGCCTGAAGTACAACGCCGAAATCAGCCACGTCTTCGACCGCCGCACCTGGACGGTGGGCGGCATCGGGCGACGCGAGGATTTAGATTTGGTCGTACTCGTCGATAACGACGTGGACGATAACGTGCTGTTCGAACTTTCGACTCGTTGGGGCGACCTCTCGCCGCGCCGCCCGTTTATGCGGCAGCTCAACTGGTTGTGGTTTCAGCGCGACCTCTTCCCCGGCCTCACCCAGAAAATCGTCTTCCGCACGCAGGGTTTCGACCCACTCTACCGCTTCGCCTACTTTACCGGCGAGACGGCACCGGGCGGCGCGCCCGCGCAAGCCGAGACCTTCCGGGCCTCAGAGCTGATTCTGGAGACCACCTGGACGCCCGGCGTCGAATGGCTCAACAGCGGTAGCCGCCGTTTTCAGGCCAATACGCCGCGCTGGCCCACCGTGCGGGTGCGGTACACGACCAGCTTCAACCATTTTCTAAGCTCCGATTTTCAGTACCACAAGTGGAATCTGAACATTCGCCAGACCATCGGAATGGGCCTGCTGGGGCGCGGCACGTACATTCTGGATGCGGGCTACATCCCAAGCACGGTGCCGTATCCGGTTCTCAAAAGCCACTTGGGTAACGAAACCCCGTTCCTGATTCGGTCGTCGTTCAACCTGATGCGCAACTTCGAGTTCGTGTCCGATACGTACGCATCGCTCTCGTATGAGCAGCATTTCGAGGGGCTCGGCCTGAACCGCATCCCCGGCATCCGCGACCTAAAATGGCGCCTCGTGGCGGGTGTCAATATTCTGGAAGGCTCGGTGCGGGCCAGCAACCGCGCGCTCATTCCGGCCCGCACGCCCGGTGGCGAAGAAATCCCCGCCTTCCGCTCGCTCGGCAACCAGCCGTACACGGAAGTGAGCTATGGCATCGAGAACATCTTCCGCCTGTTGCGCGTCGATGTCATCCATCGCCTCAATTACCGCAACCTGCCCAATGCGCCAAGTTTTGGGGTGAAAGGCACGGTGCAGTTCCGGTTGTAAGTGGGAATTGAGTGATTTTCGATTGAGTGATTGGAAACGAGTACACATTCCCAATCACTCAATCGAAAATCCAAAATCCAAAATTGCTAGTGAAACAACCGCATCAGCCCCACGAACACCAGCAGCACCCCTAACGTGAGGCCGAACACCCACGCCGCCGCGCGCGGTTGGGTGCGCAATAAACTGGTGGCCGCCGCCGTAACCACGATAGCCGGCAGTAATCCGGCGGTGGCATCGGCTTGCACGGCGGGCGGCAGCAATGGGCGGCCCAGCGCCCAAAACACGGCGTAGGCCGCCGCACCGGCCAAAATCAACTGGTAAATAGGCGCTGCGGATCGCGGAGCTGGTAAGTCATTCATCGGCGGCGAAGGTAACGAACCGACGCACCACGCCCCTTAGCCCAACGCCAAGGGCCGTGGTTGCGTAGGGAGCCACGCCCCGGTACTGTGCCGAGGGCGCAAACCTCCCTTGTGCCGATGATTCTTCGCTCTACCTTCCGCACCTGCTACCGGCCGTTCTGGATGGCGCTCGCCGGTTGCCTGCTCGCCACGACGGCAGCACACGCCCAAGCCGCTACCGATGCCATTGCCCGTAAAGCCTACGCCGCCCGCCACGACCGCGTGTATGCGCTCGGCGGATGGGCAATGCCCGATTATTCGGGTCTGAATACTCGTCTCGAAGCCACCAAACGCTTTCCGGCGTTGGGGTCGGGAGCGCTGATGGTGGGCGTAGGGTATGGCCAAGGGTTTGGCCCGGTAGGGATTGCGCTGGAGTGGCGTGTGTCGGTACGGGCGCAGGATATCGCTTCTACCGAAGCCTACACCAATCTCCTGACCAACACCTTTGGGCTGGTAGGGCGGTATAATGTACTCGTCGGCAGCGCGTATACGGTGAGCGTGGTCGCCGGCCCCACCTACAGTCGGCTCAATCTGACGTTGAAGGAACCCCGCGCCCCCAACACGACCCCAACCACCTTCGATAGCCAACTCATCGCCGGTGGCGATAAGCGCAAGCTGTACCAAAGCCAGTTTGGTGTGGCAGTGGGCGTGCAGCTCGAACGCCATTTTGCGTGGGGGCGCCGCAACGATATCCAGGCGTGCGGGCGGGCACGGCAGATTACGGTCGGGGCGCGCGTGATGTACGACCATCGCGTAAAAAGCTATCGCTGGCATACCGAACGCCCCCTTTTCCGGCCCGATACCCGGCTGGAAGCTAAACCGGAGATCAATCCGGTCGGCTTCTCAGCCGCGCTGATGGTGAGCGGGTTGTTCAGCCGATATTAGGGCGTCAGCCGCAGCACGGTGTGGCCGTAGCCGCGTTACGCGGTCAACGGGCGGCTCCGGCGTTTCTTTGCAGCGCGTTTTATCTCAAAATGCGCTCGACCAACTTTGCGACTCGCGCCGCCGTCGCCCCTAGACATGGATTATACCTGCCTGCTGTACCACGTCGGCCCCGACGGCGTGGCCACGATTACCCTCAACCGCCCCGACCAGCTCAACGCCTTCAACGATGCGCAATCGTTTGAACTGCAGGACGCGCTGAAGCAAGTAGCGCGCGACGGCGCCGTACGATGCGTGGTACTCACGGGCGCCGGACGTGGCTTCTGCTCCGGCCAGGATTTGGGGCAGGCGGCGGCGGGCGAGAAACGGGCGTTTTCGTTTGAAGAATCGCTGCACAAGCGCTACAACCCCATCATCCGCGCGATGCGGGCCTTACCGAAACCCATCATCTGCCGACTCAATGGTGTGGCGGCGGGCGCGGGCTGCTCGCTGGCGTTGGCCTGCGATATCATCGTGGCGGCGGAAGAAGCCTCGTTGGTCGAAATTTTCATCAATATCGGCCTCGTACTCGATTCGGGCTCGTCGTTTTTTCTGCCCCGGCTCGTGGGTTCGCTCAAAGCCTTTGAGCTGGCCACACTCTCCGATAAGGTGAAAGCGCCGGAAGCCCTGCGGCTGGGGTTGGTCAATCAGGTGGTGCCCCTGGCGGAGCTTGATGCTGCCGTGGCGGCGCTGGCCGCGCGCTATGCCACCGCGCCCACCAAAGCCGTGGGCCTCATCAAGCGAATGCTCCATAAAAGCCAAACCGCCACCCTCGACGAAATGCTCGACTACGAAGCTCATTGTCAGCAAATTGCCGGTGCCACCACCGATTATGCGGAAGGGGTGCGGGCTTTCGCCGAGAAACGCCGTCCAGTGTTCCGTGGTGAGTAGATTTGTAGGCTCTAGCAATCATAAACCCAGTTGCCACCCCGGTGACTGCACCCGTGTCGGCGCTGCCGGCTAAACTCGCGCGCCTCCCTCCTTTTCCTCCCCTTTGCCCGCCCTTTTCGAATGTTGAACTGCGCCATCATTGACGACGACGAAATTGCTCGCCTCACGCTAGAGCAATTCATCGCTGATTCCGCTGATATCCAGCTTGTCGCCTCGTTGCCGGGGCCGATGGAAGCACTGGCATTCCTGAAATCGGCCCAAAAGGTCGATTTACTGTTCCTCGATGTGCAGATGCCGCTGCTCAGCGGCCTGGAACTGTTGCGCCTGTTGCCGGCCCCGCCGAAAGTGGTTCTCATCACGAGCCGGCCGGATTTTGCGGTCGAAGCCTTCGAGTTGCAAGTGACGGATTACCTCGTCAAACCGTTCGATTTTGAGCGGTTCCGGCAGGCCGTTGACCGCGTAAACGGCCAACTCCACGCGGCCGGCGCCGCCTACAGCCAGTCCGCACCCACCGAAACAACGTCGGGCTCGGCACCGGCGGCGATGTTCATCAAATCGAGTACGCGCCACGTACGCGTGCCCCTGGCCGATATTCTGTACGTGGAGGCAGTGAGCAACTACGCCGTCGTGGTGACGCGCATCCAGCAGATCGTCAGTAACCAGTCGTTCAAGGAGCTATCCGACCGTCTGCCGAGCAACACATTCGAGCGGGTTCACCGCTCCTACATCATCAACCGCAACCACATCGAAGCCGTCGAAGACAAAGTGATTCACTTGATCGGCGGGCGGGCCGTGCCTATCGGCAAGACGTACCTGTCTGATTTTATGGCGAGTTTGAAGGCGTAGAACGATTTCGAGGGCGCGCTGCACCAGTTCATCAAGGCTTTATTGAACGTGCAAACGCCCCCGCAGACAGTTGTCTGCGGGGGCGTTTCAGCTTAATCCGGCGCAGTTTGGCGGGTACGGGTCAGGCGCTTGGTGCCTGAAGCCTGATGGGCCCCCGCCCGCACCGCCGCCACCGCCACCGCCATGGCCCGCCCTGCTCGATGCGGGCGCGCTGTGCGCCCGCCACGCTACCGCCGCCGCCTCGGCGTCGCGCTCGCCGAAACCGAGACCTACCTGGCCGAGTTGGTGGCCCGCAAGGCGGCGCTGCCGAGCTAACGCCGAGGCAAGGCCACCCGGCGGGCCGGGCGCCGCCGAAACACCACCGAGGGCAACCTGCTAGCAGTAGCAGATTGCCCTCGGTGGTGTTTGGCTGTTAGGGGCGGGCCACTGCCGTACACCAATGTCTTGGACTAGTGCTGAAACCGAGTGCCGGCTACGGCCGCAGGTTATTCTCGAACAACCGCAGGATGCGGGTGTACTCATCGGCCCACGACGACGGTTCGAGGAACGCGTGGTCTTCGACGGGGTACACGGCCAGTTCCCAGTTTTCTTTCTTCAGTTCGATGAGGCGCTGCGAGAGGCGCACAACATCCTGAAAATGGACGTTCGTATCGACCATTCCGTGGCAGATGAGCAGCGGTTTGCGCAACCCGGAGGCGAAATAAATGGGCGACGAGCGCCGGTAGGCCACCGAATCGGTGGGGGGCAGGTTGAGGATGTTGCTCGTGTAGCCGTGGTTATAGTGCGACCAATCGGTGACGGAGCGCAGGGCTGCACCGCACGCGAATACTTCGGGTTCGGTGAAGAGCGCCATCAGCGTCATAAAACCGCCGTAGGAGCCGCCGTAAAGGCCGATGCGTTTGGCATCGACGCCGTGCTGCGCGACGAGCCAGCGCGCGGCATCTACTTCATCGCTCAAATCTTTCCCGCCCATATGGCGGTAGATGCCCGTACGGAACGCCCGTCCGTAGCCCGCCGAGCCCCGATAATCAACGTCGAGGACGGTGTAGCCACGGTCGGCGAGGAGGTGGTGAAATTGGTACTCGCGGGAGTAGTGGCTCCACCAGTGATGCGCGTTTTGCAGGTAACCCGCGCCGTGGACGAATACCACCGCCGCACCGGTGGCAGTGCCCGCTGTGGGCCGGTATAGCCGAGCACGCACGGGGGTACCGTCGCGCGCCGGGATGGTGACAACTTCGGGCGTGCGCCACGGGTACGCCTCCCACGCCACCGTGGTGGAGTGGGTCCGCACGACGGGCCGGGCATTCGGCGTCAGGTCAAACGTCACCAGCTCCCACGGTTGGTTGGCGGTAGAGTAGCGCGCCGCGGCCCGGCGGCCGTCGGGGGCAACCGTTACCTCGTAGGCGCCCTGGCCGGCGGACGTGATGCGCTCGCGTCGGCCGCCGGCGCGGGGTAAGCGCCAAAGGTGTTTTTCGCCGGCATCCGACTCATTCGTCGTCAGGTACCACCACGGCGCGCCGGGCAGCGGCGGCACCACGCTTTGCACCTCGAACCGCCCACTGGTGAGCGCCACGGGCGCGGCGCCGGTGCGGGCATCGGCGGTATAGAGGTGGGCGTAACCGGTGGCTTCCGATTGAAACCAGACGGTATGGTCGTCGAGCCAGCCTAGGTTGGCCTCCGAGTCTTCATCGTTGATGCCGGGGCCGCCGATCCACGCGTCGTCGTGCTGCCGGTCGAGGACGCGCGTAAGCTGCCCGGTGGCCGCGTCGAGCAGCACGAGCCACCGGTCTTTGTTGTCGAGGGCCCGCAACGCGAGCAGGGCGAAACCGCCGTCGGGGCTCCAAAACGGGCCGAAGGGCAGCAGGGCACGCGCGGGGCGGGCGGTGTCTGTGGGGGCAGCGTAGTCTTTTCGGTACGCGGGCACATCGGTGAGGCCCGGCACGGCTTTCGGGTTGAACACGTACGCCGAATCGCGCTGGCGGTCGTAGATACCCAGGGTATAGGTAGCCTGCCGGTCGCCGACCTTCGCGCGCGTCGGCAACTCTTCGGTATAACCAGAGGCCGTCACGAAGGCGGGCACGGCCGCCACCCGCTCGGCGGCGGCGGGCGCGGTGGCGAGGCGGTACGTCACGAACCGACCATCGGGCGAGACGCGCAGCTCTTCGATTTGCTGCTCGCCGATGTACACCGGCTTGGGCGCGCGCGGCTGACCGGCCCCGGCCCGCTTGGTGGCGGCAACCGACGCCGTGCGCCCGGCGGCCCGCTCGCGCAGTACCTCGAATAACTCTTGCTGCCGTTCCAGCGTGGCCCGTTGCGGCGCCACGGGCGCTTTTACGGGCGCCGCACCCGCCCGAAAATCGGTGAGCTGCGTGAGCTGCCCGGTACCGAGGTCGAGCTGAAACAAATTATCGGCGCGCCGAAAGCTGAGGCGCTCGGTGGCGCCCAGCCACGCGGGCTGGCTCTCGGCGTCGGCGGTGAGGGTCAGGCGCTGCTCGGTGGCGCGGCGGAGGTCGTACACGAACAGGTCGCCGCCGCGCGCGTAGGTGAGGCGCTGGCGACGGCGGTCGAAGGCGCCGTTTTCGGTGTCGGGCAACCCGGCGGCGGTGCGGGCGGGCACCAACACGGGGGCGCCCCGCCCCGCAAACGGCACGGCGTAGAGCGAATCGCGCCGCAGCCGCGCGGGGTTCCAGTCGAAATACACCGTACGGCTGTCGGGGCTCCACCGCACGTGGCTCGGCGAAGTGCCCACCCACGTAGCCGGGGCTTGCATGATGAGCGGCACGGTAAGCGCGGGCGGTGGCGGCGCGCCGGCACCGGGACGCGGTTGCGCCGCAAGCCGACCCGGCACCCCAACAACCAGCGCCGAAACCAGAAGTACTACCCGAAGGTGCTGTGGACGAAAAGTGGAGAAACTGCCCATTGAGCCAAAGGTAGCCGAAGGCGGCAACCGCCGCCGCAACCAGCGCAAACGCGTACATTTAGGCACCCCTTTCCCCTTTCATTACATACCCTGATGGACCAGACTCGCGCCGATTTTTTTCTTTCGTCGATGAACGGCAAGTTTCCGCCGGAGAAAACGATGTTTGTCCGCGACCAGCTTCTCGCCACCGACGCTTCGCGGCTGCCCCTGCTGCAAGCCACCACCTTCCGCGACCCGGTGATGATGCTCGTGCTGTCGTTGTTTTTCGGCGGCTTGGGCGTTGATCGGTTTCTGCTCGGCCAGACGGGGCTCGGCATTGCCAAGCTGCTGACCTGCGGCGGCTTGGGCGTCTGGACTATCGTCGATTGGTTTCTGGTGATGGGCATGACCCGCGAGCAGAATTATCAGAAGCTCACGGCCGTCACGATTTAGCGGCAGGCACCCCGTAAATGGTATCGTCTGCCGCTCCGGCAAGCGCGCCGCCTTCGGTGGGCGTTTCCGCGCCTTCCGGTGGGCGCGGCCCGGCCGTGCGGGCGCTGGCGGCCATAGCGGGCGGCGGCGCCCTTTGGTGGCTGTCGTCGGTGCGCTATAACTGGCCTTTCATCGGCGATTGCTGGTTTCGGCACCTGACCGGCGTGCCGTGCCCCGGCTGCGGTATGGGCCGCGCCTTCAATGCGCTGTTGCGCGGCGACTGGGCGCGCGCGCTGGCGTGGCACCCGCTGGTGCTGCCGTTCGGGGCGGCGCTGGCGATTAGTGTCGGGTGGCTGGCGGTAGATGCCGCCCGGCGGCGCAACACGTTCTTTCCGGCCTTGCACCGCGCCACGAGTGGGGTGGTAGTACGCGCCGCGCTGCTGCTGGCGGTGGCCGCCGTGTGGGGCTGGAACCTGTGGCGGGGCGTGGTGTGAAGTAACGCGCCCACATCGTCCGGTTTTCGGCTGGTGCCACGCAGTGCCGCATGCGTTTCGCGAAGCAGTAAACGAGTAAACCCTTTTTGGGTCGTCAGCCGAGTCTTGCATTCGTCGGGCGGTTTGGCGTTTGGGGGTGGGTGGTATCTTCGTCGCGTTCGTTTCGACTCTCTGCCCAATGGCCAAGAAAAAAGCCGCTGCTCCGGCCGCACCCGACCAGCCGTACTACCTCCAAAAAGCCCACGTGAAGGATTACCGCTCCATGCGCGACGCGGAAGTGGAGTTCAAGCCGGGGCTGAATATTATTATTGGGCCGAATGGGGCGGGGAAGACGAATTTTTTTAACGCCATAAGAGAAGGTGCGGGTTTGCTTCATGAAAACACTGCTAGCGCAGGGTCTACTTTTCAATTAGGCGGTGCCTTTCCTGTTATTATTACATACCGAACCAATCCTAAAAAACCACAGGAATTTGGCTCATTCATAATGATTTCGAACTATTCGCCTGTTCTTATTCAAGTTAAAGTTGCTGACAAAGAGCCAATAGACGTTAAGTACGTTGGAGAAGCATGGAATAAGGTGGACGATTTACGTAGTGGCCCTTTCTTCCTTGGTTACGACCTTCAATTGCTTGCGTACGGATTGCCAGAACGGAATGAGTTAGCAGTAATTGCTTATGGACCGAAGCTGGTTTTTAATGATCGACGAAACCCTGACGGCGAGCTCCCTCGACATCTTTTCCCCATGGTGTGGGGGATTCATACTGCATTCCCGATGTTTCAGCAAAAAGGCGCAGATGCTACTCAGTCTCTCACAAAAATTGTAAAACAAGTTTCAGAGCTTTATTTAAGCTACCTGACAGAGTACCTCCTACGATACACAACTGTTCAAAACACCAAACTGAGCGAGCAATTTTCCATTGTGTTCAATGAAGTAAATGACGAGTTTGTGATTAGAAGCTTATTCTTTGAGTACGAATCCAATGGAAACTGGCTGCGCTTTGACGAGCTTTCAGACGGCACTCAGAGGCTTGTCTACATTATTAGTCAATTAATTGCGCCGGCATTCTATCAGGCTAAATCGCGAGACACCTTCGAGATAATCGAACGTCATAAAATCATCCTCCTCGAAGAACCCGAACTCGGCATTCATCCCCACCAGCTTCATCTACTCCTCAACCTCATCCGCGAAGTATCCGAGAAGCACCAAATCATCCTCACGACGCACTCGCCGCAGGTGCTGGATATGCTCCGCGCCAATGAGCTGGATCGTATCACTATTTGCGAGTTGCTTGACCCGAAGAAAGGTACCCAGTTCCGAAAGCTGACGGAAGAGCAACAGGAACACGCTCGCCGGTATATGAAGGAGGTCGGTTTCTTGAGCGACTACTGGCGTTTGGAGGATCTTGATGGCGTAATAGCTAACTCTACCCGGTAGGCCGATGGCAAAGCGGGAAAAGATGCGGATTGGGCTGCTCGGCGAGTCGCCCAATGATACCGCCGCGATGCGGGCGCTGCTGACGCCACAGTATGAGCAGGTAGCGACGTTCTTTCCGCTCCTCGACGGCCTGACTGGCGGCACGCTCGATAGCGCGAAGGTGCTGCGGGCGCTGCCGCTGGCCTGTGCGCGGCGTAGCCCGGACGTCATAGTCGTCATCCGCGATCTGGACGCTGACGAAAGCACCCTTGCGCAGCTCCGCGAGCGGCAAGCGTACTTCGAGCGTGTAGATATGGCGGTCAATGGCATCGGCCTTTACCTGCTCCATATTCAACAGCTAGAGGCACTGATTGCGGCTGATGCCAAAACCTTCAATCAGCACTATGGCGCGCGTTACCGGCCGCAGAACGACGTGATGCGCATCAACAAGCCGAAAGCAGAGCTGCGCCAGGCGACCGCTCGCTGTAAAATGCAGTATGAGGAATCGCATAGCCCGGCTTTACTCGGCAAAGCCGATTACACGCTGCTACTGAATCGCTGCCGCTACTTCGCCGCCTTCGATGCCGCCTTCGCCGCGCGGCTGGCGGCGCCCCGGCCCCGGCCGTAAACTCCCCCGCTGCCAAAAGGGCACCCTTCCGGCCCCATGACGGTTGCCATAACGGCGCCCGGCGCCCGTTCGCGGCGGCCGGGCGTAATTTTGTAGGGCGCCCGGCTGCGGTCGGGCACGGTAGTTTTCGACGCTTTCTATCCTATGTTTGATTTTATTGGCAAGGCCGTCGCCAAAGTATTCGGCACAAAGTCGGATCGCGACATCAAGGAGGTGATGCCCTACGTGGAGCGCACCAACGCCGTTTTTGCCACCCTGCAAGCCATTTCCGACGAAGACCTGCGCGGGCGCACCAAGGCCGTGCAGGACGTACTGGCCGACAAGTTGCGCGGCACCGACGAGCAGATCGAAGCCCTGCAAGCGCGCCTCGAAAACGAGCCCGCGATGGAGTTGCCCGTGAAAGAGGCCGTTTTCGAGCAGATCGACGCGCTCGAAAAGCAGCGGAATGTGGAGTTGGAGGCGGCGCTGCTCGAAGTGCTGCCCGATGCCTTCGCCATCATGAAGGAAACCGCGCGGCGCTACAAGGAGAACGGCGCGCTGCGGGTGCGCGCCACCGAGCTAGACCGGATTCTGGCCGACCTGAAATCGAACGTCACCCTCGAAACCGGCGCCGACGGCGAAGAGGTGGCCGTTTGGAGCAATACGTGGCTCGCGGCGGGCGCCGAAATCACCTGGGATATGGTGCATTACGATGTGCAGCTCATCGGGGGAGTGGCGCTGCATATGGGCAAAATCGCGGAAATGGCGACCGGTGAGGGCAAAACGCTGGTCGCCACGCTACCGATGTTCCTCAATGCGCTCGCCAACCGGGGCGTGCACATCGTGACGGTCAATGACTATTTGGCCAAGCGCGACTCGGAGTGGATGGCGCCGCTGATGGAGTTTCACGGGATTTCGGTGGATTGCATCGACAAGCACCAACCCAACTCCGACGAGCGCCGCAACGCCTACCGCGCGCACATCACGTACGGTACCAACAACGAGTTCGGCTTCGATTACCTGCGCGACAATATGGCGCGCGACCCCGACGAGCTGGTGCAGCGCAAGCACCACTACGCGATGGTGGACGAAGTAGACTCGGTGCTGATCGATGACGCGCGGACGCCGCTCATCATCTCCGGGCCGGTGCCGCGTGGCGATGTCCACGAGTTCACGATTCTGAAGCCGCGCATTCAGCGGTTGGTGGAAGAGCAGAAGAAGGTGGTGAACGGCTTTCTGGTGGAAGCCCGTAAGCTGCTGAAGGAAGGCAACGAAAAGGACGGCGGGCTGGCGTTGTTCCGCGCCTATCGGGGGCTGCCGAAGAGCAAATCGATCATCAAATTCCTGTCGGAGACGGGCATCCGAGCGTCGATGAACAAAACCGAGTCGTTCTATTTGCAGGACAATTCGCGGCAGATGCCGGAGGCCGATAAACCACTGTTTTTCACCATCGACGAGAAAAACAATCAAATTGAATTGACCGAGCGCGGCATCGATTTGATTACGGGCCAGGGCGAAGACCCGGCGTTTTTCATTATGCCCGATATCGGGATGGAAATTGCGCGCATCGAGCAGAACAAGGCTGTTTCCGATGAAGAGCGCCTGCACCAAAAGGATGCGCTGATTGCCGATTACCAAACCAAATCGGAGCGGATTCATACCGTCAATCAGCTGCTGAAGGCGTACACGCTGTTCGAAAAAGATCAGGAATACATCATCTCCGACGACGGCAAGATTAAAATCGTCGATGAGCAGACGGGGCGCGTGATGGAAGGCCGCCGCTATTCGGATGGCCTGCACCAGGCGCTCGAAGCGAAGGAAAACGTGCGCATCGAAGACGCCACGCAGACCTACGCGACCGTCACGCTCCAGAACTACTTCCGGATGTACCACAAACTGGCCGGAATGACCGGTACGGCCGAAACGGAAGCCGGCGAGTTCTGGACGATCTACAAGCTCGATGTAGTGGTGATTCCGACGAACCGCGCCATCACCCGCAAAGACTCCGACGATAAAGTATACAAGACCGTGCGCGAGAAGTACAACGCGCTCGCCGAGGAGATTCAGGAGTTGGTGAAAGCCAACCGCCCCGTGCTGGTGGGTACCACGAGCGTGGAAAACTCGGAATTGGTAAGCCGCTTGCTGAAGCTGCGCGGCATCCCGCACCAGGTACTCAACGCCAAGCAGCACCAGCGCGAAGCCGAAATCGTGGCGAACGCCGGCTTCCCCGGCACCGTCACCATCGCGACGAACATGGCCGGGCGCGGTACCGACATCAAGCTCAAAGGCATTGCCAAGGAATCAGGCGGGCTGGCCATCATCGGCACCGAACGGCACGAAAGCCGCCGCGTTGATCGGCAACTACGCGGCCGGGCCGGGCGCCAGGGCGACCCCGGCTCGTCGCAGTTTTTCGTGTCGCTGGAAGACAACCTGATGCGCCTCTTCGGCTCCGACCGCATTGCGCGGTTGATGGACCGGATGGGCCTCGAAGAAGGCGAAGTCATTCAGCACTCGATGATTTCGAGCAGCATCGAGCGTGCCCAAAAGAAGGTCGAGGAGAACAACTTCGGCGTTCGCAAGCGCCTGCTGGAGTACGACGACGTGATGAATTTCCAGCGCGAGGCCGTGTACAAGCGCCGCCGCAACGCGCTCTACGGCGAGCGCCTGGAGCTGGACGTGTGGAACCTGATTTACGATGTAGCCGAGGAAATTGTGGGCGCCCACAAGCCCGTGGCCGATCACGGAGGTTTCAAGCTCGCCGTCATCCGGTACTTCGGCTACGACACGCAGGTGTCCGTGGCCGACCTCACGGGCAAGCAGCCGCAGGCCGTCACGCAGCAGCTCTACGAAGAAGCGTTGCGGTACTACATCGACCGCGCCCGCCACATCGGCGAGCAGGCGATGCCGCTCCTCACCGACCTGCACACCAACCAAGGCCACGAAATCGAGAACATCGCGGTGCCGTTTTCCGATGGCCGCAAGCAGGTACAGTCTACCGCCAACCTCGAACGCGCCGTGCAGAACGGCGGCGTAGAACTGATTCGCGGCCTCGAAAAGAGCATCGTCCTCGCCATCATCGACCAAGCCTGGACCCAGCACCTGCGCTCGATGGACGACCTGAAACAAGTGGTGCAAAACGCGGTGTACGAGCAGAAAGACCCGCTGCTGATTTACAAATTCGAGTCGTTTGAGCTGTTCAAGCGGATGATTGCGAAGGTGAACCAGGATACCGCGCAGTTCCTGTTCCACGCCGATATTCCGACGCCGAGCCAGGAAGAGCAGCAGCGGATGCTGGCGCAGCAAGAGGCGCAGATGCGGATGGAGCAGCAGCGCCAGCTTGCCCAGCAGCAGCGCGCTGCCGCCCAACCGGCGTACACTACCAGCTTCACGGTGGGCTCGTCGGCGCACAGCAGCGTGACCTTCAGCGGCCCGGCCCAGCAGCCGCAACCCGCGCAAGGCCCCATGACCGAGCAGTACGAGGACGATGAGCCCATCGGCCCGAACGCCCCGGCCCCGGCGCCCAAGCCGCAGCCCATTCGCGCCGAACGCCTGCCCGACCGCAACGCCCCGGTAAACGTGCAGTATTACGACGGGCGCGTCGAGCGCGGCGTGAAGTTCAAGAAAGTGGAGGAGGATGTGAAGATGGGGCGGGCGGTACTTATCGACTAGATCGCTGATTTAGTAATTTTTTTGATTTCGCTGATTTTTTTGAGAGCGGGAGCGGGCGGTGTGGCCCGCTCCCGTTTTTTTTGTACCAGACTAAGGAGCGGCATGAACAGTTTTCGAGGTGAGCTTTTGGCTGATTATCATCAAATCCTCATTACAGATGATTATACCTTCGATGGAGAAGTTAATTGGGAAGATGAGGAGTTGTGGTCGCTACTCATATCATCTACTCAATACCTTATAATAGGTACGGTCAGGAGTATGCCCGTTTCAGTCGAAGTAGTCATTATGACTACACCGCCAGTAATTGAAGTTACTGAATGGGATCATGTGAACGAGTGTTCGATAGAAATTACGAGCGGCATTCTAAGAATAATGGGAATGACTGATTACGCGCCCCATAGCCCGGTATTGCACGTTGAAAAGGGAATTTATGGGGCTACAATCTGCTATGCTAATCTCATCTTAACTGACGAATATGGCTTGGAAGGCGATGACTCATACCATATTTTCTTGTGGCCAACAGGCGAGCATCTCCCCAAGAGAGTAGTCAAGGGCCGTCCTCGACCAGAGGTATAGAAACATCTATCTTCGCCCGCTATGCCCTCCCTCGCCGCCTACCTCGACCACACCCTGCTCCGCCCCGACGCTACCCGCGCCGAAATCCGGCAACTCTGCGCCGAGGCGCGGCAGTTTGGGTTTGCCACGGTGTGCGTGCCGCCGTATTTCGTGGCCGAAGCCGCTGCGCAGCTACGCGGCACGGACGTGGGCATTTGCACGGTGGTGGGGTTTCCGTTGGGTTACGCGATGGCTACGGTGAAAGCCATTGAGGCCGAACGCGCCCTGCACGACGGCGCCACCGAAGTGGATATGGTACTCAACATCGCCGCCTTCAAGTCGGGCGAGACGGCGGTTTGCGCCGAAGAAATCGCCGCGCTCGCGCTGATTTGCCACGAGGCCGGGGCAATTCTGAAAGTTATCATCGAAACGGCTCTGCTCACGGAGGCGGAAATCGTGGGGGCCGGGCAGTTGGCGGCGGCGGCCGGGGCCGATTTTGTGAAGACCTCCACCGGTTTCGCGTCGCGCGGGGCTTCTGTGGAAGATATTCGGCTGTTGCGCGCTCACCTTCCGGCCCACACGCGCATCAAGGCGGCGGGCGGCATCCGAACGCGCGCGCAGGCCGACGCCCTGCGCGCGGCCGGTGCCGACCGCCTCGGCTGCTCGGCGAGCGTGGCGATTGTTACTTCAGCAGTTACTTCACCGCCAACTTCGTCTTCTGAACCAGCCGCTGCCGCCGATGATGCTTCACCTTCTTCCGCTTACTAAGCCAGCGCGTGGCGCGGGCTGTTGCGCCCGTTTCGCTCGTTCGCTGATGCTGTTATCCGCCGTTTTTCTGCTTCTGAGCTGCGGCGCTACCAAGCCCGTAGCCACCACCGATACCGCGAATACCGGCCGCGCCACTTCGCGCCCCGCCCGCACCGCTGATGTCGCCCCCGACCCCTACCTAGCCGATGTGGCGCGGTTCCGGCCGCCCATCCGGGCCACGCAGGCGGGTACGCCGGTAGCCGGCCCCGCCACCCGCTCCGACGTAACGATGCGCGCCGATACCCAGCTCGAGGCTCTCGCCGCCGCCGGGCGCGCCGTGAAAACGGCCGCTGGTTTCCGCATCCTCGCCTACACCGGCCCCTCGCGCGACGATGCGATGCGCATCCGCACCGCCGTCATCCGCCGCGACCCGTCGGAGAAAGATTACTTGTTGTACGAGCAGCCCACGTTCCGCCTCAAAATCGGTGATTATTTCACCCGCCTCGAAGCCGAGCAAGCTCTGGCAAAATGGCGCGATGTAATTCCGCAGGGGCTGATCGTGGCCGAGCCGGTGAATGTGCGGTGAGTAGGGTTTAGTTTTTAGGGTTCAGCGCATTTGGTTCGCGCGGGCTTTCGCGCGGGGCTCCGCCCCGTGTGGGCTATTTCCGGGGCTCCAGCCCCGGCCCGCCGCGCGATTAGCCCGTTCGTTTAGACTGATTACAGTAGCATGCTGCATTTGCGGGCTCCGGGCGGGCCAGAGGCCCGCAGATATGACACACGGGGCAGAGCCCCGCGCGACACTAGCGCGCGTTGTCATCCAAAGTAGCAATTCCTATAAACTAAAACTCATACCGATACACCCCGCCGTGCTCCGTCGTGATAGCGAGTGTCTTATCATCGGCATACACCAACCCTTCGGCGTGCGTGACGCCGGGTAGCGGCACCACCCGCACCTCGCCGTCGAGAAGGGAATCGGGCGTGATGCTGATGAAAAAAACCTGCTCTTTGCTCAGGAGCGCCAGCGTGTGGCCGTCGGGCGAGAGCGCCGCGTCGGTTACTTGACCGGGCAGGTGGTACTCGCCGATAGGCTCGGCGATGGCTTGCTCGTGGGGCGGCGTGGGGCGGTCGGGGAGGGCGTGAATGCGGCAGAGCTGCGAGCGGCCGCGGTCGCGCGAGAAGAGGTAGAGCGTGTTATCGCGCCAGACCATCGCCTCGCAATCCCAGTTGTAATCTTCCGGGTGGAGGGGCGGAAAGGCAGTTTGCTCGGCGTAGCGAAACTGAATTTGGGGCGGCACGGCACTCGGTTGGGCCGGGTCGAAGCGGTAGATGGTGAGGTCGCGCCGCTGCTGGCCGTTATTGCCGAAATCACCGATGAAGATGCGGCCTCGGTCGTCGGTCGCGAGCGCCTCCCAGTCTTCGTTGCGCGCCGTAGGGATGTCGATTTCGCGCAGCACCTCCCCTTGCCAGTTCACCACGAACAGCACGGGGTCGTTGCCGTGGTCGCCGTGGGTGTAAAACGTGCCCGGCTCCGGCCCGAGCGCCAGGCCCGAGCTTTCGGCTACATCCTGTAAGTAGCCCGTGCAAAGCAGCCCATCGATGGGTTCGGCGAGGGCGGCTACTTTGGCGCGTTGTTTTTTATGATTCATCAGAAGGGAAAGTGGGAAGTAGAAGAATAGTGGAGTAGCGCGCCGCATACGTAGGTGCGAGCGGTTGGGTGCAGGCGTCAGCAAACATCTGCCTCATCTCCGGCCATTCTCAATCCGGCACCGGATCGAACCCGCTCCCGCCCCACGGGTGGCACCGCGCCAGCCGCGCCAGCGCCAACCGCCCGCCGCGCGCCGGGCCGTGGCGCCGGATGGCCTCCGCCGCATACGCCGAGCAGGTGGGCACAAACCGGCACGACGCGGGCGTGAGCGGCGAAATCAGCCGTTGGTACACCCACACCCCACCGAGCAGCACGGCGCGCGCGGCGCGGGCGCCCACCTGCAACCCCACGGGCGTAAATTTGGCCTTTACTGGCTCTGGTACCCCGCTGGGGGCCGGAGTCGCGTTCGTTTCTTTTATCATCTTGCTCTTTCCCCTCGAAAGAATGTTCCGAAAAACCGTTTCGGGCCTTGCCGCCGCCGCGCTTACGCTGCTGCTCTTCGCCCCCGCCGCCCGCGCCGATGAAGGTATGTGGCTGCCGATGCTCGTGAAGCGCCTCAACCACGTCGATATGCAGAAACAGGGCCTCCGGCTCACTGCGGAAGAAATCTACGACGTCAATAATGCCTCGCTCAAAGATGCCATCGGGCAGTTGGGCGGGTTCTGTACGGCCGAGTTCGTGAGTAAGGATGGGCTGCTGCTCACCAACCACCACTGCGGCTACGATGCGATTCAGAACCACTCGTCGCCGCAGAACGATCTGCTGACGAACGGGTTCGTGGCCAAAACCAAAGCTGACGAGTTGACCAACCCCGGCCTGTTCGTGGATGTGCTGCACCACATGGACGATGTAACCGCGCGCATTCTCGAAGGCATCACCGAAGCCACCCCCGACGCCGAACGCACCAAGCTGGTGAGCGAACGCCTGAAAGCGATTTCGGACGCCGCGAAGGAAAACGGCAAGTACGTGGCGTATGTCCGCGATTTTTTGGGTGGGAACGAGTACTACCTGTTCGTGTACACGCGCTTCACGGATGTGCGCCTCGTGGCGGCGCCGCCGCAGAGCATTGGCAAGTTCGGCGGCGATACCGATAACTGGATGTGGCCGCGCCACACCGGCGACTTCTCGGTGTTCCGCGTCTACGCCAACGAGAAAAACGAGGCCGCTGCCTACGCCGCTACCAACAAGCCGTACGCCCCGAAGAAGCACTTGCCGGTGAGCTTGAGCGGGGTCGATGAAAACGACTTCGCGATGGTCTTCGGCTTCCCCGGTCGCACCACGCGCTACATGGCCGCCGCCGGCGTGACCATGACCACCGAAGTGACCAACCCCGCCCGCGTGAAGCTGCGCGACAAGCGCCTGAAGCTGATGAAGGAAGATATGGATCAGTCGGCCGACGTGCGCATCAAGTACGCCTCGACCTATGCTTCCGTGGCCAACTACTGGAAGTTTTGGCAGGGCGAAACCGAAGGCGTGCGGAAGCTCGGCACGGTGGCGCAGAAGAAGACGCTCGAAAACAAGTTTCAGGCGTGGGCCGACGCCGACCCGGCGCGCAAAGCCACCTACGGCACCGCCCTCACCGACATCAACGGCGCCTACGCCGAACTGACGAAGTACAGTGTCTCGCAGCAGTACCTCAACGAAGGCATTTTTGGGGTCGATATTCTCCAGAAAGCTGGGGGTGCCATCGGGCTGCAAAAGGCGCTGGCCGCCAAGGACGGCGCCGAGGACGTGAAGAAAGCCGTGGCCGGTTTGCAGGAAGGGCTCGACGAATCGTACAAGGATTTCGTGCCCGCCACCGACCAGAAGATTGCCGGCGCCCTGCTGCGGATGTTCGCGCAGGATGTGCCGAAAGAGCAACAGCCGGACATCTTCGCCACGATTCAGAAAGACTTTGGCGGCGATTACGACCGCTTCGCGAAGGAGATGTTTACTACGTCCGTCTTCGCCTCCAAAGCCAAACTCGACGCGTTTTTGAAGAACCCGACGCTCGCCGTACTCGAAAACGACCTGGCCTTCAAAGTGACCAATTCGGCCGTCAAGAACTTCAGCGACAATATTTCGCCGAAGCTGCAAGCGCCGGCGGGGCAGTTGGCGCGCGGCAACCGGCGCTTCATCCAGGGGCAGCGCGAGATGATGCCCGGCAAGAGCTTCTACCCCGACGCTAACTCGACCATCCGCCTTTCCTACGGCACGGTGCGCGCCTACGAGCCGCGCGACGGCGTAGACTACCTCTACTACACCACCCTCGACGGCATTGCCCAGAAGGAAGACCCCAAAAACGAGGAGTTCGTGGTGCCCACCAAACTGATGGATTTGTACCGCGCCAAGGATTTCGGCCGCTACGCCGACCCCAAGGACGGCAAAGTCCACGTCGCGTTCCTGACCGACAACGACATCACGGGCGGCAACTCGGGTTCGCCCGTCATCAACGGCCGCGGCGAGCTGATCGGGTTGGCCTTCGACGGCAACTGGGAGTCGATGAACGGCAACATCGTCTTCGATCCGGCCCTCAAGCGCTGCATCTCCAACGACATTCGGTACGTGCTGTTCGTGATCGACAAAGTGATCGGCGGCAAGCACCTCGTCGATGAAATGAGCCTGGTAACCAACGGCCCCAACCCGGAAGCGGGCAGCGTGGGCGGCGGTAAGTTGAAGAAGGAGAAGAAGAAAAAAGAGAAGAAGGAGAAGTCGATGGCGATGGCGCAGTAAGCGCGCCCTCCAACGTGGCGAGCGCCGTCTCGGCGCCGCGCAGAAAGTCGTACGTGGCTTTTTACGCGGCGCCGGGACGGCGTTCGCTACGTTATTATAGGGAACCCAACTCCTCGCCAAACCCGCCGCTCAAAATCGGGAAGCGCAGCCACGAGCGCGGGTCGAGGTTGTAATCATCGAGGTGGAAGGAGGGCGCGTACCGCTCGCGTTTCCACTGGTTGCGGCTCCAGAGCGTGTAGAAGCGCTTCACGAAGGTGGCGCGCTGCTCAGGGGTGAGGGCAGGGAATTGCTCGGCGAGACGGGTTTCCACTTCCTGCGGCGCGAGGCGGTCGTAGAACGCCAGGCGCTCGATGGCGTTGAGGACGGGGTACGGCATCAGGTCGCGCTCGTCGGTTTGGCGGTCTTCGGGGCGGTCTTCCAGCGGGCGCAGCTCGGCGGTGGGCTGGAGCGTATTGACGCGCTGGAGGCCCACGTAGCCCAACTCGCGCTCGGCCCACACGAGCCAGCGGCGCAGAAAATCTTTGTCGATCCCGGCCAGTGGGGCGATGGAGCCGGCGGTGTCGCCGTCCATCGTGCAGTAGCCGACGGCCACTTCCGAGCGATTGGAGGTGGTGAGCAGGAGCGCATTCTTCACGTTGGCGAGCAGCCAGATGGCGGGCGCGCGCACCCGTGCCTGAATGTTTTGGAGGGCGAGGTCGTCGGTTTCCCAGCGCAGTTCGCGGCCGATGGCTTGCTCGATGGTGAGTTGGTAGCGCGCTACTTCATCGTCGATGCGCCAGGCGTGGAAGGTGGCGCCGATGCTCGTGGCGATGGCTTGGGCGGCTTCAAAAGTATCTTCTGAGGAATTGATGGTCGATTGGTAGGCGCAGGAGAGGAGGTGCGAGGTCAGAGGTACGAGGTCAGAGGTGCGAGGTGCGAGGTTGCCAGTAACCAGCGTAGCGATTTGCTCTTCCGAAAAAGCGCCCGACTTCCGCATAAACGCTTCGGCGCCCAATTCTTCTACCCCCAACCGCACCATTTCGGCTACGCTGATGGCGCACATGGCCGAGTCGGCGCCGCCCGACAAGCTCAACACGAAGCCTTTGGTGCGTGATTTCCGCAGATAATCGAAGAGCGCCAGCGAGAGCGCGGCGTTCAGCTCGCGGTATTCGTCGGGGGTGGGGAGGGGCGAAAGGGCTTCGGCGAGGGGCAATTCCGTGCTGAAATCGACGTCGCACCACTCCAAATCGACGTCTTTGAAGCTCAGAAGGCCGTTGCGCTTGAGCAGATGGCCATGGCGCGCCACCAGAATCTCGCCGTCGTAGATGACGCGCCCCGCCTCGTTGCCCAACAGATTGGCGTAGAGGTACGCGCACCGGAAGTTGCGCGACGCATTGACCACCAGATCGTGCCGGACGCCGGTTTTGCTGAGCGCAAAGTGCGACGCCGAGGGGTTGAGTATCAGGTTCACGCGCCCCATCAGCCGGCACGCGGGGCGCTCGTTATCGGGGCGCCAGGCGTCTTCGCAGATTTCAAACCCAAACTCCGCTTCTCCGTGCCGAAACACCAGATCGCCGATGCGCGTTAGCTGCCCGGCGAAGGTGATTTCCGACTCTTCGCCCGCCGGCCACGGCCGAAACCAGCGCGGTTCGTAGTGGATGCCGTCGTTCGCGAGAAACTGCTTCGCGGCGAGGCCCAACAGTTGGCCGTCGCGCAGTACGGCGGCGCAGTTGTAGGCCAGCCCCGCGCCGTGGCGCACGGGTAGGCCCACCACCACGCACAGGCCGTAGGTGTCGGGCAGGAGCGCGGCCAGGTGTTCTTCGGCGGCGGCGGCTACCCACGGGTGCAGAAACAAATCTTCGCAGCCGTAACCCGTAAGGCACAATTCGGGCAGGCACAGCAGGGCCACCCCGGCCGCGCGCGCCTGATCGATGGCCGCGCGGATGTTGGTGAGATTGGTGGCCCAGTCGAGGGGCGTTTGGTTGAGGGCGGCTCCGGCTAGACGCATCTTGAATGAAGAATGAGGAATGAGGAATGACGGGCGGGATGCTTGCTCCTACGAAGGAAACAGAAAAGCGAGCGTCCTCTCTTGCCCGGCGTTGAAAAGCCGGGCAAGAGAGGACGCAAACGATTCTCTCTATGGCAACCTGCGGCCCTACTCCACCACCAGCCTACGGGTGGCGCGGCCGGCGCGCAGCAGGTACAGGCCGGGGGCCAACGCGCGGACATCGAGGGTGGCGGTGCCGTCCGGCCCAACGGATGCCGTGCCTACCGCCCGGCCGAGGCCATCGAGCAGGGTGGCCGTGGCGCCGGTAGCGCCCGTGAGTTGCACGGTGGTGTGGGCGGGGTTGGGGGTGAGGGTTAGTTGGGGCTGGTTGGGGGAGTTGTCGTCGTCGGGGAGGCCGGTGGTACAGCTGAGGCTAGCAAGGAAAATAGCAAGGATTCCTTGGCTGGAAAGCGTAGTGGAACCGAAAGCAAGGGTGGGGCTGGTAAATCCGCCCGTGAGTACCGCATGGCCGCCGCTACCGGTCAAAATGACACCGTAAGTAGAGTCATCCCCACTCCCGCCTACACGGGTGGCCCACCGCCAGGCACCTGTGGAAGAGAGACTTGCGACGAAGATATCTCTCCTGCCCGCATTGGCGAGCCTGATGGGGCCAAAAGTAATGTTGGGGCCGGAAAAATATCCGGCGATTATGGCGTTGCCGCCAGCGTCCGCGGCGATACTCTGGACAAAGTCCGAGGCCGTACCTCCGGTATTGGTAGCCCACTGCCAGACGCCCGTAGGCGTGAGCTTCGCCACGAAAACAGTACGGTTATTCATCCCGGCATTGGTCAGCAAGATGGTGCCGAAGGTTATACTCACGCTCGAATAGCCCCCGGTGAGCAGCACGTTGCCACTATGATCGACGGCTACATCAATTCCGGTATCTACATCGTTCTCACCCGCGCGGGCAGCCCACTGCCAGGCGCCCGTTGGCGTGAGCTTCGCCACGAAGATGTCCGTCAGGCCCGCACTAAGGAGCGTGGTAGCGCCAAAGGTGACGATCCGGCTCGAAAAATAGCCGGTGATTACCGCATTTCCACTGCTGTCCACGGCTACACGCTCGGCACTGGCGATTCCGCTGCCCCCCACGCGCTGGGCCCATTGCCAAACGCCCGTAGGCGTGAGCTTCCCCACAAAGGAATCCCGGATGATACTGCCCGCGTTGGCTAGGATGGTGTTGCCGAGCGTGATAGTGGGGCTGGAGAACTCACCGGTAACTACCGCGTTGCCGCTGCCGTCCAAGGCCACGTCGGTGCATGCGTCATTACCATTACCCCCCGCTCCCACCGCCCATTGCCATGTGCCTGTAGGCGTGAGCTTCGCCACGAAAACATCCAGACTGGTGGTGCCTACGTTGGCCGCATTAGAGAGCGTGGTGGCGCCGAAGGTGATGGTCTGACTGCCGAAACCTCCCGTGACCACCACATAACCGCTGCTGTCTACGGCTATGCTAACTCCATATTCCTGCCCTGCCCCACCCGCGCGCACCGCCCACTGATACACTCCGTTGCTGGTGAGCTTTGCCACGAAGACATCATTACTGCCGTTCACACTCGTGAGCGTGGTGGCACCAAACGTGGCCGTGTCGCGGAAGAGGCCGGCCACGTACACGTTGCCGGCCGCATCGACGGCGGTACTGGTGCCGAGACTGAGGCCGGGACTATCCGCCCACTGCCAGCCAGGCGCCTACGCAGCCAGCCGACCCGCCGCACTCAGCAGGAACAAGGCTATTAGCAGCAGCGGCCGGAGCGGCTGCGGAAAGGAAAAACGCATCAGCGTTGGAGATTTTTTTTGACAAGCTGCATTATCTGTTCAACAACACAAAGATGCGATCAGCATCCGTGTGCTGCCTTTCGTAGCCGCTAGGCAGCGCGCCGTGGTTCTCCCCCTCCCCGCAGGGTAAACGCAGCAAAATCCGGTCGTGACCCAGTTGATTTAAGTAGCTAGCCACAAGCTTCTAGCTGCAAGCCAGAGTATTGACTGTCAAAAAGTTACGAGACTCACGTTATCAATTTATTTTTGGCGCAGTACTTACCTCTTTGCTGGCACGCAGCGTAGCGCCCCTGAGCGAAGGGACGCCGTTCGGTGGCAGCCGCCACCAAAACGGGGCGATGCGCCCCTGGGCGGGGGACCCCGGTTGGGAAAAGGGTTGCCCCCCCCGGGGGGGCAAGGGGTGTTGGTCGACGATTTTTAAGCCCAAAGGTGTGCCCGTTTGGGGGGGGT
>JANPJM010000033.1:0-35595 GCA_031425525.1 Hymenobacteraceae bacterium | reverse complement strand
CGCGCCACTCCTGGTCGGTGCCGGGCAGGAAGCCGGGCACATCCTCGAACACGAGCAACGGGATGTTGAACGAGTCGCAGAACCGCACGAACCGCGCGGCTTTGGTGGAGGCGTTGATGTCGAGGACGCCCGCCAGCACGGCCGGTTGGTTGCCGACGATGCCGATGCTGCGCCCACCGAGGCGCGCAAACCCGACGACGATGTTCTCGGCGAAATGCTGGTGAACTTCGAGGAAGGAATCGGCGTCGGCTACTTCCGCGATGACTTCGCGGATGTCGTACGGCTGATTCGGGTTCGCCGGGATGATACCGTCCAGCACGGGGCGCGCCTCGTCCTGCCCGGCTTCGTAGGGCACGCTCGGCGGTAGTTCTTCGCAGTTTTGGGGCACGTAGCTCAACAGCGCCTTCAGGTGCTGAATGGCTTCGACCTCGTTGGCGCACGAAAAATGTGTAACGCCCGACTTGGTGGAGTGCGTGGAGGCGCCGCCCAATTCTTCGCTCGTCACGTCTTCGTGGGTAACGGTCTTGACCACGTTGGGGCCGGTCACGAACATATAGCTCGTGTTCTCGACCATCAGAATGAAATCGGTAATCGCCGGCGAATACACCGCGCCCCCCGCGCACGGCCCCATAATGGCCGAAAACTGCGGCACCACCCCGGACGCCAGCGTATTGCGGTAGAAAATATCGGCGTAGCCGCCCAGGCTCACCACGCCTTCCTGGATGCGGGCGCCGCCGGAGTCGTTGAGGCCGATGACGGGCGCGCCGTTCTGCATCGCCAAATCCATAATCTTCACGATTTTCTCGGCGTGCGTCTCGCTCAGTGAGCCGCCGAAAACCGTGAAATCCTGCGAGAAAACGTACGTCAGGCGCCCGTTTACGGTGCCGTAGCCCGTGACCACGCCATCGCCGAGGTAGTATTCTTTGTCGAGGCCGAAATCTTTGGAGCGGTGCATCACGAAGCGCCCCAATTCCTCGAACGAGCCGGGGTCGAGGAGCAAATCGAGGCGCTCGCGGGCCGTGAGCTTGCCTTTTTTGTGTTGCTGGGCAATGCGGGCGGCACCGCCGCCGAGCATGGCTTCGGCGTTTTTGTCGGCGAGGGTGGCGAGGCGGGCGTCGCGGAGGGTTTCGGCCATCGAAGTGGGTGGGAGCGAAGTCAGGGGGTGAACCGGGGAGTTGTTGGGAGTTCAAAAGTACGGCTGCCCTCCCTTGCCCGGCACTTAAGTGCCGGGCAAGGGAGGGCAAAATGTCCGCCGACCTCTGCCGCGCGCCGGTTTGGGCAGGGCGGACGTCCGCCGACCTCTGCCACGCGCCGGTTAGAGCGGGTGGGACGTCCCAAGTGCTTGTTTTCGCCTCGGTTAGGGCACTTGGGAAAATGGGGCCTTTATCGGCCGCCCCGACGCAACCCCGCGCGCCCGCCGGCAGTACGCGACACCAACGTTCCACCTTCATCTGTAACCCGATGCACGCCGCCCATCCCTCCTCCGACCTCAACCAGCAATTTCAGGCCGCCGCCGACCGCGTGAGCAACCTCCCGCCCGAACAAGCCGGGCCGGAAATGCACACGCTGTACGGCCTCTACAAACAAGCCACCGATGGCGACCACGACACTTTCCGGGGTGAAGTAGGCCGCGAAGACCACGATAACCCTGACGGCCCCGCCGGGCTCTCGCAAGCCCAATGGGATTCGTGGAGCCAGTTCAAGGGGATGAGCCAGGACGATGCCATGCGCCGCTACGTGCAGGAAGCGGCCAAAATTGGCGGCAGCGAATCGGCGGCTGGCGGAGCGCACGGCAAAGGCGACGGCCCCGGCCCCACCAACGCGCCAACCGAAGCCGAAACCATTTCCAACGCCCCCACAACCGCTTCGCCCGACCCTACCCCCAGCGGCACCGAAGCGGCAGCAGCCAACACCGGCCTCCGCGGCGACCTACGGGCCGGCGCGACCTACGGCTCCGAAGAAGAGCGCAAAGAGGATTCGGACGCGCAGCGCGGCTCGGCGGCGGCGCAGCCGGATTCGGAGATTACGGAGAGTTAGGCCGAGTTAAGCCAAACTGGGTAGTTGTTCCGCGACGAATCGTGCGCGGGGCTGCCTGGGCGGGCAATATTTTTGAGGTTGAGTCGTTCGACGGAGTCCCCAAAAATGCAATCTCGCCCATGGTTATCTCCCGCAAACGCGCAACACTTACCGCCCTCGCGATGTGGCTGATTATGGGCACGGCTAATGCCCAATCGGCCTCCACCTATCACTTGGCGGGGCTGGTGGAGCTACGCTATTCGAACGGTATCGGCCTGGCCCGGCCGGTAGATGCGCCCGACACCCGGCACGTCCGCAACGAGGAAGCCGCGTTGCAGCTTCGGCCGATGGTGGGCTGGCGGCTGGGGCGGCACGCGTTAGTGGGGGCGGGCGTGGGCGTAGCCATTTCCACCACCGAAAACAACCGCGCGTGGCTACCACTTTTCGTGAGCGGCCGCCTGACGGCGGGGCAGCGGAAAGTTCGGCCGGAGCTGCTGCTTGATTTGGGGTACGCCCCTGCGTTGAGCCCCCCGCGCGATGCCCGGTGGTTTGCCGAGCCGGGAGTTGGCGTGCGAGTGCTGACGTACGGGGGTATTCCGGTGCATTTGGGCGTGCGGCTGGCGATTGAGCGCGCTGCCCGGCAAACTGCACTACTGGATTCCTTCATTTCTTTTGACTCTCCTCCCTCGCTGACTACAGCTACGGTAGTCACGTGGCGGCAGGCGGTCGTAGTGGGGTTAGGAGTGGAACTTTGAGGCTGCTGCGCACGCCTCACCCCAGTGCCAGCGCCGCTTCGGCGCGCGGATCCATCACCCGAAACCACGCGGGTGGCACCAACGCCAGGAGCATCATGGCCGGGTAGCCCGCGGGTAGCTGCGGGCTGGGGTCGAGGTGGCGCAGGGTTTGGTACTTGCGGGCGGGCTGGTAGTGGTGGTCGGAGTGGCGGGTCAGCTCATACAGCATCACCCGGCCCAGCACGTAATCGGCGTTCCAGGAGTGGCAGGGGCGCACGCGCTCCCAGGTGCCGGGTTCGATTTCGCGGCGCACGAGGCCGTAATGCTCCACGTAATCGACGAGTTGAAACAGGAACACGCCCACCACTGCAATCAGGCAAAACCACCCCAGCACGGCCCCGCCGAACACGCTACCCAGCACGGCCAGAAAGCCGATTTCGGCGACGATGACGCGCAAAAAATCGTTCTGCCAACTCCAGGCAGGCAGGTTTTTGCGCGCCAGTCGCTCGGCTTCCAAATGGAAAGCGGACGCGAATTCGCCGGGCACCGCCCGCACCAAAAAGCCGTAGAACGATTCGCCGCGCCGCGCGGTGGCGGGGTCGCGCGGGGTGCCGATGTAGCGGTGGTGGCCCCGGTTGTGTTCGATGTAAAAATGCACGAACAGCGCGCTCAGCAACTGCACGTGCGCCAACGCTTTTTCGAGTGGCTTGGCGCGATGGCCGAGTTCGTGGGCCACGTTCACGCCCATCGTACCCACCAGAATGCCCGCGCTCAGTACCAGCCCGACTTGCTGCCAACCCGCCAGCGGTAGCCGCGCCAATTGCCAAATACTGAACGCCAGCAACGTCCAGAGCAGCGGCACGTTGAGGTACAGCAGCCAGTCGAATACGCGCCGGGTGGCGGCATCGGGCGGGGCGTCGTTGTCGGCGTTGGCGCCCACCACCGTTTCCAGCAGCGGCACTAGCCCAAACGCCACCAGCGGCGTAAGCCACGTAAACACACCCCCTTGCCAGAGGCCGAGCGCCACGCACAGCGGCAGCACGTAGGCGGAAAGATATTTGGCTTCGCGCAGCATAAGTAAAAAGGTGACGGCGCGCGGAGGTGCGGCCGTGAATTGCGGCCTAAATTACCAGCTTATTCGATGGAAGCCAAATTTCGTTTCTCGTTTCTCGTTTCGTGTATTGCGCGGGGCTCTGCCCCGTGCGGGCTATTTCCGGGGCTCCAGCCCCGGCACCACGCGCGAAGAGTTTGCGTAATACGGGCAACGCGGCGCGGCGGGCTACGTGCAACGAGCTACCAGCGGGCGAGACGCCCGCGAATACCCCACACGGGGCAGAGCCCCGCGCGATAGCCCGCACTACTCACTCGTCACTACTCATTACTCATTACTCGCTCTTGTCTCCTTCCCCACTCTACCGGTTTTTCAAGCTGATTCTGCGGCCTTCGCTGGCCGTATTCTTTCAGCGTATCGAAGTGCGCGGGCGCGAAAACCTCCTCCCCGACGGGCCGATTCTGGTGGTCTCGAACCACCCAAACACGCTGATGGACCCCATTTTGGTGGGGATGCTCTGGCGGCGGCCATTGTCGTTTCTGGCGAAAAGTCCGTTTTTTCGGGGAATCGTGGGCGTCATTCTGCGTGCCGCCCACGCCGTACCGCTCTACCGCAAGGAAGACCTGGAAGCCAAAGCCGGTGCCGCCCCCGCCGAAACCCTCACCGAAGCCGAGCGCGCCACCCGCAACGATGAAGCCTTCCGCGCATCGTTCGAGCTGTTGGGCGCGAAGAGCGGTGCGCTGCTGATTTTCCCCGAAGGCTCCTCGATTCTAGAGCGGCGGCTGCGCCCGCTCAAAACCGGCGCCGCCCGCATCGCCCTCGGCACCGAGGCACGGTATTACTGGGCGGCGCGGCTCAAAATCGTGCCCATCGGCCTCAATTATGCCGATGCGCAACGGTTTCGGTCGCGGGTATTCATTTCCGTGGGTGAACCCATCGACGTGGCGCCCTGGCGCGAGGCGTACGAAGCCGACCCGTTTCAAGCGGCGCACGACCTCACCGAAACCATTCAACGCGCCATGGAAGCGCAACTCCTCGTGACTCGTACCGAGGAAGACGACCAGTTCATCCGCGCCCTCGAAGCCCTGTACCGGCCGCACCTGCGCGCCACCGCCCCCGCCGAACTGGCGGGGGCCACCGCCGCCGAGCAGGATTTTCAGCTGTCGCGCGCCCTCATCGAGGCCGTGCAGTGGTTTGAAGCCCGCGACCCGGCGCGCGTCAACGACCTGAAGCGGCGCATTCTCTCCTACCAAAGCGCCCTCAACCGCCTCGGCCTGACGGATGCGCCCCTGCGCCGCGAGGCCCATGCCGCAGACGGCGCGGGCGGCGGGTCGGGCATTCCTAGCCCGTTGGGGCAGGCGCTGGTGGTGGTGGCGGGCGGGCCGGTGTGGCTCTGGGGCGCCGTAAACAACTACCTCCCGTACTGGCTACCGGCGCGCATCGCGGCGCGCCTCACGAAGGAAGTCGAGTTCATCGGCCCGATTCTGCTGGTGGCGGGGATGGTGACGTTTCCCGTGTTCTACGCGCTGCAAACGTGGCTCGTGTGGCATTTCACGGGCTCCGGCCTGGCAGCGGGCCTCTATTTACTGAGCCTCCCGCCAACGGGCTTTTTCGCCCTGGCCTTCAGCCGGTGGTGGGCGGCGTGGCGCGGCCGGTGGCGCATCGGCTGGCTCGGCCGCAAGCGCGAAGGTCTGATTGCCAGCCTGCGCGACGAGCGCGCCGCCCTGCTGGCCGCGCTGGAAGCGGCGCGGGCCGAGTGGCGGGTGGGAACGGGGCGGGGCTGATGGGTGGTGCCTACGTCCATGCCGACTGGTGGGCCATCGGGCTGTTCTGGGGGCTGCCGGTTATGGGGCTGTTGCTATATCTGCGGCTGTGGCAGCGCCTGAAACAACTTCAACTTGCCGAAGACTTGGCGCTACCCGTGTTCATAATCTTCGCCAGCTACGGAATTGTACTGGAACTGCTCGTTACCTTCCTGGGGCAGATTCCGTGGTCTGGGATGCACGATCTGGGTATGTTCGCGGCAGGTGGGCTGCTCTCTTGGATGCTACCTTTTTTTGGGTATGCCACTCGTCAGCCTAGCAAAAGCACGATTTGGCATCAGATGACCTTCCGACTGCTGATGCTTTACCCGCTAGCGCTGGCCATTTTGGCGTTTGGGCTGCTATGTCTCGCGGCAGTATCGTTTGCTGATTGAGCATTATCCACGGATGGTTCTTCATTGCCGAAGATTCATACCGCCAACCGGTGCGCTCGCGCAATCTGCCCCATCTGCTCATCGGGCACCCCGGCGGCGGCGGCGAATTCGGGCCAGCGTGCGATGGCAGCACGTACCTCGGCGATGATATGTGTCGGTTTTTTGATATTGATATCCTTTGCCAAGGCCAAAAAATCAGCGTCGGTGAGGTATTCGCGTTTACCGCGAATAGCCAGTTGGTGGCGCCGCAGCCAGCGGTTGGTGGGGTCGTAGGCGTACGTGATGTCGTAGGCGGGTGCTAACTGCCACTCGCCATCGGGCGTCATCAGAAACGAGTGATTTTTCGTGTGATCATCGCGATTGCGGGCTAACACATTGAACACCATCCGTCGAAACAGCGCGACGGCGGCCGGATAGGGCAATCGCAACTGGCGCATTACCTGGAACGCTTCTTCATAGGAATAGGCGTCGGGGTCGTTAAAATCGTAATGCGCCAAGCCGCATAGGGTCTGCATATGCAACTTAGAACCGTCGGCAGGCCTATCGAAACGGCGAGTCAGAAAATGCGCTCGGCCGTCCTCTTCTAATAAGCGCGAAGTCATCATCTCCACCCCAGCCGCCGTGGCCATCAAGTAATACGCGTATTCGATGCGGCCAAAATCGGCCGGATCACCGAGTTGCTGATTTGTTACACCATCGAATTTCAGGAGCCACTGGGTGAAGCCAGTGGGCGCCGCCACCTGACCCGAGCGCACCTCACCGGTGGTTTCGTTGAACGCCATCACGGCCTTCGCCCGCGCCCCGCCCGCCGATGTACCCACCCGCAATAAATCGGCTAGTTGCCGCTGATCGACAAGGATATCGGTGCGCTGACTTACGACAGCCGCAGCGAGGGCAGCGAGTTCGGCCACGTCTACCGGACGTGATTCATTCAAGATGGTATCAGCAATGGTTGGCTCAAATTCAAGAGCGCCCATTCCGCGATCTCCTAAATAACATAACCGCTCAATGGGCGTCAGACTGCCCGCTTCACGGTTTTGCGCCGCCAGCCAGGTTTGTAAAATCTGACTGCCGAATCGATCTGGCAAAGCATCAGCGAGCATACCGGGGAGCAACTTGAAGGTTTGCTCGTTGAGTCGCCCAAACTCATATATCGCTTGTGGCCCATTCGCTAAGGGCATCATCAGGCCAGCCACCTCCAAACCACTACGTACAAAATCAGGCGTATAGGAGAAAGTAGCCTGAAATTTCTCCACATCCCAGCGGACTGCGCCCACGACGTAATCCCAGAGTTTGACTAGCGCGATATTTACCATTCGGATGGGGGAATTGGTGGTGGAGGTGGCCCTGCGGGCGATGCTTTGCGTCGGCGCTTCTCCTCCAGACGGGCGATTCGTAGCGGGCTGACTGTCGCGTGTTGTTCCCAACGGTTGAACAGATCGAGTTGGCGCAAGGCGCGTAATACTTGGATTATCGTTAAAAAATCGACTGACCGGCCGTTTTCCAATCGACTGAGTGTCATTCGGTCAATGCCCGCCGCAGTAGCAATGTGTTGTTGCGTGCGGTTGGCATTCAGGCGTATCTGTTTCAGATTTTCGCCCAACGCCCGCAGCACGGCTGTATCAGAAAGAGCTTCCCAGTTCATATGATACTTAAAAGTAGCATCTGACCTCTAAAAAGGCGCTGTTGATGCATATGAGTAGCATAAAGATAGGCAAAAAAGCGCCCGCTCCGGCCAAAGCCGAAGCGGGCGCTTCGATAATTTCAAAAAAAGCTGCGCCGCTTACGCCGCCACGCCTATCCCCATCGCTTTCAGCATCACGTCACCAATTTCCGCCGGCGAATCGACCACGTGAATGCCGCACTCGCGCATGATCGCCATTTTGGCGGCGGCGGTATCATCGGCGCCGCCTACAATGGCGCCAGCGTGGCCCATCCGGCGGCCCGGAGGCGCGGTTTGGCCCGCGATGAAGCCCACGACGGGCTTGCGGTTGCCGTCGGCTTTGATCCAGCGGGCGGCTTCGGCTTCCATTCCGCCGCCGATTTCGCCGATCATCACGATGCCTTCGGTTTCGGGGTCGTTCATCAGCAATTCCACGGCTTCCTTGGTGGTGGTACCGATGATGGGGTCGCCGCCGATGCCGATGGCCGTCGTCTGGCCCAAACCGGCTTTGGTGAGCTGATCGACGGCTTCGTACGTCAGCGTACCCGACTTGCTCACGATCCCGATTTTGCCTTTCGAGAAGATGAAGCCCGGCATGATGCCCACTTTACACTCGCCGGCGGTCATCACACCGGGGCAGTTCGGCCCGATCATCGTCACGCCGGGCATCTGGTTCAGCACGTTCTTCACCGCGATCATGTCGCGCGTCGGGATGCCCTCCGTAATCGTGATGATTACTTTGATACCCGCTTCGGCGGCTTCCAGAATGGCATCAGCGGCAAATGCGGGCGGCACGAAAATGATGCTCGTATCGGCGCCGGCCTGCGCCACGGCTTCGGCCACGGTGTTGAACACGGGGCGGTCGAGGTGGCGTGTGCCGCCTTTGCCGGGCGTTACGCCACCGACCACGTTGGTACCGTACTCGATCATCTGACCGGCGTGGAACGAACCTTCCGAGCCGGTGAAGCCCTGAACGATGACCTTGGAATTTTTATTGACGAGAACGCTCATCGGGAAACGATTGGTGATTTTCGACTGAGTGATTGAGTGATTGAGGACTGAACTCAATCGCTGCCGGCCGCCGTGGTCTGGCGTCAGCAAAAGTACGCGGGCGCGGGCAGCGGTACCTTTGTTCTAGGGTTTCACTGATTGAGAATTGGGGATTACGTGCATTGCGGCAAATTCGCGCTGCGACGACACCCGTGCAATCACTCAATCGCTCCATCATTTCATCTAAAATGTACTACAACCACATCATCGATACCGTCGGCAATACGCCGCTCGTTAAGCTCAACTCCGTCGCGGCGGGCATCGCGGGCACCATCCTCGCCAAAGTCGAGTACCTAAACCCCGGCAACTCGGTGAAAGACCGAATGGCGATTCGGATGATCGAAGACGCCGAAAAAGCCGGCCTCATCCAACCGGGCGGTACCATCATCGAAGGCACCAGCGGCAACACCGGGATGGGTCTGGCACTCACGGCCATCGCCAAGGGCTACAAGTGCATCTTCGTGATGAGCGACAAGCAGAGTAAGGAAAAGCAAGATATTTTGCGCGCCGTGGGGGCGCAGGTGGAGGTTTGCCCAACCGATGTGGCCCCCGACGACCCTCGCTCCTACTACTCCGTGGCGCGGCGCCTCAATCAGGAAACGCCCAACTCGTACTACCCTAATCAGTACGACAATACTTCCAACGCCGCCGCGCACTACGCCACTACTGGCCCCGAAATCTGGGCGCAGACGGAAGGCAAAATCACGCATTACGCGTGCGGTGTAGGCACGGGCGGCACCATCTGCGGCGCCGCCAAGTACATGAAAGAGCAAAACTCGGCTGTAGTCAGCATCGGGCTTGACACGTATGGTTCGGTGTTTAAAAAGTACAAGGAGACGGGCATTTTCGACGAAAACGAGATTTATCCCTACAAAACGGAGGGCATCGGCGAAGATATTTTGCCAAAAAACGTCGATTTCGATCTGATCGACCTATTTATCAAAGTCACCGACAAAGACGCGGCTCTCATGACGCGCCGCTTGGCGAAGGAAGAAGGCTTGTTCGTGGGTTGGTCGTGTGGGTCGGCGGTACACGGCGCCCTCGAATACGCGCGCGAGCATCTGACGGCCACCGACACGATGGTCATCGTGCTGCCCGACCACGGCACGCGGTATCTAGGAAAAGTCTATAACGACGATTGGATGCGCGCGCAAGGCTGGCTGTAATTCGGGTGGCGGCGGTACCGGCGCTCGCTACACGGCCCCATCAGCAGCAGGAAGTGCCAGATGGCGTAACACAAACTTGATGCTGCCGGACTTGGACGGCGTTGTGGAAGTTTGTATCTTTGAACTTCCGTGTATAAAGGGTTTTCGCTCCACAAAACCGGCCAGCACCTCTTTTCCTAGGCTGGCATCTCCTGTATGACCGCTACCTCCCGACTCCGCAAAATTGTCTTGATTGATGATAATGAGACGACCAACTTTCTCAACGAACGCCTGCTCAACCGCCTTGGCGTAACGGAAGAAGTGCAAATTTTTGCTGACGCGGCCGAGGGCTTTCGTTACCTCTGGGGTGCCCACAAACCGAACGGCACCGCTACCCCAGCGCCCAGCACCACGCCCAACCCTGAGTTGGTTTTCGTAGACCTGCGGATGCCCGGCCTCGATGGCGTAGAATTTCTGGAACAATACCGCAACCTCGACCCGCAGGTGCGCGAGCGCACCAAACTGGCTATCCTCACTACTTCGATGCTGCCCACCGACCGCGCCCGCGTGGCCGCCTACCCCGAAGTAGAATACTTAGTAAAACCGCTCTCGCGCGAGAAGCTAGAACGGCTGTTGGCCGAATACTTTCCGCACGTGCAGGTACAGGCCACGTAAACAATTGGGCGCTTAGCCGTTTGTATGGGCTGCCGGGTGCAGCGCTCGTCCTCCGTTGGCAATGGCCGACGGAGGACGTTTGTTTTTTAGGCGTTTTACCAAAATCCGGCCGATGCCGGCGCGTACGGCACCGCGCGAACACCCGCGAACGCCACCGACTTTACTCCTGCTACAAATTTCTTATGCGTATCGGTTATCCCTGCGTCAATGAATCGTTGGCGTGTTCGGCGGCCCAGACTTTTCGGCTGGCATCGTACACAACTGACCGGCTGACGACTACGATAGGTGCTAATCTGGTGTGTTTGCAGCAGATTCTAGAATTCAATCTGGCGCACGGGCTGTTATTTTTTCGGTTGCCATCGGGCATCGTGCCGTTTGGTTCGCACGAGATCAATCAGTACGATTGGGCCACGGAGTTCAGCGCGCATTTTGCCGAAATCGGCGCGTTTGCGCGGGGGCATCAGATGCGGCTTTCCTTGCACCCCGACCAGTTCGTCGTCCTCAATTCGCCGGATGCGGGCATCGTGCGTCGCTCCGTCGAAGAGTTGGTGTATCAGGGCAAAATGCTCGATTTGATGGGGATGGATTCGACGGCAAAGCTCCAGATTCACGCCGGTGGCGTTTACGGCGATAAGCCCGCCGCCCTCGACCGCTGGGTAAAAACCTGGGATGAATTGCTGCCTGACGCCGTGCGGGCGCGCCTCGTCGTCGAGCCCGACGACCGCCTCTATTCCCTGCGCGATTGCCTGGAACTGCACCGCCGCACCGGCGTGCCGCTCCTGCTCGACAACCTCCACCACGAGTGCCTCAACCACGGCGAACCCTTCGCAGCAGCCGCCTTGGCCGCCGCCGCCACCTGGCACCCCACCCGCGACGGCACCCCGCTCATGGATTACAGCCAGCAGGCCGAAGGCGAGCGGCGCGGCAAGCACCGCGCGTCGCTCGACGAAGCGCACTTCGCGGCTTTCGTGGCTGATTTGCCCGCTTCCGTAGACCCCGATGTGATGCTGGAAATCAAGGATAAAGACGCCAGCGCGGTGCGTGCGGTGGCCGTGATGACGGCAATGCGCCGGGCGGTCTAGATTTGGGGAAGCAAACGGCAATCCGCAGTATATTGCGCGGGCGTTGGCCATAGTGGTCAGCGAAAATGTCCTTTTTCCTCAATTTACCATGTCGAACACAGATCCTGATGAATTTTTAGAGGTAACCAACGTGACCCTCGAACAGGGCACCTCGCTGCCCCTGAGCGATGCCCGCGGCAACATCGGCGAGTGGCTCACGCTGCTGAGAACCGACACCACGCCTGGCGTCAATATCTTGCTCGATTACTTAAACGAGTTGCTTATTCAACTGAATGGGCAGCGGGAGATTGATCCGGTGGCGCTGAAAGTGCTGCTGCAAAAGATGGGCAATCAAGTGCAGCAAATGGCCGATGCTATCCCCGATAACGCAGAAGAGCGGCCAAAGCGCCGCAAAACCCGGATGTCGAAACTGGCCCACGAACTGCTGAATTATATTTAACATCGCTCGGCCAGCCCCAGACGGCTAATAAAAATTGTCCCCCGCTGCGGCTCGCGCCACAACGGGGGACAATTTTTATTAGCCGACCCACGAGAGCGGCCACCACTTAAACCAACATTCCTCGCCGACGGGATTATTTCCCAAAAAACAGCAGCTTCACGCCCATTACGATCAACAGCACGGCGAAGATTTTCTGTACGGTGGCTGTGGGCAGCGCATTCGCCAGCTTTCCGCCAAAAAGTCCCCCGATGACGAAGCCCACCGCAATGACGAGCGCGAAGGCAAAGTGGATATTTTCGCGCCCCTGTTCCACGCCTTTGAGGTAATACTGATACGCCCCCAGCGCCACCACCGGCAGCGACAGTACGGCCAGCGACGTGCCTTGGGCGGCCTTCTGGTCGAGACTGAAAGCGAACATCAACGCCGGCACGATGATGATACCGCCGCCAATGCCCACCAGCCCGCTCAGCGAGCCGGCCGCTAGCCCGATCAGCAACAGCAGCAGAATGGCAGGAAGAGTCAGTTGCATCGATTCGATGGTTAAGCGGCTGCTAATACCGCCGCCGCTTGCCCAACCGTCACCGCCTTAAAGGCCTGCGCCAAATCGGCGATGAGATCGCGCGCGTCTTCTACGCCAATTGAGAGGCGCACCATCTGCTCGGTAATGCCCATCTCACGCTGCAAGGGGGGGGTAATGTCGGAATGCGTCATCGTGGCGGGGTGTTCGGCGAGGCTTTCGGTGCCGCCCAGGCTCACGGCCAGCTTCACGAGTTTGAGGGCGTTGAGGAAGCGAAACGCTTCGGCTTCGCCGCCCACGATATCAAACGAAATCATCGAGCCCGGCGAGAGGCAATGGCGCTCGTAAATGTCGGTTTGCGCGGCGTTGCCGGCCAAATGGCCGAGGTAGTACGTGCGCGTCACCATCGGGTGCGCGAGCAGCCAATCGGCCACCACCGCCGCCGATTGCGCTGCGCGCTCCATCCGCAATTTCAGGGTTTCGAGCGAGCGCATCAGCATCCAGCCGGTGTTGGGATCGCACATGGTGCCCATGAAGGTGCGCATGGCCTTCACTTCTTTCAGCAGGGCTTTGGAACCCACTACGGCGCCGGCAATCAGGTCGGAATGGCCGCCGAGAAACTTGGTGGCCGAATACACGCATAAATCGGCGCCGTGGCGCAGCGGCTGTTGGAAAATCGGTCCCAGAAAGGTGTTATCGACCACCACCCGCACCGTCTTATCAGCCGAGGAATGGGCGGCGGCCAGCGCTACGCACGCCTCCAGGTCGATGAGGTGATTGGTGGGGTTGGCGGGCGTCTCGACGTAAATCATCGCTAGGCGGCCGGTAGCCGCAGCGGCTTTGGCGGCGATCTCCTCGGGCGAAGCCGTCGGCAAAAAGCCCACCGCCGTGATGCCGAAGCGCGGCAAAATATTTTTCAGAAAGAAATCGGTACCGCCATACACCGGCTCCGAGTGCAGCACCACATCGCCGGGCGAGAGCAGCGCGAGCAGCGTAGTGGTAACGGCCGCCATCCCGGAGGCGAACGAGGCAGCCGCTTCGGCGCCTTCCCAGAGCGTCAGCCGATCTTCCAGAATTTCGAGGCTCGGGTTGTTGAGTCGCGAGTAGATGAGGCCCATTTCCTCGGCGGGGTCGGCTTGGCGAAGGCCGTAGGCTAACTCAAAAAACGCCTTTCCTTCTTCAGCGGTGCGAAAAACGAACGTCGAAGTCTGAAAAATGGGCGGCTTGATGGCGTTTTCGCTCCACGCGGGGGCGTAGCCGTAGCTCATCATCAGGCTTTCGGGCTGCAAGGCTTGACCGTCGAGGGTCGTCTTTTTGTGGGCGTGCTTCATCCAGGCTTGACCGGGAAATGGTGAAAGAATTTTCGGTTCCCGAAGGTACGGATTTCGGTTGGGAGGTGGCGGCGGCCACGTACTTCGGCAGATGGACAGCCTCGGGATGGGCCACGTAACGCCAATCTCCTGCTTGGTATAGCCCGCCGCGCGCCAAGCAGGAGCTTGGCGTTACGTTTCGGTGGGCATCCTGCGTCAGTCGATGCGCTTCAGGTACGGCTTGAAAACGCAAAACGCCCGACGCGGTTTCCGCGTCGGGCGTTATCAAATTTCTGAAAGTCAGAAACTTGTGGAGCTGCAGAGATTCGAACTCTGGTCCAGACAAGGAAACTGTCAAGCTTTCTACACGTGTAGTTCCGATTGGCTTGTCGGGGCGCTCCAGGCTCGGACCTGGCCCTTGGATCGCCCGTATCAACTGTGTCTTACGCGGTGGTCGTTGCGCCCACCGCGCCAGTCCGATTTTTCGACGCTCCGAACTCCGACGCCATCTGACTTAGGCTTCGGCGGAACGATGGCTAATGCGTAGTTCTAAACTAGGCAGCCATGGCGTAGGTATACTCGCCAGTTGGGTTTTGGAAGACTTGATTAACGGGGGATTCTCCCAACCCCCGACGTGCTTACTCGCAGCCTGCTCAAGCTGTCAATTCCGGTCAGCCCCAGAATGTAGTATTGCTCAAAGAACGAGGCGGAAGTGAGCGGCTTCCGCGTGGCAAAGGTAACGTTAGCGCGGGGCAATACGTTGCGGGGGCGGCATACATAGTGTGCGCACTACGTTTGGCTTGCGCAGGTTCGTACCGGCAATTCGCAAGTACCTACAACCAATTCGCAGGTACCTGCAAACGTTGCGCGCCTTCGTACGAGCGTTGCGCAGGTCGGTACGAGCGTTGCGCGCCTTCATACGAGCAATTTGCAAGTCCCTACAACAGATTTGCAGGCCCGTACTCGGGATTTGCGCCTTCGAGCGAACGGTTGGCGCGGCCGTACGGCCCGTTGGCGGCTAGTGGAGAAAGTGGCGCACGCCGGTCGTCACCATCGCCACACCTGCTTTGTTGGCGGCGGCGATGGAGTCTTGATCCTTGATGGAGCCGCCGGGCTGCATCACGGCCGTGATGCCGGCTTCGGCGGCAATTTCGACGCAATCGGGGAAGGGGAAAAACGCATCGGACGCCAGCACGGCGCCGCGCACATCGAACCCAAACGCGGCGGCTTTCGCCAGTGCCTGCCGAAGCGCGTCGACGCGGGAGGTTTGCCCGACGCCGCTCGCCAGCAACTGCCCCGCGCGTGCCAGCACGATGGTGTTGCTCTTGGTGTGCTTGCAGATGCGGAGCGCGAATTCGAGGGCGCGGGTTTCGTCGGCGGTGGGGGCGCGCTCCGTGACGGTGGTGAAGTCGGCGGCGGTTTCGCTGATGGTATCGCGGTCTTGCGCGATGGTGCCGTTGAGGAGCGTGCGGGTAAGCACGGCGGGCAGCGCCACCGGCTTACGGCGCAGCAAAATGCGGTTTTTCTTCTGCTGAAGCACGGCGAGGGCATCGGGCGCGAAGTCAGGTGCAATCAGCACCTCGAAAAAAAGCTCGTGCAGATGCTGCGCCGTGGCAACATCGATGGGCTGATTGGCGACGATGACACCGCCGAAGGCCGAAACCGAGTCGCAGGCCAACGCGTTGGCGTACGCCGTGGCGAGGGCCTCAGCCACCGCCACCCCGCACGCATTGGTGTGCTTGATGATGGCCACGGCCGCGCCGTTTGCCGCCGGAAACTCGTCGATCAGACGCACGGCGGCGTCTACGTCCACCAGGTTGTTGTACGACAACTGCTTGCCGTTGAGCTGGTCGAAAAGCGCCTCCAAATCGCCGTAAAACGTGCCGCGCTGGTGCGGGTTTTCGCCGTAGCGCAAGGGCGTGGCGCGCCGCTCGCTGAGTTTGAGCGGGGCGGGCGCGGCAGTTTCGCCTTCCGGCACCGCCACCGTACCGAGCAGCCACCGCTGAATGGCGGTGTCGTAGTGCGACGTTACATCGAAAGCGTGCGCGGCGAGGCGGCGGCGATCTTCGAGGTCGGTAGCGCCGTTTTTTTCGGTCAACAGCCGCGCCACTTCCTCGTATTGGCCGCGCTCGCTGACGACGACCACATCTTGAAAATTCTTCGCCGCCGCGCGCAGCAAACTGATGCCACCGATGTCGATCTGCTCGACCGCTTCGGCTTCGGCGGCGCCGCTTGCCACGGTTTCCTCAAACGGATACAAATCGACGACTACCAAATCAATTGGTGGAATTTGGTGCGCTGCGGCTTCGGCGGCATCGCCCGCGTGATCACGGCGTTGCAGAATGCCGCCGAAGATGCGCGGGTGCAGCGTTTTCACGCGCCCACCGAACACTTCCGGCGAGCCGGTATGGGCCTCGACGGGAATGACTTCCGCCCCCATTTCCTGCAAAAATTTCAGGGTGCCGCCCGTCGAGTACAGCGTGACGCCGTGGCGGCGCAGCACCTCCACGAGTGGCGCGAGGCGATCTTTATGATAGACGGACAGGAGGGCGGAGCGAACGGGAATAGGCATTTTTTGATGTGGAGAAGATGTGAGGAGGGGGATGCTGTGGACGATGCGCGAACTGCACGGAGGCCGCTTTCCCCGCCTTGCCCGGCTTTTAAAAGCTGGGCAAGGGCGGGGAAAGCGGCCCGATGATTTCATCCGGCGGCACGGTGCTGCCCACGGCGGCGCGGGCAAACGCCACGGGGTTTTCGCCGCGAAGTACGGCTTCCACCACCAGCGGCAGATAGCGGTGTTCGAGCTTGAGTACGCTAGCCGCCAGCGACTGGGGGTAATCGTCGTGCCACACCCGACAGCGCGCCTGGAACAGGATGGCGCCGTCGTCGTAGTGTTCGTTTACGAGGTGAATCGTGATGCCGGATTGCGTTTCGCGCGCCGCCAGCACGGCCTCGTGCACGCGTAGGCCGTGCATTCCCTTACCGCCGAATTTGGGCAGCAAGCTCGGATGAATGTTCAGAATGCGCCCGGCGTACGCGGCTACCAGCCCCGGCGGTACGAGCCACAGGAAACCGGCCAACACGATGAGATCAGGCCTGAACTCTTGCTCGATCCGTTGCTGCACGGAGCCGTCGCGCCAGGCCGTTCGGTCAAAGATCATGGTTGGAACACCCGCCCGCTCGGCGTGGGCCAGCGCCCCGGCGATGGGGTTGTTTGAGAGCAATCCGACGATGCGCGCAACGTTCAGCCGACGGCCGAAATGCGTCAGCAGTTTCTCCGCATTGGAGCCGCCCCCTGACGCTAGAAGCAGGATACGGCGCGGCGGCGCGGCGGCGTTCGGGGCAGCAGCGGAAAAGGCGTTGGCGGCGGTTTCAGGCACGGGCGGGGGCTTCACGCTACCTCTCGTCCTGCGGCAAGCAGACCGGCGCGGCGTCCGGGCGCCAAAGGTAGGGCGCACGGTCGGGGGGCGGCGCCAAACCGGGCGCCCGGTGGGCGGGTTGTACGTCACGCCCGGTGGCACGGTAATTTCGCCGCCGCATTTCGGGTACTCACCCGGCTTTTCGCTTCTCCTTTTCCCTGCTGCCCGCCGCCGTTGATGAAAGACTATTATCAGCTACTCGGCGTGACGGAGCGGGCCACGGAGCGCGAAATCAAGCAGGCGCATCATCAACTCGCCTTCCAGCTCCACCCCGACCGCACGCCCGACCCGCAGGCCCAAGCGCGGTTTCTGGATGTGCAGGAAGCCTACGAGGTACTCGGCGATTACCACCGCCGCCTAGCCTACGACCTGCTGCGGCAGCGCGCCCGTGAGTTGGCCGCAGCGCCGCGTCACGGGCCTTCGCGCTATGATCCGCCGCCCGCGCCGGCGCAGCGCCGGGGGCCGCGTCAAAAAGACATTTGGGCCGCCCAACTCCGGCGGTACGTGCCGTGGGCGACGCGTTTCAACCGCCTGACCGTGTTTTTCTGCCTCGTGCTATTCCTCGATTGGGCCGTGCCCCTACGCGAGTATGGGCAGGAGTACGTGACGGCGCGCGAAATCGTGTTCGTGTCCGTCACGAAGGCGAATCCGAAGATTGCGTTTCACGTCACCACGACCCACACCAACTTTCTGCTCCGCGAGGAATGGGGCACCGAACGCCTCCGCGTGGGCTCGCCCCTGACCGTGTGGCGCACCCCGATCTGGCGGGTGGTACGGCGGATTCAGCCCGTCGGGCAAGTGGCGTTTCAGCCCTATGGCGGCGGCATTTATGGCGCGTTGGCGTTTTGGCCGGCCGCGCTGCTGCTGGTGGCGGCTGTTGGGTTGTTCCCGCGCCGCCCGGATGAATTGCGCGTCAATGCCGCCGTGGTGGCGGGGTTGCTGCTGATTATTACGCTGTTTGTGCTGGTGCGCTCGGCGTGAAAAACGCAATCCGAGTGCTGCATTTGGTTGAGATCGCAAAATATTGATGCAACGTCACAAACGCAAAACGTCCGCCGCCTAACTTTCAAAGTCAGACGGCGGACGCAGAGTAGCAGAAAACTGTTTTACTTACTTCCCACCGAAATGGTAAGCGGCAGTTACGCTGATGACCCGGTTTTTAAGCGAACCCCGATCAGCGTCATCCTCATCTTGGTACTTCGGCTCAAGATTGCCTAGGCCGAAGCCGTAACCGGCCTGAATCTGAAAGTTATTAATCAAGTAGCCTACACCAGCGTTGACGCCATAGTCGAGACCACTAACAAGAAATTTTTCATCTTTAAAGGCATCTTCAGCTTCTGAGTTGGAGGGGCTGCCGTTAAATTCTACTTCATAGTCAAAATCGCCCTTATCTGTCGTCGTCGTGTTGACGCCAAAGCCAGTCGTCGTAATGGTGGTTTCGTAGTCTCCTTTGTATTTTCCACCAATTCCAACACCGACATACGGCCCGGCGAATACTTGAAATCCTTGATCGCCACCAGTGGTATAGACGAAATTGATCGGAATGTCCAAGTATCCTAGATTAATGTTCGCCGTTCCCTTCGACTTGGTAGTCGTGGTAAATCCGCTGCTAGTATTCGTTCTCGTTTCATCTTCATCAATCTTTGCCCCCTTCATTGAGTAGGTCAAAGCTGGCTGAATCGAGATATTTCCAAAGCGAGCATTCATCATCAAGCCGAACGAAGCGCCAATTGCTGACTTAAAGTCCTGCTCTTCCGCGTCGTCGTCTTTTTTGGCATTGTCGCTCAATGTTTCTTTCAACGAAGCCACGTTGATGCCCACTTTAGGGCCAAAGGTGATCTGCGCTTGTGCCGTACCAGCAGCAAGCAACAGGGCTGCCGCGAGGGCAGAGTGAAGTATCTTTTTCATTCGGGGTTTTGGGGGTTAACGTTGAAAAAAAGGAAAAAGCCGGAGCAACTTAACAGTCGCTCCGGCCCTATATCCAATCCGAATTCAGAAGTAACCTTCAGGAGTTTAACTCCCTAAAACCCTCACAGTCGCTCATTGTCCAGTTCGCGAACTTGCTCGCGGCGGGCTTGTTGGCGGGCTTCCTGCGCCAGCCGGTTCTTGCGGCCCAAGCGGAGGTTGAGCGATTCGACGAGCAGCGAAAAGGCCATAGCGAAGTAGATGTAGCCCTTCGAGACGTGCTGGCCCAAGCCTTCGGCCACGAGCATCATCCCAATCATAATCAGAAACGCGAGGGCGAGCATCTTCACCGTCGGGTGGTTATTGACGAAGCGCGACACTTTACCCGCGAAAGCGAGCATAATGGCCATCGATAACATCACTGCCAGAATCATAATCATCACCTCTTTAGCCAGGCCGATTGCCGTCAGAATGGAGTCGAAGGAGAACACGATATCGACCAGCACAATTTGCACGATGATAGCCGACATCGTGACTTTCGCAAATTTTGTTTTTTGCTCCTCTTCTGAATCGTCGGCGATATCGAATTTATCGTGAATTTCCGTCGTGCTTTTCCAAATCAGGAACAATCCGCCGACAATTAAAATCAGGGAGCGGCCGGTAACACCGAAGCCTTCCGCGCCGATGGGCACCGTGAAAAGCGGTTTCGTGAGGCCCACCACCCACGTAATGCTCAGCAGGAGTAACACGCGAAAAACCAGCGCCAGCAGCAACCCAATGGTGCGCGCGCGCGGCTGGGCCGCCTCGGGCAGCTTGCCCGCTACGAGCGAAATGAAAATAATATTATCGATCCCCAGCACAATCTCCATAAAGGTGAGCGTGAGGAGCGAAATCCAGGTTTGGGCGGAAGAAAAAATAGACAGGTCGAAATGCACTGAACGGCGATTTAAGTCAGGTAAAAACGTGCGGCAAGTGCGACCTGCTATTTCATATTGACAAACTGAAGCGGCTGACCAATTTCAGCGCGCCGCAACGCGGCGATGATTTTCTGCAACTCATCAATTTGCTTGCTCGTCACGCGCACCTGATCGTCCATCACTTGGGCCACCACTTTGAGCTTCGTTTCCTTGATGACGGCCATCACCTTACGGGCGGCGTCTTTGTCGAGGCCGGCGCGCACGTTGATGATTTTCTTGACCAGCGTGCCGCTCGGCTTGATTTCTTCGGAGAAATCGAGCGCCGTGCCGTCGATTCCCTGCTTGATGATGCGCGTCAGCAGGATGTCTTCGAGCGCCTGCACGCGCATATCGTTTTCGGCGGAAAGCGTGACGGTGTTGGCCTTTTTATCGTACTCGAAACCACCTTTGGTATCGCGCAGATCGTAGCGGGTAGCCAGTTCTTTCTTGGCCGTATTGAGAGCGTTGTCGAGCGTTTGCGGGTCTACTTTGGAGACGATATCGAAGGAGGGCATAATGTGAAGTTTCGAGTTGTGAGCTTTGAGTTGGACGATACGCTTCTCTAGCGGAGGCGTTGCGGGAGCCCGGACGGCTACTCTACCATGATGGCGATTTTTTTGGGGTATTTGATTTCATAGGCCAGTTTCCAGGCGCGGGTTTCGCCGGGCTGAAGACGGGTTTGCCACGTCAGGCGGCCGGTTTCGGGGTTGAGGCGTGCGCCCGACAGCTCGGTCGCTTCCACCTGAATCCGTGAATCGGCCGCGACCGGTATTTGCTCTTCTACGCGTAACGGCGTGGGCTGTTGACGCAGGTTTTTGGCGGTGATGACGTAACTCACGGCATCGGTGACGGTGTTGCCGAAAAGCGCGCGCTTCGAGAATTCGCGCGATTTTTCGCGCTTGACCACGATATTCTGATCCGGCCCGAGCGTCAGGCGCAACGTGTCGAGGGCACGTGCCGGGTCTAGCTCAAAAGCGCCCGTGAACGTGCCATCGAGGTAGGTATTGGCGCGGCCGGGCAGCAAATTATACTGCTCCCACCCGGTGACGGCGGCCGTCAGGAACGCCGTTTCCGAGAGTTTAGGCACCACGGTCAGGCCGTAGGTGGCGGGTAGGTCAGCGCGCTGGACTTCGACGGTATGTGGGCGGCCGTCGGCGGGCACGGTAAAGGGGTTGGTCAGTTCAAAGCGAATGGCGGAGCCGTCGCGGCCGGCGGTGGTGGGCGGCGGCGCGGCGGCGGTAATTGGCGGGGCGACCCAGTCGCCCTCGGCTTCACTAGCGCCCGCTAGTTGTTCTTGATCCTTGGGCGCTGCTCTTTTGCGCGTTACATCCATATCGTATAGTCCTGCATTGCGTTCCTGCACCCGCGCGTAGGCAGTTTGCAGTTCGGGCAACCCACCGCCGCCACCCACGGCGGGTGCGCCGCCGCTCAAAACCAAGCGCACCCCGCGCCAATCGGTGCCGGTATTTTGGTGGATGTCGGCCTTGTACACAAGCTGCACCGGTGCGGTGCCCCCGGCGGCAGAAGCGCGCAGGTCGTACACGGGCTCCCAGCCGGCATCGGTCGTGACGAAGGTGAGCGTGAGGCGGGCCGCCGCGCGCACCTCCGATGCCAGCGTGACCACCAACTGCCCCGGCGAACCACCGCGCGGCCCTCGATACGCGCTCACCTGCTGCTGCCACGCTTGGTCGCGCGCGTTGAGCGCCAGCAGCCGAGCGGCGAGCTTCTGCTGTTGCGCCCGGATGGCCGTGGCGCGGGTACGGTACAGTTCGGCCACATCTTCCAGCTCATCAGAATCGACCTTGCCCTGGCTGATGGCCGCCAACAGCGCAGTTTCTTCCTTTCGCAAAATATCCATCTGGTCGGTGAGCGCCTGTACCCGTCCGTTGGCGGCTTGGGCCGAATCGAGCAGCACCGCGTAGGCGCGCGGTGGCACCTCGTAGGTGTAATCGGTGCGCACCTCGACGCCCAGCAGCGTCAGTTCGTTGGCGCCCTCCTGCTCGGTGGCGGCACTGACCTGCACGGTGGCGGGGTCGAGGCCGTTGGGCAGGTTGCCGATGAAAATCTCGGTGGCGCCGCGCTCCGCGACGGCGCGCGCCGTGGCCGTGATCTGCGCGCGGTCGCGAAACACCGTTACGGCGGTTACTTCGGCGCGGGTCGGGCGGGTGGGTTGTGCCGACGCTACTGCAACAGGCAGGCTCAGAACCAAAATAGGTAAAAACAGACGCAGATTCGGCATGAAATAGGGGCGAAATGCACCCGCAAAGCTACTCAGAGGCTGTGAGGGCCGCGCTTCACCCCGACAGGCTTCGAGGCATCGACGAACGCCCCCCGCTTGGGGCGACATACTCGTCGGACATATTATTTCCGGTGGGCTTTGCGCTGTGAAAGCGGGTTTCTGTACAATCAGTTAAGATATAGGCAGGTGGACAGAAGGTTTTGTTTGATTTTAGATCATATAATCTTAAACAAACTAACCCACATTCTGCTTGATGGAGCGCTGACTCATTTTTCAACTTTCACTCCTACTTTCTCCCAATGGCGCCATTTTTTGCAGATGTGATGCGGATCCCAGTGGATGATCCGGTCGCTTTTACCTTTTTCACCGGGTACATGGCCATGTTTGCCGCCTCGGTGTTTTTCCTGTTTGAGCGCAGCACCGTCTCCGATAAGTGGAAGACTTCGCTGCTGATTTCCGGGTTGATTACCGGAATCGCGGCCGTTCACTACTACTACATGCGTGACTATTACGTCACGACCCATGAAACGCCGATTGCTTTGCGGTACATCGACTGGACGCTGACTGTGCCGCTGATGGTCGTCGAGTTTTACCTGTTGGTGCGCGCCGCCGGTGCAAAAGTAAGCCTCCTTTACAAGCTGATTGTAGCGGCGGTGGTCATGCTGGTTTTCGGTTACATCGGCGAAGCTTTCACTGATGGCTCGATGCGCCACTCTGTGCTGTGGGGCTCCCTTTCGACGATTGGCTACGTGTACATTCTGTACTCGGCGTGGCTCGGCGAAGTGGCGCAACTGGCTAAAGCCTCCAACCGCCCGGCCGTGCAGCAGGGCGTACGCGCACTGGCGTGGTTCGTTCTGGTGGGTTGGGCTATTTACCCCATCGGGTATATGGCTATGCCAGGTGGTTGGCTCGGCCCCGACGGTGCCGGCATCCTGCGTCCGCACGACCTCGACCTGCTGTATAACATCGCCGATGCCATCAACAAGATCGGCTTTGGCTTGGTGGTGTACAACATTGCCCGCAGCGAGTCGGCGGTGCAAGCTGCGCCTACGGAGGTGCGGCACGTAGCGTAGCCACCGGCCGGCCGCAGCAGCGCTCCAACAGCTTCAAAATGGAAGAAATGGAGAAAAAGCCCTTCTTTGCGCTGACGCAGCAACTGTTTGCGCACGTACGCGACCACGCCTTTGAGCCGCTGGCGCAGCTCTGCGACGATGACTTCGGCATCGTCGATATCAACGCCGAAGGTGGCACGCTGGTCGTGCGCGACCGCGCCGGGTGGGAAGCGTGGTTTCGGGGGCTTTTTGCGCAACTCACCACGATGGGCGCCCAAACTTGGTCGGAGATTACGGGGTACGAGGCCATCCAAACCGCCGAAATGGGCTACAGCGTGGTTGATTTCGATCAGCTACTGGTGTTGGCAGATGGTCAGCGGCTGCGGTTTTCGTGCCTGAGTACGATCATCTGGAAAAAAATCACTCCCGGTGATGTCTGGAAAGAGGCCCGCTACCACAGTTCGCTGTTGGGCGTCAAAGACGAAACCGGACACGTCGGCGCGCCATCGTGAAGCACGCCATCTGACTTGCCCGAATGTTAGAACGCCCCTTCTGTTCGTTACAGGAGGGGCGTTTTACGTTGACTCCTGCCGTAGCCAACGCGCACCACTGAAGCCGGCTACTAGCTTTGCGCACTGCATGACTGACATAACACTACACGCCCACACTTCTTTATTGGCCTTTGCGGAGGCCGTTTTCCAGCGCATCGGCTGCCCGCCCGCTGATGCCGCCCAAGCTGCCGACGCCCTGCTGGCCGCCGACCTGCGGGGCGTCGATTCGCACGGGGTGGCGCGCCTCAGCGGCTACGTACGGCTCTGGGAAGCCGGGCGCATCAACCCTACACCAAACCTGCGGATCGTCCACGAAACCCCTTCGACGGCGACCGTAGACGGCGACGGCGGCCTGGGGCTGGTGGTGGGGCCGTGGGCGATGGACATTGCGCGCCGCAAAGCTGCCGCCGTGGGCACCGGCTGGGTGGCGGTGCGCAACTCCAACCATTTCGGCATTGCCGGCTACCACGCGATGCGCCCGTTGGCCGATGGCCAGATCGGCATTGCCATGACCAATGCCTCGCCGCTCGTGGCGCCCACGCGCGCCCTTAAGCGGCTGCTCGGCACCAACCCGATAGCGGTGGCCGTGCCCGCCGGGCAGGAGCCGCCGTTCGTCGCCGACCTCGCCACGACGACAGCCGCCAACGGCAAACTCGAAATCCTGCAACGCAAAGGCCACGATGCGCCCCTCGACTGGATTCAGGATGCGGCGGGCGTGCCTACGGCCGATGCGCACGGCGTGGTGAAGGGCGGCGCGCTGCGGCCGTTGGGCGGCGAGACGGCCTCGCACAAGGGGTATGCGCTGGGTGCGGTGGTCGATATTTTTTCGGCGGTACTGAGCGGCGCCAACTATGGGCCGTGGGTGCCGCCGTTCGTGGCGTTTCTGGCGCCCCCGCCCGACCCGGTAGGACTCGGCCTAGGACATTTTTTCGGGGCGATGCGGGTAGACGCCTTCCGGCCCGCCGACGAGTTTCTGTCCCACATGGATCGTTGGATTCAGACCTTTCGCGCCGCCCCTAGCCGCGTGGCCGAGCAACCGGTACTCATCCCCGGCGACCCGGAACGGGCGGCGGAGGCTGACCGGCGCGCGCACGGCATTCCGTTGCTGGCGCCCGTGGTGGAAGATTTGGTGAAGTTGGGGGAGAAGTTGGGAGTGGCGTTTTAAGTGCCCAGCATTAACGCACTGCATCAGCACGTAACGTCAAGCTCCTGCTTGATGCCCCAGCGTGCGCGGCGGGCACCAAGCAGGAGCTTGGCGTTACATTACATAAAACCCTAAATCTGCCGCCCCTCCGCGAAAAACGTCTCCATCGCGAGCTGCTGGTCGAGAAATTTCGACTCGAAGCGTTCCTTCGGCGAGTACAGGAACAGGCAGGTACCGTCTTTCACCGTTTCGATGATGGGCGCGGTAAGCTCCGGCGGCAAGGCCGGGCAACCGTGCGAACGACCCAAGCGGCCGTTTTCGCGGATGAATTCCTCGCTCACGTACGGCGCGCCGTGGATCACGACGGAGCGGTCGAAGGCGTTGGTATTGAAACCGTCGTCTTTGCCGTTGAGGTGAAGCGAGAGGCCGTGGCAGCCTTGGTACGTGTCGCCGGTGACGAAGAAGCCGAGCGACGACATATGCGAATCGGGCTCGTTGGAAAACCGGTCGGCCAAGTCTTCGCCGGAACCCTGGCCGTGCGCGACCAGCGTATTGAACAGCACTTTCTTGTTTTCCAAGTCGAGGACGAACAGGCGCTTTTGCGTGCTGGATTGCTCAAAATCAACAATCGTCAGCAGTTTGCGCGACGCGTCCAACTCGCCGGAATGGCGCAGGTTGAGGTAGCCGACCATTGCTTCGCGGAAAACCTCGTAGCGGAGGCCAAGCTGTTCGGGCGCGATTTGGGCGTAGAGCGTCCGTAGGCTGATTTCGAAGTCGGCGCCGCGCAGCCGATGCGGCGCTACATCGGCGAAAGGAGCCGCAGCGACGTTGGTGCGCTGAGAACTCACGTTTGCGGCCAACGGCCCAAACAGCAGCGGTGCCGCCAGCGCCAACAGCCTTTTGGCGAGGCGGGAGCGGCGCCGATGACGGCGAACGATGCGCATCGCGTGGGGAGGCTGGTGCATAACCTGTGGGTGTGGAGTGATGGATGAGAGGGAGGATGTTACCGCAAGGCCGCCCGCGCGAATGGCGCGAATGGGCAACATCGTGGGGGCGAAACGGTTTACCAACCGGGGGTGGTTCCGAAACAACCCGCCTAAGGTACGTCGGTGCGCGGTACTAGTTGTGAGCGAGCCGAAGGCGTACCTTTGATTCTCACTTATATAGCCCGTTTTCACCGGTGAAAAATATGTACCGAATCGCGGCCCGTTGGGCGGCGGTGGCCCTCGCGGGAGGCGCGTTAGGAATTTTGCCGGCCCGGCCGGCGGTAGCGCAAAAAGTTGTGCTGCAAGGCTTTTGGTGGGACTACTGGAACAGCAACTACCAGAACCGGTGGGCCGACTATCTCGTGACTCTCGCCCCGCGCTTGCGCGAGTTGGGGATCGATGCCGTCTGGATTCCGCCCACCACCAAGGGCGCCAATCAGGGCGTCGGCTACAACCCTTTCGACCATTACGATCTGGGCGATAAATTTCAGAAGGGAAACGTCCGAACCCGTGTCGGCGACAAGGATGAAGTGCTACGGATGGTGGGCGTGCTGCACGCCAACGGCATCGACGTGGTACAGGACGTGGTGCTGAACCACGTGATTGGGGCGGGCTCCAACACGGGCGGCGGCGGGCAAGACCCAGCCGCCTGGGACGACGGCTCGACCAGCAAATTCAAGAATTTTCGGTATAGCTGCTACGCTACGCCCGCGCTCAGTCAGCTATCCGCCGACTACTTGGCGCGGCAGGGGCGCTGGCCGAAAAACTGGCAAAATTTCAACCCCAACGCCGGCAACAACTCTACATCCGGCGACTGGAATCAGGTGATGTTTGGGCCGGATGTCAGCTACTTCCAAAACTCGTTCGGGCTCTCGTCGAATGCCATTTACAACCCACCGCAGTACCAGGATTATATGCGCCAAAACGCGCGTGAGTGGCTGATCTGGTACAAGAAACAAGAGGGGTTTGATGGCGTAAGGCTCGATGCCGTGAAGAATTTCCCGCACTGGGCATCGGAGGATTTTCTGTACAACCTCCAGCAAAACGCGGCCTTCGCGAGCGGGGGCGATACGATGTTTGCCGTCGGCGAATTCGTGGGCGGCGCGAGTGAGCTGGATGGCTGGTGCAACAACGTGCAGAACCGCGCCGGTACCTTCGATTTCAGCTTGCGCGGTGCCATCAAAGGGCTGACCAGCGGGAACGGTTTTTTTGATATGGGCTCGATTCCGGCGGCGCAGCAGCAAAACCGGGTGTACAACTACGGCGGCAACTACGTGCATCGGACGGTGCCGTTCGTGAACAACCACGATACCTTCCGGCCCATCGTGAGCGCCAACGGCAACTACGACACCTGGGACAGCGGCAACGAATTGGGCGGCGGCCACATCGACCCGCGCGATGGTAGGCTGTCGGCGGCGTACGCGGTAGCGCTGTCGCTGGACGGCTCGCCGCAGGTGTTTTTTGAAGACCTCTTCGACGTAGGCACCACCGGACAGCGGTTTAGCCACGCGCCCGACAACCCCGCGCAACTGCCGCTGCGGAGCGACATCGTGAACTTGCTCTGGTGCCACCAAAACCTGCGCTTCAAGGAAGGCGCGTACCGGGTGCGCCACCAATCAGCCGACCACCTTGTAATCGAGCGCTCGGCGAAAGCCATCATCGGTATCAACGACCAATGGACGGCGTGGCAGAACCACACCGTAAACTGCGATTTCGCCAACGGTACCGTCCTGAAAGACTATTCCGGCGCCAACGGCACGGCTACGGCCACGGTCAATAACGGCCGGGTGACCATCAATACGCCGCCCTGCGACGGCTCAGCGGCGGGCGGGCGACGCGGCTACTCGGTGTGGGCGCCGGAAGGCATCAACCAGAACTACACCCTCACGCCGCGCACCACCACCCAGGAATGGGAAATGGCCGACGACCTCGGCGACGCCCACGCCCTCTCGCTGCGGCAGGGCGGCGCGGTGCCGGCCAACAGCACGGCGTGGCGCACGGCGGGCCGCGTGTACGTGGAGCCCGGCCAACCGATTACGTACGTGGTGACGCCCACCGAAGCCACCCGCTCGCTGGTGCTGGGCCTCATCGACCCGCTCGTGCGGGCCGGGCAACCGACCGACTCGGTGGTGGGCGCCGGGGTACTCACCAAAACCTACACGCCCACGCGGGGCGGGTTCAAAACGCTCGTCATCCGCAACCAGAACGGGGCGCAGGGCGGGCAGCGCGCCTACGTTAAAGTGACATATCGGGCACCGCAAACTTTCCTGCCGATTACCGTCGGTCTGCCAGACGCCAGCGCCACACCCGACACCGAAGCCTCGCTGACGGCGTGGCCCAACCCCGCCCCCACCGCCGCCGACCTGCACCTCGCCATCCGGGTGGGGCGGGCACGCGCGGCGACGGTGCGCCTCTTCGATTTGCTCGGCCGCGAGGTCGGGCGCCAATCCGTGGAGCTCACGGCCGGACTCAACGATGTGCGGCTGCCGAATGGGGTAGCGCTGCGCGCCGGTTTGTATGTGGTGCGGGTGCCGGAGCTGAACCTGACGGAGCGCGTGGTGCTGGGCGCAGGGGAAGCCGGTGAGTAACCGCGCGCCAAGTTGTAGTGCGGACTTCAGTCCGCCGTTTTACAGCCAGTCACGTTGTAAAACGGCGGACTGAAGTCCGCATTACATTTTTTGCTTATTCCGCCACTTGAGGGGCCGCCTGAAGCTGTTTGCGTCGGGCGGCCCTTTTTGTCTCAATTTCAGTAGATGGATTCGTTCGCCTCATTTTTTTCAACTTTGAAGGTAACTTGTTAGCATATGTGTAGATTTTTTAACAATTTCTTGCAAATCGCAAGCACAATGTAGTAATATTGAGCCGCATGTCGCAATCGCCGTTGGCGAGATGCGGCAGCACCTTCCCATCCATCATTTTTCATTTTTCCCGGTTTGCGTATGTCGTTATTTCGTCGCGTGAGCGCTCGGTTGAGCGCGGGGCTGGCAGTCGTTACTTGCCTCGGGATCGGGGCACCAACGCCGGCAGTAGCCCAGTCGAAAGTGGTTTTGCAAGGGTTCTGGTGGGACTACTGGAACAGCAACTATCAGAATGCCTGGGCCAATTATCTCACCGAGATGGCCCCTCGGTTGAAGGCGTTGGGGATAGATGCTATCTGGATTCCGCCCACCACCAAGAGTGCCAACACCGGCAACGGCTACTCACCGTTTGACCATTACGACCTGGGCGAGAAATACCAGAAAGGCTTCACCGGCACCCGCGTCGGTAACAAAGACCAGTTGCTGCGGATGGTGGCCGTGCTGCACGCCAACGGCATCGAAGTGATTCAGGATATCGTGCTCAACCACACCGATGGCGCCGGGTCGGCGAACGGCTCTGGGGGGCAAGACCCCAATGCCTGGGAAGACTACACCACCAGTAAGTACAAAAACTTCCGGTACGTGAGTTACAACACCCCCGCCAACGATGAGTCGGCCGCCAACTACTGGGCACGCTCGGGGCGCTGGTCGAAGAACTGGCCCAACTTCCACCCCAACGCCGGCGCTAATTCGTTCTCCGGCGACTGGAACGCGCCCCTTTTCGGGCCTGACAACTCGTACGCCTCCGGCGCTTACGGCCAAAGCTCCAACGCCACCGCTTTCAACCCCGCGCAGGGGGCCAACTACATGCGCGACCGGGGCCGCGAGTGGATCATCTGGTACAAAAAACAGGTCGGGTTCGATGGCGTGCGGCTCGATGCCGTCAAGCACTTCCCGGATTATATCACCGAAGATTACCTCGCCAACCTCCAGAATAACGCGAGCTGGGCTAATGGCGGCGCCGGGATGTATGCCGTAGGCGAGTGGGTAGGCAGCGCCGGCCAAATGGACAGCTGGTGTAACAACGTGCAGAACCGCGCCGGCACTTTCGACTTCTCGCTGCGCAACGGACTGTACAATATCGTGAGCGGCGGCGGCAATTTCGACATCGGCTCGCTGCCGACGTACCAGCAAGCCAATCGTGTGCAATTCCAGGGCGGGCAGTTCGTCCACCGTACGGTGCCGTTCGTGAACAACCATGATACCTTCCGGCCGCAGGTAGGCGCCACCGGTAACTATACCGGCTGGAACACCGGCTCGGAGCTGGCGCCCCACATCGATCCGTTCGACCCGCGCCTGTCGGCTGCTTACGCCGCCGCGCTGGCGTTCGACGGCTCGCCGCAGCTGTTCTTCGAGGACATCTACAACATCGGCAATACCGGCAAGCGCTACTCGCACCTGCCCACCTCCGCCACCGACCTGCCGGAGCGTTCTGACCTGACTAACCTCGTGTGGTGCCACCAGAACCTGCGCTTCAAAGACGGCGCCTACAAAATCCGCTGGCAGGCCGCCGACCACCTCGTGATCGAGCGTTCGACGAAAGCCATCATCGGCATCAACGATTCATTCAATAACTGGCAGAACAATACGGTAAGCTGCGATTTTGCCCCCGGCACCGTCCTGAAAGATTACTCCGGCGCCAACGGCACGGCCACCGTCACGGTGAGCGGCTCGCAGACGGTGAGCATCAACACGCCGCCCTGCAACGGCTCGGCGGCGCTGGGGCGGCGCGGCTACTCGGTGTGGGCGCCGCAGGGCATCGGCACGAACTACGTGCGGGCCGCCATCCGCACGACGCAGGAGTGGGAAATGTCGAACGACCTCGGCGATTCACACCAGTTCTCGCTGCAACAGGGCGGCGCACTGCCGGCCGGCAGCACGGCGTGGCGCACGGTGGGCCGCGTGTACTGCGCGGGGGGCCAGGTAATCAACTACAACATGTACCCCACCAACGCCACGCCCGCCGTAACGGTGGCCATCCACAACAGCGCCGGCACGCAGGTGTCTTCGTCGAGCGGGTCGGGTACGCGCACGGGCGCTTACACGCCGGGCACTACCGGCTGGTACACACTTAAGATTAAGAATAACGCAACGAGTGCGCCGGCGCAGAACGCCATCGTGAAGGTCAATTACATGGCCCCTACGGTGGTGAATACGGCCACCGCCGGCCGCCCAGCGGTGGCCGGTACCGATGCACCGGATACGCGTCCGACGTTCGCGGATGCCGTATCGGAGGTGCAGGTGTACCCCAACCCGGCCTCCATCGACCGCCTCGATCTGGTGGTGAAGACCACGGGCGAAGGCGCCGTCCATGTGCAGCTCCTCGACCAACTCGGCCGCGTAGTCCACGATGCTGAAAACACCCTCTACCCCGGTGGCAACGAGCTGACGCTGCGCCCGCGCGACCTGCCCGCCGGTATCTACGTGGTGCGCATCCCGGAACTGCACCTCACGCAGCGCGTGGTGCTGAAGTAGGTGGTGGGGTAGTTCAGGCTATCGAATCCAGAACCACCCACCTACCCAACTACCTAACCCCAAAAAGGCCGGACGCTTGCGCGTCCGGCCTTTTTTAGCTCCCGGCCTTGATAAGGGCGGGCAAGGGAAAGCTTTACTCCACGACCAGCCGCGTGGTGCGGCCGTCCGCAGCGCGCAGCACCTCGCTGCCTGCCGCCAACATGCGGGTATGAAGCACCGCCGGCCCTACCTTGCACTCGATGTCTGCCCCCTCCCCTGCCTCGCCGCTGGCCGCGTTTCTGCACGCCGTGGCGGCCATCCGCGCCACGGGCGCGGCCACGCCCGAAACGTCGTACTACACACCCATCGAGAACCTGCTCAATGCCGTGGGGCACGGCCTCAAGCCCGCCGTGCGGGCGGTGAGCCAGTTGGCCGACCTGGGCGCCGGGCGGCCCGACTTCGGCCTGTTCAGCGCGGGGTTGTTCGAGCGGACGGCGGGCGCGGCCACGCCCGAACGCGTGCCCAACCAGGCGCCCGACCGCGGCGCGGGCGAGGTAAAAAGCCCCGCCGAGAGCCTCAAGCCGCTGCTGGCGGGCAAGCAGGTCAGCAAGTACTGGGCGCGCTACCAGCAGGTGCTGGTGACGAACCTGCGCGAGTGGGTCTTCGTGGCGGCGGATGCCGCCGGGCAGCCGCTGGTGCTCGATTCGTTCGCGCTGGCCGCGTCGGAGGCCGAGTTCTGGGCGCTGACCCACCACCCGGCCGCCGTGCCCGAGGCGCTGGCTGCCGGCTTCGGCCCGTTCCTGGAGCGGTGCCTGCGCCACGCCGCGCCGCTGGAGGCGCCGGCGGATCTGGCGTGGTTCCTGGCGGCGTTTGCGCGGGAGGCCCGGCAGCGGCTCGAAGCGGCCGACCCCGAACACCTGGCCCCGCTGCGCGGCGAGCTGGAAGGCGCCCTGGGCGTCAAGTTCACCGGCCCCAAGGGCGAGCGCTTCCTGCGGGCCACCGTGGTGCAGACGCTGTTTTATGGCGTCTTCAGCGCGTGGGTGCTGTGGCACCGCGACGGCCGCGCCGAGCGGCCCGCCGCCTTCCGCTGGCGCGATGCGCCCGACTATTTGCAGCTCCCCGTGATGCAGGTGCTGTTCGAGCACGTGGGGAAGACGTCGTTTCTCCAGCGGGTCAACCTGCGCGACCTCCTCGACCGCACCGACCTGGTGCTGGCGCGGGTCCGGCGCGAGCGGTTCTTCGCCGCCTTCGCCGAAGCCGAAGCCATTCAGTACTTCTACGAGCCGTTTCTGGAAGCCTACGACCCCGTGCTGCGCCGCGAGCTGGGCGTATGGTACACGCCCCCCGAACTGGTGCGCTATATGGTGGCCCGCGTGGACTGGGCGCTGCGGACCGAACTGAACATCCCCGACGGGCTGGCCGACGAACGCGTGGTGGTGCTCGACCCGTGCTGCGGCACCGGCACCTTTCTGGTGGAGGTGGTGCGGTTCCTGAGTGCCGCGCTGGAGGCGCGCGGCGAGGGGAATATGCGCGCCGAGGCCCTGCGCAAGGCCGTGACCACGCGCCTCTTCGGTTTCGAGCTACTCACGGCGCCCTTCGTGGTGGCGCACTTGCAATTGGGGCTGGCGCTGCGCGCCGCCGATGCGGGCCTGCCGCCCCACCAGCGCGCCGCCGTGTACCTCACCAACGCCCTCACGGGCTGGGAGCCGACCACCGCCGAACGGCAGCTCGTGCTAGACCCCGCCCTGCGCGAGGAAGCCGAACGCGCCCGCCACGTCAAGCGCGAAGAGCGCATCTGGGTGGTGCTGGGCAACCCGCCCTACGATGGCTTTGCCGGCGTGGCCGTGGGCGAGGAGCGCGCCCTGTCCGACGCCTACCGATCTACCACCCGCACCGCCGCGCCGCAGGGCCAGGGCCTCAACGAACTGTATGTGCGCTTCTTCCGGATGGCCGAGCGCCAGATTGCGCAGGTGAGCGGGCGCGGGCTGGTGTGCTTCGTCAGCAATTACTCGTGGCTCGATGGCCTCTCGCATCCGGGGATGCGCGAACGCTTCCTGACGGCCTTCGACCGCATCTGGGTCGATAACCTGAACGGCGACAAATACGCCACCGGCAAAACCACCCCCACGGGCGCCCCCGACCCGTCGGTGTTCAGCACGCCCTTCAACCGCGAAGGCATTCAGGTGGGGGCGGGCGTGGTACTGCTGGCCCGCCACGAGCGCGACCCCGCCGCGCCCCTGCCCGCGCCCGATGCCACCGTGCAGTACCGCGATTTCTGGGGCAAAACCAAGCGCGCCGACCTCGACGCCATCGCCGCCGAACCCGCCGGCCCGCTCGGCGGCCCTGCCTACCAAACCCTGCTACCCAACCCCGCCCTCGGCCTGCCCTTCAAGCCCCGCGCCGTGGAAGCCAACTACCTCACGTGGCCCACGCTGCCGGAGGTGTTTCCGGTTTACGTGCCCGGAGTACAGACCAAGCGGGACGAGTTTGTTATCGATGTGGATGCTGATGAGTTGAAAAAACGCGTGGGAGCCTACTTCGACACTGCGGTAAGCGATGCGCAAATGGCAACAGTAAGTCCTCGCGCTATGGAAGTTACTACTGCATTTGACCCAGTGACTACGCGCCGCACGTTACAAAAAAGGGGGCTTTTGCCGAAGTACTTCCTGACCCACTTGTATCGCCCTCTAGATGTGAGATGGCTTTACTGGGAGCCTGACACCAATCTCTTAGAGCGCAAATCGCCTGATCACTTCAAGCATCTGATGCCAGACAACGTGTGGCTTGTTTCGCAGCAGCACCCACGTCGTGATTGGTCGGCGCCACAAGTCGCTTCAGGTTTGGTTAATCTGGATGCAATGGATCGAAGCGCGAGTGCCCTTCCCCTTTATCTCACCGGCGACCTCACCTCTAACCACCAGCGCCGGCCTAACCTAAGCCGGATTGCCACTGACTACCTCGCCACGGTAGGCGCCGACCCGGCGACGCTGTTTTACCACGCGCTGGCGACGCTGCACGCCCCAGCCTACCGCGAAGCCAACGCGGGCGCCCTGCGGCAGGATTGGCCGCGCGTGCCGCTGCCGACGGACCTTGCCGCCCTGCAAGCCTCGGCGGCGCTGGGCCGCGAGGTGGCCGCCCTGCTCGACGTGCAGCAGCCGGTGCCGGGCGTGACCACGGGCGCGCTGCGGCCGGAATGGCGCGCGTTGGGCGCCCTCACCGTGGCCGCCGACCCCACGCGGCAGCTCGACGCCGCCGCCGGGCACTTCCGCCTTACCGCCCCCTGGGGCTACCCCGCCAACGGCACCGTGATGCCGGGCGCGGGCCGCGTCAGCGACTCACTCACCCACCCCGGCCACCTCGACATCTGGCTCAACGACGCCGTGGTGTGGGCCACCGTGCCGGCCGCCGTGTGGCGGGCCACGCTGGGCGGTTACCCGGTGCTCAAGAAGTGGTTATCGTACCGGGCCGAGGCGGTGCTGGGCCGCGCGCTGCACGTAGTGGAGGCGCAGGAGTTTGGGCGGCTGGTGCGGCGGCTGGCGGCGTGGCAGGCGTTGGGGCCGGCCCTCGACGCGGCCCACGCCCGCGCGGCGGCCGGGTAGCCCGCAGTGGGGCTGGTTGACGACGCGCATTTTTCCGAGCCATCGTCAACCAACTTGGTTGACGATTGGGTTTTTTTGGGCAAATCGTCAAGCACGGCCGGGCCGGGCTACCTTTGGGGGTGGGGGCGCGGAGGTGCGTACCCGCCGTTGCTCTATGCCCGCCCGCGCTGCGCCGCACTACATCGCCACCATCCGCGCCTGGTTTGGGCTGAGTCTGGGCGAGATGGCCGACTACGCGGGCGTGAGCAAGCAGTTTCTGGGCGCCGTGGAGGCCGGCCAGAAACTGCTGCCCGCCCCCCTGAGCACCGTGCTGCTGCCGCTGCTGCTGGCGTTGCCCGCGCCGGAGGTGCAGGCCGCCGCCGCCGCCCGGCAGGCCGCCGAAGCGGAGGCGCCCGCGCCGGAACCCGCGCCGGAACCGGGGCTGCCCGACCCGGCCGACCCGCTGCTGCCCCCCCCCGACAGCCGCGCCCTCGACGTGCGCCGCCGCACCTGTCTGGCGCAGGCCACCCGCCTGCGCGCCGAGGCCGCCCGCCTGGCCCGGCAGGCGCGGGTG
>JANPJM010000032.1:0-5658 GCA_031425525.1 Hymenobacteraceae bacterium | reverse complement strand
GCGCCCCGCCGTGGTCTGCGGGCGCCCCGCCGTAGTCTGCGGGCGCCCCGCCATAGTCTGCGGGCGCCCCGCCGTAGTCTGCGGGCGCCCCGCCGTAGTCTGCGGGCGCCCCGCCGTGGTCTGCGGGCGCCCCGCCGTAGTCTGCGGGCGCCCCGCCATAGTCTGCGGGCGCCCCGCCGTAGTCTGCGGGCGCCCCGCCGTAGTCTGCGGGCGCCCCGCCGTGACGGTACGCCCGTGGGAAGCCGGCGCGGCCATCTGCACCCACGTCATCCACCCGATCAGCAGGCCCAGCAGCACACCGAGCGCGCCGCCGCCACCGACGTAGCGCGTCAGCCACGGGTTGGGCGCGGGCAAGCTGCGGCTCAACGTCGCCCAAACCTGCGGGTCGGGCGTGGCTTCGGCGCCATCGAGCCGCCGGCGAAGATGGTCGAGAAAAGGGTCGTGATCGGCGTCGGGGGAGTCAGGAATCTGAGCCATAATTCAGCGCGTATTCGTCGCGGCGGAGCAGCACCAACAGGCGCTGCCGAGCCTTGAACAGTTGGGAAGAAGAAGTTTTTTCTTCGATGCCGAGAGCGGCGGCAATCTCTTTATGCGAGTAGCCTTCAAAGCAGTACAGATTGAGTACGAGGCGGCATTTTTCGGGCAGCCGGTGAATCATCGCCCAAATATCTTCGAGCCGTAACCGGGCGAGGGCGTCGTGGTCGTCGGCGGTGGCGTCGGCGGCTTCGTCGAGGTCTACTTCCTGCCGTTCGCGCCGGGTACGGGCGGCGTGGTAGTGCGTGATGGCGGTATGCACCACGATCCGGCGCAGCCACGCTTCAAGCGGTCCATCGGCGCGAAACTGCTCCAGCGACCGAAAAATGCGCATAAATGCCTCCTGCAACAGATCTTCGGCTTCGGCGCGGCTCGTGGTGTAGCGTACGCACACAGCCAGTAGGCACGGCGCGAACCGAGCATACAGCTCCTCCTGCGCGGCGCGCTCGAGGCGGCGGCAGCGGGCAACCAGCGCGACGTGTTCGGCGGGGGCAGCGGTAGGCAAGGGCAAAGCGCAACAACGGGGCTCTGCTATAACTGACTGAGTAGGTGGGTGGATTACGTACGCGGGTGAGAAAAATATTTTTTATCGCCACCAGTGCCGTCATTACGAATAAACTTGGAAATCATTGTACGGGCATAGTAGCGCGGTTTGCAAGCAAACCACGCTACATCCACAGGCTGCGAAACTGCTCTAAACGCGTAACTGCCCCCCGGCGCCAGGGCCGGGGGGCAGTTACGGGATTGTCGTACGGACTGGAGTACGGACTTCCGTCTACCCTACATCGCTTTCGCGTTAATCGAGCTTTTCGCCAAGTTATTGAGCTTGGTATCGGCGTTTTGTTCTTCGCTCAGAGTTTGGGCGAGGAGACCGGCGGCTTGCGTGTGGCCGAGCCGCTCGGCGAAGTGGTGGGCGGTGCCGTAGCCGCTGATTTCGTAGTGTTCGATGCGTTGGGCACAGGCGATGAGGCCCGCGTCGCGGGCTTCGGGCTCGGCGTCTTCGGCCATCATTTCCTCGCCTTCCTTGATGAGCCCTTTCATGGCTTGGCAAGTGTGGCCGCCGAGGTCGAAGCCCATCTGCGACCCGATTTGGTCGAGGCGCTGGACTTGCATCTGCGTTTCGCGCAGGTGGCTTTCAAAGGCTTGTTTCAGCATCGAATCTTTGGCGCGGGCGGCCATCTTCGGCAACGCCGCCACGAGCTGCGTTTCGGCGGAGTACAGATCTTTGAGTTGTTCCTGGAAGAGGTCGTCGAGGGTGCGGAGCTTGGACATGGGAGAAGGAAACGGGAAATGGTTGGTGAAAAAAGCGAGCGAAACGGCGCGCTGACCCTATGGCCAACGGCCGGCCCGGCGGGCGGGTTACGCGCCGGTCGGCAGAAAATGCGCACCTTCGACGGGGCAAACCGGCCCACCCCGCCCCCACTGGCCGACTCTTTGCGCCCGGTGCGGCGATTGGCCCGCACTCCTTCTCCCCTACTCGCTCAAACCTATTCGCCCGTGCTTCAGCGTTTTCCGATCATTGAAGAACCCGGCGGCGACGCCCCCCGGCCCGACGATCTCGTCGATCAGATTTTTGAGGGCCTGCGCCAGAAAGCGTCTGCCAAGCAAGCCATTTGGCGCCACGCGCAGGAAACGTTCGCCGAGTTGCGCGAGGTCTCGCAGGAAATCGTCGATGAGCTGGCGCGCCGCCTTACGCCGGTCGATGAGAACGTGATCATCGAGCTACGGGCGATTTCAGAGTTTGAGTTTCAGATTCGGTTCTCCGGCGATTTGCTCGTGTTCGTGCTGCACTCCAACATTGTCACGTTCGGGGATGAATACCCGCTGCTGCAATCGGAGTACGTGGCGGATGATTTCCGGCGGCGATTTTTCGGCCACATCATGGCCTACAACTTCATGGCCGACGCCCTGCGCTACGCCCGGATGCAGGACACGGGCTACCTCATGGGCCGTCTGTTGGTCAATATCGAGCAAAAGCTGTTTCTCGAAGGCGCTCAGGAGCTGAATATGCCCGCCGAGCAGCGCGCCGCCGTGCAGCCCCTCGACCACAACCGCGACACACTCCGCACGTTCGTCGAATCGGCGATGATCGCGGCCGTGAACAACGATCTGCTCGCGCCCGACCTCGATTCCATCCGCCAACTCACGGTGAAGCAGAAGCTCGAGAACCAGCAGCTCAACGCGCCGCCCCGGAAAGTGGGCTTTACGTTTGGGCTGGGGGGCGGCGTAGTTCGCTAACCGGGTTTCGTTAGCCGTTAACCGAGTGCGTGTTCGGTCAACGATTAACGAAACCCGACTAACGATTACCGAACTACATCAGCTCCGCCAACTCCAGCCAGCGCAGTTCCTTGGTTTCAAGCTGCTTGCCGACTGATTCAATCTCCGCCGCCAACGTCCGGAGCCGCTGATGGTCGGTGATGGTGCCGCTCGTCATCTCGGTTTCGAGGGCGGTTTTGCGCGCTTCCAGCTTCGCCATCTCGCTTTCCAGCGCCTCATATTCCTTCTTCTCCGCGAACGACAGCTTGCGTTTTGCCGCCGTTGGCGCTACCGGCGCGATGACGTGCTTCGTACTCGCTTTCTCGATGGGTTTGGGCGCCGCTTCGGCCGTATCGCGGGCGTCGCGCTCGGCGTCTTTTTCGGCTTGCCGGAAATCGGTGTAATTGCCGGGGAACGAGCGAATCTCGCCTTCGTGGCCCTCAAAAACGAGAATCTGCTCCACCAGGCGATCCATGAAATAGCGGTCGTGGCTCACGATCACGAGGCAGCCGGGGAAACCGAGCAGGAAATCCTCCAACACGTTGAGCGTCGGGATGTCGAGGTCGTTCGTCGGCTCGTCGAGAATCAGGAAATTGGGGTTCGCCATCAGCACCCGCAGCAATTGAAGGCGCCGTTTCTGGCCGCCGCTCAGCTTACTCACGAAGGTGTATTGCTGCGCCCCGCTGAACTGAAATTGCAACAGCAACTGCCCGGCCGTGATTTCGGAGCCGTCGGCCATCGTAATCACTTCGGCCACTTCGCGCACCACATCGATCACGCGCTGGTCGTCGCGGTACGTCAGTTCGTGCTGCGTGTAGTAGCCGAACGCCGTGGTTTGACCCACTTCGCGGGTGCCGCTATCGGCCTCCAGCCGCCCCGTGAGCATATTGAGCAGGGTGGTTTTACCCGCGCCGTTCGGCCCGACGATACCCAAGCGCTCGCCCTTGCGGAAGACGTACGTAAAGTCTTCCACGACGTGGCGCGCGCCGAAACGCTTCGTCAGGTGGTCTACTTCGAGAATCTTGCTGCCCTGCCGCGCCGTCTTCACGCTCAGCTCCAGTGAGGGGCCACCGAGCTGCACTTTGGCCTTCTTCTCGGTTTCGTAGAACGAATCGACCCGCGCTTTTTGCTTCGTGCCGCGCGCTTGCGGTTGGCGACGCATCCATTCCAACTCCTTGCGGTAGAGATTCTTGGCTTTCTCTACTTCGGTGGCCTGTTGCAGCTCGCGCATCGCTTTCTGCTCGACGTACGTCGAGTAGTTGCCTTTGTAGCTGAACAGCTCGCCGTTCGCCATTTCCACCACTTCGTTCGCCACGCGGTCGAGGAAATAGCGGTCGTGGGTAATCATCAGCAACGTGGTGGCCTGGGTCGCCAGCACGTTTTCGAGCCACTCGATGGTGTTGAGATCGAGGTGGTTGGTGGGCTCGTCGAGGAGCAGCACGTCGGGTTCGTCGAGCAGCACTTGGGCCAACGCCACGCGCTTGCGCTGCCCGCCGCTGAGTTGCCCCACGATCCGATCCATATCGCCCACGCCCAGGCGGCTCAGAATCTGATGCACGCGCACCTCGGTATCCCAGGCGCCCAACTCGTCGATGCGCTCCATGAGCTGCGCGAGCAGGTCGCCGTCTTCCGGGTGGGTTTCGAGGGCTTGCTCGTACGCCGCGATGGCTTCGAGGGCGGGGTTCTGCGTCCCGAACAGCAACTGCCGGATCGTGAGCGAGTTATCAATGACGGGGTTCTGCCCCAAAAACCCGATCCGCACGCCGCGCCGCACGCTCACCTGCCCTTCGTCGGGCAAATCGAGCCCCCCCAAAATGTTGAGCAGCGAGGTCTTCCCGACGCCGTTGGCGCCCACCATCGCCACGCGCTGCCCCTGGTTGAGGCCAAACGTAAGATTCTTAAACAGCCAGCGGTCGGCGACGGATTTGCCGACGGCATCGGCGGAGAGTAGGTTCATATCGGCCGCAAAGGTCGGCACGCAAGCCCGCTATACCCGTCAGCGTGGGGCACGCTGCGTTACTACCACGCTCCGTCTACAGAGAACAGAAAATCAATGGGCGTAATTATTTCATACAGGAACTGAAAGCCGTAGACGCCATTGCAGAATGGCTCCACAAGCTCTACCATCGTTTCGTACCCGGCTGTTGTTAACTCGCAGACAAATTCGCCGTTGCCAACAACGGTAATCCCCTTGTCCATATCAGAGAGGTAAAGCACCAGCTTGCAATTCAGAGGCTCAATGAAATCGAGCTTTGTCAAGTCAAGCGGCTTTCCTTCGGTGAGAAGCGTCTGATGGATTGCCTGCTGAAAGCCCAGTGCTTCGACTGCACTAAAGTCGTAAAGCCGCAGGACGTGATCAGCAGCGTCGTCCTGGGTCGCATCGTCTAGAAATTCGAGCTTCATCACCAATCATTTTTACTAGACTACATCGCTGGTCAGTCGGCCACGGATTTGCTATCGGCGTCGGCGGAGAGTAGGTTCATATCGGCCGCAAAGGTCGGCACGGAGGTGGGGTGGTACCTAACCGCCAGGCACCGCCGGAGAGCCGGCAGCCAGAAAAGCGTAGCGCGGAACTCCGTTCCGCGCCGGCCGGCCGCTCGAAACGGACGCGGAACGGAGTTCCGCGCTACCTCCCGCTCTACCCTTAGACGCTGTTGTAGGTTGGCGCCGCCGCTGCCGGCTGACCGCTCCCAGCGGTCTGCCGGCTCTCGCGCGAGGCACGACAGCGGCCGGCGAAAAAACGTAGCGGGGGCACCCGTGCCGCCCCCGCCCCCCCCCCCACACCCACCCCGGACCGAGGTAAGCCCAACCACACCCCCCAACCAAAAACACAGGTTAAATTATGCAGTAGAGTGGACCGGAAGACCC
>JANPJM010000031.1:0-25004 GCA_031425525.1 Hymenobacteraceae bacterium | reverse complement strand
CGGGGCGATAACTTGCCACTGCGAGTCAGTAAGGGGTTGATAGCCGTCAACCATAAAGCAGGCAGGAGCCTACGAACTCCGGTCCGCAACTTACTGACTCGTTTCTTTTTTGATTTAGGCAAAGTCCCCAACACGCTCTTAGCAACACTGTGCTTCTAGACTTTTACTTTACGCAAGCACCAAATTCATAGGAGTTTTTGTATAACCATCCCATTTACCGCAAAACGCCCATCTTCCCCTACTCCCCTCTCCGCCCCCACGACCCCGACTGGTTCCCACCGACCCACCACGCCGACCCCGACGGCCTGCTGGCGTACGGCGGCGACCTCACGCCTGCGCGGCTCGTGGCAGCCTACCGACGCGGCATTTTTCCGTGGTTTTCCGACGATGAGCCACCGCTGTGGTGGTCGCCCGACCCGCGCTGTGTTTTGTTCCCTCAGGAGCTACGCGTGAGCCACTCGATGCAGCGGCTACTGCGGCAAGGCCCATTTGAATTTCGGCACAATACGGCGTGCGCGGCCGTCATCGGGGCGTGCCGCACTACGCCGCGGCCCAATCAAGACGGCACCTGGATTACGCCCGGCGTGCAAGCCGCTTATGTGGGGCTACACGCGCTGGGCATCGTGCATTCGGCCGAAACCTGGCTCGATGGGCGCCTCGTAGGCGGGCTGTACGGCGTGTGGCTGGGCCGCGTATTTTTTGGGGAGAGTATGTTCAGCCACGTTTCCAACGCGAGCAAATTTGCCTTCATCCACTGGGTGCGGCACCTAACGGCGGCCGGCGTCGAGCTGATCGACTGCCAACAAGCCACCGAACATCTGCTCAGCCTGGGCGCTCGCCTGATTGGTCGGCCTGACTTTGAAGCCCGGCTTGCTACGCTAATTCCGCCGGAAAACAGCACGCTGTAATTCCCCGCAGCTTACCTGCCGCCCGCGCGGCGGCGCACCGCCGGGCGCTTGTCGGCTTGCCGGGCTTCGACGCGGCGTTTTTCGGCCCACAGTTCCCCGCTCTCACTCGGCATCACGATGGGCACCTGCAAGCACATACTTTGGAGCGGCAGCACCTGGCGCCAGTCTTCGATGATTTGCTTGTATGCAGTGCCCACCGGCCGGATGTTGCGGTTGAGGTCGTAGAGCCCCAAGGCGTTCACGTGACCGTTGTTTTCGCGCAGCGCCGTATCCCAATCAACTTGGTCGGTGAGCGAGTACCACGTAAAACCGATGATTGGCACGCCGTCGTTGCGCACCCGTAGTACGTTGGCCCACTGTTTCCAAAGCCAATTCACGGCTTCATCGCCGTTGGGGCCTTCCTTGATGTTGGTTTCGGTGTGCATCACGGGCAGGTGGTAACGGTCGTGGTACTGCCGCGTGAGCACATAGTAACCAAAGATTTCGCCCGACGCCGTCGACGAACCATCAGCGCCGATGCGGTGCTCGTTCGTCCAGTAATAATCGTTGCCCATGATGCAATGGCGCTTCAGATTATGCGTCAGGAAGAAATGGTACTCGTCGCGCGTCATGCCGTTATCCATCAGGTACTCGTACATATCCGACTCCACGCGGCGGCCGTAGTTCAGGTCGAGCGTCAGGAAGCGCAGCGCGTTCAGAAATTCGGCGTGCTTGATGGCGCGCGGGTTTTCGGCGTGGTGGTATTCCGTCGATTCACTTTGGATGAAGAGCGCATCAGGCCGCACGCTCAGGATGGCATGCATCGCGAGCACATTGGCTTTTACCACGTTCTTGATGGCCGTCACGAACGCGTATTCCGTCGAAAGCTGCTCGTTCCACCACCCATACCGCGCCGAAAACAGCGCCGTGATGTACATCTCATTGACGGGCGTGTAGAGCTGCACCCACGGAAAACGGGCGGCGAAATCGCGCGCGTACTGACCAAAATACGCCGGAAAATCAGGGTTTTGAAAATTACCAAGCCAGTCGGGCAGCCCAAAATGACACAAATCGACGATGGGCGCAATATCGCGGCGCCGTAAATCCTCGAACGTTTCATCGGCGAACGACCAATCGTAGCGCCCCGGCCCTAGCCACGTAGTATGCAGCGGCGGCCCGTAGCGCAGAAACTGAATGCCCATCTCCTGCACTAAATCGAAATCCTTCCGCCAGAAATCGTAGTGGCCGCACTTGGCGTATTCATCCATCCGAACGCGGCCATTCTGGATGGTCGGGTTGGAATTTTCGATGCCGGTAGCGAAGCAAAAGCCAGGAACCATAGTTCGACGCAGAAAGGTGGGAAATAGGGTACGGCAAATCAGCGCCGGGCGGTTGTGATTCGCTTCCCAAAGGATGTAAAAACGGCGCAGAAGCCGGCTCCACATAGAGTGACAGTCATTTTTCAGCGATGCGCCCCGTGCCCCTACTCCGTATCTTGGCAGCCTACTAGCCCGTGCCCGTGCCCTCGATCCCGCCGCCGTTCGTCGTTCTCTACGAAGACAACCACCTGTTGCTCGTCAATAAAGCGGCGGGCGTCCTCACGCAAGGCGACCACACCGGCGACCTCCCCCTCCCCGACCTCGCCAAAGCCTGGCTGAAGGAAAAATACCAAAAGCCGGGTGCGGTTTTCTGCGGCGTCGTGCATCGCCTCGACCGCCCCGTGAGCGGCGTGGTGGCGCTCGCTAAAACCTCTAAAGCCCTCGAACGGCTCACAGCCGCCTTCCGCACCCGCACCGTCGAGAAGGTGTATTGGGCGCTCGTGGCGCGCCGCCCGGCCCTCGAAAGCGGCACCCTGGTGCATTGGCTCACCAAAGACGAGCGCCGCAACGTGGTGACGGCCCACCCGCGCGAAGTGCCCGGCAGCCAGCGCGCCGAACTCGATTTTCAGCTCCTCCAGGAAGTTGGCGCGTATTGGCTCGTGGAGATTCGCCCCCTTACCGGACGGCCCCACCAAATTAGAGTGCAATTGGCGGCGGGGCTGCGCGCGCCCATCGCCGGCGATGTGAAGTACGGCGCCGCCCAACCCCTGCCCAACCCCCGCCAGATTGCGCTGCACGCCCGGCGCCTGACCGTGCCGCACCCCACCCGGCCCGGCGAAAGTGTCACCGTGGAAGCGCCCTTGCCCACCGGCGCGCCGTGGTCGGGGGTCGGCGAATCGCGCCCATAACGATGCGTGAGTTTGCCCCGGAACAGCCCGCGACGACCAAGGGCGAGCGCCGTTCCTCGTTCCGGCTAGTGAAATGGTACGCCGACGTAGTGGATGACGCCACCGGCGAACTGGCCATTTTGTACCACAGCGAACTGCGTTGGGGGTGGCTGCGGCTGAAATTCTTTAGTCTGCTCCGCTTTCACGACGGCCAACTACGCACCACCACCCGCTTCCGGCAACTACCAACAATTGCCTTCGATGCGGCAGCCTCCACCCTCTCGGCCACCGGCTCGGACGTAACCGGCACGTGGGTCGGCACGCAACCGGCGCTGCACGAGCGCTTGCTCGATACGGCCGCCGGCTACGTCCAGTGGGATTGCTGGCTGCCGACCGCCCGCGCCGGCCTTACCGTACCCGGCACCAGTCAACGCGGTTTGGGCTACGCTGAACGCCTCACGCTCACCCTGAAACCGTGGCGGCTCCCACTGCATACGTTGCGCTGGGGGCGTTTCGGCGCTCCCGGCCACGCCATCGTCTGGATTCAATGGCTCGGTGATGCCCCCCGTTGTCTGGTTTTCCATAATGGTCGACGGATTTCCGGCGCCCTCATCGACGACGAACAACTCGTGTTTGGGCCTTACCGACTGGCCCTGACCGACCGCGCGCCGCTCCGCGTCGGCCCGCTGATAAAAACCGTTTTCCAGCGTTCGCAGTGGCTGCGGGCGCTGTTTCCGGCGCGCATTCTCAACCTGATGGAAGCCAAATGGCTTACCCGCACCACGCTGCACTCGCCCAACGAATCGCCCGTCACGGGCTGGAGCGTCCACGAGCGCGTCGAATGGCCGGAGAAGTAAGTCTGACGCTGATTTGTATTCTGAAGGCTCTTGACAACCGACGGCCTCAGTGGAATTTCCCTTTTACCATCCGTTCCCACGGTTTCTGAACGTGAAAGAAACGCTCAACAAAATAGGTTATGGGCTGATATTCTGCCTCTTACTCCCGGCAGTTCTTGTGGGCTGGGCCAGGGGCACTACGCACCTCGTGCCCTTGCCGGTACCCATCGCGCCGGGCCTCGGCGGGGGGCTGGCACTGGTCGGCGTGGCCCTCGTGGTGGGCGGCATGGCCGATTTATGGTTTCGCGGCCACGGCTTGCCGATGACTGCTTTTCCGCCCGTCCGCCTCGTCACGGCGGGTTTTTACCGGCTATTGGCCCACCCTATCTACGTCGGCGCTACCCTGATAAGTGCGGGGGCATCGCTCGTACTGCAATCGGCCAGCGGCCTGTGGCTTGTCACGCCTACCCTCACGCTGGCGTGGCTCGCTCTCACGACCGGTTTCGAGAACGCCGATTTGGCACGACGTTTCCCGACCAAGCCCTATACCCCCTTGCTCGCCACCTTGCCCCCCGATTCGGCGGCGCCCGCGCTGTGGCCCCAACGGCTTGCGGCGGCAGCGTTGGCATTCGGGCCGTGGCTGCTGGGCTACGAAGTGCTCATCTTTTTAGGGCCGTCGAGCCGACCGATCTCAACCTTTTTGCCGCCTGAAATCACTTGGCCGGTATGGCCCTGGACGGTAGCGCTGTACGCCCTCGCCTACCCGTTCACGGTGCTGGCCCCTTTCACGCTGCGGACGCAGACGCAGTTGCGGACGTTTGTATTATCGGCGGTTTTCCTGACTACGTTGGGGCTGTTTTTACAGGTGAGCCTACCTCTGGTAGCGGCCCCGCGCGCATTCGTCGGCGCCGGATTCTGGGCCGAGTGGCTCCGCTTCGAACGCGCCATTGATGGCTCGGCGGGTGCGTGGCCGTCGTTTCACGTGGCGTGGGCGCTGGTGGCGGCGCACACCTACGGCCGGCAACTCCCGAAGCTGAAAGGGGTAGCATACGCCGTGGCTTTGATTATTGTCGGCGCGTGTCTCACCACGGGTATGCACAGTCTCTCCGATGTGCTGGCCGGTTCGGGTCTGGGGTGGGCGGCACGGCACGCCGACACTTTAGGGCGGGGCCTACGCGTGCGATTCGAGCGCTTGGCCAACGCGTGGGTAGCGTGGCAGGTCGGCCCCGTGCGCATCCTCAATCATAGCCTTTACGCCGCTTTAGCGATGGCCCTGGGTACCGGCGTAACGTGCGCGTTGCTAGGCGCCTGGCCTCCCATGACCCTGACCGTCGGCGGGGGTCTGCTGGGCGCCGGCGTATGGGGCCAGCTCGTGGAGGGCGGGCGCGGCGGACTATCGCGGCCGTTTGGGTACTACGGCAGTTTGTTGGGGGGTTTGCTGGGCGCCGGGGCGGCGGCGTGGTGGTTCAATCAAAGCCTGACGGAATTGTTGGGCGCTGCCGCCCTCACCTGCCCCCTGGTACAGGGCGTGGGCCGGCTGCGGTGCGTGGTGCAGGGCTGCTGCCACGGCAGTCCGATAACAACACCGGCAGCCGCGGGCGTCGGTATTCGGGTGTGGCATCCAAAGTCGCGCGTGGTGGCGGTATCGGGGCTTGGTGGGCAGCCGATTCACGCCGCCCCCGCTTACTCTATGTTTGCCAACGTACTGATCGCCGGTTTACTGTGGCGCTTGTGGTACGAAGGCGCCACCGCGCCGCTACTCATAGGAATCTATTTTATCGGAAGCGGCGCGGCGCGGTTCATCGAGGAAGCCTATCGCGGCGAGGTACAAACGCCCGTATTCGGCCGACTGAAACTCTACCAGTGGCTGGCGCTGGCCAGTGTGCTGGTAGGCATCGGGGCTACGTTGCTACTGCCGCCTGTCGGGCTCGCACCATACTTGCGCTGGGCGCCGGCTTACGGTTTCGTGGCGGCACTAGCGGGTGCAACAGCAGGTTTTGCGCTCGGAGTTGATTTTCCGTTTTCCAATCGCCGTTTTTCGCGATTGGCTACTTGACCCCGGTTGCGGGCTGCGGGCCGGAGTCAGCGGCTGAAAAAAAATCTTACAAAGCCGCCGCGTCGGCGGCGGGCAAACCGGGGCGCAGCAGCCCGCGCAACTCCCGAAACGGTAGAAACAAGCCGATTTCACCCGCCGCGTATGCCGCAATCTCGTACGGGTGATACAGAAAATACACGCCCCCACTGGTCAGCGCCACATTCTGCGTGACGGGCAGTTTATCCACTTGCAGCAGCGCGTCTGAATCGTTCAGGGCGGAAGCCGGATCGATGCCAAACTTGCGGCGGACTGCCGCCGTCAGCGCGGCCTCCAAACCGGCTTTCGCGGTGGGAAAAAACACGTCGCGGTACGTGAAGCGCCGCCCTGTGCGCGCATCGAAACTCACCAGTTCCGTGGATTCCATCCCGTGGGCGCCGCCGGAATACACGTACCGAAAAACGGCTAGCGCCAGCACATCCGGCGTATTATCGAGGATTTGCGTGCTGAGCTGTTGTTCGTAATTGAGGAATAAACCACCCTCGGCGGGGTCGGTGCCGTCGGCGATGGCTTCGGCTATCATCGTGGCGTATCCGGCGCGTTCTTCCCGCCGAAATTTTGCCCAAATTTCGGCGGCGGTGGTCGCCGGTGCGACGCGCGCCGGCCCACCCGCCGAATCGCCGCTAAGAATCTGCACCACCTGCGCGCGCAACGCTGCCGGGCCGCTAGTCGGGAGCAACAGCAACTGCTCGAAACTCGCGTGCGGCGATTCAGCTCGGCTTGGCACCGCCGACACTGAATCGGCGTAGAAATCAACTGAAAAACTGGTGCGGCCGGCACTCATCGGCTCCGTTCGGAGGCTAACTGTCTGCCCACTGCGTGTACCGGTCAAAACGCCGTTTCGTAGCACCAGGCGCCAAAGCGCGTCGGGTGCTACCGAACCGGCTTGTGGCTCACGGGCCTCTTCCAGCACCAACGAATCGGCCGTCAGCCGCCGAACCGTTACGCTGATCGGCTCGCCGTCCGTGCGCACAATGGCCGCGTAGCCGAAGGCCGTGGCTCGGGAGTCGGTGCCCGATTTAGCGGCCGTCAGGTGCAGCGTCAGGCTGTCGCGGGTGCCGGGCCACGCGCCACGCCACACCGTGTACCCCGGCTCCGCGAGGGAGGTAATGGCATCTTTGGAAACAGCGGCGCCTTGCGGGGCTTGCGTACCGGTGGCGGGTGTTGAATCCGACCCGCAGCCCATCAGCACGACCACTACCGCCCAAACGCCGAGCATCGCTCGGCAACTCACTCCCCAAAATGCTTGCATAGCCGCAAAGAAACGCGCCGTTTAGCCACCAAACTTTTCCGCATCGGCAACCCTGTCGCCACGCCCGGCCGTACCACCTCCCAACAGTCATTTTCCCTCTCTCCACAGCCCATGCCTTTCATCAAAGCCGGCACCTCCGACAAACCCGTCCACCTGCATTACACCGACCTCGGCACCGGCCCCCACACGGTCGTCCTCATCCACGGATGGCCCGCCGACCACCGCATGTGGGAATACCAGCTCAACGAGTTGCCCAAGCACGGCCTGCGCGTGGTGGCCTACACCCGGCGCGGTTTCGGCCTCTCCGACCAGCCTTGGGACGGCTACGATTACGACACGTTCGCCGCCGACCTAAAAGCGGTGCTGGATGAGCTGAATCTGAACGATGTCACGCTCGTCGGCTTCTCGATGGGCGGCGGTGAAGTGGCGCGCTACATGGCCCGCTATGGCGGCGCACGTGTGAAGAAAGTGGCGCTGGTGAGCGCCGTAACGCCCTATTTGGTAAAAACCGACGATAACCCCGACGGCGCCCCCAAATCGACGTTCGACGATATGGTGGAGAAAATCAACGCCGACCGTTTCGATTTTCTCGCCACGTTCGGCAAGCAGTTTTACGGCGTCGGCCTTACCAGCCACCCTGTCTCGCAGCCCACCCTCGACTGGATGCAGGCGATGACGAGCGCCGCCTCGCCGCGCGCCACCGAGCAATGCGCGCGCGCGTTCTCGGAAACTGATTTCCGGCAAGACCTCCACAGTCTGCAAAACGTGCCGACACTCATCATCCACGGCTCCTCCGATGCCACCGTGCCGCCCGAAGTCTCCGGCGACCGCACCGCCAAAATGCTGCCCAACGCGCAGTATGTGGTGTATGAGGGCGCGCCGCACGGCCTGTTCATCACCGAAAAAGACCGGCTGAACAAAGACCTGTTCGTGTTCGCGACGACGGCGTAAAGGGCGCGTCCGGGTTTCAGCCGTAACCGACCGGCAAGTCGGGGCCACTGCGTAAGGCGCAACGCTGGCTCGTCTGTCGGTTACGGCTCCTGACACCGGCGTTGGCGTAACTTGCGTTACTGCTGGCCCGAATATCCGGGCGCCTCATTTTTATCTATGCGATTTCCGCTATTTCCTCGCATCATCCTCGCCAAGGTTATTATCGGGGCAGCGCTGTTGGGCATTACCGCCTGCAAAAAAGACAAGAAAGACGATCCAACGCCCGCTACCCCCGCATTGGTTTTCGAGCCCAACGCGCCGTTTGGGCCGAAATCTGCGCGCCTCACGGGTACGGCCAGCAAAAAATGGCGTTTTCGGAAATTCTTGATAAATGGCGTTCCGCAGGCTCTTCTGGACCCGTGCCTCGCCGATTTCACGCTCACTTTTTACACAGCCAACCGACTCTATACCGGCTCCTTCACGCAGCCCACGGCCACGTGCAGTGGCTCAACAGGCAACTGGAATCTGGCCGAAAATGAAACGCAGCTCCGGCTTTTCCCGGCCGGCCAATCGCCCGTCGTCTGGCAATTTATTGAGGTGAGCGATACGCTGCTGCACTACACCACGCCAGCCGAAGTAGATGGCGTGCGGGGCTCGGCCGAATTGTGGCTGGTGCCGCGCTAAACCGTCGACGCACCGAGCGGTGCCTGAACCGTTACCCGACTATCAACCAACAACTATCAACCAACGACCAAACCCCTAACAGTCGTTAGGAAAAAGGGTTACGTTCTTACCTTTGTCGAACCAAACGGCACAGGCCCGGTTTGAGGGCTCAGCGTCCAGGCGCTCCTTGTATTCGCCCGTCACTTTCCCCGTTCCCCCGGATGATAATCCTCGCATTCTTCGTCGGCCACTGGTATTTATCGCTGTTCACGCAGACGTTTTTCCTGCATCGCTACGGCGCCCATAAGATGTTCACGATGAACGCCTTCTGGGAAAAATTTTTCTTCGGCCTGACGTACGTCGCCCAAGGATCGAGCTTCCTGTCGCCGCGCGCTTACGCGCTGCTTCATCGGATGCACCACGCGTTTTCCGACACGGAGCGCGACCCGCACTCGCCGCATTTTTCGTCGAATGCCTTCACGATGATGTACAAGACGAAGGTCATCTACCGCGATGTCCTCGACAACAATTACGAGTTGGCTAAGCGCTTTGAAGGTGATACGCCGGAGTGGCCAATCGTCGAGAAAATCGGTGATTACCGCTGGGCGCGCGTGGCTTGGGGCGCGTTGTACGTGCTGTTCTACTACCAGTTCGCTACGGCGTGGTGGCAGTATCTACTCCTGCCGTTGCACTTTCTGATGGGGCCGATTCACGGCGCCATCGTCAATTGGAGTGGCCATAAGTACGGCTACCAAAACTTCGACAACCACGACCGCAGCCGCAATTCGCTCTTTTTCGATTTTCTGACCGGCGGCGAGCTTTTTCAGAACAACCACCACAAGTTGCCGAACCGCGTCAATTTTGGCGTGAAGTGGTGGGAGCTTGACCCTAGCTACCCCGTCATCTGGACGCTCAACAAGGTCGGTATCATCAAATTCCGTCAAAACAAGCCGGAGAGTGTCCCGCAGCCCGAACGCGAGTTGCAAGCCGCGTAACGGAAGCCCCCCGTAAGCTCCAAATCAACCACAGAAAAGGCCGCTCTCCTACCCCGAAGAGCGGCCTTTTCTGTGGAAAAACCAGCGCATCGCTAGGTTGCTGCGGGACGGCTGCGTACCTTTGCGGCCCGATTCAGGAAAAAGACGGACGTGCTCCGTCGCTAACCCCCCAGGTTTATGGCAGTTAAAATCCGCCTCGCCCGCCGTGGCCGCAAGAAACTCGCGATGTACGACATCGTGGTCGCCGATAGCCGCTCGCCCCGCGACGGCCGCTTCATCGAGAAGCTCGGTACCTACAACCCGAACACCATTCCCGCCGCCATCAACTACGACGCCGATAAGGCGTTCGATTGGGTGATGAAAGGGGCCCAGCCGACTGAAACCGTGCGCGCGATGCTGTCGCTGCGCGGCGTACTGTACCGTAAGCACCTGCAACTTGGCGTCAACAAAGGCGCCATCACGCAGGATGTGGCCGATGACCGTTACCACAACTGGCTCGACGCGAAAGACGCGAAGATGACCGCCAAAGGCGACGCCAACACCGCCCAGAAAGACGAAGCCCGTAAGACGGCCCTCGCCGCCGAAACCAAAGTGAAAGAGGCCCGCGCCGAGTCGCTGCGGCAAAAGCAAGCCACCGCCGACGCCGCCCGCGCCGCCGCCGAGGCTGCTGCCAACCCAGTGGCTGCCGCTCCCGTGGCGGCTCCGGCCGAAGTGGAAACCGCTGAAACGGCTGAAGCTCCGGCCGCCGACGCTGCCGAGTAGCGTTTCGCCCCGCTAGCGGGTCTGCAAACTCCGAAGGTCAGAGAGAGGCACTGCTTCTTTCTGACCTTTTTTGTTGCACCAAACGGGAGTTACCCGCGCTGCGTTTGCGGCGTGTGCCGGTACCTTTCCCATCCGATTCATCCGCCAAATTCGCTCCCGCCCGTGGCCAAACGCCCCGCCTCCCCCGACGATTTCTTTGAGCTAGGCACCATCATCCGGCCGCACGGGGTGCGCGGGCAAGTGGTGGTCGAGTTCGATACCGACCAGCCCGCCGCCTACAAAAAGCTGAAGGCCGTGTACTTCCGCCGCCCTGGCGGCGCCCCGATGGATGCCAAGCCGGTGGCCGTCGAGAAGGTCCAACTCACGGGCAGCGATGGGCAGCGCGCGCTGTTCACGCTCACGGGAATCGACACGATGGAGGCCGCCGAAGCCCTGCGCGGCATCTCGCTGCTACTGCCGCTCACGGAGTTGCCGCCGCTCACCGGCGCCGGCCAGTTTTACTACCACGAGGTGGTGGGCTTCACCGTGATAGACGCGATCGCCGGTGAGCTTGGCCCTGTGCTGACCGTTTACGAACTACCCCAGCAAGATGTCCTCGCCGTCGAGCATCGCGGCTTCGAAGTGCTGGTGCCGATCAACGACGCGATGATTCAAACCATCGACCGCGCCGCGCGCACCCTGCACGTCACGCTCCCCGACGGGCTGCTCGATATTTATACGGAGGAAGTAAAGCCGAAACCGCCGCGCGTCAAGCGGCGCGGCCCGAAAGCCACGAGTAAAGCCGCCACCAAGCCAGAGCAAAAACCCTCGGAATAAGCTGCCAAAGCGCCCGGCGTCACCGGATAAATCAGCGAAATCAAAAAATCAGCAAAATCAGCGATCTGATCAGCTAAACCTGCGATCCCGTGCGTATCGACATCCTGACCTGCCAGCCTGAACTGCTCGAAAGCCCCTTCAGCCACTCCATTCTGAAACGGGCGGCGGAGAAAGGGCTGGTCGAAATTCATCTGCATCAACTGCGGAAGTGGGCCATCAACAAGCACGGCCAGATTGATGATTACGCGTTTGGCGGCGGCGCCGGCATGGTGCTGATGGCCGAGCCCATCGTGCGCGCCCTGCGCGAGCTGGCCGCCGAGCGCACGTACGACGCCGTGATTTACCTCACCCCCGACGGCGAGCAATTGCGCCAACCGCTCGTCAATCGGTTCTCGCTGTTGCAGAACGTGGTGCTGCTCTGCGGCCACTACAAAGGCATCGACGAGCGCGTGCGCACCCACTTCGTCACCCACGAGGTGAGCATCGGCGATTACGTCCTCAGCGGCGGCGAGCTGGCGGCAGCCGTCCTCACCGACGCCATCGTGCGGCTCCTGCCCGGCGTGCTCAACAACGAAGAATCGGCCCTCACCGACTCGTTTCAGGATGGCCTACTCGCGCCGCCAGTCTATACGCGCCCCGCCACGTTTGAGGGCCACGCCGTGCCCGCCGTACTACAAGGCGGCGACCATGTAGCCATCGAAAACTGGCGCTTCGAGCAGGCCGTCGCCCGCACACGCGCCCGCCGGCCCGACCTTCTGGGCGAGGGATGAAGTGTGGATGTGTGCATCCTTCACATCAGCACATCCCCACATCTCACTCATCTTTCCTATCGCCACCGCTTTCACATCCAAGACTTTCTCCGTACTTTTGCGGCCCGAATCCGCTTGGCGGATTCGGTTTTTTTATCATAACGGGCCTCTCCTCCGTGCGCGGATGCCCGGCTAACCCGCAATTTCTGCGATGAGCGTTCACCTCGATTTTATCAACCAGGAAGGCCGCGACCGCCGCGCTTCTTTCCCTCCGTTCGCCGCCGGCGATACGGTCAATGTCCACGTGAAAATCCGCGAGGGCAACAAGGAGCGCATTCAGCAGTTCCAGGGCGTGGTGTTGCAGCGCCGCAACCCCAACTCCAACGGCGAGACCTTCACCGTTCGGAAAGTATCGAACCAGATCGGCACCGAGCGGATTTTCCCGCTCCTCTCGCCCAACATCGACAAAATCGAGCTCGTGCGTCGCGGCGTCGTCCGTCGCGCCCGCCTTTTCTACCTGCGCGGCCTGTCGGGCAAGCAAGCACGTATCAAAGAGCGCAAAGCAGGTTCGTAAGCGTCTGTGGCCGCAAGGCACGTGTACTAAAACGCCGGTTTCTCCTGAGTGGAGAAACCGGCGTTTTTTGCTTATCGGGTAATGGGTTGGCGGGTAGAGCGCGGGCCTCAAATACTACCCGCAACTCGTGGCAGTGTTTGGCAGGTTGTAGGTAGCTTTGAAGCCCGGCCGGTTGATCGGGCTTTTTTTACAATCACTTCGTCTAAATTTCAGATGTACACATCTCTGACGGCACCACTCGACGCAAACTTTATTTTACGTTTTTTTCGTCGCATAATAGATGGGAAAATAGGTCTGCTATCTGAAGGTGATTTAGCAGATGAATTACTAAAGTATCCTGGTTTTGAAAACGGTGTTCCTATGGGACACATACAGTATTTATGCAATAAACTTGAACAAAATAATCTACTGACGTTCACAGGAATGAAGGGTGCTTTTGGCAGATGTTTCATGGCCCCTACACTGCCTGAGGCAGATATACATTACGGGACTTATAACTTTACGACCCTCGGCTTTCCCTATATTAGGATGTTTTTCGAGAAAAGCATCTTACCGGTAGTTGTCAGACTAACCGATGATTCGCATGATATAGGAACCTGCTTCTTAGCTTTTAATAATTGCGTAATCACAGCGCGACATTGTATAGAAGACATGAAGATAATTTCAATTACAACTGCTAGTGGAGACATAATACTACCTAAAAAAATAGCTGTTTACAAGGACAAAATGAAAGATGTGGCAGTTATTTTCACACAACAAGCCTCTTTCATTCAGCCTTGCCTGAGAGTCGCTGTTGAAACAATCATTCTTGATGATGTATTGATTATGGGGTACCCTCCACTGCCCGGCTTTGATGCAGTTCAAGTATCAGAAGTGACTTCAATTGGCAGTCATACTAAGGCAGCACGCGGCAACATTGTTGGCCAAGGCAAATCATATCTTGACAATCAAGATTACTATGTAATAAATGCCCGAGTGAAAGGCGGTAATAGTGGTGGGCCTGTCATTCAAAAGCACGGAGTGGTAGTGGGAATGCTTGTTCAAATCCCCACTAACCCTGAAGACAACTCTAAGCTAGATGCATTAGGCTATGGAATCGCAGTACCTAGCAACGATATTCTTACTCTCCACCAAGCAGCGCTCAAATTGGAAGAGGGTGGCAGTAATGACTTAGCAGAATTTTTACCATTCAAAAATTTAGAAAAAGGCTTCCAAACTGCGTTTTGATACCCCCGCCGGCGCGCTTTTTTAACGCGTGCCTAACCGGCCAGCGCGTTTGCAACGCGCGCGGCCAGCTTTGCGACCGCCCTTGCGGTAGTCCAACCACGGCCCCACCCGCGCGGGGTTCTGCCCCGTGTGTAGTACTCGCCAGCCTCTGGCCAGCACCCACTGCGCCGCAGGCGGGACACCACCCAATAGCCCACACGGGACAGAGCCCCGCGCGAATCATTCCAGATCGCGAGTCATCCCAAAAACGAAAAGGCCAGCTTACGCTGGCCTTTTCGTTTCTACTAAATCACCTACACCCCTCCCCCATCCTGCGGCTTTGCGCCCACATCCACAATTATCCGCGCTTGCTTGTACTCGGCGTAGAGCGTTTTATCGCGGAAGGCGAAAATCTCCATGGCCGCGTCAAGCTCGTAAATCTGCTGCATCAGGGCTTTCAGCAGTTCCTGAGCCGTCATATTGTCCACCGTGCGGGCATTGATGAGCTGACGCGTCTGCGGTACGCTCGCCACGTAGTCGTCGTAGGCGGTGCGCAGCGCGCCGAGCGTCGTCCCATCGATGGCATAATCGGCGAGAGCCGGAGCTTGCGCTTCCGCCGTTTCGACCAGTTTCCGGCCCACCCCGATCAGCGCCGCCGGGCGCAGCCGGCGCAGCGTGGTTTTGTTCACGGTCACCAGCGCCAACAGGTCGTTGTCGGCGGTGGTCGTGGCCAGCGCGCGGACCGGGCCCAGAACGGCCGCCAGAACCTCCAGAAAGGCCGTTTTCTGGCCCACGCGGCGCTTCGTGACTTCCTTCGTAACGCGCGCCGCGCCCCCCAGCTTCGGGGCGATGAGGCCGTAGGCGTCGGCCACATCCTGCGCTTCCTTCCCGGCCACTTTACTCACGCCGATGGGCGCTTTACGGGCCAACACGAATTGCACCAGCACATCGGCCATTGCGGCCTGACTCAATTGTCTTTTATTCATATCCGAATAGATTAAGCGCCGCCTCACCGTAAGGCGGGCCGCCAAATAACGGAAATAATTCGTTATCCCGTATGTGACGCGTCAAGTCGCCTTGCTTCGATGTCAGGGCGTTTTGCTTTGATGTCAGGTCGCCTTGCTTCGATGTCAGATCGTTTTGCTTCGATGTCAGGACGCTTTGCTTCGATGTACGACTTGTTTCACGACCCGTCGCGGGCCTTTCCACTCTCCGGGTCTGCCGCTTCTTCCCGCAGTTGAAACGCGCTTCCTACCTCACCCGCCCCTACAATTGCGCACCCGCCAATGGGCAACTACGCCCCCAAATACCGCCTTCCCCGCTTGCCCGCCGTACTTTCGGGGCGTAAACCACTCGAATGAAGCATTTTTTCGCGCGTGGCGCGGCCCATACCGGGCTGGCAGTCGCGCTTTTGGGGTCTGGGGCGCTGGTAGCGCCGGGCCGGGCTCAAGGCCAATCACTCAACACCGTATCGGCGCCGTATTTTCAGCAGCAGGTCGATTACCGGATTACGGTGCAACTCGACGACCGCCGCCACGAACTGCGCGCCACCGAAGACCTCACGTACGTAAACCGCTCGCCCGATGCGCTGCCGTTTATCTGGTTCCACCTCTTCCCCAACGCTTACCGCGATAACCGCACGGCCTTTGCGCGCGAAAAACTGGCCGGCGGCTCGCGCGAGTTTCAATTTGCGCCCGACTCGCTGCGCGGGTTCATCGATGAACTGAATTTTACGGTAGACGGCACACCCGCACAGCTTGAGTATTCGGCCCGCAGCCCCGATATGGCGAAACTGCTGCTGCCGAAACCCCTGGCGCCGGGCGCGCAGGTGGTCATCCGGACACCATTCCGGGTGAAGCTGCCGAAGACCTGGAGCCGGGGCGGCCACGAAGGCCAGAGCTACCAGATTACGCAGTGGTACCCCAAACCCGCCGTGTACGACCGCAGCGGCTGGCATCCGATGCCGTACCTCGACAAAGGCGAGTTTTACGCCGAGTTCGGCTCCTTTGATGTCAGCATTACGCTGCCCGCCAACTACGTGGTGGGCGCCACCGGCGAGTTGCAAACCCCCACCGAACGCGCGTTCATGGACTCACTCGCCGCCGACGGCGCCCGCCGTTTCGCCGTCGCGCCCGCCACCGGCAGCACCGGCCGAGGCGCGAAAGGCAAAGCCACCGAGCCGACGCCGCGCTCCAGCCCGCGCCTCAAAACCATCCGGTACGTGCAGGATCGCGTGACCGATTTTGCGTGGTTCGCCGACAAGCGCTACCGCGTGCTGAAAAGCGGCGTGACGCTGCCGCGCTCCGGGCGGCACGTCGATACGTGGCTGCTGTTTTCCGATGGCGTGGCGAAGGGCTGGGTCGAGCGGCGCGCCGATATCGATGCGGCCGTTTTGGGCTACTCGCGGCTCGTCGGCGAGTACCCGTACAGTGCGGCTACGGCGTTGGCCGGCCCGCTCGGCCCCGGCACCGGCGGCATGGAATACCCGATGGTGACGATTACGGAGCCGTCGGCCATCGTCCACGAGGTGGGTCACAACTGGTTTCAGGGCATTCTGGGCTCCAACGAGCGCGCCTACCCGTGGCTCGATGAGGGCGTTAATTCCTACACCGAAAACCGCGTGAAAGCGCCGCTCGATTCGGCGCTCGCGGCCGCGAAAGCGGCTAAGTCGGGCAAATCGGCGGGCGTCACCAACGCGCTCGGTGTGGGGCCGAAACTCGTGCGCCAGATCGGCGCCGACGGCCTCCCCGAACACGCCATCGGCGATTTGCTCTGGCAGCTTAGCGCCAGTCGGGGGCTCAACCAACCCATCGGGTTGTCGAGCGAAAACTTCACGACCGTCAACTACGGCGCCGACGTGTACGCCCGCACACCCGCCGAATTGCGCTACCTGGCCGCCTACCTGGGGCAGGCGCGTTTCGACTCGTGCATGCACGCCTACTACCGCGCGTGGGCGTTTCGGCACCCGCAACCGGCCGATATGCTCGGCGCCTTCAACACCACCAGCGGACAGGATTTGACGTGGTTTTTCCGCGACCGCCTAACGCGCCCGGGGCAGCCCGACGCTGGTTTAGGCCGTTTGCGGGTCGAAGATTCCATCAGAGTCCGAATCTTCAATGAAGGCGACTCGCTGCTGACCGTACCCGTGGCCACCGTCGATGCCCAGGGCCGCGTGTTGGCCGAACGCTGGACGCCCCTTTTCCGCGAGCAGGGTACCATCAGTCTGCCGCTGAACCCGGCAGCTACGAGCGTGGTGGTAGACCCGCGTTACGACGTACCCACCGTGCGCCGCACCGACGACCGCCTGCGCCTCAGCGGCCCGTTGCGCGGCTGGAACCCCCTACGGATTCAGCCCCTTGTCGCGCTGGAACGCTGGGATCGCACTACCATCACGTGGGCACCGCTGGTGGGCGCCAACACTTCCGATAAGTTCATGGCGGGCGTGTACCTATCCAATTCCAGCTTGGTGCAGCGGCGGGTACGGGTGCAACTCGCGCCGATGTACTCCTTCGCGCGCAACGAGGTGAATGGGTATGGCAACGTGGCATACTCGATTTTGGGCGCCGGCCGCTTGGCCGAAACCGTGACGGCAGTGGCCGTCGCGCGGTTTCAGGAATACCTGAAACTGGAGCCGTCGCTGCTGTTGCGCTTCCGGCCGGCTTCGCCCAACGCACCCCGGCAAACGGCGCAACTCGGTGTCACCCTCGTCCGTCGCGATAAGGGCGCCGCTCTCGACCCCAACGCCGACGATGGCGGTTTCGGCGGGGCTCGGTGGCTGCGCTACGAAATGCGCGTCGGGAATGCGCTACATAACCTGACCACCTCGGCGCGGCTGGAAAACTTCTACGCCTCGGCCCTCACCGACCGCCTCGGGCCGACCACCCGCTTCGATGGCGCCAACATTGGCAAGCTGGCCGTGCGGTATCAGCGGTTTTATTCCCGGAAAAAATCGGTCACGCTGCGCCTTTTTGCCGGGGGTATTCTCAACAAGCGGCGCCAGGATTTTTTCTTTCTGGGGATGAGCGGCTCGCCCGATTACCTGCGCGAAACCATCTTCCTCGACCGGTCGCAGATTTCGCGCGCCCTGCAAGCCGGGCCGCGCCAAACCGACGACCGCGACGGCGGTTTCCACGCGTGGGTGCCGGTGTTCAGCAATCGCTGGCTCACGAGCGCCACGCTCGAAGCACAGGTTCCGAAGCTGCCGCTGACCGTGTACGGCGATTACGGGCTCGCCCCGACCGGCCCCGGCGCCGCCACGAAATCGTACTACGGGTCGGGCGTGGTGCTGACGGCCAGCGGCGGTCTGCTCCGAATATACCTGCCTATCGCGGGCTCCAACTTCGCCGGCGATACCCCGGCGTCGTGGAGCGAGTTCAGCTCCAGTATTCGCTTTGCCCTGCACCTCGAAAACTTCCTGCCGGAGCGCCAGATTCGGCAACAGCTCGAACGATAACCTACCTCCGCGACAAGCTGCTTTCGATTATGATTCAGACCGAACGACTCAGATTGCGGCCGTTTGACGCTGCCGACTACGAAGCTGCCATCCTCGGCGACGACACCCTAGCCGCTCATTTGGGCACCCCGGTGGCCCCGGCGTGGCTGGAGTTTCCGGAGGTGCTACCGCTCTGGCTTCAGACCGTCCGCGCCGACCCAACGCTGCTCCCCTGGACGGCTTACGGCTATTTCGACCGTGCCACCGGCCGCCTCGTGGGCGGTGGCGGGTTTAAAGGCCGCCCCACGCAGGCGGGAGAAGTCGAGATCGGTTACGGCCTTGCGCCGGAAGTGCGCGGGCGGGGGCTCGCCGTTGAGGCCGCAACGGCCCTCGTACGGTGGGCGCAAGCGCAGCCCGATGTGCAACTCGTCACGGCGCACACGCTCGCCGAAAACAATCCATCAACGGGCGTGCTGCAACGCATCGGGTTCGTGCGAACGGCCGAGTTGGTAGACCCCGACGATGGGCCAGTCTGGCGCTGGGAACTGGCCGATCGGCTTGGTGAATGAGGTAGCGCGGACTTCAGTCCGCAGTTTTACAACGAGGCTAGCGGTATGTACTGAACTTGCTTTCCGTCAAACTGCGGATTGAAGTCCGCACTACATGGCAAAAGCACGCCCGCCCCGACAAACAAGTCGGCGCGGGCGCGCTTTTTTACCCTACGATGATTATGAAACTAACTCCCAGCTATTCGATCTTATTGACTTTCTCCTTCACCGCTTCCAGCGCCACGCGCTTCGCGACGATATCGGCGCGCGCCGCTTCCTGCTTCTTGAGGTTGTCGTCGAGGACGTTGTTGAGTTGGAGCAGTTCGGCGCCGTTTTGCGCCATCAGCGCTTCGATTTCCTGCTTCCGAACCTTGTTGCGCTCGACCGACTTCTTCGTTTCATCGGCTTCGCGGATCACGCCGTAGTGGTTGTCTTGCGAGATTTTGAGGGCTTTTTCGGCTTCCAGCACTTGCAGGGCGATATCGTCGCGGTACAACTGGCGGGCAAAATCCTTCAGGTATTTCTCCGCTTCGCGGTACTGCACCGGCGTCGCATCTTTACCTAGGTAGGCGTTGCCCAAATCCAGCGACCACCACACGCCAGTACCCGTAGAGGTCGGATCGACGCGCGAAATCAGCCGCATCGGCGTTTTCGAGATGGCATCAACCATGGCGCTATTGATGTAATAAACACCTTTCTTATTGGTCACTTTGCCAATGCGGTCGGTGAGGTGCTTGAGCCACGCCGTTTCCACGGCCTTGGCATCGAGTTGAATGATGACGCGCTGACCTTTGCGCGGAATACTTTCGATGGACATGTCCATCTCATCAACGGGCGATTTCTGGGCCGCCACCGGCTCTGCTACGGCCAAGCCGCCGAGCAGCAACAAAGAAAGGAAAACGTTTTTCATCAAGAACTCCTAAAAGTAGAGAGACTGGAAAAATGGACAAGAACCAGATGTAGACAACCCGAGGGCGGGCGGCGACGGGGTTGAGAATCAACTCGTCGGGAGGCGAACACCGACGGAAGTCAGCGCAGCGTCAAAACTAACTACGGCGCGCATTTCCGCGCGCAGTTCTGCCCCGAAACAAAACCCGCGCCATCAAGTTAGACAGCCCTATGCAAGTCACCGTTGGCCGGCGCGAACACTTCAACGCCGCGCACCGCCTCTACCGCCCCGATTGGTCAGATGAACGCAACACCGAAGTATTCGGTCTCTGCGCCAACCCCAATTTTCACGGCCACAATTACGAGCTCGAAGTGCGCCTCACCGGCGAACCCGACCCCGAAACCGGTTACCTCATCGACCTCAAAGTCTTGAGTAACATCATCAAAGCCGAGATTCTCGACCGCTACGACCACCGCAACCTCAACCTCGATACCGAAGATTTTCGGAACCTGAATCCGACCGCCGAGTACATCGCGGCCGTGATTTGGCGGCGGTTGCGCGCGGCGCTCCCGGCGGCCCTGCGGCTGCATGTTACCTTGTTTGAAACGCCTCGCAACTTTGTTGAATACGACGGCGCTTAGCGGTGGCGGCCCGTTGCCTCCCTGCTCCTATCCGTCCTTCCCCTCATTCTTATCTCTTTCTGTTGAACGAATACCCCGCGTCTGATTCGGCGGCAACTATTGTCGCCACTGCCGATACCCGCCCCGACGGGCACTTGCCCGCCGCCCTGCGCACGCCGCTCCGGCCCGATGCTTTTGGGCAGAGCGACGAGGAGAAAATTGCTGCCATCGAGCCGCATTTAACCGCCGTGATGGAAATTCTCGGCCTCGACCTCGCCGACGATTCCTTGCGCGGCACGCCCCGGCGCGTCGCCAAAATGTACGTGCAGGAGTGGTTTCGGGGGCTGAACCCGGCGCACCGGCCGGCCGTCAAGCTCTTCGCCAATCATTACCACTACGAGCAATTGCTGGTCGAGCGCGACATCACGCTCTTTTCGTGCTGCGAGCATCATTTGGTGCCCATCATCGGGAAGGCGCACGTGGCGTATGTGCCCACCGACCGCGTAGTCGGCCTGTCCAAGCTCAATCGGGTGGTGCAGTACTATGCCCGCCGCCCGCAGGTGCAGGAACGCCTGACGCGCCAGATCGGCGAGGAATTACGCCAAACCCTCGGTACCGACAACGTGGCCGTACTCATCGAAGCCGATCATTTGTGCGTGATGAGCCGAGGCGTGAACGACACCACCTCCTCGACGATTACGACCGATTTCGGCGGCATTTTCGCGCCGCCCGCGTCCGATATCCGCAAAGAATTTCTGCGGATGATTGGAAAATAGGTCGTAGGTCAGGCATACCGCGCATTGCATCCTACATTCGCCGAACCGAAACCCCGGTTCCCCTTGCTGTAGCTTGCTTATGCGCCTGCTTGAACTCCGCACCATGCGCGGCCCCAATTTCTGGTCGGTCCGCCACTCGAAACTGATTGTCGCGAAGGTGGCGCTCGACGCGCACGCCACCACTAAAACCACCGATCTGGCCGGGTTCGAGCGCCGCTTCCTGCGGATGTTCCCCGAATTTGCGCGTCCGCGCCCGACCCAGGACGACCCCGGCATGTTCCTCGACCGCTTGCGCGAGGGCGTGCCGCTGTGCCAGGTGGTAATGCAGGCTGCCCTGGAGCTGCAGTGTATGGCGGGAATGCCCGTAAACTGGGGCCGTGCCTACGAGGTACCGCACGAGCCGGGCGTCGATTATATTGTCTTCGCCTATCAGGAAGCCGACGCCGGTCGCTACGCCTTGAAAGCGGCGCTGGAAGCTACGGAAGCGCTTGTGGCGGGCAAAGACAAGCAATTCGACCTCAAAAAACACCTCGAAGAGCTGCACGAGATTCGGGAAGATGAGTTCTTCGGCCCGAGTACGTGGAGCATCGTCACGGAAGCCGCCTCGCGCGGGATTCCGTACCTGCGCCTGCCGCACTCCGGGATGGTGCAGTTTGGCTACGGCGTGCATCAGCAGCGTATTTCGGCTACCATCACAGGCCGCACCGGCAACCCCGGCGTGGAAATGGCCGGCGATAAAGACCTGACCAAGAAAGTCCTCGACGACAACGGCGTGCCCGTGCCGAAAGGCGCCCTCGTACGCGGCGTGGAAGGGTTGAAAGATGCCGTGGAAGACCTCGGTTATCCGCTCGTGATCAAGCCCTTGGATGGCAACCACGGCAAAGGCGCCAGCATCGGTATCAAAACCTGGAAAGAGGCGCTCGCGGGCCTGAAAGCGGCACAGGTGTACTCCGAAAAAGTCATCGTCGAGCAGTTCATCGAGGGGTTCGATTTCCGGTTGCTCGTGATCGACGGGCGGCTGGTGGCGGCGGCCCGGCGCACGCCCGCCGCCGTAACCGGCGACGGCCGCTCGACCATCAAGCACCTCATCGACGAAATCAACAAAGACCCGCGCCGGGGCGTGGGCCACGCCAAAGAGCTGACGCGCATCAGCATCGACCGCCACACCCGCGCCATCCTGAAACAGCGCGGCCTGACCACCGAATCGGTGCTGCCCAAAGGCGAGATTCTGTACCTGAAATCGACGGCCAACATCTCGACCGGCGGCACCGCCACTGATGTAACCGACCAGGTTCACCCGTACAATCAACTACTGGCCGAGCGGGTGGCGGGCATCGTCGGGCTCGATGTCTGCGGCATCGACGTGATGACGACCGACATTGCCACGCCCCTGCCCGAAACGCGCGGCGCGGTGCTGGAAGTCAATGCGGCGCCCGGCTTCCGGATGCACCTGGCGCCCACCGAGGGGCTGCCGCGCAACGTGGCCGCCCCGGTGGTCGATATGCTGTTTCCGCCGAACGCGCCGTTCCGGATTCCCATCGTGGCCGTGACCGGTACCAACGGCAAAACCACCACCACGCGCCTGATTGCGCACATGGCCGCCGCGCAAGGCCATAAAGTGGGCTATACCACCACCGACGGCATCTACATTCAGGGGCAGATGCTGGAAAAAGGCGACACTACCGGTTCGCAGAGCGCCGAGTTCGTGCTGCGCGACCCCACCATCAATTTCGCCGTGCTGGAAACGGCGCGTGGCGGGATGCTGCGCGCCGGGCTGGGCTTTCAGAACTGCGACGTAGCCATCGTGACGAACGTCGCGGCCGACCACCTCGGCCTACGCGGTATCCATACCGTCGAGGAAATGGCCGCCGTCAAGGGCGTGCTGCCGCGCACCGTGCGGCCGGGCGGGTACGCCATCCTCAACGCCGACGACGACAACGTGTACGCGATGGCCACGAGCCGCGAAAACCCGCTCGAATGCCACGTCGCGCTGTTTTCGCTCGACGAAAAGAACCCGCGCGTCCTCGAACACGTGGCCGCCGGCGGCCTCGGCGCGGTCTACGAAGACGGCTTCATCAGCATCTACCGCAACTCGTACAAGCTGCGCGTAGACCGCGCCGCCGACATTCCGATCACGCTCGGCGGACGCGCGCGCTTCAACATCGAAAACGTGCTGGCCGCCACGCTGGCGGGCTACGTGCAGCGGTTCCCTATCGACGACATTCGGCGCGCCCTGCGCACCTTCGTGCCCGACGCCGCCACCACGCCCGGCCGGATGAACGTCTTCCGATTTCCGCACTTCGAGGTGGTCGTTGATTACGCGCACAATACCGCCGGGCTGCTGCGCTACGGCGAGTACCTGCGCGCTACACCCGCCACCCGCAAAGTGGGCGTAGTGGCCGGCCTCGGCGACCGCCGCGACGAAGACACCATCGCTCTCGGCCGCACGGCCGGCGAGTTGTTCGATAGCGTTATCCTGAAGCAGGAAAGCGATTTGCGCGGCAAATCAGCCGCCGAAATCACTGCCCTCCTCCGCCAGGGGCTCGCCGAATCCAAGCCGGGCATCCCCGTGCAGGAAGTGCCGCAGGAAACCGTAGCCGTGGCCCAGGCCCTTGAAAATGCCCAACCCGGCGACCACATCACGGTACTCGCCGAAAACATCGACGACGTGAACAAGCTCGTCGCCGATTTTCTGCGGATTTCGGTGCGTTCGCAACCCGATACGGCGCCATCGGTGGTAGGGCCGGTGGTGGGGTGAGGGGAGTGGGCGGCGGCGGGCTTGTGGCCTGAACTCAAAATCAGGACACGGCAGAATACATAGCGGCGGCTGACCAAGAAACTGCAAGGTGTAACCTACCCAAATGATTCCCCGGATTTACATCGACACATCGGTTATCGGCGGTTACTACGACGAGGAGTTTGAAGACGCGACACGCGCACTTTTTCAACGCCTCAAGTTAGGAGAAGTCAGGTTCGTCGTTTCCGATTTGTTGGAACTGGAGTTGTTAGCGGCTCCGACGCGAGTTCGCACCTTACTCGATCAGGTTGAAACCCCGCAATTGGAGCGCCTTACTTTGACGCAGGAGGCCGTTGATTTGGCTGACCGCTATCTACTCGAAAAGGTGGTGGGCAAGACCAGCGTAATGGACTGCCGTCATATCGCCCTTGCCACCGTAAGCAGGGTGGATGTGCTGGCCAGTTGGAACTTCAAGCACATTGTCAATCTTGACCGCATCAAAGGTTACAACTCCGTAAACCTGCGTCTTGGTTACCCCGTCATAGAAATACGCAGCCCGCGCGACCTGATCCATCATGAAGAAGAATAAGCCACCCAAAACCTTCGACGCCGTGCAGATGATGCGCGACATCCGTACCCAACTCAGCGCCGAAACGCAAGGAATGACCTTTTCGGAGCTACAAGCCTACATGAAGCATCGTTTAGCTACGGCAGCAGCACCCTCGGCGAGTTGATTGAATGAGAACGGCCCGGTTCGCTATGTGCGGGTCGGGCCATTTTCATTGGTGACATAACCAAGCAATATGAAGTCAATCACGCTGGCCTATGCGCTACTGCTGTCAGGCACCGGGTTCCCCGCTCTGGCCCAGCATAAAACGTATAAACTAATTTCTTTGGCGGTGGTCTAATGTGCTGTGAAGCGGTATTTTTGACGATGGTTTTTACTCAGCATTTCTGCGCCCACTGCGGCAGCGCGGATATCCGTCGCAACGGCCATAGCAAGGGACGGGCAAAATACCAGTGCAAAACGTGTA
>JANPJM010000030.1:0-72330 GCA_031425525.1 Hymenobacteraceae bacterium | reverse complement strand
CCGGCGGCCATCGGGCACCCGCCGAAACCGCGCAGTGCCCCGTCAATTCGCCGGACGCCCGCCCGGACAGCTGCCCGGACTTTGGGGGCCGTTTCGCCGGGCCGGGTATGCAGATGCGCCCCAAATTCGACCTGCGGAAACTGCCCAATCAGGAGCCGGAACAGACTTTCGATAGCCTCCGGCGTCGATGTGCCAACCGTGTCCGACGGGGCAATGATGCCAATACCCATCTGCACCAACCGGTTACTGAACTCAGCGATCAATTCGGGGCCGTAGGGATCGCCGTAGGGATTGCCAAACGCCATCGACAGATAAACCACCAGTTCCCGCCCCGCCCCAACGCACCGATTTTGCATAGTTTCCACCTCGCCGAATGCCTGCGCAATCGACTTGTTGGTATTGCGCTGCTGAAAGGTTTCGGACACCGACAGCGGAAATCCAATGTACCGGATGGGCGCGTGTGCAATGGCTTCCTCGGCCCCGCGCACGTTGGCCACGATAGCCAACAGTTTGGTTTCCGTTTGGGACAGGTCCAGCCCGGCCAGCACATCGGCCGTGTCACGCAGTTGGGGAATGGCTTTGGGCGACACGAACGAGCCGAAATCGAGCGTATCGAACCCTACGGCAAGCAGGGATTGCAGGTAGGCGGTTTTTTGGGCCGTCGGGATGAAGTGCGTTAGGCCCTGCATCGCGTCGCGCGGGCATTCTACGAGGTGCATGGGGAGTTTTCAGTTTCGAGTGAGCAGTGACGAGTTGCGCGTATTCCGCCGCTCCTGTTCCGAACTTTTGCCGACAGTGCCGCAAAGGTCGTGGGTAGCGGCGGACGTTTTTGCGAACAACTTATTTTGACTAATTCTAAACAAGGCGTACCTTTGTGCCCGTTACGTAAGTTCACCACCGCTGAATGACTCGCTTCTCGCTCACCAATCGCCCGTTGCGCCGCCTGACCGGCGCCTTGTTTCTTGGTTTTTCTTTGCTCGGACTGGCTGCCTGTAAAGACGATGACAACGAAACGCCGAAGCCTACAACCACCGTCGCCGATCCCGAACCGCCCAAGCCTGACACGACCGTAGCCAATGCCAAAAAGGCAACCGTTGCCACGTACGCCACGATTGCCTACGCTACCTACTCCGACGCCCTGACCGCCGCCCAAACCCTACACAACCAAGCGTTAGCATTTGTGGCGAGCCCGACCGAAGCCGGGCTGCTCGATGTGCGCGCCGCCTGGAAAGCCGCCCGTGTGCCGTACAACCAGACCGATGCATTCCGGTTCTACGGCGGTCCCATCGACGATGCCACCACCGGTGTGGAAGGGCTGCTCAACGCCTGGCCGCTCGATGAGAAATACATCGATTACACCATCGGCGACCCGACCAGCGGCCTCATCAACGACCCGGCGGCGCTGCCCAGCATCACCAAAACCACCGTAGAGGCGCTCAACGAACAGGGCGGCGAGACCAATATCTCGTGCGGTTACCACGCCGTCGAGTTTCTGCTCTGGGGCCAGGATGTGAGCGCCACCGGCCCCGGCGCGCGCGCCTTCACCGACTACACCACCGCCCCCAACGCCGCCCGGCGCGGCCAATACCTGACCGCCTGCACTGCCCTCATCCTCGACCACCTCACGCAGGTGCGCGCGGCGTGGGCGCCGGGGGCCGCCTACCGCACGGCGTTCACCATCACAATGCCCACCGATTCGGCCCTGACGCACATTCTCACCGGCCTCGGCCGACTGAGCAAAGGCGAACTGGCGGGCGAGCGGATGCAGGTCGCTCTCGACAACCAAGACCAGGAAGATGAGCACTCGTGCTTCTCCGATTACACCGACCAGGACTTGAAAGGCAATGAACAGGGCATTTGGAATGTGCTGAATGGCCGTTACGCGGGTACCGCCGTTACGGTGGGCACGTCTATCATCGAGGCCGTGCGCGCGGCCGATGCCACCCGCGCCGATGCGCTGCAAGTCGCCACCGACGACGCCCGCACCAAAACGCTGGCCATTCAGGCGCCCTTCGATCAGGAAATCATCGGCGCTGATGCCGCGCCCGGCCGCCAACGGGTGCGCGCCGCCGTCCTCGCGTGCCGCGCTCAGGCCGACCAGCTTGTGGCCGCCGCCCGCGCGCTGGGTATCACGCTGGTGTTGTAGTTCATGATTGATTTTCGATTAATGATTTTCGATTGACGAACTCCGGCTAACAATTAACGGCTAACGAACCCCGACCCACTGTGTTTTTGACATCTTCCCGTCTGCTGTTGGTTGCCAGCTTCGCCGTTTTTGGGCTGAGCCTGTCGGTGGTGAGCTGTAACGCCGACAAGGACGTGACCGACGCTGTGGGCTTCGTGGAAGATGACGGCGAACAGTTCAGCGGCGGAAGTACCACCCTATTCGACGCCACCGAAAACGCTTTCAACCACGCTGTGCCGGGGCTCGATTCGGATGGCGAAGACCGCTTTGTCACGGGCAACTCGCTGTTTCGGAACAATTGGGTGACGGCGCCCGCCACCACCACCGCCCGCGACGGGCTGGGGCCGATGTTCAACGCTGCCTCGTGTTCGGGCTGCCACACCCTCGATGGGCGCGGCCGCCCGCCGTTGCCCGGCGAAACCGGCCTCAGCTCGATGCTCGTGCGGTTGAGCGTACCCGGTCAGGATGCGCACGGCGGCCCCCTGCCCGACCCCACCTACGGCGATCAGCTCTCGAATCACGCCATTCGAGGGGTAGCGGCCGAAGGCGAGGTGCGCATCACGTACACCGAAACCGCCGGGCAGTACCCCGATGGCACCGCCTACTCGCTGCGCACGCCTTCGTATTCGTTTGACAATCTGTCGTATGGCGCACTGGGGGCGGGCATTCTGCTCTCGCCGCGCGTGGCGCCGCAGATGCCCGGTCTGGGGTTACTGGCAGCCGTGCCCGAAGCTGCGCTACTCGCCATCGCCGACCCCGCCGACCTCAACGGCGACGGTATTTCGGGGCGCCCTAACTACGTCTGGGACACGGAGAAGCAGCAACGCACGCTCGGTCGCTTCGGCTGGAAAGCCAACCAACCGACGGTTCGCCAGCAAACGGCCGGCGCGTTCGTGGGCGATATGGGGATTACGAGCGCCCTGTTTCAGGCGGAGAACTGCACCTCGCCGCAGCGCGATTGCGCCGCTGCGCCCACCGGCAACACCTCCGCTACGGAACCTTACGAGCTGTCGGTCGCTAACCTCGAACGCGTGGCCTATTACTCGGCTACGCTCGCCGTACCGGGTCGCCGCCAGTGGCAAGATGCCGCCGTGGTGCGCGGTAAGCAGCTTTTCGTGCAAACGCTCAACTGCGCCGGCTGCCACCGGCCGAAGCTTCAGACGGGCACGTCGGACATTGAGCCGCTGCTCGCCCACCAAACCATTCGGCCCTACACCGACTTACTGCTCCACGACATGGGGCCGAGCCTTGCCGATGGGCGCCCCGATTTTGAGGCCACCGGCGCCGAGTGGCGCACGCCGCCGCTGTGGGGCGCGGGATTATTTCAGACCGTCAACCGTCACACGTTTTACCTGCACGACGGGCGCGCCCGCTCGCTGGAAGAAGCCATTTTGTGGCACGGCGGCGAAGCCCAGCGGGCCCGCGATGCCTTCACGAGGCTTTCGCGCGAGGACCGCGCGGCGGTTATCAAGTTTTTGAATTCTTTGTAAATGACTGCTTCAGTGTATGCTATTCGGCGGTTCGTCGCTATTCCGGCGCTTCGCTTGCTGCTGGTGGGCGCGAGTTGTTTGCTGGGCCTGACGGGGTGCGAAAAAAGCACCGACGACCCCAGCACCGATTTGTTCTCGACCTACGACCGCCGCGCGCTGCTGAACCGCGTGCGCGATAACGCCATCGAGCCCGCCTTCCATAACCTGGCCCATAACACGGCTACGCTGCGGGCGTTTGGCGGGCAGCTTTCCGCCAACATCACCCCCACCGACCTCGACGCCCTGCAAGCCGCGTGGCGCCGCGCCGCCCTCGATTGGAAACCGACGCAAAGCTTCTCTTTCGGCCCGGCCGAAACGCTCAATCTTGCCAGCGGCATCGGCAGCGAAGCCAATCCGGTGGTTATCGAAACCGCCTTGGCCGGGGCCGTTGCCGCCTCCATCGACCAGAACTTCATCGACACTCGGCCTGCCACCGCCAAAGGGTTGTGGGCGCTCGAATACTTGCTTTTCGACCCCTTAGGCGGCGATGCTGCCGTACTGACCAGCTTCACGACGGCCTCCGACGCCGACCGGCGCCGCGCCTACATCGTCGCTCTGGCCGCCGACCTCGACGCGCGCGCCACCGCAGCCCACGACGCGTGGCTGACCGGCGCGTACCGCGAGGCATTCGTGGCCGCTGATGGCAACGACGTCACGTCTTCGCTGAGTCTGCTCGTGAACGCTTCGGTGCAGGAGATCGAAACCATCAAAAACGACCGCCTCGGCGTGCCCCTCGGCGATCTCAACGGCGGCACCGCCCAACCCGAAACCGCCGAGGGCTACCGCAGCGGCATGTCGGGCGCCCTGATTCAGGCGTCGCTTGATGGCGTGCGCAACGTGTGGGCGAGCACGCCCGACGCACGCGGGATCAGTGGCTTACTCGACCATTTGGGCGCACAAAGCGCCGGTGGTCAAGCCCTTTCAGCGGCCATCGAGGAGAAACTAGCGGCGGCCCGCACGCTCGCGCCCGGTGATGTAGTGAGCCAGGTTGGACAAGCTCGTCAGCCTGTCGTGGATTTGCAGAATGCCATTAAGCAACTCACGGTGCTGATCAAGGCGGAAGCGGTGAGTAAGCTCGGCGTGCTGCTGACGTTCAACGACAATGATGGGGATTAGGGGAGATTTTGGAGGATGAGTGATTTTGAGCGGCCTGCACAGGGGTGTAGTACGGTCTTCAGTCCGCAGTTTACTGGCTGTTTGTACTGATTGGGCTGTCAAACTGCGGACTGAAGTCCGCATTACAATTTTAGCGACCTTCTGTCTGCGTGATTCCTCCCTTTCTCATTCGTCTGCGCACCGCCGCCAGCCAGCCCGTGTCAGCGGCACCGCTTGCGGGGTTTCGGGTAGGGTTCGGGCTGCTGGTTTTTGGGGCGACGGTGCGGTTCTGGGCCAACGGCTGGATTGAGGAGTTGTACCTCCGGCCGCGTTTTTTCTTTCCGTATTATGGCTTCGAGTGGGTGCGTCCGCTGCCGGCATCTTGGCTGCACGGCGTATTTGGTTTACTGGCAGTCAGCGCGTTGGGCGTGGCGGCAGGCGCGTTTTACCGCGTGTCGGCGGTGGTACTCCTCCTGACGTTTGGCTACATCGAGTTACTCGACAAAACCAACTACCTCAACCACTATTACTACGTGACGATGGTTGCCGCGCTGCTGGCGCTGTTGCCCGTCCACCGCGCGTGGTCAGTGGATGCGGCGCGGCGCGGCGCCGCCTGGGCCGGCTCTACCCTACCCGCCTGGATGCTGTGGGCCGTGAAGCTGCAAGTGGCCTCGGTGTACTTTTTCGGCGGCATCGCCAAGCTCAAATCCGACTGGCTTTTCGACGCTCAACCGCTCAAAATCTGGCTCGCCGCCAATGCGCATCTCCCGCTTATCGGGCCGCTCCTCGACGATGCCTGGGTGGCTTACGCCGTGGCGTGGTTTGCGTGCATTTTCGACTTGACCGTGCCGTTTTTTCTGTGGCGCGACCGCACCCGCCCGTGGGCCTACGCCGTGGTAGTAGTGTTTCATCTGCTGACGGCAAAGTTGTTCTACATCGGCATTTTCCCGTGGGCGATGCTGGTGAGTACGTGGGTTTTCTTCCGGCCGGAAACGCACGCACGGGTACTAGAGTGGCTTTTTGGTCCCGTGGCGAGCGCCGTCCCGACGCCGCATCAAGGCGTAGTCGAGAATATTTTGACGACCCCGCACCTCGCCGGCGCTCGCCGCGCAGCGGTAGGTTCCCTCTTCCTGTTTCAACTCCTACTTCCCTTTCGCTACCTACTCTACCCCGGCAATGTGCTATGGACGGAGCAGGGTTTTCGGTATAGTTGGAACATTATGTTGGTTGAAAAAGCCGGCACCGTCGATTTCCACCTCCGCGACCCCGCCACCGGCCGCAACTGGACGGTAGACCCGCGCCGCTACCTCACGCGCCAACAGGCACGGATGCTCAGCACCCAACCCGATATGCTGGTGCAGTTTGCCCATTTTCTGGCTACTGAAGAGCGCACCTCGTCGCGCGCGCCCCCCCTCCAAGTGCGCGCCGAAGCGTGGGTGACGCTCAATGGCCGCCCCGCCCACCTGCTGGTGGACTCGGCCGTGGATTTAGCGAAAGAAACCGATTCGTTCGCACCCAAAAACTGGATTCTACCGCTACGCGATCAAGAATAAGACGCCGTTTCGATCCTGCTGACTTTTCTACATCCTCAAACTGCTGCACGGGCGGGCACAAGGCCCGCCCCTACCTTGATGACCCGACTATTTTCTACCCTGCTATTCCTCACGCCCGGGCTGCTGCGCGCGCAGCAAACCCCGGTCGATACGACCCGCACCCGCCAACTGCAAGAAGTGCGGATTCAGGCCGAACGGATCCGTGAAACCCCTGGCCGGCTGCCCGATGTGCAGGGCACGGCCATTTACGCCGGGCGCCGCACCGATGTGGTAACGCCCTCGGCCACCACCGCCAACCTCGCTACCAACAACGCCCGGCAAGTGCTGGCGCGGGTGCCGGGCGTCAATATCGTGGAGAACGACAATGCCGGCGTGCAACTCGGGCTGGGGGTGCGCGGGCTGAACCCGGCGCGGATTCAGGAGTTCAACGCCCGTCAGAACGGCTACGACATCGCCGCCGACCCCTTCGGCTACCCCGAATCGTACTATACGCCGCCCATGGAAGCCGTCGAACGCATCGAGTTGGTGCGCGGGGCGGCGTCGTTGCAGTACGGGCCGCAGTACGGCGGACTACTGAATCTGGTATTGAAAGGCCCGGAGAAGGACCGCAAACTGGCCCTGACCGTGCGCCAAACGGTCGGCTCGTTCGGGTTTAGCAACACGTTCGCGCGGGTGGGCGGCACCGTGGGACGGCTGAGCTACACGGGCTTCGGCCTCTACAAACGCACCGACGGCTGGCGCCAAAACAACGGCGTGCAACAGGGCACCGGCTACGGCCTGGTGCGCTGGCAAGCCACCGAACGCCTGAGCATTTCCGTGGAAATGACCGCGATGCGCTACGATTACCAGCAGCCCGGTGGCCGAACCGACGCCGAGTACGCCGCCGACCCGCGCGGCTCCGCTCGCGCCCGCAACTGGTTCCGCGCTACCTGGTTGTTGCCGGCAGTGGTGGCCGACTGGCACCTCACCGACCGCACGACCGTCAACGTGCGCGCCTTCGGGTTGCAGGGCGAGCGCTTGAGCCTCGGCAACTTAGCGCCCATCAATCAGCCCGACACCAGCGCCGTCCGCAACCTGCTGGCCGACGAGTACCGCAACCTCGGCCTCGAAGCCCGGCTACGGCACGATTACACGCTCGGCGCCAACCCCGCCACGCTGGTGGTGGGCGTGCGCGGCTTTCGCGGTCAGACCACCCGCCGCCAGGGCAACGGCCCGGCCGGCAACGACGCCGACTTCCGGTTTCTGCGCCCTGCCGACCCGGAGAATTTTGACTACAAGTTTCCGTCGCTCAACGGCGCTGTGTTCGCCGAAAACCTCTTCCGGCTAGGGTCGCGGCTGACCGTCACGCCAGGGGCCCGGCTGGAATATCTGCGCACCGAAGCGCGCGGCGCCTACCACGTCGGCGCGGCACGGTACACCGACACGCTGCGCCGCACCCGCACCTTCCCGCTGTTGGGCCTGAGCGTGGCGTACCAACTGCTCGATCAGCGCTTCGATCAGAACGACTTGTCTGTTTACCGCGACGACGGCAACCGCGTCTTCCTCGAAGCCTATGCCAGCGCGGCGCAGAGCTACGCGGCCGTCTCCTTCAACGACCTGCGCGTCGCCAACCCAAATTTCCGGGTCGATCCGAACCTGCGCGATTCGCGCGGCTACACCGCCGAAGCCGGTCTGCGGGGCAAAATCGGCGAGATATATCCGTGGCTGACCTTCGACGTAGGCGCATTTTACCTGCGCTACGACGACCGCGTGGGCATCGTGAACGGCAACCAGCGGCGCAATATCTCGGATGCGCGCTCGGTGGGCGCCGAAGCCCTCGTGGAGCTGCACCCCCTCAACGGCCTCCGCAACGACCTCAACCGCTTCTTGCGCCTCGGTCTGGAAGACGTCACGCTCTTCGGCTCCTACGGCCACACCGATGCGCGCTACATCCGCTCCGAAAACCCCGCCTTTCAGGGCAAGCGCGTCGAGTTGGCGCCGCGCCATGTGCTGCGCGCGGGTGTCAGCGTCGAATGTGAACGTTTGAGCTACTCGTGGCAGATTGCCTACACCGCCAACCAGTTCGCCGACGCCACCAACGCCCCCGTACCCAACGCCGCCGCCACCGTGGGCATCATCCCCGCCTACGCCGTCCAGGATGTGAGCGTCTCGTACCGCTTCCCGAGGTTCATCAGTCTCGCCGCCGGCGTCAATAACCTCACCGACCGCCGGTACTTCACGCGGCGCGCCACCGGCTACCCCGGCCCCGGCATTCTGCCGTCCGATGGCCGGTCGGGCTATGTGTCGGTGGAAGTGCGGCTGTAACCACGTCCTCCGTCGCCGGTACCGTCCCGGTGCCGGTCGGTTACGCGAAATCCGGCACCGCGACGGTGCCGGCGACGCCTCGTCTGGCGTCCCGCTTATTTCTTCCCCGCCGCGTACTCCGCATTCAGCTGCGCGAGGATGATTTTGGTTAGGTCGAGCCCCGGCCGGCCGTACGCCACCGAGCCGTTGCCAGCTACCAGAATCAGGTCATAATTCTGGGCTTTGCCGTACCGTTCCAGGATTTTATTGACGCGGCCCAATACCTGCTCATTCAGCTTTGCCTCTTCTTCAGCGGCCTGTTGCTGGAGCTGTTGCTGGCGTTGAGCCACTTGTTGCTCTTGCTGTTGCAGCTTTTGCTCCTGCTCGGCGCGCTGGCCTTCTAACAGTCCGCCGGCTTTGGCCTGATACTGCTGCACCGCGCCCTGAAAAGCCGCTACGGCCGCCTGATGCTCCTTTTCCCAGCGGGCCAGTTTCGCCTCGTAGGCGGCGCGGGCCGACTGCATCCCTTTGTAGCCTTCCAGCAATTCGCCTGACTTTACGTAGGCTACTTTACGCACGGGGGGTGTGGTATCGGGCTGGCTATCAGCTGCTCCGGCGGCAGCTTCGATTTCCGGCGTTGGGCTGGGCGTCGTGGCCGCCAATGAATCATCGGTGGGGGCGGCCGTGGCCGGTGGCGCTTGGCTGGCCGTAGTCACGGGTGCTACGGCTGCCTCGGGCGCACCGGGCTGCCGGAAATGCAAAAAGAAAAGCACCCCAATGGCAACGGCAGCCACGAGGTTGAAGGCGAGTTGGGCTTGCTTGTTCATACAGAAGGCGCAAAGGTCGGGCGGGCAGCCCAGATGCGCCCGGTGTGGCCCTCCTACCCCACCACCTGCTGCGCGGGCATCGGCGGCTGGTTCACGGGCGGCGTAGTGGTGGCCATCTGCTGCTCCTGCGTGCGCTTGCCTTTGTCGTCTTTGTAATCGTGGCGGCGGTACGGCCGGATGATGAGCCGTAGCGCACGGTCAGAAGAGAAATACTGAATGGCCCAGCCCACCAAAGTCACGGCTTTGTTGCGAAAGCCGACGAGCGTCATCAGATGCACGAACAGCCACGTGACCCAGCCCAAAAAGCCACCGAACGAAATATTGCCCGGCAAATCGACCACCGCTTTGTTGCGCGCCACAATCGCCATCACGCCCTTGTTGAGGTACTTGAACGGCACCGGCGCCTGCCCGGCCCGCAACCGCCGCAGGTTCTCGGCCAGTTGGTCGGCTTGCTGCTGCGCCACGGGTGCGAGCATGGGGAACCCCTTCGGCGTGTCGCCGGTGACGAGGTTCGCCACGTCGCCGATGGCGAATATATCGGCAAAACCTTCGACCTGGTTCCACAGATTGACGCTGAGGCGCTTGTTGCGCGTGACCACCGCTTCGGGCAGCCCCGCCACGGCGGCGCCGTTCACGCCGGCTGCCCAAATCAGGTTTTCGGTGGGGAAATAATCCGTCGGGCCATCGCCGAAGTACGCCCGGCAGTTTTCAAACCGCTTGATGGACGTAGACGTGTGAATACGCACACCGAGTTTTTCGAGGTACGCGCGCGATTTGGTTTGCGCCTCCCCCGACATCGGCCCCAGCAGCGCCGGCCCCGCCTCGACCAAATAAATCTGCATCTGCTTCAAGTCCAGCTCGGGGTAATCCTTGGGCAGCACGTTGTTGCGCATTTCGGCCAGCGCGCCGGCCAACTCGACGCCCGTCGGCCCGCCGCCCACCAGCACCACATTGAGCAGGGCTTGGCGGGTTTCGGGGTTCTCCATCAGCAGCGCCTTTTCAAAATTCTGAAACAGAAACGAGCGCAGATTGAGCGCATTCGGGATGCTCTTGATCTGCATGCCGTTCTGCTCAATCGAGTCCATTCCGAAGAAATTGGTCAGCGAACCCGTCGCGATCACGAGTTGGTCGTAGCTGATTTCGCCGAGGCTGGTTTCGATAATTTTACGCTCCGGCACCACGCGCTGCACGTCGGCCATCCGAAAGAAAAAATTCTTCTGCCCCGCAAAAATCTTCCGAATCGGGTAGGCGATGGAATCGGGTTCGAGGGCGCCGGTCGCCACCTGATACAGCAGCGGCTGAAAATTATGGTAGTTGTTGCGGTCGATGACGACGACCTGCACCGGGTCTTTCCGCAATTCCTGCGCGAGCTTCAACCCTGCGAAGCCGCAACCGATGATGACCACGCGCGGTTGGCCGGTGCGCGGCAGATTAGTATCAGGAGCCATTTTTTAGGTAATTCAGTGTAAGAAAGTGGCGGTTGGGCGCTCGAAAACGAAACGCGCGCGCCACTTGGTATAACTCCGAAACGGGCGGTGGGGTTGGGCGGGGTGCGGGGTTGGGCACCAGTTTCCAAGCTCCCTCGCCGTCGTACATTAGCCCAATAAGGTCGAATTTATCGCATCAGCTTCTGCTGATTTGGATGCCAATAATTATGAATTTTCTGAAGACCACCCGGTACTTTGGCCTGTTTGTGCTTCTCTGGACTTCGGCCGTTCGCGCGGCTGCTGCCACTCCTGCGGTGCCGGACTCGGCGGCCCTGGAGCGAGTATACGTCGATTCCGTCAATGCATCCTTTCATTATCAAACCGGCCGGGTAAGCCTACCGGGGCGGTTGGGCTACATTGATGTGCCGGCGGGAATGCGTTTTCTGGATTCCGCGCAAGCACAGTATGTGCTGGAGCGCCTCTGGGGGAATCCGCCCGATAACACCCCACTCGGCTTGCTGTTGCCCACCACTATGGGGCCTGCCACCGATGATAGCTGGGCGTTTATGGTGACGTACGAGGAAATGGGATACGTAGATGACGGCGACGCCGACAACATCGACTATGATGCCTTACTGGAGGAGATGCGACACGATACTCGGCTCGAAAACGCCACGCGCGCGGCCGATGGCTACGACCCTATCGAGGTGCTGGGCTGGGCGTCGCCCCCGTTCTACGACCAGAAACACCACGTTCTGCACTGGGCCAAGTTGCTGCGTTTCGGCCCAAGCGGCGCCACGGCGCACCATACCCTCAATTACGACGTACGCGTTTTGGGTCGCAAAGGGGTATTGCGCTTGATGGCTATTTCCGGAAAAGGCCAATTGCCGGAAATCAAAACGGCAATTCCAACTTTAATTGCGCGAACACATTTCGCCGACGGCCTTCAGTACGAAGATTATGCCCCCGATGTCGATGATATCGCCGCCTATTCGCTCGGCGGATTAGTGGCGGGTAAAGTGTTGGCTAAGGTTGGTTTTTTTGCTCTGATTATTAAATTCTGGAAGGTGATTCTCATCTCCGGGGCCAGTGCTTGGGCGATGGTTCGGCGGTGGCTGGCCGGCCGTCAGGGGTGACATCAGTGGCTTCGCGGCTTCTGTAAAAAACCCTACACCCAGCCATCCGTACACGGCCCCGGAGCGGATTTTCACTCCCTCAACCAGACATTGACTCCGATGAAAAAGCACTTGCTGATGGCCGGCCTCGCCGCGCTGCTCACCGTTCCGGCCGTGGCCCAGAGCGGCACCACGACCACCAAAGACGAGGCGACAGGCGCTAAAACGACTACCACCGTGAAGGTGCGCGACAACGGTACGACCCGCGTGCAAACCGATTCGCGCACGGGCCGCACCAAAGCCGGTGAAGTGGTAAACGAAGCCGCGCAGGACACCAAGATGGTGGGCAAAAAAGTAGCCAACGGCACCGAGAAAGTGGCGACCAAAACCGTTCAGGGCACCAAAAAAGCCGGTAAAGCGGTAGGCAAAACCGTCAAAAAAGGCGCGCAGAAAACGGAAGCTGCCGTCGAGAAAGCCGTCGATTAGCGGACTCGTTGCATCGGCAAATCCTTCGCGTTTTTCGCGGACATTGCCCGGTGTAACGCCTAATCAAAACGCCCCACCGGCTGACTGCCGGTGGGGCGTTGTTGTTTTGCAGCCGGGTTGGCCTCTGACAGGCTACCGGCAGCACCCGGCCACTTTCTCAGATTATGGAAATTACCCTCACCACGCCTGCGCTGCTGTTTCCGGCGCTCTCGTTACTGCTGCTGGCGTATACCAACCGGTTTATGGCGCTCGCCAACCGGGTGCGCACGCTCAAACCGCAGTATATCAGCACGCATTCGCCGTCGGTGATGGCGCAAATCGTGAACCTGCGAAAGCGGCTCTACATCGTGCGCAATATGCAGGTGGTGGGCATCGGGTCGATGTTTGGCTGCGTGCTGTGTATGCTGCTGCTGTTTTTGGGGCAGCAAATGGCGGGAGTGGTGGTGTTTGGGCTGTCGTTGGTGGGGTTGCTGATTTCGCTGGGGATGTCGTTGCGCGAACTCATCATTTCCATCGAAGCTCTCAAAATCGAGCTTTCCGATCTGGAATCCGAGGAAGAACTGCGGATCATTGAAGAAGTAAAGGCCCGGCCGCGCGTAAGCGCCACCGGGCCTTTCCCGAAAAACTCCGCCGCCGACGAGGAGCGTGATGGGTAGCACTACCGCATGGGATTCGGCAACCGCAGAACGCTCGTGTTGTGGGACGCGTTGCTAGCGGTGCGGCAAGGCGAGTACCTCGTCGAAAAGCTGGAGGTAATGGTCGCGCTCCGATAGCACCGAAAACTGTTCGACCACCGTTTTGCGCCCGGCGCGGCCCATCAAGCCCCGCGCGGCGCCGTCGTCGATGAGCAACCGTAGGGCTGCCACCCATTCCTCGGTGGTAGAAGCGAGCAGACCATTTTCGCCGTGTTGGATGATTTCGGTATTCACCCCGACCGGCGACATAATCGTCGGCGTTTCGACGGCCATATACTGCAAACCTTTCAGCCCGCACTTGCCTTTGGCCCACTCGGTATCGGGCAGCGGCATAATGCCAATATCCATCGCCGAGAGGTCGGCCACTTCGGTATCCTTACGCCACGGCAGCCCAGTAATGCCCAATTCTTCGTTGCGGTACGAGCCATCGCCCACCACTCGGAACGTCACGCGCGGGCCGTACTGCTGCTGAATGATGCGCAGCGCGGGCAAGGCTGTCTCGAAATGCTCAATTGTCGTAAAAGAGCCGCTCCAGCCGATACACACTTGGTCGAGGGGCTGGTCGGCGGGGCGCGGTAACCGCTGGTATTCATCGGTATCGATGGTCGTGGGCACGATGCGCACAACAGGGTTGTACTGTGCGGCAAAATCGGCCAGGTACTGATTTCCCGCGAAAACCATATCCGATACCTTGATGATGTCGCGCGTTTTATCGGCGTTTTTGAGGAAGCCGAGCATCCGGTTGCCCGCCGACACCTGCTGCACCCAAATAGAGTCGTCGTAATCGAAAATGACCTTCGCCCGCGACCGCGCGAAGGATTTTTCGAAGAACGCCGTACCGAGCATATACGCCTCGCGCTGTATGAAAATAATGTCGTAGGAACCGGCGCGCATCGCCTCGCCCAAGCGGCGCAGAGTCGAGCGCAGAAAAATCCCCAGCTTACTCGGCAAGTTGCCGGGCTTGTAGAAAATCTTGTCGTCGGCGGCCGAAATCAGATACGAAAACTCGTAATCGTACCCGTTGGCGCGGATATACTCTAGGTATTGCTCAAACCGAAACCGCTGCGAAGGCGAACGGTCGGGCCGGTGCATCGCGACGAATAAAATGCGCCGACGGGCGGCAGGGGCAGAATTAGCCACGGGCAAAGCGGGGAATAAGGCAAAAATTGGTCATCCTGCGCGCCGCCCAAAACCTCTCAGTTTCGGCCGACACGCAGGATGACGAAGGCGCTGAATGCGGAATGGTCTTAGTCTTCGAGCCAGACCGGCGGCAGTTTCTCCAGGATTTCGATATCCTTGAACTTGACGCTCTTCTTGATACCGGCATCTTTCGACCACTGCACCATTTTCTCCAGACCCTCTTTCAAGGTCGTATTGTGGGCGTTGCCAAACAGGCGGTGCGCCTTCGAATGGTCGGAGTAGGCGTGCTGCACCTCGTTGCGGGCCTCCACGTGGCGGAGCATCCCGGTGAGGCCCATCGTTTCCATCACCGTAGTGGCGAGTTCGCTGACGGAATACTCCTGGTCGGCGCCGACGTTGATGACCTGATTGTACGCATCGGGCACATTGACGCAGTTGGCGATGTGCGGGGCGATGTCGCCGATGTACGAGAACGCGCGCGTCTGCTTACCATCGCCAAAAATGGTGAGCGGCTTCTCCTGCATCAATTGGTTCATGAAGATGCCCACCACGTTGCGATACTTATCGCCGAGGTTTTGGTACTCGCCGTACACGTTGTGGGGGCGGAAGATGACGTAGTTCAGCCCGAACATCTCGTGCGTCACTTTCAAATCCAGTTCCACGGCCAGTTTCGCGATCCCGTAGGGGTCTTCGGGTTGCGGCGTCTGGTCTTCGCGCATCGGGGGCTCGATGGCGCCGTACACGGCAATCGACGACGTAAAGACGAAGCACTTGATCTTGTGCTTCACGGCTTCGTTGATCAGATTGACCGACCCGATCAGGTTGTTGTTGTAATTGAACCGCTTGATGAAATGGCTCAACCCTTCGGCCGCGTACGCCGCCAAATGGTATACATAGTCGAACGCATGCTCGTCGAAGAGGCGGGCCAGCAACTCGTGGTCGAGGATAGTCCCCTGCACGAAGGTCGAATTTTCGTGCTGCGGCAGGTTTTCTTCGTAACCACCGCTCAGGTCATCGAGAATGATAACGCGGTGGCCGAGCTTAAGCAGCTCGCGGGAGACGTGCGCGCCAATGAAACCGGCGCCACCCGTCACGAGGGAGGTAATCATACGGGGAAATAAGGAGTGATCTCGCACGACTCTACCGAGCCTTGCGGGGGCAAAACTACGATAGGATTTCGGTGCCTCTCGTCGAGCGGCTGATTAATAAAGCACTACACCGCCGCCACCGTTGGCTGAACGCCGGTGCGCACCAAGGAATATTAGGCGCTACACGTCCCAAAAACGAAGCATAAGGCCGTTTTTTGGCAAAAATTCATCAGCGCGCCACCATCAACCGGCGCACCACGCTGGTGCGCGCACTCACGACGCGTACCACGTATGTGCCCGCCGCTGCGCCACCAAGCTCGAAGGTGGTAGCCAGCCCGTTGAGCGTTTGCCGGGCCACGGTGCGGCCCTGCACATCGAGGATGGTGATGGCGAGGGGGCCATCGGTGAGGTCGGGGCGGGTGAGGCGCACGGTGCCGGTGGTGGGGTTGGGCGCCAGCGAGAGCCGGTCGGCGAGGGCTTGGGCGTCGGCGCGCAAGCCGAGGACGGGGCGGGTTTCGACGGCGAAATCGTCGAGCGCCAGATCACCGGCGAAATCCGGGCCGGTCAAGCCGCGCAGCCGGAGCGTGACCGTGCGCCCCCGAAACGCGGCCAGCGACACGCGCCCTTGCCGCCACTGGGTGCCCTGGGGGCCCACGACAGCCGGCAGCGCATCGAGTTGCGCCGCGCCCGAATCGGGCAGCACATCGACGTGCAGCGAGCCAATATCGGCCCCAAACGCGTGGTACCAGAACGTGAAATCGCGAATCAAGGTATCCTGCGTGAGGTCGAGGCAGGGCGAGAGCAGCACGGCTGATTTCTGAAAACACGCGTTGGAAGCCTCCAGGTAGAGGTAGCGCCCGGCGGCCGTGCCGAGGGTATGGTCGGCGTCGGGGCCGGTATCGGTGGAGGGCGTCGCGCCGGAATTCACGCGCCAGTCGATGTCGTCGCCGGTGCCGTTGGGGGCGTTGCGCCACCCGTTGCCGAGGGCGCACACGGTAGTTTCGCAATCAGAGGCCGTGTTGCAACGCGCCCAGGTATCAATGTTCTGTACCAGCGGCAACGGCACCGTGGTGCCTACGTTGGGGTTCAGTGCGACGCGTACCGTGTCGTTGCGGCGGTTGGCATCGGCCCCAAACCGCATCCATACCAGTAACTCCGATGGCCCGCCCGGCAGCACCAGCGGCACGCTGAAGGTGTACAGCCGCACCGTGCCGGGCGCGAGCGGCCCCAACACCGAATCGGATACGACCGCGCCCGCGCCGAGTCGGTAAAACACCCGCCCGCCCGGCAGCACCAGCGCGCCGGAGTTGCGGATTTCGAGCGCGACGGTGGCCGGGCGCACCGCGCCGCACGTCTGCCCGCCTGCCACCGGCGAGACCACCCGCACGAGTTCCCCATCAAACCCCAGTACGCAATTGGCCAAACCCGGCGCCCGGCGTACCGCAATAGCGCGGTTGCTCTGCGCACCGTTGGCCCGCACGGCGCGCACGCTCAGCCAATCTTCCAGGAGCGAGTTGGTGCCGCCCAGCAAAAAACGCGGCTGCACGCTGGTGCCTACACTATCCATTTTGGTGGTGCCGAGACGGTACACATCGTAGCGCACGGCGCCCGTAACGGCGCTCCACTCCACGGTCGTGGAATCGGGGCAGACGCGCGTGATGCGCACGTTGGCCGGTGGATTCATCACGCTGAACGAGCTGCCCGATTGCCCCACTACCGCCCCGCGCTGCACGCGTAGCAACAGCCGCTGGCCGAGGCGCGTGGCGGGCGCGCCCCACTGAAAATGCCGCAGGTTGCCCGGCACCGTGCCAATGGTTTGCCAAGTAGCGCCCGAATCGGCGGATAGGGTCAGCGTAAACGAACCTACGTTGCCGAACGCATCCCAGCGGAGGGTTTCGCCGTCGGCGGGGGCGAACGACTCGCCGCCCATCGGGTACGTCACCACAATGGAATCGGTCAGCAGTTCATACACCGCGTAGAACTTTTGCGGCCCCTGCGGCACGCTCGTTCCCCGGATCAGGAGAGTATAGGTGCCGGGCGTGGGCGCGTCGAACGTAATCAGCTCGGCGTTATTGAGCGAGTCGCGGGCGCGCACGGCCGGGTTGTCGATGGTGGCGAGGTTGGGGCGCGGATCGAGTACCCACGGCCGGATAGTGTCGCCAGCGGGCGAAATCAGCACGGCATCGAGGTCGTTGACCAACGCCCGCCCGGCGAGGACGGAACCCTCAAAATCGGTCCAGTGCGTGAGGAAGCGCACTTGTTGGGTACCGGCGGCCACGGCCACACTAAACGAACGCTGCTGGCCCTGATCGACGGAATCCGAAAAAAACCGCTCGCCTTCCAAAGCGAGCGCCGCGCGGCGGGCATTGAGCCGCCCGTAGCCAAACTCGAAATCGGGCCCTGGATTGCCCAAATCGTCGGCCGTGCCCAGCACCACCGCCTTGATGAGCGCGGCCGTGGGGTCTTGCCCGCCGTGGCGGGCGCGCCAGAGTTGGTACAGCAGCGCACTGGTGCCCGCCATACCGGGGCACGCCATGGAAGTGCCCGAATTGTTGCCGTACGTGTTGTTGGGCAGGGTCGAATTGACATCGACGCCCACGGCGCAGATGTCGGGCTTGACGCGGCCATCGCGAGTGGGCCCGCGCGACGAAAACCCCGCAAGCTGGTCGCTGCGGTCTACGGCACCGACGGCCAGTACGTTCTTGCCCGATTTGTTGCCGCCCGTAATGTTGCCCCAGCCCGTCAGAAAACCGCAGTTGTTGCTACCCGAATTACCCGCCGAAAAAACGTGCAGCAGCGCCGGTTGCTGCCGGGTTTGCTGGTCTACGTCGCGCGCGGCGGCGGTGTAGCCCGAATGGCAGCCATCGCCGTACGATGTGGACGTAATGCGCACGCCGGTAGCGTCGAAATCGGCGGGCGCGGCATCGATGTTATCGAACGGGTTGTAAACGCTCACACTCGCGCCGGGCGCCATGCCGCGCTGGCGCGGGTCGAGGTTGCCGCCCCCCGCAATGATGCCGCCGCAGTGGTCGCCGTGGTCGCCGTTGTCGTTGGTGACGTTCGTCTGGTCGAAGCGGCCCGTGTAATCGATGTGCGGCCCCAGAATACCATCGTCGCCGAGGGCCACGCGCACGCCGGTGCCGTCGTAGTGGCGACCGAGGGGGTCGTCGGAATTCAGAAAATTAGCCCGGTGGTTCGAGCGGCCGGGGCGGTCTTCGCGCTGCGCCGGGGCAGGCACAGGCTCTACACTCAGCACCGCCGCCACGGCGGCCACGGCTTGCAGCTTACCCAGTGGTACGCGGGCACGCAGGCGGTGCGGGGCCGTGGTGTCGGGCGCCACCAGTTCGGTGGCCCCAGCTGCCAGTAACGCAGCGCGGGTGGCGGCCCGAAAGGCGGCGGGATTGGGGGCAGCTTCGGCGGCAATGGTCTCGATCAGTACCTCGGCCTGGTTACCGGGCCGCAGGGCATGCGCGGGCACGTTGCCGGTGCGCAGCAGCGGGTGCAGCCGTTGGTCGGGAGTCAGTTGAAATACGCTGCGCACGTTGTAGCCCATCAAGAGCTGCCGGTTGAACGACGCCGGAAACGCCACTACGTACGTGTTCATCGGCAGGTAATCGAGGAGCCGAACGTGCCATGCGCGTTCGAGGCGGGCGCGGCGGTCTTTGGTCGGCAGTTCCCAGAACTGCACCAGTCGGATGAAAACGCCCCCGCTGATGTCGGTGGGTTCGGCAGCAGCCGAGAAAAACTCCTCCTGATTGGCGGGCGGCGTAAACGTGCCGCCCCGCAGCGAGAGGCGGTAGTTGGGGCCGCTGGGCGCCGGTTGGGCGACGGGTTGAGATGCAGCCGGTTGGACCGCTGCCGGCTTGTTACGCGGCGCCACCTGTGCGGCCGCCGGGGCGGCTGTCGACACAAGCAATAATCCCAGAGCAGCCACTGGCAGCACGTGCCGGCGCAAAGCGAAAAAATCAGGCATTGACGAAGAAGGATAAAATCGTGAAAACGCGCGCTGACTACTGACAGTCGCCCACCGGTTGGCGGGTTACGGGCACGGCACCACCTGATTTCAACCCGGCGGCTCCGAAAGTTACGGCTGCGGCGCGTTCCGTTCCTGCCGGATGCGCTCGACGATACCGCGTCCAAACAAGCACAGGCCGGTGTTGAAAACGACCAGCGCGCCCGTGCCTGCCGCTACCCACGTAGCCGTGGGCGCGCCGCCGGTGTTGAGGTGGTCGGCCCACAGAATCAAGCACTGCCCGAACCCAACGGTCATCAGGCCCAGCACGACATAGAAATAATAGGCCCGCATGGATGAAGATTGACGGAGATTGAAGGAGATGGCGGGAGATTGGTGGATTAAAAACCACGGACTCGTCAAGGAGTTGCTCGAAATACTGGAGGGGTTGAAGGAAATGAAAAACCCGCTCCGCAGCCGCAACGCTGCGCCCACCGCACGGCAACGGCCATTATGCTTGAAAATTCGCGCAAAAGACCGCTTCTGCTAAACGGTTGCGCGGGCATTTGTTTCGGCCGCCTACCTTTGGCGCGCTCCCTTCACCCTGTTCCCCGCGATTGCCCATGAGCGCCGTTACGTTTGAGACCTTGCTGCGCTTGTCGTTTGGCGAGCGCTACGACGAGTTTTTCAGCCCCGAAGAAGCCACCGCCTACACGCGTTTCGAGCGCGCCGCCACCGGCCGCTTGCCCGCCGGCACACCCCCTACCGAGCTGTCGTTCAGTTTCGAGCGGGTGCGTTTGGGCATAGCGATGGCGCTGCTGCAGTTGCTGCTCGACCTAGCTTCCGAAGCCCACCCCGACGACCACCCGCCTGACCCCGCCGACGAGGCCGCGCTCGCGCTCGCTATCCTGCATCGTGCCCTGCGCGAGGCGCGCTCGGCGGCCGACATCGACCGCATCGTGGCTGCCGAAGCCGGTATTTTCGAGCGCCTCTACACCGACCTTTTCGTGAACGAAGCCGGCGAGCAAGTGCTGCTACTCTTCGAGCGCACCCTGCAAGCCGATACCCGCCGCGAACTAGACGGCTGCTTGAGCGAAGCCGCAAAACTTGCGGAGGCGTTGGAGCTTTAACGGTGGCGTGGGGCCGGAATGTAGTGCGGACTTCAGTCCGCAGTTTACTGGCTATCTGGTCGTATTAAGTTGCTCCATCAACGCGCGCTGCCAATTTTCTGTCAAACTGCGGACTGAAGTCCGCACTACACTTATCACCCATGTTCTTCTTCATTCTGGGCCTCTTGCTCCTCGCCGCCGGCGTGGTGGTGGGCCGCAATACCTACACCGGTTCGCCGGCTTCAAAAGCGCGCTTGCCACTGCTGATTGCGGGGGTGGCGCTCGCCGCGCTGGGCTTTTTTACGAGTACGGTGCGCCAGATCGAGGCCGGTGAAGTGGGCGTGGTGAAGCTCTTCGGCAAGGTGCAACCAACCGTGCTGGGGCCGGGGCTGCACATCGTAAACCCCTTGGCCGATGTCATCAGCTTCGATATCAAGACGCAGAACTACACGATGTCGGCCACCCACGACGAAGGCGATAAGGAAGGCGACGACGCCATCCGGGTGCTGTCGGCCGACGGGCTCGAAGTCGTCATCGACCTCACCGTCCTCTACCGCGTGGTGCCCAATCAGGCGCCGAAAGTGCTCCAAACCATCGGCACCGATTACCAGGATCGCATCGTGCGGCCCATCGCCCGCACCCGAATACGTGATAATGCCGTTTTTTACGATGCCGTGGCCCTCTACTCGACCCGGCGCGACGAGTTTCAGAACCGGATTCTGAAAACTATCGAAGCCGATTTCCGCGCGCGTGGCCTGATGCTCGAACAACTGCTGATCCGCAACATTCAACTGCCCGAATCGGTGAAGCAAACCATCGAATCGAAAATCAACGCCGAGCAGGAATCGCAGAAAATGCAGTTCGTGCTGCAAAAGGAAAAGCAGGAAGCCGACCGCAAGCGCCTCGAAGCCCAGGGCATCGCCGACTACCAGCGCATCATCTCCGCCGAACTGACGGACAAGCAGTTGCGCTACGAGCAGATCAAGATGCAGCGCGAGCTGGCCGGCTCGCAGAACGCGAAGATTATCGTTTTGGGCGATACCAAGGGAACGCAACTTTTGCTCGACGCGAAATAAAACCGTGCGCGGCAGCGGAGTGTAGCGCGGGGCGCCGGCCCGCGCTACACTCCGGTTCGGCCGTACCTTCGCCCTCCTAAAAAACTCCTGATTTAGATGGCAATGCGAACCCTACAGTTCCGCGAGGCACTGCGCGAAGCGATGACCGAAGAAATGCGCCGCGTCGAGCGCGTCTTCCTGATGGGCGAAGACGTGGCTGAGTACGACGGCGCCTACAAAGTGAGCCAAGGCATGCTGGCCGAGTTCGGCGCTAAGCGCGTGATCGATACCCCGATTGCCGAACTCGGCTTTACCGGCATCGGCGTGGGCGCAGCGATGAACGGGCTGCGGCCGATCATCGAGTTCATGACGTTCAACTTCTCGCTCGTCGCGATTGACCAAGTGATCAATTCGGCGGCGAAAATGATGTCGATGTCGGGCGGGCAGTACCCGGTGCCGATTGTGTTTCGTGGCCCCACCGGCAACGCCGGGATGCTCTCGTCGCAGCACTCGCAGAATTTCGAGAACTGGTACGCCAACTGCCCCGGCCTCAAAGTGGTGGTGCCCAGTACGCCTGCCGACGCTAAGGGGCTACTCAAAACGTCCATCCGCGACGAAGACCCCGTGATTTTCATGGAGTCGGAACTGATGTACGCCGACAAAGGCGAAGTGCCGGACGGCGAGTATCTGATCCCGATTGGTCAAGCCAACGTCGTGCGCCCCGGCGACCACGTGACCATCGTCTCGTTCGGCAAAATGATGAAAGTGGCCCTGATGGCCGCCCAGGAACTCGAAAAAGAAGGCATTTCTGCCGAAGTCATCGACCTGCGTTCGGTGCGCCCGATTGACTACAAAACGGTCGTCGAGTCGGTGAAGAAAACCAACCGCCTCGTGGTCGTGGAGGAAGCGTGGCCACTGGCTTCGATTTCCGGCGAAATCGCATACCACGTGCAGCGCACGGCCTTCGATTACCTCGACGCGCCCGTCATCCGCATCACCTCGCAGGACGTGCCGCTGCCCTACGCCCCTACCCTCATCGAAGCGGCGCTGCCCAACGTGGCGCGCACCGTGAAGGCGGTGAAGGAGGTGTTGTATGTGGGAAAATGAGGATTTAGTTTTTAGGGTTTAGCGAAGCGCCCCGCTCGGAAATGCTTCCGGGCGGGCGTTCTTATTTTTGCCTGTTACCGTGCCTCAAACCCTCCACTCTCTCGCGCTGCTCGTGCGCGACTACGACGAAGCCATTGCGTGGTACACGCAGATACTTGGTTTTGAGCTGCTCGAAGACACGCCGCTCTCGCCCGAAAAGCGCTGGGTGCAGGTGGCGCCGGTGGGCACTGCGGCGGGCGGTGGCGCCGGGTTGCTGCTGGCCCGCGCGGCTACGCCGGAGCAGGAAAGCCGCATTGGCAACCAGACCGGTGGGCGGGTTTTTCTTTTCCTGCACACCACCGATTTTTGGGCCGATTACCACGCGTTGCGGGCACGGGGCGTAGCGTTTCGGGAAGAGCCGCGCGCGGCGGCCTATGGGCACGTGGTGGTTTTTCTAGACCTCTACGGCAACCTCTGGGACTTGATTGAGCAACCAGCCGCCCTGGCTCAATAGGAATCGCGCGGGTCTTGCGGGTGGCCCAAAAAGGCGTCGCGCACGAGTTGCGCGGCCCACAAACTGGTGGCGTGCACAGTGGTCAGCAGTTCGCTGCCGGGCGCGGGTTGGGGCGCGTCGGTGTCGGCTTCGCGGAGCAAATACTGCTTGTTGGGCTCCAGCCACAGTTCGTAGCGGTAGAGGGAGATACGGGGTGGCCGCTTCATGAGCGCAAGGTCGTCAGCTTCAAGGAAAACCGCGCGTCCGTCGACGCTCGATAAGCGGCGGCGGCGCTATCTTTTCGGCGTCAACCAACTCCTCTGACCGATGCACGCCGCCTACCGTACCCGCTTCGACGCCCTCACGCACGCCACCGATGCGCTGCTTACCGCCGTGTCGGCCCTGCCGCAGCCCAATGCTCGGCCGGCCGATGGCGGGTGGTCGGGCGTGCAGGTGATCCGGCACTTGATGGGCGCCGAAACCGGCATCATTACCCTGCTCGAAAAACAAGCCGCGCGCCCCGCCACCGAGTTGCCCACTGCCGGACTGCGCAATTGGCTGCGCTCGCGTTATATGAGCTATGTATTGGCGAAGCCCGACCGCCAGTTCAAAGCGCCCGCGCGCCTCGGCGAGCCGCTGGCAGTGGAAGTCGAAGTAGACCATTTGCGCCATCAGTGGGCACCGCTACATCAGCGTCTGGGGCGGCTGCTGGCCAATTTTCCGGGTACGCACGCCGGGCGTGCCGTGTTTGAACACCCGCGCGCCGGCTGGCTCACCCTCGACCAAACGTTGCGTTTTATGCTCGACCACGTGCTGCACCATCAGCAGCAGGTCGAGCGGTTGAAGGCCGTTCGTTGAGGGGCTACTAGGCTGCGCCCCTGCAATGGTCAAACGCTATTCGACCTTCGGTTGGCGCGTCAATTCCTGAAAATCGGGGTGACGTTGGGCGGTGCGCATCGCTTCGGCGAGGGCGGGCGGTGGCGCCGTCACGCGGCGCTCGCGCAGGTCGAACCACGCGCCCTCGACGTTGATGGTCGCAACCGTTGCGCCGTCGCGGGCGCGCGTAAACGTGTGGTGCAAGTGCCAGCGCGCGCCATCGGCGGTCAGGCCGCCGACGTGCGCCGTCACGGTTACTTCGTCGTTGATATGGACTTCCTTGACGTACCGCACGTCCTCGCGGAAGAGGATCGGACCAATGCCGAGTTTGGCGAACTCGCGCAGCCCAAAACCGGCCGCCGCCAGAAAATCGAGGCGGGTTTGGGCCGCCAGATCAGCGTAAACGGAATGGCGAACGTGGCCGTTGGGGTCGAGATCGGCCCAACGAAAGCGGAAGGTTTGGGTCATGGGGAGGAAAGATGGGAGGATGTGGGGATGCGGGAATGTGTTGATTGGGAAACGAATTAGCCACTTGACCAGAAATTTTTTTCCGCATTTGTCATTGCGAGGAGGCTTTGCGACGAAGCAATCTCGCAGTAAACGAGCGCGTTAGGCGATGCGAGATCGCTTCGTCGTCGCAATCCTCCTCGCAATGACAGATCCTTTGTTCTGTTACATCCTTTATCACGCAATCGGCGTGAGCCGCGCCAGATACTGGTCGTTTTCATCGGCGGCAAGAATTTCGGTGCTGAACCCGGCTTCGGCGGCGTAGTCGGGCAGCAGGGCGGCGTTGAGAAAAAGCCACGGAAACGGCTCGCCGGTTTCCTCCTGATAGGTCATTTGGTACTCCACTTCGCCGTAATAGGCACCGTTCATGGGGAGGCGCAGGGCGCCTTCATCGTCTTCGTAGAGGTAGGCCACATCGGCGGAGGTAGCCAGAATCTGCCCCGTGGGCGTCAGGTGCGGCCGCAAGTGGCGCAGGTACTGTTGTAGTTTTTCGATGGTACCGGGCAAACCAAGGCCGTTCATCAATAGCAGTATGGTATCCCACTGTTCGTGGGGTGGCAGGGGCGCCCATATGTCCTGGCAGCGCACGTCGGTCAGGCCGCGCGCCTGCATTACGCGGCACGCGCCGGCCGAAGCGTCGAGGGCCGTCACGGCCAGTCCGCGCGCAACCAAGGGCAATGCGTGCGCCCCGGCGCCAGCGCCTACATCCAACACGCGGCCGTAGGTGCGACGCAGCGCCTCCTGCTCCAGGTCGGGCAGTTCGGTGGGCGTACGGCAGAGGTACGAGGCCCGGAGCCAATCATCGGGCGCTACCGAGCAGCGCACCCGTGCCCGCGCCCCCGTAAAACCATCAAAATGATAGGCCACCAGCGCCCGGCCCAGCGGGTCGGCAGCCGGCGTAGCCGAAGTAAAAGCAGCAGCGCGCACAGAAAACGTATTATGGAAGCTAAAGAAAGCCAAAAACCCACCCCCTCAACCGCGACGGGTGCGCAAAGGTCGGGCGGCGCGAGGCGTAGCCACAATTTTGGCTCAGGCGGCCAAACGGTGCCGTTCAGGGGCCATTAAGTAGGAGTTCGTCGAAAACCGAACCCACTGACCGGACTAATCAACCCCAAACCGGTTGAATTTTAACATTTGAAAGGCGAACTTCATCGCCTTTAGGTTCTTCAACCATTTACCCTCCTACTAGCTATTCTGCCATGAGTCTCCCTACTATTTCGGCTCCGCTACAGGAGCTATACCACACAGCCAAAAGCATGGTGATTCTCGAAATTCGCGACCGCGTGTTGGTCGTCCGAATTGCGGTTGGCTACCCCACCAATTCGGCGCTCACGACTACCCTCCACGCGTTGCTGAGTCAAGTAGAAATCACCGGCGCCGATGTGGTGGTGGTGCGACCGGAAATCGATATCAAAATGACGTTGCAAGACCGCGCCATTATTTTGCTGCCGCTTCTAAAAACTCTTCACCGCGCGGGCATCCGGTTGCTGGTGGCGGTGCCTATGTCGTGGAGCAACTACCGGCTCTCGTTGCAACTTGATGAGCAAACGGAGAATCAACTGCTTCGTTATATCACGTGCCCGGATATGGAAGTAACCGAGCATTTCATCGAGAGTTGGCTCCACGACCATCCCAAGCCAGGGGCTCACTTTCCAGCCGACGCCGGCCAACCAGTCGAAGAGCCGCTTTCAGCCTGTATTTCAGACCATCACTTTGACGCACCGCAAGCCCCATCTGCCGACTAAAATCTGCCTCACCTGCGGCCGTCCGTTCGCGTGGCGGAAAAAATGGGAAAAGGTGTGGGAGGAAGTGAAGTATTGCTCTGACCGGTGTCGCAGGAATAAATAGGCGCTTTCGGGCTTGACGCACGGCGGTTGGGTTACAACGTAACGGTAACGTAACGCTCAGCTCCCGCTTGGCGACCCCACGCGCGGCGCGCGACACCAAGCGGGAGCTGAGCGTTACGTTACTAACCGCACCATTCCGTATTCAATGTAAAACCGCCCCGCCGAGCAACTTGCTCGACGGGGCGGTTTCGGTTATCAATCATTTACAGCAGTCTACAGCCGCAACCTGCTTACTGGCGCACCACGCGCAGCGTCGAGTCATACCCCTCGGCGCTCGTCACGCGCAGCGTGTACGTACCCGCCGGCAACGTGCCCACGGCCAGTTGCGCCGCCTCGGCACCCGCGCCTACCGCGTGCGTCGCCGTCAGCACCGCCCGGCCCGCCGCATCATAGAGCGTGAGCGCGTAGCGGCCCGCCACTTGGCCCTCAAAGGCTACCTTCAGCGTCGCGTCCGCCCCACCGGCTACCGGGTTGGGGTAGGCCGTCAGCGGGCCGCCCACTACGCCACCCGTGAAGGCGATGGCCCGCACGTCGGAGAACGAGAACTTTCCATCGGTGTCCACCTGTCGCAAGCGGTAGTACACCGTGCCCGCCGTGCGGCCTACGCCCCCATCGGTCAGGGCGTATTCCTGCGGCACGGGCGTCGAGCCCGCGCCTGTGCGCCGGCCGATCTCGGCGAAGGTGCGCCCGCCATCGCGCGAGCGCTCGACGGCGAAGTAGGCGTTGTTCTTCTCCGAGGCGGTTGTCCAGGCCAGCACGCCGTCGAGGCCCGAGGCGCGCGCCGTGAACGTGCGCAGCTCCACCGGCAGCGGATTGGCCCCAATGGTGAAGACTACCGGCACATTGTTCTGGCCGCTGTACACGTCGGTCGAGGTGACGTTGATGGTGTAGGTGCCCGCCACGAGCAGGTTACGGTCGGATACGTACACGCGGCCCGTTACCGGATCGAGCGCCGTACCGGGCGGCAGCGTAGCCGAACCGGCGGCATATACCACCGAGCGCGTGCCCGTATCCACCACGTTGGCGCCGACGTATTCGCCGCCGTTGGCATCGTACAGCACCGCGATGTTGTCGCCGTTCTGGTACGCTACGGTGCCGCCCAGCACCGGCGCGTAGGTGTAGTACGAGTCGTTGTCGCGGCCGATGGGCAACGTGTAGAGCGCCGGTACGCTCACACCGGAGGCGTTGTCGGTGGAGGTATACGTGAGGAACACGTTACCGCTGAAACCCGGTGCCGGCAGGAAGCTGAGTTGGTTGGCTTGCGCCAATGTAAAGGTCAAGCCTGCTAGCGGCACGCCGTTCACGTAGAGCGTACCCTGCGTGCTGGGCGGCAGGGCCGCCAGCGTGAAGCGCACAATAGTGCCGTCGGTATCGGCCCCCACCGGCGGCGAGATGGCGCGCGGGGTGGTAGCGGTGTTGCCGATGGGTTGCGGCATCGAGTTGACTACGTTGGTAGCGGTCGGCAGCAGGTTGGCACGGCTCGTCGAAACCGACTGCCCGTTGTTGGTCGTGTTGGTTTCGGTGGTGGCCGTGGTAGCCGTCGTGCTTACCTGCCACGGCGTGGCGGTCGGTGGCGTAAACGAAATCAGGTACGACTGCTGCCCGTTCACGCCGGGCGTCTGCACGTTGTCAATCGGCATCAGTACGTCGTTGCCCGATACCGTGGCGCCGGCCGGGATCACCAGGTTGCTGATCCCGGCCGGCAGCGTGACGGTGGTTTGCACCGCCGTAGCGCTCGACGGGCCGTTGTTGCTCGTGGTGATGGTGTACGTCGCCGATTCGCCGGGCTGGACCGTGGCCGGGCCAACCACCCGGCTGATGACATCCACTTGGGCGTTGATCGTCACGCTCGTAGAAGCCACGTTATTGGCGAGCACGTTGTCGCTGATGGATGACGATACGATGGCCGTAGCCACCACGGGGCCGGCAGCCGGCGCCGGGAACGTAACGGTGTACGCCAGGGAAGCCCCCACCGCGAACGGACCTACTTCGACGGGCCACGTCACCAGACCAGTAGAAGAGTTATAAGCACCACCATTGCTGATGACCACGTTGGCCAGCACCAGGCCGGAGGGCAGAGCCAGACGTGGCGCCACATTGAAGGCCGGGTCGATGCCGTTGTTGGTGTACGTCGCGGCGAAGGTCAGCGACTGGCTGGGCGTAGCGGCCGTAACCGGCGTACCGCCGCTGGTGACGCTCACCGTAGCCGCCAGATCGGCAATCTGGTCGGTAGGCGCGTTGGCGATGGTACTGAACGAGGCGAAGTTGTTGGTCAGGTTGCGGTCGTTGGTGGCGGCCGTAACAGTGGCCGTCGCCGTGGGTACCAGCCGCGCCACATCGGGCATCACCACCGTGAACGCCGTGGCACTCGACCCGTTGGCCGGCAGGTTCTGAATGGTGGGGAACGTCAGCAGCCCCGTGGCCGGCACGTAAGTAGCGCCGGTCGGCAGGTTGATGAGAATCAGGTTGCGCGGGAGCTGCACCGTGGGGGTGGTGGAAGCCGCCACCGAGGGGCCGAAATTGGTGGTTGTCACCACGTAGCTCACCGGCGAGTTGATGATGCCGGTGGCCGGGCCACTGATCGTGATCCGCACATCAGCGGCCGGCGACAACGTCGTGAGCGCGGTGGCCACGTTGTTGGTGTACTGCGTTTCAGGCGTGCTGCTGGCCACCGCCGCCACGGCGCGCAGGGTCGAGATATCGGACGGAGCCGTTACGCGAACCGAGTACGATTGCGAGGCGCCCACTGCGAGGCTGGCAATCGCGGGGAATGTCACGATACCGGTGCCTACGTTGTACGTACCCCCACCGCTTACCGCAACACTGCCCAGGTTAGGCGGCAGTTGCAAGGTCTGATCGAGGTTGCGCGCCGGGGCACCGCTCTGGTTGGTCGTGGTCACGGTGTACAGCACCGCCTCGCCGGCGCTGGCCGTAGCCGGGGCCGCCAACGTGATGGCGAGATCGACGCCAGTAAAGACGTCGATTTTCGTGGACATGAAGTTGTTGTTCGCTACTTCATCGCGGGTGGTGGAGGTAACAACCGCAGCCGCCAGCACCGGGCCAACCGTTGGGGCCAACAGCGTGAGTACGTAGGTCGTGCTGTCGCCAGCGATCAGCGGGCCAGTTGGGCGGCTCAGGGCGCCGAACGTCAGCAGACCGGCGTTAGAGTCGTAGGTAGCGCCGCCGAGGTTGGTGAACGTCAGGCCCGGATTGATGTGGATCGTTACACCCACGCCCAATGCGCCATCAGGCCCGTGGTTGCCGCCGGCCACCGTCAGATTGACCGGCGTGCCGGGGGCCACGTAATGCGCCGAAGCACGGATGGAAACGAAGGGGTCGGCGCGTTGCGTAAGCACCGGGGCGCTTACCGTAGTGGCGGGCGCAGTGGCCGAGTTGGTCGGCACTACGGTTTCGCCGGTCAGTAGCGTGTTCGGTGTAACCGTGGACGTAGCCGTGAAGCCCGCACTTGGCGCGTCGAAGGCCACCGTGTTGATGAGTCGCTGACCGGGTGCGAGATTATTGACCGCCGGCCACGTTACGAGGCCGGTAGCGGCATCGTACATACCGCCGTTGCTCACGAACACTTGCACCAGATTGGCCGGGAACTGCGCGGTTTGCACCACGTTGTCGCCCGCCGATACGGACGTGGAATTGTTGGCGGTAGTGACAAAGAACGTCACCTGGTTGCCGGTGACGATGCTCGTCGGGCCGCTGACGGTCGTCACGAGGTCGAAGCGTGGATCGACCAGCAGGTTGGCCGTGAACACGTTGTTGGCGGGCACCGCGTCGAGGGCGTCGTGCGTGACGACGGCCGTAAGCGCCAGCGGACCGGAACCCGGCGCCGGGAAGGTCACGGTGTAGGTAGCCGTAGCCGTGGGCGCCAACGAAGGCAGCGCTGGCAGCGTCAGCACGCCGGTCAGCACGTTATAGGTGGCACCGCCGCCGAACGTAATCGTCGAACCGCTAAGGGTACCGGCCGAGCCGTCGAGCAGCAAACCTGCCGCAGCCAGACCGGGGCGCAGTTCCAGCGACTGCACAACATCGTAGCCGGTAGCGGAAGTCGAGTTATTCGTCGTCACGATGGTGGCCGTGGTGGGCTGCCCCGCGATGATGGCGCTGTTGCTCGCCGGCGACGTGATGACCGTTTGCACATCGACCAGCGGCGCCTGCACCGTTACGGAGATGACGCCGGGGTTCGAGGTAGCACCGTTATTATCCTGCACGGTGTAGGTAGCCGAGGCGATGCCGAAAAATGTCGGCACCGGCGTAAACGTGAGGTTGCCGGCGGCATCGACCACGAAGGTGTTGCCGAACGAATCGGTAAACGAGCGCGGCGTACCGGGCGCCGAGCCCGTCAGGATGATCGTAGCCGGCACGATGGTGCCGTCGCCGTCGGTATCATTGGCCGTGATGTTGAACGTGATCGGCGTAGCCGGCGGCGTGTTGCGAATGTCGGCGTTGGCGAACGGCGGCAGATTACACGTACCGAAGTAGATGTCGTCGATGCCGAGGTCGTTGCCGTTGCGGTCGATCGTCAGGTTCCGAATCTCGAACGTTGCGGTGGTATTGCTGCCGGAGAACCAGATGTCGGAGAATTTGATCCAGACGTTGGCGGGGCCGGCGGCGGCTTCTTCCGGAATCGTGACGATACCCGACGTAGACTGGCCATTGATCACGAACCCGACTTGCGGCACGGCGATGTTCCGGTTCGTAATCAGGTTTTTGAAGTACGCCGAGAACGTGTAGTAGCGGTTGGGCTGCACCGTCATCGTCTGCTGGTACATGACCTTGATTTGCGGCGAGGCGTTGATGGCCATGAAGTTGTCGCCGGCACCGGTGCGGCCGGTGCCCGAGAACGCCGCGTGGAATGGCGCCACATCGGCCGTCACGGTATACGTGTCCTCAGGGTAAAGCTGGCCCGGAGTCGCCGGGGAGGGCACATACGTCAAAGTTGTCACGAAACCGGTGTTACCGCTCGTGAAGCTTGGATTGGTCAGAATGTTATTGCCCGTCCCCGATACGCACGCCGTGAGCGGGTTGTACACCCGAATCGTGACGCTGGCGGATGAACACAAGCTGCCATTATCGCAGACTTGGTACGAGAAGGTGTCCGGGCCGAGGTAACCCGTGTTGGGCGTGTAAGTGTAGGAGCCGTTAGCGGCCAACGTGACGGTACCGCGCGTGGGCGCCACGGTAGGCGTGGTATTCACGGTCAGGACGCCCAACTCCGGATCAACATCGTTGAGCAGCACATTGCCCGAAGTAGGCGTATTGAGCGGCACATCGTTTTGGTCGCTGTTGGCGGTCGGCGCTACGTTCGTCACCCGTACGGTGTAGGTAGCCGTGTTGGAAACGCCGCCGTCGTTGTCGGTCGCCGAGTAGGTAAACGTGAAGTTACCGTACTGCGACCCCGCCGGGTCGAAGCTGAGTTGGGTCGCTTGGGTGGGGGTAATGGTCAGCCCGGCGAAGCCCGAAGGGTTGATACCAACCCCATTAACGAGCAGTTGGCCTTGCCCGGCGGACGGCACGGTCAGGATCGTAAACGACGCGATTGAGCCGTCGGAGTCCGTCGCGCTGAGTGCCGTGATGGCGGTGGCGGGCGCCTGCGTGGTCATCGAAATGAAGCTCACGTTATTCGCCACGGGCGGAGCGTTGACGCGCAGATTCAGCGTGGCCGAATTAGGGCCAGTGTCGGCTCCTTGGTTGGTGGTCGTGGTGACGGCGCTCGTGAGCGGTGTGCTGGCAACCACCGTCGTGGGCGCCGTGAAGGCGAACACGAACGAGTTGCTGACACCGGAATTAAGCGTAGTGAGCGTACCGAAATCGAGTACGCGGGTAGTCGAGTTGTAAGTAGCCGTTGGGTAGGCCGTCGTGATGGTCAGCAATTGCGCGGCCGTCACCGTCGAGCCGGGCGGCAGCGTCACCTGGCGCGTCACGGACGCTGCCGTCGATGGGCCGCCGTTGCTGAAGGTGGCCGTGTAGTTGCCGGTGGCAGCACCGGGCGGAATGCCGGTGGGGCCGGTGAGAGTAGTGGCCACATCCGCCACGGCCGACACGGGAATGGTGTACGTCGTGGTGCTGCCGGTAGCGCCCACGTTGTCGCGCACTGCGAAGAAGAAGATGGCGTTACCCACGAACGTGCTGACCGGCTGATAAGTCAGCAGGTTGAGCTGGTTGGCGGGTACTACCGTGTTGGCCGCTACCGTGATACCGTTGAAGCGCAAAGTGCCGCTGCTCGGCGGGTTGACGATGAACGACGCAATGGTGGCGTTGCCTTCGGCGTCGGTGCCGCTCAGGTTGGGGTTCAGCACCACGGGTGTGGTGGTGGAGGCGGGCACGGCCACGTTGATGAGGCCCGTGGTGGCCACCGGCGCCGTGTTGGTGAGCGTGACGGTAATGGTGCCGATGCTGCTGAGCGCCTGATTGCCGGTGAGGCCGTCGAGGATGCGGTACGTCGCCGTGGGCGTGCCCGTGAAGAGACTGCCCGTAGCGGGCGTGTACGTCACGACACCGTTTGCGGCGGCCGAGAACGTGCCGACCGTGTTGCCGCCCGACACGAAATCGAACGTCGATTGCACGCCCGCAACTCCAGGGTTGAGGTCGAGAGTGGTCAGGTCGAAGCCGTTGGCGTCGGTATCATTGGCGGTTACGCTGGCGGCCGTGCTGCCGGCGGCGTTGTAGGCCGTCGAAATCACATCGTTCGCCGTCTGCGGGCCTACGTTCACGCTGATGGTGGCGGGGTTCGAGACGTTACCGCCGTTATCGCGCACCGTGTACTGAATGGTGGCAACGCCCGTGAAGGTGGGCGTACCAGGGATGTACGAAATCTGGCCGTTGGCATTCACCGAAAACTGGCCGCTACCGGTCACGGCGGGCACGTTGGCCTGGTTGAGGGCACCGCCGGGGGTCAAATCAACGGTGCTGTTGCTGATCGTGTTTGGGCTGATCGGCGTGTCATTCGCCGTTACGCTGGTAGCAGCGGCGGCGGCCAGCGTCGTATTGTTCGGGGTGTTGAAAACGTTGTCGGCCGCAATGGGCTGGCTGAACGTAAACGGCGTCGGGAGCGGGGTATCGCCGCCCGGCGTGGTGGGCAGTACCAGCGAGTTCGACGACAGATCGACCGCCAATACCTGGCTCGGCGGCACGTACGCGCCGTTGATGAGCGTGTAGCCGTTATTGGGGCTCACGCTGGCCGTGCTGGCGTACACTTGGTCGTACTGAATGGTGGGCACCGCGCCCACCGGGAAAGCCACCCGCACCGTGTAGGTGATGGTAGCCGATATGGTAGAGGCCGAACCCAATGCCACCGTGCCGCTCAGCAGGGCCGTGTTGATGCCGGTGCCGGTGAAGGCTGGGTTCGCGACCAGCGCCGCCCCACCCGCGTTGGCAACCGCCAAGCCGCTGACCGTGATGCTGGTGGCCGTCGGGAAAGCTTCCGCCAGAAAATCGTTGATCTGCACGTTCGGGTTGCTCACCGCGCCGCTGTTGCGCACGCGCACAGTGAACGGGATGTCGAAGGTAGTGGCATTGACGCGCAACGGCGCAGTCGCGCTCAGCACCACGTCGATGTCGTTGGTGGGGAACACGCACGATGCGCCGTCCGATTGGGTAGCCGACGAGGCCGAGCCCACGGCCGTCACCGTCCCGTCGGTCGTGTCGAACAGCACCAGCGACCCCTGGTTGGTGGCGGCGTACAGCGTGCCGGCCGCATCGAAGAAAATCGAGCCTACGTCCTGCGAGCCGCCGCCCGAAGTAGCCGGCGTGCCCAGCACCGTTACGGCGCCGGTCGAAGGGTTGACACGGTACAGGCCATTGGTGCCGGTGGTGTTGTAGTAGCGTGTGCCGTACAAGAAGCCGTCGGCGGGATTATAGCCCACGTCGCCGAAGATGGCGACGGCTGGCGTCAGCGTAATGGTCGTGACGGCGAGCGTCGCCACGTTGAGCCTGTAAATCACGCTCAGGCCATCGCGACCGAGGTAGATATTGCCGTTTAGGTCGGCGGAAGCCGAGTTGAAGCCCGATGTAGGCAAGCCCGCCACCAGACCCATGTCCTGCACCACATTGCCCGTGGCCGAGAGGCGGTACAGGCGGTTGGTGCCCAAGCCGAAGGCGTACAGGTAGCCGTCGGCAAAATTGAGCGAGAGGGCGTTCATATCGAAGCCCGTATTGTAGAGGTTGGTGGCCGTGTACACCAGCCCCGACGTAGAGGTAGTGGTACGGTCGAGGCGTTGCAGAATCGAGCCCGCGCCCGTCGTGGGCAGTTGAATCCGGTAGAAGGCAGAGTTACACGTAAACGGCGCTCCGGCGCGGCTCAGCGTCACGCTCGCGTTGTCGGGTTGCGTGAGGGCGCCCTGGCTAGTGGTGGTGCTGATGGCCGAGCTAGCCGTGTAAGTGGCGGGGGCCGTAGCGGGCAGCGTAAACGTAATGGTAAAGCTCACGGGCGCGCCGGGCGCCAGGTCGCCGCCGGGGTACGTGATGTTGGTGCCACTGATGGTGCCGCCCGTAGCCGTAATGGCCGTGGCGGCGGCGGGCAGCGCCACCGTGCGCACCGTTCCGGCCGCCACCGACGGCCCCGCGTTCGAGAACGTCACCGTGAGGCTCGCTTGCTGCCCGGCAAGCAGTTGGGTGGTGCCGCCGAGGGTGGTCGTCACATCGGCGAGGTTGCTGATGGTGGTCGTCCAGTTGGCGGTGGTGCCGAGCGTGGCCGTCGTGATGGAACCGTTGTTGTTCGTCGCGTCGCCATCCGAAGAAGACGCCGTAGCCGCCGCGCGCACCGTGAGGGCGGCGTTGTTAGGCGTAGCGGCGGGTACCGTAACGGTCACCGAGCGGGTGGTTGTCGAGGTGTTGTTTAGGGTAGCGAGCGTGGTGTAGGTCAGCAGACCGGTACCGGCATCGTAGGTATACCCCACGTTGGCCGGTACGGCCGAAGCGGCCAGCGGCGCGCCATTGAGTTGCAAAAGGAACGTCGGAACGATGTTCGTCGCCGTTTGCGGGCCGTTGTTCCGGATGGTCTGCGTAAATGTGACCGTACTACCCGACGTACCCGTAGTCGGTGCCGCCGTGATGAACGTTTGCACATCAGCAGCGGCGTTGATGATGGTCGTCCAGTTGGCCGTCGAGCCGAGGGTCGGGTTCGTTACCGAGCCGTCGTTGTTGGTAGCATCAAAATCAGTAGATGTTGCGGTGCCCGCTACCTGTATGCTGATCGTGGAACCGCCCGCCGTAGAGTTGGGCACCTGAATGGAGAAGGGGCGGTCGGCGGTGTTGCCGGAATTGATACTGCCCACCGTCCAGGAAATGATGCCCGTGCCGGCGTCGTACGTCCCGCCATTGTTGAGTCCTGCTACCACCGTACCGGCCGGCGGCACCGCGCCATTGACCAACAACCTGGCCTCCAGGGTAGATCCATTGGTGCGGCTAGGGCCGGCATTCGCCGACCGCACGGTGTACGTAGCCGATGTAGCCCCCGCATTGACCGAGGCCGGAGCCGCTTGCACGACCACCGAAAGGTCGGCGACGGGCGTGTTGGTCGTGTTCAGGGTGGCGTTATCGGTCAGAGAACCGGTTTGCGCCGTCGAAGTAGTGATGTTTGCCGTCAGCTGAATGCTACCCGAGGTATTGACCACCTGCGGCGTAAACGGGAAGTTGAAGACGTTGCTGGCACCGCCGGCCAGCAGCGCTGTCCCGAAATCGAGCCGCCGATTGCCGGTGTTGTAGGTAAACCCCGGATACGCCGCTTGCAGCGCCGTTACTTGCCCCGCGCTCAACGACGAGCCGGTCGGCAGCGTCACGCGGCGCACCGTGATGGTGGCCGGCGCATCGCCGACGTTGCTGAACGTGACCGTGAAGTTGCCCGTGGCCGTACCGGAGTACACCACCGCCGGCCCCGTAAGCGTGACCGTCACATCGACGGCGGCCCGCGCCGCCCCGGCGCTGCCCAGCAGCACAACCACGGCCAAGGCTAAGACCGGGTAGAGCAGCCCTACCCCAAACCCTGCCCGGCCGACCGGCCGACTTTGCGTTTTGGTAATAAGGCAAAAAAGATAGCGTAAAATTGGGATCATATACGTTGGACTTGACGAGGGGAAGAAATCATCAGCAGCCGGCAGACATAGCGCACGGACGACTTGGAGGCAGAATAAAAAAGCACTACGAAAAGGCTATGTGATTCACTTTGAATGACTAGCCAGCGAAAACATCACCCTCTCTACGGCTTCAGCGGCCCGCTTCAATGCAGGCGGTACCGGCACAAAATTACATCCGGCCAACGCATCACGTACCGGAATTATGCAGTAGCATCCGACCAATCCCCTATTTTAGGAGATGAACAGCACGATTTGCTCGACGAAACGCGGTATGCCGTTGGTTAATAACGAAGGTGGCTAGCGTGAGGGCTCGCCGTGGGCTTACCTACCGCCGCCGCTTGGGGCTGAATTTAAATAACCCAAGTTGCAGGCTTCCTTTTGATCGTGACCGCAGGGCATCCCCATCAGGGGATACCCTGCGGTAGCCGGGGGCACCGCCCCCGGTTTGCCCGCCCATTCCCGCGGCTGTCCCCGTCAGGGGATACCCTTCGGTACTCCACGCGAAGCGCACCCATCGCACGCACGACCGAACGGTGTCCGCTGACGGGGACGCACGTATCAACCGGTTGTGTTTCCGGGGGCGGTGCCCCCGGCGACCAACCGGTGTCCCCTGACGGGGACGCGGCCGACGTAGTTCGCAACTTGGGTTTATTAGTAATTTTTGCATATGCTGGTGATAAGAGCGTTTTCTCCGACGGCAAACGCCCTCCAGAGTAGGTTTCCGGTGGGCGTTGGGGGTGAGATGAGGTGTTGCTACACGCGGCGTATTACCAGCGCACCAACCGGCGCGTAACCGGCCGCCCCGTGGGAGTTGTCAGGCGTAGGGCATACACACCGGCGGCCTGCGCCCGCAAGTCGAGTACCGTATCCGGGTGCGCGATGGTGCCGGTTGCCACGCAACGCCCTACGGCATCGAAAATTTGATACCGGCCCGCCGCCCGCCGCCCTTCGACGCGCAGCGTGAAGGCGCCGCTGGCGCTGGGGTTCGGGAAAACGCTGATGTTGCCGTCCGCTTCGAGCGCATCGGACACGCCCACCGGGCCGAACGGAAACAAGTCGGTCGTGCTGGTGCAGAACACTCAGGCAGGGGAATCACCTTGTCCGTAGCTAAGCGGTTGGCGGTAAATCGCGATGAGCCCCTGCCCGACGCGCCGCCCGTTTCTCACCAACGCTTGCGCCTCCCCCAAACGTATACCGCCCCGCCGAGCAGCTTGCTCGACGGGGCGGTTTCGGTTATCAATCACTTGCAGCAGTCTACAGCCGCAACCTGCTTACTGGCGCACCACGCGCAGGGTCGAGTTATACCCTTCGGCGCTCGTCACGCGCAGCGTGTACGTACCCGCCGGCAACGTGCCCACGGCCAGTTGCGCCGCCTCGGCACCCGCGCCTACCGCGTGCGCCGCCGTCAGCACCGCCCGGCCCGCCGCATCATAGAGCGTCAGGGCGTAGCTACCCGCTACCTGGCCGTCGAAGGCTACCGTCAGCGTGGCATCCGCCCCGCCCGCCACCGGGTTGGGGTAGGCCGTCAGCGGGCCGCCCACTACGCCACCCGTGAAGGCGATGGCCCGCACGTCGGAGAACGAGAACTTCCCATCGGTATCCACCTGCCGCAAGCGGTAGTATACCGTGCCCGCCGTGCGGCCCACGCCGCTATCGGTCAGGGCGTATTCCTGCGGCACGGGCGTGGTGCCCGCGCCCGTGCGCCGGCCGATCTCGGCGAAGGTACGCCCGCCATCGCGCGAGCGCTCGACGGCGAAGTAGGCGTTGTTCTTCTCCGAGGCGGTCGTCCAGGCCAGCACGCCGTCGAGGCCTGAGGCACGCGCCGTAAACGTGCGCAGCTCCACCGGTAATGGGTTGTTGCCGATGGTGAACGTCACGGGTTGGGTGGTTTCACCAGCGAACTCGTCGATGGTGGTGATCGTGACGGTGTAGGTGCCGGCCACGAGCAGCAGCGGGTTCGAGACGAACAGCCGCCCCGTGACAGCATCGAGGGCCGTGCCCGCCGGTAAAGGCGCACTCAGCGGCGCCAGGAACACCGAACGCGTACCGTTGTCGCTGACCACCGGGCCGGTGGCGTACTCGCCGCCGTTGGCATCGAAGACGGTCGCTATCGGCGAATTGACGACGTACGGCGTCATGCCGCCCAGCACCGGCGAATTGGTATAGAGCGAGGCGTTGTCGCGGCCCACCGGAATGGTGTAGATCGCGGTATTGCCCACGGCCCCGAGGTTGTCGGTGGCCGAATACGTGAAGAAGGCGTTGCCCGCAAACCCGGCCGCCGGCTCAAACTCCAGCAGCGACCCTTGCGCCAACGTCAGCACCTGACTGACCGTTACCGGCGTGCCGCCGAGCGTCAGCACTCCTTGGGTAGGCGCCGGCAGACTCCGAACCGTGAACGAGACAACGCTGCCATCAGGGTCGGTGCCGAGGAGCGGAGAAATCAGCAAATCATCGGTCGAGGTTTCGCCGCGCGGTGCCTGCAACGTATTCACCACATCGAAGGCTATCGGCTTGCGATTGACACTCGTCGAGGTGAGCTGTACGTCGGTGTTGTTGCCGGGCACGGGGTCGGTGGAGGTCGTGGTGACGAGCCCGTTGGCCGAGTAGTTCGTGAGCGGCGCGTTGAACGTGATGGTGTTCGTCACCACGCCCGCCGAGCCCACGGGCTGCACGCCCAGCGTCGGGAACGTCACGAGGCCCGTCAGGGAGTTATAGGTACCGCCGCCAGTAATGAGCATCCCCGTGAGGCCGGTAGGTAGCTGCACCGTCGTGATGACCCCCGTGGCGGGCGAGGCGCCGCTGTTGAGCGTCGTGACGGAGTACGTCACCACGGCCCCCGGCTCCGTGACGCTGCGGCCGTTCACGTTCACAACCACATCGGCGGCCGGCGTGATGGTCACGCTCGCGGTCGCGCGGTTGTTGGGCACGTTCAGGTCGGTTTCGGCCGCCGACGCGATGGCCGTCGCCAGGAGCGGCCCGGAGCCGGGCGCGTTCACGGTAACGGTGTTCGTGGTGAAGCTGCCGGAAGCGATGGTTGCCGGGTTCCAGGTGACGATGCCCGTGTTGGTATCGTACGTCCCGCCGCCCCCGACCACTACGCCCGTCAGGCCGGGGCGCAACGCGAGCTGCTGCACCGGGCTGGTGGCGGGGTTGGGGCCGGCGTTGGTGGTGTTCACGGTAAAGGTGATCGGCAAACCGGCCGTTTGCGTTGGCACACTCGCCGTTACGGTGGTGCCCACATCGGCGCGCAGCACCGTGGGCGTGGCAATGGCGGTAGTGAACACGGCGAGGTTGTTCGTCGTGATCGGGTCGTCGGAACCGGTAATCGTCAGCGAAGCCGTGGGCGTCACGAACGAGCGGTCGGGGGCCGTAAACGTGATCGTGCGCACCAGCGAGCCGTTCGCCGTCGGCAGCTGATTGGCCACGGCCGTAAACGTCACCAAACCCGACATCGAGTTGTAGGAACCGCCACCGACCACCGTCACGCCCGCCAGGCTCGACGGCAACTGCACCGTGAGGGTGTGGCCGTTCGAGACGGCCGGGCCGTTGTTGCGGGTCGTCACGACGTACGTAATCTGCGAGCCCACGGTGCTGGTGGGCGGGCCGGTCAGTAGCACTTCCACATCGGCGTAGGCTTGCAGCAGCGTGGCGACGCGCGCCACGTTGTTGGCGGGCACCAATTCCGTAGACGACGTGAAAACGCTCGCCGCGAGCGGGAACGTGGTGGCGTCGTTGAGGGGCGTGGTGAGCGTAATGGAGTTTACTAGGGCGTTACCCGGCGCCAGCGATGCAGTAACGGGGAACGTCACGATGCCCGTAAGCGCGCTGTACGTGCCGCCGCCGCTCACCACCACACCGCTCAGGCCGGTGGGCAGCGCCACCGTGGGCCGCACGTCGGCGGCATCGGAGAAACCGGCGTTCGTCGTCACCACGGTGTACGTGGCAAGCTGCCCGGCAATGCCACGCGCCGGCCCATCGAGCGTAATCCGCACATCAGTGATGTTGGGATTATTGATGGTTACTTCCGTGGTGGCCACGTTGTTGGCGGGCACGGGGTCGGCGGCGGTGGTGGTCACGCTGGCGGTGCCGGTCAGCAAGCCGCTGGCGGGCGCGTTGAACGTAGCCGTGTAGGTCAGCGGAGTGGCGGAGGTAAGCTGGCTTGCCACGAGCGGCCACGTCACGAGGCCGGTAGTGCTGCTGTACAGCCCGAAACCGCTGACCACGACCCCCGTCAGGCCCGGCTGCAAGGCCAGCCGCGTGACCACGTTGGTCGCCGTCTGCGGGCCGTAGTTGCCTTGGGTCACGTTGAATGTCACGGGCGCGCCCGGTGCCACCCCGGCAGTGGGGGCGTTGTTGGTTACCTCCACGAACACGTTGGCCGGGGGGCCGGCCACCCCGCTCACGGTGGTGGTCAGCGGAACGGCGGTGGTGTTGTTGGCGGTGTTTACATCGCCCGTGAGCGGCGTGACATCGGCCGTCAGGTTGAACGTAGCGGCCGGCGCCAGAAACGAGATGGCATTGTTGCGCCGCTGCCCGCTGGCCAGGCCCGGAATGGCGGGGAAGGTCACTACGCCGGTGCCCGAATTGTAGGTACCGCCGTTGGTCACGAACACATCGGCCAGGCCGGTCGGGAGCTGCACAGTTTGCACGACGTTGGCCGCCGATGTGGGGCCGAGGTTCCGCGTGATGACGCCGTACGTGACCAGCGCGCCCGGCACCGCCGTGGCGGGGCCGTTGAGGGTGGTGGTGAGGTCGAAGCTTTGCGCCGTGACGATGGTAGCCGTCCGGACGTTATCCGAAAACTGGCCGTTTTCGTTGGTAACGGTGCTGATGCTCGCCGTACCCGTGACGGCGCCCTGCGTGAGGGGCTGCGGGTACGTAATGGCCGAAGTAAGTGTCTGGCCGCTGAGCAGTTGCGTGAGGCCGGTGTAGGTCACTACGCCGGTCGAGTTGTTGTACACGCCGCCGTTTGTAGCAACCACCCCCGCGCCTAAGCCCGTCGGGAGTTGCACCACCGCCGTGATGCCCGTGGCCGAAGAAGGCCCGAAGTTGCCGAACACCACATCGAATTGGCCGGTGGTGCCGCCGGCCACCGGCGTGGCGGCCGGCGTGATGGTAGCGTACACGTTGGCGCGCAGCGTCACATCGCCCGAAAACTCGGAGGTGTTGCCGTTGATGGTCGCCGTGGAAGTCAGACCGTTCGTGAGAATGGCGGCCTGCACACTCGCTGGCAGCGTGCTGAACGGCACCGTGAACGTGAAGCGGTTGGCGGCGGCGTCGCTGCCTTGCAGCAACGTATTGACGGCGCCGGGGCCATAAGCCCCCGTGCCACCGTTGGTGTCATCGACGGAGCCTTCCACCCGCGCGTACAGGAAGGTGCGCCCCTCGCCGAAGCGCGTAGGGTCGAGGGCAGGCACGAACAACTCGATGGTAGCGCCGGGGCGCGAAAAACCCTCGATGATCATGTTGCCGCTCAGAATGTCGAGCGACGCCAGCACCGAGTAATCGGTGCCCCGGTTGGGGAGGGCGGTGGGCGGCGTGCCGATGGTGCCTTCGTTGAGGCTCACGCCGTCGCCGGAGCCGTACTCGACGGCGCCCGAACCAGGGCCGCCCACGTAGGCATTGGGGTTGAAAACGAGGTCGATGGCAATGGTGCCGGAGTTGAAGATCGAGTTCTGCGAAATCGTCACGTTCGACTGCCCGTAGCCCACCACGATGGCCGACGCCTGGGTATCGACGATCACGTTCTTCGAGATCACATCGGCCTGGGTGCCGCGCCGGGCGCCGTTGCGCTGGAGGTAGCAGATGGCCGAACCTTCCAACGACGACAGCGCCGCGCCCGCGCCGCCCTTCCCGCACGAGACCATCGTGTTGTTGAGTACCTGCGAGATGGAGGTCTGCTGAATCTCGAACTGCACGGCGCTCGAGTTGGAACGCGTGAAGAGGTTACCCTGGATGAGCATCGGCCCCGATCCGCCGGAGTCGCCGAGCGAAATACCGTCGCCGCCGGCCGAGGTGTAGCCGTTCTGGTTGAACTGGTTGCCCTGAATCGTGGTGACGGCCACCGTGGCGAGACCGTTATCGATGTCGATGCCCGAATTGCCGGTGAAGCCGACGAGGTTGTTCTGAATCGTGCCGACTGCGGTGCCCGTAATCCCGATCCCGAAATTACCCGAAACCGTGGCGTCGTTTTCCCACTGATACGCGATGGCGCTCGTGCCGATCAGATTGTTTTCGATCAGGTAGCCGGTGGCGGCGCCCGTAAGCTGAATCGACTGATTACCGCCGCGCACGGCTACGTTGCGCACGGTGCCGTTGGCGCCCGTCAGGCTCAACACGGCACCTACGCCGGTGTTGCCCACGATTTCCACTTCCGTCTGGTTGGCCGGCACAACTGCCAGCGCATCCGCCCCGACGAACTCCGTCGAGCCGAGCGTGCCGGTGTTGGTGTTGCCCACGTTGTTCGTCTGGGTGATGCCATCGATGGTGGTACCGGCATCGGTCAGCGGAAGCGCCACCCCGCTGATCGGCAACTGAATGATGGCGCGCGAATCGCCGACGGCCCCCGTGAGCTGGTTCACGAGGCCGGCGCGCAGCCCCGCCACGGCCGTGCCGCTCGGAATCATGAAGATCGTCGTCTCGCGGCCGGCCGTCTGCCCGGCCTGCGCCAGGTTGGCGTTACCGAGCGTGTTGGCGTTCACCAGAAACTGCCGCAGCGAGCCTTGGTCCCCGTTGGTGGTGTTGCAGACGACATCGAAGGAATACCCAAAATCGACGCCCAGCACGTTGCTCGACCCGACCGCCACCGGCGCCTGACTCTGCGCAATGGTGGTGGCCGTGTTGAGCGAGGCAAGCGTCACGGCGGGCGCCGCCCCGATGGTAAAGGCGCTGCTCGTGAGCAATTGGTAGCCACTACCCACGATAGGCTGAATCGAGCCCACGGCCACGCCGTTTACCCGCACTTCGATCCGCTGATTATTGGTGGCCGAGCAGCACGCCCGCTGGGCGGCTTGCAGGGTCAGGGTATACGTGCCGGGCGGCAAGCTGATGGTTTGCGAAGCCACGCCCGTGCCCTGCACAAATGCTACCTGCGAGCCACCGGGAGGCGCCGGCGGGCCGAACGCCGACCCGTTGGCCGCCAGTCCTGATTGCCCGACGAAAGTCCAGCTCGCGCCGGCCGTGTTATAGGAGAAGCCGCCGCCCTGCGAAGGCGTCTCGAACGACGGGTTCAGGATGGCCGACGGCGCGCCACCAATCGCGACCAGATCGACGAACGCCGTATTGTCGCCGCCGCTGGGGTTGAGGCCAACAAGCTCGATGAGCGTCGTGGGTGCCGCGCCCGAAGCAGGAGCATCTATTCTTTCCGGTGCTTCACCGCCCACGCGGTTGGCGTCGGCCGTGCCGTTGCGCACGATGAACGTTTGCACCGGCGACAGGCCGGCGGTAGCCCCCGGCCGCGCCGACAGCACCGTATTGTTCACGACCCGCACGGTGTGGTTGGTGGCGGGCGTGACGCCCGTCAGACGGTAGACACCGGCAGCATCGGTGGTGGTGGCCTGCACGAGGGTGCCGGTGTTGTCGTAGAGTTCGACGCGGGCGTTCGGCCGACCCACGACGCCGCTTGCGAAGCCCGACGCGGTGGCGCTTGTGTTGGCGGTCGCGAAATCGCGCCCAGCGCCGCCGCCGTAGTTGATGTCCTCAAAAACCGTCCCTTCAATCCGCAGGAAAACGGCGTTGCCACTGAATTCCGAGGTAGCATTCGAGAGTGTGCCGGTGGCCGCCAGCCCGTTCAGCATAATCGCATTTTGCTGCGCCACCGTGAGGGTGGCAAACGGCAGCGAGAACGTGAAGCGGTTGGTGTTGTCGGTACCTTGGCTCAGGCCGTTGATGATGGCCGGACCGTAGGTGCCGGTGCCGGCGTCGGTGTCATCGACGGTGTTTTCGGTGCGTGTAACCAGGTATTCCGTGCCTTCGCCGAACCCCGAGGCACTCGGCGAAGCGATGAAGAACTCGACCACCGTATTCGGCCGCGCGAAACCCGTCACCGTGAGCGTGCTGCCCGTGACGGCAACCGTCGAGAGAATCGGGAAGTTGGCGAGGCCGTTGCCGCCGCCATCGGCGTCGGCTGCATCGTTGACGGTGATAAACGGCGCTGTGCCGGTTTGCTGGTTGTCGGCGGCACTCAGCAGGTCGATCCCGAGCTGGCCGGTAGCGGGCGTGGCCGGCAGCCCCGTAACCGTCCCGTTGTTGAAGATGTGGTTCTGCGAAAGGCGGTTTTGGGTGGCCGTGGCAATTACCAGCACCCCCGCGCCGTACGAACCGCTGACGATGTTCAGCGAAATGATTGAGAGCGTGCCGCCGACGCGAATCCCCGCCGAGCGCGTGCCGAACCGACCGCTGCCCGTGATGGTGTTGTTCGAAACGGTGGCCGCGCCGGGGCTGCTGCCGAGTTCCAGGCCGGCGGCGCCGTTATCGGTCAAAAGGTTGCCGGTGATGGTTGCGCCGGAGCCCTGCACATCGAGGCCATCCTGGTTGAGGGCGGCGTAAATGCCGTTGCTCACCACGCGGTTGCCCGTGATGGTGACGCCCGACGGTAGCGTGCGGATACCGGCGCCGTTGCCGTACCCGATCAGGTTTTGGGTAATTTGCGCGCCCGTGCCCGCCGTCAGCAGCACGTGCGCACCAAGCGAACGCCCGGCGCCGGGGTCGGCAAAGGTCACGGCCGACGTACCAATGGCGTTTTGGGTGATGAGCGTGGTGGCCGCCGCCGAACGCACGTCGGCATCGGTACCGGCAGCATTCACCCCGAAGCCGTAAACCGCGAAGCCCGCCAACCGGAACGCCGTGGCGGCGCTCGTCGCGTCGAGCCCGACGGCCAGCGCGCCATTGCCTACTAGCTGCACTTCGAGCCCGTTGAGGGCCGTAACGGCCGTAGCACCCGTGCCGGCGGTGGTGGCCACGGCCAGCGCCGCGTTGTTGGGGTTGTTGAGGTTGAACGACTGCGTGCGTCCGTCGAGCGAAGTAGACGGCCCGGTGATGGTCGGCAGCACCGAGGCGGCCGTAATCACGGCCACCCCGTTGGCATCTAGTTGATTGACGAGCCCCACCCGCAAACCGTTCTGCGCGGTGCCGTTCGGAATCATGAAGATCGACGCCTCGCGTTGCGCGACGAGCGCCTGCGTCGCGCCGTTGAGCGCCGAACGCGTAGAACCGCTTTGGGCCAGCAAGGCTTCGTTGCCGAGGGCGTTGGCGTTGGTAATGAACTGCCGCAACGAGCCCTGCCCGGCATCGCGGGTGCTGACGATGAGATCGAAGTTGAACCCGAAATCGACGCCGCTGATGGCCGCCGTCGCCGTTACGTTCGCCAGCGATTGTGGCGTGGCCGTGCCGGTGGTCAGGCTCGCGAGTGTCACGGGGGCGGCCGGGTTGTTGGCGGGCGCATCGACGAGCTGCGGCGCCTCGCCACCCACGCGGTCGGTGGTACCGTTGTAAGTCTGCACGGGCAACAGGGTGCTGACGTAGCCCGCGCGCGCACTCGTGACGCTACTGTTCACCACCCGCAGCGTGTACGTAATGCCCCCCGCTACCGTGCGAAAGGTGTAGATGCCGTTGGCGTTGGTGCGGGCCGTATCGATCAGCACGCCGCCGCTGGTATAGCGCTCGACGATGGCATTCTGACGACGGATGACGCCCGCCGCGAAGCCCGACGCCGTGGCGCTCGTGTTGGCCACTGCGTAGGTGCGGCCCACGCCGCCGCCGTAGTTCACGTCCTCGAACACGGTGCCTTGCAGAATGCTGGCCACCTGAATACGCCCCCCAAATTCGGAGGTGCTGTTGGCGCCCGGCAGCGTGGCCGTGGCGCTCAGGAAATCGCCGGCGGCGAGCCCCGCCGGCAGCGGCACCACGAACCGGAAGCGGGTAGTATTGTCCTGGCCCTGCGCCACGCCATTGACGGCGGCGGGGCCATAGCTGCTCACGGTGCCATCGAGGTCGGAAATCGACTCCGTGACGCTCGTCAAATACGTAAGCCCTTCGCCGAAGCCGGAACCGTCGGGAGCCGCGTTGCGGAACAATTCGATGATGGAGTTATTGCGCGCCCAGCCGCCGATTTGCAGGTTCGTACCGACCACCGTGGCGTACTCGATGACGGGGAAGTTGAGCAGCCCGTTCGGGCCGCCGTCACCGTCGCCGTTATCGTTGAGGTCTACCCCGGCCGTTCCCACCAAATCAATCCCAAGGCCCGCGTTCCCGCTGATGGAATTGCGCGTGATGACGTAGATGGCGCCCGTGGCCGTCATCCGTACACCATCAAAATCGCCGCCCGTGATGACGTTGCGCCCGATGGTGCCGAATTTATTGGCCGATTCAGCCGCCCCGCCTGCCACCAGCACCCCGTTACCGGCCGTAGCCGTAAGGGTGTTGTTCAGGAAGTTGTTGGCATTGACGCTGCCGCCGCCCGCGTTCACGCTCGTGTACGTAACGCCGATGCCGTTGTAGTCGCCCGTCGTGTTGGCTACTCCAATCAGGTTGCGCTGCACCGTGAGCGCCCCGAACTGGCCGGTGCCGAAAATGGCGGCGCCCGTCGGGTTGGGCGTGGTATTGTTGCCGCTGCCCGCCAGCCGAATTTCGTTGTTTTCGACCAGTGCGCCGCTGATGACGTTGTTCTGGTCGCTGCCGTTGATCACGACGGCCTCGAAGCGCGTACCGGCGATAAGGTTGCGCCGGATGATCGGCCCGGTGCCGCCACCGGCTACGATGCCCAGCAGAGCCACACCCTGCCCCAAGCGGGTATTGTTGGTGGGCACCACCAGCGAGGTGGGCACGCCGAACAGGTTGTCTTCCACCACCATACCGGCGCAGTTGGCGGCGGCCAGGCTCGTGACGGCCGCAGTATTGAAAAAACGAATACCTAGGCCGCGCACGCGCACTCCGGCGGCATTCACGCGGATGGCGCTCGGCGAATTACCGGCGCCACTGTTGCCGCCGTAGCCTACTATTTCCACTTCGGGCGCGGCGACACCACTCAGCGTCAGCTCGTCGCCGGTGGCGGCCACACCGTCGGGGCCGGTGCCTACGGCCGTACCCGCCAGGCCCAGCGTGCCAGTATTGGTATTGCCGATGTTGGCGGTCTGCGTCGTGCCATCGATTACGGTGTTGTCGGCGATGATGATGGGCAGCGCATCAGCAGCCGAGTTCGTAATGGTAATGGTCGCCAACCCACCAGTGAGGGCACTAACCGGCCCGGCGGGCGCGGCCAGCAAACCGGGGTGCGCCAAGCCGTCGGGGATCATGAAAATGGATACTTCCTGACCGGCCGTCTGCCCGACTTGCGCTATGGTGGCGGGTGCGATGTTGCTCAACGCGTTGGCGTTGGTCACGAATTGCCGCAGCGAACCGAGGCCGTTGGGACGCACCGAAACCACGACATCGAAGTTGAAACCGAAATTGACGTTGCCTACTGTACCGGCCGTGGCAGTAAACTGGTTCGAGAGGGCAGCTTCCCCCACAATCGTCGCCAGGGTACTGGCGGCGTTGTTACCGGGGTCGGTTAGCTCCGGCGTAGGGCCACCAACGCGGTTGATGGCATCCGCGTCGTTACCGGCATACGTACTGACCGGCGTCAACGTATTCACCCAACCCGTCCGTGCCGATTGCACCGACCCGTTCACAACCCGCACGCGGTACTGGTTGCCATTGACCACGTTGGCTCCCGAAAACGAGTAAAGGCCACCGCCAGCGGTATTGACGGCTGCCACGAAAGCGCCCCCCGCATTGGTGGTAAAGTTGTAAAGCTCGACCCGCGCCCCGTCGCGCGCGGTGAACCCGCTGCCCGCTGCCCCCGGCCACGCGCGCCCAGCGCCGCCGCCATACCATGCGTCTTCGTAGACGAGGCCGGAGATGGTTTGCGCCGAGCTTGCAAGCGGCAGCAACCCAAGTGCCCCCACCAGCAAGGTCAGTACCCCCCGACAGCGCGCCGTAGACAGCGCTGGCTCACCCGCGCATACATCTTGTGAGAGGCGCGGTGACGAGAGTACAGAAAAAATCGAACGGAGTAAGGGTTGCAGCATAGAAGCGGGGTTGGAATGCTAAAAAACGAGGACGGACAGCGCAAGGCGGGTAGAAACCACCCGAAGGTGCCCAAACGAAGTCGAAAGAAATATATGCACTGAACAGCACGAAGGTAAGCACAAATAGCACCTTTTCCTGACCGTTTTTGGCAATTCCGACGCGAACGACGACGAACCGTAGGCAAATCGCATTCAATGAGCCGATTTCTCCTGTGAACTGTGGCGATCTCTATAGTCGCATCGGCCGCCCGGTTGCTTTCGGCACACGACGAACCCCGCTGCTTGCATGTCGAAATGCCGACATCCATACAGTAAATCTTCTACTGCCGTAATAATGAGTTAATGATCGGTTTTTATCCGAAAATCTTTACTCAAATTATAAGAATGATAGGTCGCGTCTCGGTAGCATAGAAAGCGCGTAGCTTTGGTGAATGGTTTTAGCAGCAATTAGTTGTCCTTCGTGCGCCCAAGCCGAAGCGGTGTATCGCCACGGCACCAACAGCGACGGCTCGCAACGCTACCGTTGCACGGCCTGCCGCCGCACGTTCCAACTCACGTTTCGGCGCCGCGCGCACGATCCGGCCGTCGCCGCGCAGATCGTCGCGCTGGCCCTCAACGGCAGTGGCATCCGCGACACCGCGCGCACGCTGCGCATTTCGACCAACACGGTGCTGGCTCACTTGAAAAAAAATTCACTGCACTCCCCCCGGCGCCCGTCAATCCCGCCTTCCTAGCGCCAGTGCCAGCGCCAGTGCCAGTGCCAGTGCCAGCGCCAGTGCCAGTGCCAGCGCCAGCTTTGACGCTCCACGCCGACGAGATGTGGTCCTACGTCGGCGCCAAGGCCCATCCGCGCTGGCTCTGGTGGGTCGAAGATCGCCCTTCCGGCCGCATTGTCGCTTACGTGTTCGGCCGGCGCACCCACGCCACCTTTCGCCGCTTACGCACGGCGCTCGCCCACGCCGGCCTGGCGATTCGCCACTGGTTCACTGACGCGTGGTGGGCCTACGTGGACCAACTCGACCCCTGCGAACGAACCGAGTCGAAACCGGATCTTCAACGCCTCGAACGCAAACACTTGACCCTACGCACCCGCCTCAAACGCCTCACCCGTAAAACGATTTGCTTCTCGAAAAAAGTGGAGTTTCACGAGGGCGTCATTGCCCTATTTATCCACCATTTCTTCTTTGGAATCAAACAATACCATTGAGACACAACCGAATGATACTTATCAAAGAAGACCACCGGACTGGTTGTGCGTTTTTTCCTAACGTGGGGTGAAGCGCAGCTCCGCCTCTCGCATTTTGGGTGGGGCGGCCGGGGTGGCGGAACTAGCCCCCACCCCACGTTTTTTCACACAGAATCCCAAATTACCAAACGCCCTGCCGCAGATTTTTCGCAACAAAGCACCCGCTCAGGGCACTTTGTAGTCGAACTTGTAAACCGCGCCTTATCCCGCCACCAGCCCGCGCCGCACCAATTCAGCGGCAATTTGCACAGCGTTGGTAGCGGCGCCTTTGCGCAGGTTGTCGGCCACAATCCAGAGGTTGAGCGTACGCGGCTGGCTTTCGTCGCGCCGGAGGCGGCCGACGAGTACGGCGTCGTGCCCGTGGGCGTCGCGCGGCATCGGGTACCGATTGGTGGCGGGCTCATCCACGACTTCCACGCCGGGCGTTTCAGCCAGGATGCGACGCACGTCGGGCAGCTCGAATTCTTCGTAAAATTCAGCGTTTACCGCCTCCGAGTGGCCGCCCAGAACGGGCAACCGCACGGCGGTGCAGGTGATGCCGATGGTCTGGTCGGCGAGAATCTTGCGCGTTTCGCGCACTACTTTCATCTCCTCTTTGGTGTAGTCGTTGGCCTCGAACACGTCAATGTGCGGCAGCACGTTGAGATCGATGGGGTGCGGGTAGGCGGGCGCGGTGGCCGTGTGGCCGGCGCGCTCTTCCATGAGTTGCGCCACGGCGTGCTTGCCCGTGCCCGTCACCGATTGGTACGTGCTGACCACGAGCCGTTTCAGCCGGTAGCGGCGATGCAACCGACTCAGTGCCAACACCAATTGAATGGTCGAACAGTTGGGATTGGCGATGATGCGCGCCTCCGCCGTGAGCGTATCGGCGTTGATTTCGGGCACTACCAGCGGAATTTCCGGTTCCATCCGCCACGCCGACGAGTTGTCGATGACGAACGTACCGGCGGCGGCAAACTTCGGCGCCCACTCGCGCGACGGCCCCGCCCCGGCCGAGAAAATGGCGATGTCGGGCCGGGCCGCCAGCGCCGTTTCCAGCGCGATTACGGCCACCTCCTGCCCCTGAAACATCACCGTGGTGCCTACCGAAGCGGCACTCGCCACCGGCAACAATTCCGTCAAGGAAAAACGGTGTTCGGTCAGCACACGCAGCACTTCCTGACCTACGAGCCCGGTGGCTCCAACGATGGCAAGTTTCATGGGGAAAAGTCGCGCAGTTGAGCGTACGAGTGAAATTGAAACCGGAGAAGACCAAAAATGCTCGCCAACGCAGCCCCGTAACGCGTGCATAGAACACCGATACGCTTAGGTATCGAATACATCACTTACCTTCCGGGCTACAAAGAACGCCCTCCCCTCCCCTTTTTCTCTGTGCCGATGCTGCGCTTTCGTTCCGTTTTTCTGCTTCCGACACTGCTGTTCGTTCTGCTGACCCGCTCGGTCGCCGCGCAGGTAGCGGAGTCGTTCACCGACGGCGATTTCACCCAAAATCCCGCTTGGGCGGGCGATACGCCCGATTTCATCGTCAATGCCGCCCAGCAGCTCCAGACCAACGGCGCGGCCGTGGCGGCTACCAAAACCCTCGCGGCGCCCTCGCGCGTGAGCGGCGCGGCGACGTGGGAGTTTTGGGCGAATCTCAAATTCGGCACGTCCGCCGCCAACCACGCCGATGTGTATCTGACTTCCGACTCGGCTAGCCTCACCGGCCAAAACCAGGGCTATTTCGTGCGCCTGGGCGGCACGCCCGACGAGGTGAGTCTGTTCCGAAAAAACCGCGCGTCGTCCACGCTCGTCATCGATGGCACGGATGGCTTGTTGGCTTCCACCAGCAACAACGTAGTGCGGGTGCGCGTCACGCGCGACACGGCCGGCAACTGGACGCTCGGCGCCGACATTGCCGGTGGCACCACGTACGCCCCGCAGGGCACCGCCCGCGATACCACGTACGCCGCCAGTCGCTGGTTCGGCGTGGTGGCGCGCTATACGCAGAGCAACGCGCTGAAATTTTACTTCGATGATTTCCGCATCATCGATACCGCGCCGCCCGCCATCCGTCGCCTGACCGTACTGACCGGCACCACGTTACGCCTCCAACTCGATGAACCCGTAACGTCCGCCAGTGCCTCGGCGGCGGGCGCGTTTACGGTGGCGGGCGTGGGCGCGGCCACCAGCGCCGCCCTCGACCCGCTCGACGATGCCGCCGTGCTGCTGACATTCGGCACGGCGTTCGGCAACGGCCTCAACACGCTCACCATCAGTGGTCTGACCGACCTTTTTGGCAATGCGCTTGCTACTCCGCTAACCCGCACCTTCCGCTTCTCCGCGCCGCCTGCGCCCGTGAGCGTCGGCGATGTGCGCATCACGGAACTGTTCGTCGATACGAGCATTCCGGTGGGCAACCCCTTGACCACGCTACCACCGGCGCCGTTCGTCGAAATCCTCAATACCAGCACCCAACCGCTCGACCTGCTCGGCTGGCGGTTGCAGGATGCCGCCGGGGCCGCCGCCGGCACCAGCGGCACGTTGCGGGCCGGGCGTCTCGCCCCCGGCCAATACGCCGTGCTGACGCCCGCCGCCGACACTGGCAGGTACCGCCTGGTCGTCGGGGCAACGGTGCGAATTATCGGCGTCACGAGCTGGCCGACGCTCAACATCACCGGCGACCTCGTGCGACTGCTGCCGCCCGCGCCCGCCACCCTCGTGGTGGACGCCGTAACGTACTCCGACGATTGGTACCGCGATGCCGTGAAGGACGACGGCGGTTGGTCGTTGGAAAAAATCAACTCCACCCGGCCGTGTTCCGACGGCGATAACTGGCTGGCTTCCATTGATATGACGGGGGGTACGCCCGGCCGCCTCAACTCGGTAAACAGCACCGCGCCTGATGCCACCGCGCCTACATTAGTGCGGGCCACCCTGCGCAACTCAACGCGAGTAGATGTACAATTTTCAGAAGCCATCGATACCCTGACGGCCACTATCGGGCGCTTCACGCTCACGGGCGGGTTGAGCGTGACAGCCGTTGATTTTCGGCCCGATTCGCTCCGGCTTGCCACGCTTGCCTTGAGCGGGCCGCTGGTGACGGGCACACTTTATACGCTCACCATCAGCTCGGTAGCCGACTGTGCTGGCAATACCGCCGCCACCCCACTAACCGCTACGCTGCTCATCGGCGCGGCAGCGGGCGTGGGCGAGGTGCAAATCACGGAGTTGTTCATTGATACGAGCATCCCGGCGGGCAACCCGCCGACGGCGCTACCCGCCGCGCAGTTCATCGAAATATTCAATTCCAGCACTAAATATTTCGACCTCAACGGCTGGAAATTGCAGGACGCCACTGCCGGCGCAGGTACCGTAAATACGGGCGCCGCTGCCTACTTGGCCCCCGGCCAATACGCCGTGCTGACGCGCACCACCGACACCACCGCGTACCGCACATATTTGGGCGCTACGGCGCGCATTATCGGCGTCACGAGCTGGCCGACGTTCAACCTCGACGGCGATGCCGTGAAACTGCGCACGCCCGCCGGGCTACTCATTGAGCAAGTGAACTACACCGATGACTGGTACCGCGACCCCGTAAAAGCGGCGGGCGGCTGGTCATTGGAGAAAATCCGGGCGGTGCGGCCGTGTTCAGATGCCGATAACTGGCTGGCTTCTACGGATGTGAGCGGCGGCACACCCGGCCGTATCAACTCAGTAAACAGCACCACGCCCGATGTTACGCCACCCGCGCTGGCGCGGGCTACCGTGCTGGCACCTACCCGCGTGGAAGTTGAATTTACGGAAGCCATCGATACGCTTACGGCGACCATCGGGCGCTTCACGCTCACGGGAGGCCTGAGCGTCACGGCCGTTGATTTTCGCGCCGATTCGCTGCGGTTCGTCACGCTCACACTAAGCGGCGCGCTGGTACCCGGCACGCGCTATACGCTTACCATCACCAACGTAGCCGATTGTTCGGGTAATGTGGCGACGCCGCCTTTGGTCACGACGCTGCTGCTCGGCGCTACGGCCGTGGCCGGCGATGTGCGGATTACGGAGTTGTTCGTGGATACGAGTGTCCCGGCGGGCAACCCGCTGACTCTGTTGCCCGCCGCGCAATTCGTGGAGGTGTTCAACGGCTCCACTAAAACCTTCGATCTCAGCGGCTGGCGCGTGCAGGACGGCACCACGAGCGTGGGCACGGTGGGGGCCGGCTACCTGGCGCCCGGTCAGTATGTGGTACTGACGCGCACGACCGACACCACCGCCTACCGCGCATTTTTGGGTGCGGCAGTACGCATCGTCGGTGTTGCGGGCTTGCCGTCTCTCAACCTCACCGCCGACCGCGTGCGCCTTTTGAGCTCCACGGGGGTGCGCGTCGATGAAGTCAATTATACCGACGATTGGTACCGCGACCCCGTGAAGGACGACGGCGGCTGGTCGTTGGAGAAGATAAACGCGGGTCTGCCGTGCAGCGATGCCGCCAACTGGGTGGCGTCCAATGATATGAACGGCGGCACCCCCGGCCGTATCAATTCGGTGAGCAGCAGCGCGCCCGACGTGCGTGCGCCCACGCCGCTGGCCGTAGCCGTGCTGAGCCCAACGCGCCTCCGCGTGCAATTTTCAGAGGCTATCGATACGCTGACGGCCACTGTGGCGCGCTTCGTGGCGGCGCCCGGCAGCGCCGTTACGGCAGTGGATTTTCGGGCCGATTCGCTCCGGTTCGTTTTCCTGACACTCAGCGCGCCGTTGGTGGCGGGCACGCGCTACACGCTCACCATCAGCGGTGTGGCCGATTGTTCGGGGAACACCCCCGCCACAGCCACCGTCCTGAGCTTTGGACTGGGCGAGTTGCCGGAACTGTACGAGGTACTCATCACCGAAATCCTCGCCGACGAATCGCCATCCATCAGCCTACCAATTACTGAATACCTCGAAATTCATAACCCCACGGCGCGCGTCCTGACCCTCGCCGATGTGCGGTTGGGCAAGCCGGGCAGCAGCACGGTCGCCGTTTTCGCGCCCGACGCCACCCTCGAACCCGGTGAGTATGCGGTGGTATGCGGCTCGACGCGCGCCGCCTTGTTTATCGCTATCGGCGTGCGTAAAATCTTCGCCCTCACCAACTTTCCCAGCCTCACCAACGCCGCCGACACCCTCACGCTGCGCCGCGCCGATGGTCAGTTGCTGTTTTCGGTGGCTTACACCGATGACTGGTACCGCAACCCCGCCAAGAAAGACGGCGGCTGGGCGCTGGAGATGATCGACCGCGCCAAACCCTGCGGCCTGGCCGCCAACTGGGGCGCCTCACGCGATTCCACCGGCGGCACGCCCGGCCGCCTCAATTCGCGCGATTCGACGCTCGCGGCCCTCGCTGCGCCCGCGCTGGCAAGGGTTCGGGTGGCCTCCATAAATGGCACACCGAGCGGACTACGACTGTTTTTCACCGAAAAGCTCGATTCACTGACTGCCGCCGATCCCGCGCGCTATGTCCTTGGCGGTGGTGGCCCGCTCGTGACGGCCGCCACCGTGCGCGGCCCCGAATGGCGTGAAGTACGCCTGACGTTGAGCGCGCCCCTGACGCCCGGCCGAACCGTACCGCTGACCGTGACCGGCCTGACGGGCTGCGCCGGCGCCACCCAACCGCTCACGGCCAACGTGCTGGTGCCCGAAACGCCGCGCCCCACCGATGTAGTCATCAACGAAATCCTGTTCAACCCGCGCGCCGGCGGCGTCGATTTCGTTGAAATCGTCAACCGTTCTACCAAACAGCTTGATTTGGACGGCTATTTCCTCGCCACCCTACGCGATGATTCACTGTATCAGTTGAAGGCGCTGCCGAATTTCGCGCTGCCGCCCGGCAGTTTGGCCGCCCTCACGGTGGCGCCCGACACGGTGGCGGCGCAGTACCCCGCTTCCACCGACCGCGCGCGGCTGGTGCGGGTGGCGGCGCTCCCCTCCTACTCCGACGACGCCGGGACGGTCGTGCTACTTGCACCCGACAGCACCGAACTCGACCGCTACGCCTACGACGAGCGCCAGCATACGCCCTTGCTGACCAACGAAGAAGGCGTTTCCCTGGAACGCATCCGCCTCGATGGCCCCTCCGACCCGACCAACTTTCACTCCGCCGCCAGTACGGTGGGGTTTGCCACGCCGGGGCGCGTCAATTCGCAATCGCGCGCCACCTACGACCTGCCCGACAACACCGTGAAAATCGTTCCGCGCGTGATTACGCCCGGCCAAGGCGGCGCCGAGTTTGCCGACATCACGTACGTGGTGCCCGGCGCGGGCTATACGGCCAATTTCACGATTTTCGACTCACAGGGGCGCCTCATCCGCAAGCTTGCCCGCAACCAAACCCTCGCCACCAGCGGCACTTTTCAGTGGCAGGGCGAAGACGACAATAACCGCCGCGTGGCCACGGGCTATTACGTCCTCTACGCCGAGTTCTTCGATTTGAAGGGCGCCGTGAAAGTGTTCAAAGAAACGGTAGCCGTGGGCAGCAGGTGAACTGGGTAGCCGAGCCATTATGCCACACGCCAAATAGTATGAGCAAAGCAAAAATCTCTCGATCTCTCGAAATCCCTTCACCATCCCCATCCGATTTTTTCCACGATGTCCACGACATCGTGCGGCTTATTCCGCCGGGCCGCGTGACGAGCTATGGCGCCATTGCGTCGTACCTCGGTGCCAAATCCGGCGCGCGCACCGTAGGCTGGGCGATGATGGCCGGCCACGCCGTGGTCGGGCTCGCGTGCCACCGCGTGGTAAACCGCTTAGGGATGCTCACCGGCAAGCACCATTTCGGCTCGCCAGATGCGATGCAGCACGCCCTGGAAGCTGAAGGTGTGCCGGTGCAGGACGACCGCATTACCGATTTTACCGCCCGTTTCTGGGATCCGGCGAAAGAGCTGGGTTGAGGTGTTCCAACGGCGCGAGCGCGGGGAGCAACGCACTTTTGCGGATACTATGCTGACGCTCAATTTCGCGCCTTTCCCAACACTCACCACGGCCCGCCTAACGTTACGCGAGCCGCGCCCAACCGACGCCGACGCCCTTTTCGTCATCCGCTCGAACCCGGCGCTGATGGAATTTATCCCCCGGCCCATTGCTCAAACCCCCGCCGATGCGGCGGCCCTACTCACGCTGATGCGCGACGGCCAGGTGCAAAACGAAAAAATCAATTGGGCCATCTGCCGCGTCGGCGACGACACGCTCATCGGGATGATCGGCTACGTCCGAATCTATCCCGACGCTCACCGAGCCGAAATCGGCTACATTCTGCACGCCGACTACCACGGGCAGGGGCTGATGGACGAAGCCCTCGCCGCCACCATCGCCTATGGTTTCGGCGCAATGAATCTGCATTCCATCGAGGCCATCATCCGCCCCGAAAATGCCGCCTCGCGCAAGCTGATCGAGCGCAACGGCTTTGTGCAGGAAGGCCTTTTTCGCGAAAATCAGTTTTTCAATGGCCAGTACCGCGATTCGGTGGTGTATTCGCGGCTGGCTGCTGAGTAGCGCATTGCGTGCTGAAACACAATGACTCCAACGCAATTTCGATGAAGCAGAGCGGGCTGCTGAGTATCAAGTGCCGCTACGACAGATGCGGCTGTGCGCTCAGATAGGTGACCAGTTCTCCGGCTGTATAAGAAATCAGTGGATCAGGCACCATATTCGTTTCCAACGACCGCTGTGCCCGATGCGAAATTGCCGGCAGCATATTGAAACTGATGTCGTCGCCGTCGATGCACAGTTCATCGAAAATCCGATCCGTCGCCCGCAACGGAAACGGGCCATACTCCTCCAGCCAGCCGTAGGCAGTTCGTATTTCCTCGTACACCGCCCGAATGACCACCGGGTCGAGGTTGCGGTAATCCAGTTGCCTCGTGAAGGTGCAGATGGATTCACCCGAGCGTTTTTCCATGCCTTCAAATACGCTCTCATCGCCTGTAACCTTGTTAAGTAGGGCGGCGCAGCCTTCCAACACGATGCTGAACACTATTGCGGCCAGCAAGAATGGCGACAACAGCAGCAACACCCACCAAGGGGCATCACCGGTATTTTTCGGAGGCAGGATGAGTAGGCGAGAAACGGGTTTCATCAGCGTATGACTTACGGATCAGCAAAAATAGTTGCAGCCCCGCCCCCGCCGTACCTTCGCAACCCGAACGGCGGCCTGAGATTTCAGGCGCAACCCCGCCGCTTCGGCTATGCCCCAAAACCCCGCGATTCGTACGGTGCTGCTCATTGGCAGCGGTCCCATCATCATCGGTCAGGCTTGCGAGTTTGACTATTCCGGCACCCAGGCGGCGCGCTCGTTGCGGGAAGAAGGCATTCGGGTGATTCTGATCAACTCGAACCCGGCGACGATCATGACCGACCCGGCGACGGCCGAGGTGGTGTACCTGCTGCCGCTGACGAAGGCGAGCATCGCCCGGATTCTGCACGAACACCCCGAAATCGATGCCGTGCTGCCCACCGTGGGCGGCCAAACGGCGCTCAATCTCGCCCTCGACTGCCACGATGCCGGCCTGTGGGCGTTGCACGGCGTGCAGGTCATCGGGGTCGATTTCGACGCCATCCGCGTGACCGAAGACCGCGAGTTGTTTCGAATGAAAATGCTGGAGCTGGGCGTGGGCGTGTGCCAGGGACGCACGGCCAAATCGCTGCTCGAAGGCAAGGAAATCGCCCAGGAAATCGGCTTTCCGCTCGTCATTCGGCCGTCGTTTACACTCGGCGGCACCGGCGGCGGCATCGTGATCGACCCCGCCGAGTTTGAGAAGAAACTTGGCGCCGCCCTCCGTGCCTCGCCCACCCACGAGGCGCTGGTGGAGCAAAGTATTTCGGGCTGGAAAGAATTCGAGCTGGAATTACTGCGCGACGGCGCCGAAAATATCATCATCATTTGCTCCATCGAAAATTTCGACCCGATGGGCATCCATACCGGCGATTCCATTACGGTGGCGCCCGCGCTTACCTTGCCCGATACGGTGTACCAACGGCTGCGCGATTTGGCGATTTTGATGATGAACGGCATCGGGCAATTTGCGGGCGGCTGCAACGTGCAGTTTTCGGTGAATCCGGCGGATGATACCGACATCATTGCCATCGAAATCAACCCACGCGTGTCGCGTTCGTCGGCGCTGGCCTCGAAAGCCACCGGTTATCCGATTGCCAAGATTGCCGCCAAACTCGCCCTCGGCTTCAATCTGGATGAGCTAAAAAACCCGATTACGGGCTCTACGAGCGCCTTTTTTGAACCGGCGCTCGATTACGTCATCGTCAAGATTCCGCGCTGGAACTTCGATAAATTCCCCGGTGCCGACCGTACGCTGGGCCTCCAAATGAAATCGGTGGGCGAAGTAATGGGCATCGGCCGCTCGTTTCAGGAGGCACTACAAAAAGCCTGTCAGAGTCTCGAAATCAAGCGCAACGGCATCGGCGCCGATGGCCGGGAAATGACCGATTATCACCAGCTTCTCGACTCGCTCAAAAACCCGTCGTGGAACCGGTTATTTTCGATTAAAGACGCGATGAAGCTCGGCATTGCCACGAGTACGATTCAGCAGATTACGAAAATTGATCCGTGGTTCCTGAATCAGATTGAGGAACTCGATCAGACCGAAAAACAGCTTGCGCAATACACGTTAGCCACTATTCCGCCCGACGTGTTGCGCGCCGCCAAACGTCAGGGGTACGCCGACCGCCAGATTGCGCACGTCCTGCGCTGCCTCGAAAGCGAGGTTTTCCAGAAACGGCAGGAGCTGAATATCAAGCGCGTCTACAAGCAAGTTGATACCTGCGCGGCGGAATTTGCCGCCGGCACGCCCTACTATTACTCGACATTTGAGGGCGAAAACGAATCGGTGCGGAGCGACCGCAAAAAAGTCATCGTACTGGGTTCCGGCCCGAACCGGATCGGCCAAGGCATCGAGTTCGATTATGCGTGCGTCCACGGGGTGCTGGCGGCCAAAGCGTGCGGCTACGAAACCATTATGGTCAATTGCAACCCCGAAACCGTCAGCACCGATTTCGACATTGCCGACAAGCTCTATTTCGAGCCGGTTTTTTGGGAGCATTTGTACGAAATCATTCTGCACGAAAAGCCCGAAGGCGTCATCGTGCAATTGGGCGGGCAAACGGCGCTGAAACTCGCCGAAAAGCTGGATCGCTACGGTATCCGCATTTTCGGCACGAGCTATAAATCCTTGGATTTGGCCGAAGATCGCGGTGCCTTCAGCGAATTGCTCCGCGCCAACGACATTCCGTACCCCGAATTTACCGCCGTCAGCACGGCCGGACAGGCGCTGGAAGCCGCCAAAACGTTGCCTTTCCCGCTATTGGTGCGCCCCAGCTACGTGTTGGGCGGGCAATCGATGAAAATCGTGATCAATGCCCAGGAATTGGAAGATCACGTCCTCGAAATCCTCAAGCATTACCCCGGCAATAATATTCTACTCGACCATTTCCTGCAAAACGCCATTGAGGCCGAAGCTGATGCCCTCTGCGACGGCGAAGACGTGTACATCGTGGGCGTGATGGAGCATATCGAGCCGGCGGGTATTCATTCCGGCGATTCGTTCGCCGTGCTGCCGCCGTTCGATTTATCGGCCGATATTCTGGCGCAAATCGACCGCCATACGCGCAAAATTGCGTTGGCGCTCGGTACGGTAGGCATTATCAACATTCAGTTCGCCATCAAAAACGGCGTGGTATATATCATCGAGGCCAACCCAAGGGCCTCGCGCACGGTACCGTTCATCGCGAAAGCATACCAGGAACCTTATATTCAGTACGCGACGGAATTAATGCTCGGCGCGCGCAAATTGCGCGACATCACGTTTAATCCTGTCCGGAAGGGGTATGCGATCAAGGTGCCCGTGTTTTCATTCCACAAATTCCCTGATGTGGAAAAGGAATTAGGGCCGGAAATGAAATCTACGGGAGAGGCGATTTATTTTATCGATGATCTGACGGATGATTATTTTCGGGAGATTTACGGCGAGCGGAATCTGTACTTGAGCCGGTAGCACCAAAAATTCATAAACCTGACATAGCCATGCTGAGTGACCATTACGTCATAGAAAAACAGGACAACTGGCAACATGGGCCGGATTGTCCCGATACACCTGTTCGAGTTTCACGCACGCGATCTGATACCCCCCGCCTAGTACCTTACAGTTCAATTGCTGAGCAATGGAACTACGTCCAATTAGTCGTACCAGACTCATTAGAAACAGGTTATGAACCTAAAAGAAAAGGTTTTCTGAGCCGCGCCTATACACGGCACGAAGAAAATCACCTTGTTTTGGTTTTTCAAAAAATTATCTTGTCTATGCAAAAAGATCCTCTATCCGGCGATGAAGAGCCGGTGTTAATACACGAGACCGATAAAGTAATAAAAATTCTTCTTTCCGATTGCATCTTTTTTCTAGCAAGAGACCTAAGGCACTTGAACTCTATACGGTAGACCTAGAGCATGAAGCCACAACTCACGGGCATCGTCACTCCCTGTTATCACGCATTTGTAACGCGGGCGTGACCTAAGGCAACGTTTGCATCACACGCGGCCGACCTTGCGACCGCGCCACCCTCCTCCGTCAATGGTTACGCAACAAGCTGCCGTCGACCTTGTAAAACGCTTCGCCCACGAAGTGCGGCAAATCGTACCCGTGCGGCAGGTTATCCTGTTCGGCTCGTTTGCCCGCAACGAGCAGCACGAATGGTCGGACATTGACGTCGCGCTGGTGGCCGATTCATTCACCGGTGCCGGCGCGCTCGATGTACGCCAGTTCGGCCACTTGATGGGCAACTACATTGTCATCGAGCCCCACACCTTCCAAACCGCCTATTTCGCCGACGGCGACGCCTTCACCGAAGAAATCAAGCGTACGGGTATTGTGGTGGCGTAGGTGCGGGTCTATTCACTGGTTCTACACGCGGCTGGAGACTCGCGCGAGTTTCGAACTATTCTGGCAGAAGTAATCAACCCCACTCGCTGCTCTGAACGGAGCGTGTCTCCGGCTCGTGCCGGATAGTGGAAATACGTCTGCGAGGCGCGAGGTCAATGCACCGCCACCGTCAGCCGGTTTTGGTGGAGTTTCCAGACCGGAAATATAAGATCCCAGTCTTCGCCCCACACCAGATTACCGTTCTCGATAGCAAAAGCGCGAAAGTATTCGGGCTGACGATAGATGGCGCGGTAATCAGTCGGGCCAAATTGGTCTAGTATGGGGCCGAAATCAATGTCCTGCGTCGTGCCATCGCTGAACGTGACGGCCACGACGTAAGCAGTTAAATGTCGAGCGGTGGTAACGGCTAGAGGTGTCATCCTTTCTTGGAAATTCGCTCGAAAAGCGGTTTACGTCCAAATACCATCACTTCGTTCCATTTATCCACAATGCTCAGGTGATACTCGCGCACCAATGCATCAGCTTGCTTGCGCTGCGCGGCGGGCAATTCCTTCTTACCACGCACTCGCTGGAACACCAGTTCAACTAACTCACCCGACTCGTAATACAACTCAATTTTGTTCTCGAAATCGCCATACTGCGCATGGACGTGAATTGGCAGATGGTCGTCAGTATAAATCAGAAAAATAATTCCGAGGTACTCGTAAATCTTTGGCATTGTGTGGTGCGTTTTTGTAACACTTCCGCCTACTCCTCCCCTTCCCCTTCTTCCCCCGCCGCCGCCGCGCGCTCCTCGCCCAATACATCCAGCAATAAATTTACCTCGCGGGATTTCTGCGGCTCGTTGAGTTTCTCGAACGACAGCGCGAGGTTGCGGAACGCACGCCGCACAATGTCGAGATTCGTGCAGGGCTCGAAATAAATATCGGCTTCGGGTAGGCCGAGCTGCTGCACGTACGTGGCGATGTCTTCGCGGGTGAGCAGGAGGCCGCGATTGTAGGCGTTGATGTAAAACTGCGCTTGGCCGGTGCCCGCGCCGCCCGTCGGCTTCCAGGTGAGGATGAACAGGTTGGGCAGGTTTACGCCGTGGATCGGCATCCCCAAGCGGCGCGCCAACAGCAGAAAAATGACGCACAACGTCAGCGGATTGCCACGCCGACTTTCGAGGACGCGGCCGAGCATCGAGTTCGCGGGCGAGTGAAAATGCTGCGTGTTGGCGGCAAACCGTGCCTGCCGAAACAGCACGTAATTCAGGGCTTTTACCTGGTCGAAGGGGTGCATGTCGGGCCGCAGCATCACCCAGGCTTCGTAATAATACTCGTCGAGGGCACGGTGCAGGGCGGCGAGGTCTACGTCGGGGTATTGGTATTGATTGACGAGGAGCATCCCTTCGAGCAGGTCGGCGCCGCCACCTTCTTTCCAGGCCGCGAGGCGACGCTGCAAGCCTTCAAATTGCAGGCGGTGGACGAGTTCTTCGAGCCGGTGCTGCTCTTCGGGGTCGAGGGAAGACTCCCAGATTTCCTCCACGACGGGGATGACCGCTTCGCCGAGGGTTTCGAGGCGGTGATGGACGTGCGCGGCGACTTCGGGGTCGGAGTCGTCGAGGAGCGAGAGCAGGGCTTTGATTTCGGCAGTCGTCATTCGGAGCCTAACATGCTTGTGAGCGAAATATTTCCCGCAGCGACGCGGAGGCTTCGCAGAGACGCTGCGTCAGCGTAGCGTCGCTGCGCGCACCCGACTCACGTCTGAATCACGCCCACATTGTACGCCCACGTAATGGGCGCGTTATTCGCCGCTGCGATGCCTTCGGAGAGAACGCGGCGCGTGTCGAGGGGGTCGATGATGGCATCGACCCAGAGGCGCGCCGCCGCGTAGTACGGCGAAAGCTGCTCGTCGTAGCGGGCTTTGATGCGGTCGAGCAGCTCTTTTTCGGCTTCCGGGGTGATGGTTTCGCCTTTGGCTTTTAGGCTGGCTACCTGGATTTGCAGCAGCGTGTTGGCCGCCGCTGCGCCGCTCATCACCGCCAGTTGGGCCGTGGGCCACGCCACGATCAGGCGCGGGTCGTAGGCTTTGCCGCACATCGCGTAATTACCCGCGCCGTAGGAATTACCGACGAGTACGGTGAATTTCGGCACCACCGAATTCGCCATCGCCGACACCATTTTGGCGCCGTCTTTAATGATACCGTTATGCTCGGAGGCCGAGCCGACCATAAACCCGCTGACATCCTGCACAAACACCAGCGGTATTTTCTTCTGATTGCAGTTCATAATAAACCGCGCGGCTTTATCGGCCGAATCCGAATAAATGACGCCGCCCATTTGCATCCCCGTCTTTTTGCTTTTGACGATTTTGCGCTGGTTCGCCACGATACCCACCGCCCAGCCGTCGATGCGGGCCAGGCCGCAGAGCAGGGTTTGGCCGTAGCCTTCCTTGTATTCCTCAAACTCGGAGTTATCGACGAGCCGCGCGATGATGTCGCGCATATCGTAGGGCTTCACGCGGTCGGCGGGGAAGAGGCCGTACAGCTCCTGCTCGTCGTGGGCGGGTTTGGCGGGCGCGGCGCGGTTGAAACCGGCTTTGGGCTCAGCGCCGAGCTTGTCGAAAATGGCGCGGATACGCGTCAGGGCGTCTGCGTCGTCTTTGCACTGGTAATCGGTGACGCCCGAAATCTGCGAGTGCGTGGTGGCGCCGCCGAGGGTTTCGTTGTCGATGGTTTCGCCGATGGCCGATTTCACGAGGTACGACCCCGCCAGAAACACCGACCCCGAACCGTCCACGATCAGCGCCTCGTCGCTCATAATCGGCAGGTACGCGCCCCCGGCCACGCACGGCCCCATAATGGCGGCAATCTGGATGAGGCCCATCCCGCTCATCACCGCATTGTTGCGGAAAATGCGCCCGAAATGCTCTTTGTCGGGAAAAATCTCGTCCTGCATCGGCAGGTACACGCCCGCCGAATCGACGAGGTACACAATCGGCAGGCGGTTTTCGATGGCGATTTCCTGCGCCCGCAGGTTTTTCTTGCCCGTGATCGGGAACCACGCGCCCGCCTTCACGGTGGCGTCGTTGGCGACGATCACCGTTTGGCGGCCGTGGATGTAGCCCACCACCACCACCACGCCGCCGCCTGGGCAACCGCCGTGTTCGGCGTACATCCCTTCACCGGCCAGCGCGGCGATTTCGAGCGGTTCCGTACCCGTATCAATCAGCGCCGCAATGCGCTCGCGCGCCGTAAGCTTGCCTTTGGCGCGATGCGCTTCCATGCGCTTCACGCCACCGCCGAGGGCCGCCTTTTTCAGGCGCTCGCGGAGCTGGTAGAGGAGTTGCTTATTGGAATCGTCGTTTTGGTGAAAGGTGAGGTCGCGGGTGGCGGGCTCGGTGGGCGTGGTTGCGGGGGCCATCGGGAGGAGGACGGGAGGGAAATAGAGCAGCAAAAAGCCGCTTCGCCGGGGGGCGCAGCGGCTTGCACGAAGGTACGCGGTAAGCGGAAAAAGCTGGCGGCGCCGAAACGGCCGGGCAGCCGCAAAACTTGGGAAGAACCTTGGGTCTGTGGGCGCAACGGCGTGGCTGCGCTACCGCCGCAACACGCCTATTCTCCGAGAAAGAGATCGGCCCCACCGAGGACAACTCGACGAGGCCGATTAACGCAGCGGGCTACCTGCCGGCGGTTGAGGGCAACGCTACTCGCGCATCAGGCGGCGGGTCGCCGTACCGGTGGCCGTCGTCAGGTGCAACACGTAGCTACCGGTCGGCAGGGCGCTTAGGTCGAGACGGTGACGCGTGAGGTCGTTCGTGCTGCCGCGCAACGTGCCTTGCCACACGACGCGCCCTACGCCGTCGATCACGACGACCGAAGCTGCCCCGCCGACGCTGGTTTCCAGCGTGACAACCCCGTCGCGGGTAGGCACAGGAAAGAGCGTAACGCCCGGCGTGAGGCGAACGGCCGCTGTCGTGCCCGTAATCACTATGTTCTGCGCCGCCGATGGCGCCGAGGGACAACCCGCCAGGGTGGCAACCACGGTGTAGCTGCCGTTCTGCGCGCTCGTGGCCACGGTGTAGGTGCTACTGGTTGCGCCCGCGATCAGCCCCCCGTTCAAAAACCACTGATTGCCCGTCGGTTGGCTACTGGTGAGCAGCACCGCGCCCCCCGTTTGGGACTGAACGGTGATCGTCGGCGGCGGTGGCACCGGATTGACGGTGACGGTAATGGCAGCCGAAGTGGCGGCACAGCCCCCCAGGTTCGTGGCCTCCACGGTGTAGGTGCCCGACGTGGTGACGGTGATGCTCGGCGAGGTGGCGCCAGTGTTCCATGCGTAGCGGAAGCCGCCGTTGCCGGTCAGCGTCACCGACCCGCCCGCGCAGAAGGTCGTCGGGCCGGACGCCGAAATGGTCGGCGTCGGCGGCGCCTGCACCGTGATGGTCGCCGTGGCACTCGCCGCCGCGCAGCCGCCGCTCGCGGCGATGGCGTTGGTCACGGTGTAGGTGCCGGGCTGGGAAGTAGCCAGGGAAAGCACCCCGGAAACCGCGTTGATCGTCAGCCCAGCGGGTGCGGCCGAGAAGACCCCCGCCGAGGCGCCACTGCCCAAGGCTGGCGTCACGGTGAGGGGGGAGCCGGCGCAAAAAATAGTGCCCGAATAACTAAACGTCGCAAGCGGCGCGGTGGTGATGGTCACCGTCTGCGAAGCCGTCGCGGGGCACGGCCCGCTAACGCGGTACGACACGCTGTACGTACCGGGAATCGAAAGCAAGAGGTTGAGTTGGCCCGTCGCGTTGTTCAGCGTCAGGCCGGCGGGCGCCGCGCTGAATACCCCACCGGTAGCGCCGGTGATGATCGGCGTGGGGGTCGGCCCGCTGACGCAGAACGTGGAGGTGGCGTACGCAAACGCGGCCGACGGTACCGGATTGACCGTAACCGCCGTCGGCGCGGAGGTCGCGGCGCAACCCGCATTCGAGACGGTCACGGCGTAGCTGCCGGTGGTTGTCGCGGCGAAGGTGGCGGTGGTGGCCCCCGCAATGGCGGTGCCGCCGCGAAGCCACTGGTAACTCGCGTTGGCGCCGCCGCCGGTGGCGGTGAGCGTCACCGAACCACCCGCGCAGAACGTCAGCGGGCCGCCCGCGCTGATGGCCGCAGTGGGCGGCGCCGTTACACTGACCGTGGTGGCGCCCGACGTGGCACTGCACCCGGCCGCCGAGGTGCCGGCAACCGAATACGTGCCCGCCGTGCCGACGGTAATACTCGGCGTGGTGGCCCCGGTACTCCACACATACGTGGCGGCGCCGGTGGCCGTCAGCGTGACGCTACTGCCTTGGCACAAAGCCGTTGGGCCACCGGCGGCGATGCTGACATTGGGCAACGCCCCAACCGCCACGGTCAACCCCGCCGATGAAACCGAGCAGCTTCCACTCGCTATCGACAGGGTGTACGTGCCGGCAGCCGTGGCTGGCGCGTTCAGGATCTGCGGACTGGCGAGGGTCGAGCTGAACCCGTTCGGCCCCGCCCACAGGTAGGTAGCGCCCACCGGCACCCCTTGCGCCGTGAGTTGTAGGGTAGAACCCGTGCAAAGCGGCGCGTTTACACTGATAGTCGGTGGCGTGAGGGCGCATGTGCCGATAGTCAGGCTATAATCTTCGGTTTCGCCGGAGCCATAGAAGGCACAGGCGTCGAAGGAGCTGATCGAGGCATTGTTGGCGCGCGAGCGGATGCGTAAGGTGGTTTGGCCCAAGGCGGCACCCGCCGAGATGTTCAGCGCGACAAACACTGGTACGTTCGCGGATGCGCCGCCCGAAATGCTGATGAACTCGTTGGAGCTGAACGTGCCATCGCGGTTCTGGTCGAGCCACGCGGCCAGGGTGGCGGAATTGCTCGACGACGTGACGCCGAGGGCGTACGTGACGCCCGGCTGCACGGTGCCCGTGGCGCCGCCGATGGGCTGAAACTGCGCGTACGAGTTGCCGTTCACGTTCACCTGGCACGCAGACGGGTTGTTGATGCCGCTGCCGGTGAGCTGCACCCGCGTGATGACCGCCGATTGGCAATTGCTCGTGAAATTGCCGGGGACGCAGTAGGCGGGCGCCGGAACCGGCGCTGCCGCTATAGTCAGAATATAATCCTCGGTTTCGCCGGTTCCGTAGAACGCACACGCATCGAAAGAGCTGATGGTGGCATTATTGGCGCGCGAGCGAACGCGCATCGCCACCTGCCCCAGTTGCGCGTTTACCGGAATGCTGATGGCCGTCAAAGCCGCCACGTTGGCCGAAGTACCGCTCGTGATCCCGATGAACTCGCTGGAGCTGAACGTCCCGTCCTGGTTCACGTCGAGCCACGCGCCCAGGCTAGTGGCGCTGCTCGACGAGGTGACGCCAAACGTGTAGGCTTCGCCCTGCTGCACGGTGCCGGTAGCGGCGCCAGTGGGCTGAAACTGGGTGTACGCGTTACCGTTTGCGTTCACCTGACACGTAGAAATGTTGTCGAGCGTAGTGCCAGTGATCTTGACGCGCGTAATGACCGCCGATTGGCAATTACTCGTGAAGTTGCCGGGCGTGCAGTAGGTTGGCGCTGGCACGGGCGCCGCTGCCACCGTCAGGATATAGTCTTCGGTTTCACCAGACCCATAGAACGCACACGCATCGAAGGAGCTAATAGTGCCATTGCTGGCGCGCGAGCGGACGCGCAGACTCGTCTGGCCGAGCGGGGCGTTTAGCGGGATGCTGATGACCGTCAAAGCCGCCACGTTGGCCGAAGTACCGCTCGTGATGCTGATAAACTCGCTGGAGCTGAACGTGCCGTCTTGGTTCACATCGAGCCACGCGCCGAGGCTAGTGGCGCTGCTCGACGAGGTGACGCCAAACGTGTAGGCCTCACCTAATTGCACGGTGGCGGTAGCGCCACCGGTTGCCTGAAACTGCGCGTATGCGTTGCCGTTCGCATTCACCTGGCACGCCGAGGTATTATCGAGCGTCGTGCCCGTGATTCTGACTCGCGTGATGACCGCCGACTGGCAATTGCTCGTGAAATTGCCTGGGACGCAATAAGCGGGCGCCGGAACGGGCGCCGGCGCTATAGTCAGAATATAATCCTCGGTTTCGCCGGTCGAATAATTCGCGCAGGCGTCAAAGGAGCTGATCGAGCCGTTGTTGGCGCGCGAACGGACGCGCAGCTTTGTGAGGCCGAGCGGGGCGTTTAGCGGGATGCTGATGGCGGTCAAAGCCGCCACGTTTGCCGAAGTACCGCTCGTGATGCTGATGAACTCGCTGGAGCTGAACGTCCCGTCCTGGTTCACATCGAGCCACGCACCGAGGCTGGCAGCGTTGCTCGACGACGTGACGCCGAACGTGTACGCCTCGCCCTGCCGCACGGTGGCGGTAGCGCCACCGGTTGCCTGGTATTCGGCAAACGCATTCCCGAAACCATTGGTCTGACACGTCGAGGTATTATCGAGCGTCGTGCCGGTGATTCTGACCCGCGTGATCGGCGCGGCGCCGCACCCGCTGAAATTGCCGGGAGTGCAATACGTCGGCTGCGCGACGCCAGTCAGGCTGGCAAACCAGCACACCAGAATGAGACCGAGCCCCCGAAAGGATGCAGGTAAAATGTGATGCATAAAGGAGCTGTGGGGGAAATAAAACTGCGAACGGGCGACGGGCGAGGAAAAAACGATGCCAGCCAGGGGCCGACGGCTGGTTTTTTCGCCATCGGGTCGGTTCGTACCCACCGCAGGTAGCAGACGACCGAGCGTGCCCATCCGTTGCCCAGGCCTCGCGCGAGGGGCGGGTTAGTATCACCCGCGAACGTGCGGCTAAAGGACGGTTTTGTTTGACGGGGCACGCTTCCTCCCCTCCCAGAGCTGTTAAGTTCCAGGGGGGAAGATCCCGTTTTCCTCATCTGTCCCCGTTAGGAGACACCGTTCGGTAGCCAAAAGACCGGAATGCGCTGCTTGTCCCCGTTAGGGGCAGAGCCGCAGGGTAAACGCATCAAAATTTCGGGTATCTTCGTGTTAGCTCTTTTTTTGAATGTCCGCTCTGACTTTCTCTTCCTTTTTAGAGGACTTCGCCACGGTGACCGAACCGCGGGTGGCGCGCAGTCGCACGTATGAGTTACTGGAGATTTTACTGCTGTGCGTGAGTGCGGGCGTGAGTGGGTATGAAGAATGGGAAGGCATTGTGGATTTTGGTCGGGCCAAACTCGCCTGGCTTCGCACGTATCTGCCGTATGCCTCGGGGATTCCTTCGCACGATACGGTGAACCGGGTGATGGGCCTGATCGACCCGCGCGCTTTTGAGAAAAGCCTGATTACGTGGGCCCAACGCAGCCTTACGTTGCCCAGCGGCGCGCAACTCTGTTTCGACGGCAAGCGGCTGCGCCGCAGGGCCACCACGCAGCAACAGCAAACGCCCCGCGCCGAAGGCGGCCAGTCGGCAGTCCATTTATTACACGCCTGGTGCGACGAAATGGGCGTGTGCCTGGGGCAATACCAGACGCCCGACAAAGCCAACGAAATCACGGCCTTGCCCGCTTTGCTCGACCTGCTGGAGGTGCAGGGCTGCGTGGTGTCGATGGATGCGATCGGCTGCCAAAAAAGTGTGGCGCACGCGCTCACCGCCGCCGGTGCCGACTATCTGCTGGCCCTCAAAAGCAATCAGGCGACCTTGGCGACGGCCGTACAGGCGGCCTTTGCCGACGCGACGGCCGTCGAATCGGCCGTGACCCTGCCCGAACCCAAACCGCGCCACGGGCGCCTCGAAACGCGCACCGTGCGCGTCTTACCCGTCGCTGGCCTGGCGCAACGGGCACCCCACCTGGCGCTCGACTCCTGGCCCCAACGGGCCACGTTCGTCGAAGTATGCGCCACCCGAACGCTGATCACGACTGGACAAGAACAGACCGAAAAGCGCTACTATTTGAGCAGCCTAACGGGGCAAGCAAGTGACTTTCAAAAGTTTATTCGCCGACACTGGGGCGTCGAAAACCGCCTGCATTGGGTGTTGGACGTCGTCTTTCGAGAAGACCACAGTCGAAAACGCGCCGGCCATACGGCCGCCAACTACGCCATCATCCGCAAAATCGTCCTCAATCTCTTACGCGCTATCCCCGACAAAATCAGCATCCAGCGCAAACGAAACCAGTGTGTCTTATCCGATGAATATCGCCAACGATGCCTCCAAATTTGATGCGTTTACCCTGCCCCCCTCCCCCTCAATCGTATCATGTCAACGCCTGACGAACGGCCCCTGAATCGACCCCTGAACGTTCGGTTACGCCTGATTTTTTACCACTTCCGCTACTTCCGCTCGCGCTGAAAATGCGCAATCACCTCCGCCTTCGAGTTCACGTGGAGCTTGCCGTACACCTGCCGGATGTGGTTGCGCACCGTATCGATGGCGATGCCGAGGCGGTCGGCGATGAGCTTGTAACTCAGCCCGTCCTGAATGGCTTGCACCACTTGCAGCTCGCGGGCGGTGAGGGCGGCTTCGGGCGCCGGGCGGGGCTGAAAATGCCGGATGACGTGCCGCGCCACCGCCGGCGACATCGGCGACCCCCCCGCCGCCACTTCCAGCAGGCTCTGCTTGAGCTGCGGTAAGGGCGTTTCCTTCACCAGATACCCCACGGCCCCCGCGCACAAAGCTTGAAACACGCGGTCGGCGTCGGTGAAAACCGACAGCATCACCACATCGGCCTTCGGCAGTTGCTGCCGAATCAGCGGCAACCCCTCGATACCGGTGCGGCCGGGCAAGCCAATGTCGCACAGCACCACGCGCGGCTTGACGGCCGTGTCGGGCAGCGCCGCCAGAAACGCTTCGATGGAATCGGCCACCAGCACGCACCGCAGCTCCGGCTGCTGCCCGAAATACATCGCCAGCGCGTTTCGGATTGCCGGTAGGTCTTCGATAATGGCAATCGGGAGGGCGGCGGTATCGGCGGCGGTTTGCATTGTAACGGAGTTTAAGCAGCGAAAAAGGTGGCAGCGGGCGCAGGGTGAAGGGTGTGGCATAAAGATGCCACATACCCGAAAAGTAACGTGGGGAGGAGCGAAGCTCCGCCACCCCGGCAGTAATGCGCAGGTGGCGGAGCTACGCTCCTCCCCACGTTACTTTTCGGGTATGGAAAATTTCTATTCTCGGCGTCTGCCGCACTGGTACCCACCCGGTGCCACCCTGTTTCTGACTTGCCGTCTGCACGGCTCTCTACCGTATGCTGTGGTGCAGCGGCTGCGAAAAATAGCTCAACTAAACCGCAGCCTAACAAGCAATGACGACGACGGCCACTTGCGTGCTGGACGCGCCTACTTCGCTGCTTACGAAGAACAGCTTGAAAATGGTGGTTTTGGGCCGAAGTGGCTTCACGATCAGGGTGTTGCTCAACTCGTGCTAGCTGGTATGCACCTAGAGGCCGAGCGGGGAAGCTACGAACTGCTGGCAGCCTGCGTGATGCCCAACCACCTACATATTGTACTGATACTGCCGGATACACTGCCTCAACCCTTTTTTCGAACTCTACAGCGATGGAAAAGTGCCACAGCCCTTCAAGCTAACCGCTATTTAAAGCGGTTCTCAGGTCATCGTACAGGGCAGGTCGTAAATTGGCGGGATGAAAGCGTACTCCCTGGATTTGCGGCAGCGGGTGCTGGCCGCCTGTCAGTCCGCCGAGCGCACGCTACCGCAGGTAGCGACCCAGTTCAG
>JANPJM010000029.1:0-107136 GCA_031425525.1 Hymenobacteraceae bacterium | reverse complement strand
CGAAGGCATGAAGGACTACATCCGCATCGTGCTCAAAAACCAGATGATCATCACTTATCTGCGCATGAGCCGTGTGGAAGATCAGCTGCCGCCCAACCGCTTTATCCGCATCCAGAAGTCCTACATCGTGCGCCTCGACGCCATCCGGGCCATCAGCGGCAACGAAGTCGAGCTCTACGACCTGCCCGAAAAGCTACCCATCGGCAAGCAGCACAAAGAACCCCTGCTGGCGCAGTTCGGGCTGTAGTCTGCCCCAAAAAGAACGTCATTCCGAGCAGCGCGAGGAATCTGGCGTGCTGACGTTGTGGCTGTGTGAATGATGTAAAGACGCAATAGTTGGAGCCTCGTCGTTGCTGACGTTGTGATAGTGTAAACGGTGTAGAGACGCGACACTTCGCGTCTCCTCGTTGAACGACCGGTGCCGCGCCGGGCGGCCCTGGCTACAATCCTTCACCCACAAAACTTCCAGCCTTTCAGCATAACGTCCATGTACGCCCATGTTGCCTGGCTCCCCCTCTCCTTTTCCGGAGAGGGGGCCGGGGGGTGAGGCGAACGTCAGCACACAAGATTCTTGGCTCCGCTCAGAATGACGTTCTGGTGGCATAACACGCCGCAACCGCCGCCCCGGTTTCCGGGTTATCTTTGCGCTTTGCATCTGCACTTTCCCCGACTGACTATAGCCATGGCACCCATCACCAAAGAAGCCGTCCTCAAGGCCCTGAGCTACGTGGAGGAGCCCGACCTGGGCAAAGACCTCGTGACGCTCAATATGATTGAGGACGTGCACATCGACGGCAAAACGGTGTCGTTTTCCGTTATCCTGACCACGCCCGCCTGCCCGCTCAAAGAACTGATCAGAACCGCTTGCGAGCGCGCCATCCACACGATGGTGGACAAGGACGCACGCGTGACGGTGAATATGACCTCGCGCGTGACCACCGCCCGCGCCGCCGGAGGTGTGCTGCCGAAGGTGCGCAACATCATCGCGGTGGCATCGGGGAAGGGCGGCGTGGGCAAGAGTACGGTCACGGCGAACCTCGCCATCGCGCTGGCGCGGTCGGGGGCGCGGGTCGGGCTGGTGGATGCCGACATTTCGGGGCCGTCGATGCCGCTGATGTTCGGCGTCGAGACCGCCCAGCCGCGCATGTACAAGGACGACGCCGGCCAGACCTGGATTCAACCCATTGAAGCGCACGGGGTCAAGCTGATTTCCATCGGTTTTCTGACGCCCGCCGAACACGCCGTGGTGTGGCGCGGGCCGATGGCGTCGTCGGCGCTGAAGCAGTTCATCACGCAAGTCGATTGGGGCGAACTCGATTATCTGCTGATCGATATGCCGCCCGGCACGTCCGACATTCACCTCACGCTCGTGCAAACCGTGCCCGTGACAGGCGCCGTCATCGTGACGACGCCGCAGAAAGTGGCCCTCGCCGACGCACAAAAAGGGCTGGCCATGTTTCAGCAGCCCCAAATCAATGTGCCGGTGCTGGGCGTGGTAGAAAATATGGCGTGGTTCACGCCCGCTGAACTCCCCGAAAACCGGTACTACCTCTTCGGGCAGGGCGGCGGCGCCCGCTTGGCGGAAGCGGCTGGCGTACCGTTGCTCGGACAGATTCCGCTGGTGCAGAGCATCCGCGAAGCCGGCGACCACGGCCGCCCCGAAGTACTGGGGCCACTCGCAAGTGCCTCCGCTGCCGACTCGGAAACCCAAACGGCTACGGCGGCGGTTTTCACGGCGCTCGCCGAGGAGGTAGCGCGCCAGATTTCAATCCGTAACGTGGAGCGCGCGACGACAAAAATTGTTGCCATCACCCGCACGGCGTAGGTGAATTACGAATTAATAATTACGAATTACGAATTGGGGCCATCTCGGTCAATTCGCAACATCGTGAATATTATTATTAATTCGTAATTATTAATTTGTAATTCGTAATTCAACATGTCTTCTCTCCTTCCCCGTATCGAAGCTGCTCTCGACACCATCCGGCCGTATTTACAGGCCGACGGCGGCAACGTTCGCATTCTGGAAGTAACCGATGCCGGCGTACTGCGCCTCGAATTGGAAGGCGCCTGCGGCACGTGCCCGATGTCGCCGATGACGCTGCGCGCGGGCGTGGAAGATGCCGTTCGGCGGGCCGTGCCGGAGATTACGGCTGTGGAAGCGGTGAATGGCGTGGCGGCTGTAGTAGGGCAGTAAAACGCGAGTTGTACTGCGGACTTCAGTCCGCAGTAGACGAGTCGTCGCCGGCACCGTCCCGGTGCCGGTAGGTGCGCAAAAACCGGCACCGGGACGGTGCCGAATACGTAAAACGAAGTCTGCGGTACCGCGACTCAACTCGCTACATTAAATAGTGTAGCACCATTTGCGGCTAAACTGCGGGCGAAAGTCTACATGACAATCGGCCGTACACGGTAGCCTCCCGCGCCGCGCAACCGTCAGGGTAGGCAATGGTATCTTTGAGAAGAATGAAACACTTTGCCACTCGCTTCCTGCTGGGGATTTTGCTGGTGCTGGCCGTAACGCCCGCCGTAAACGCCCAAACCGCCACCTCGCTGAATATGCCGTTGCTTGGGCGATGGCAGGACACCGACCCCAGCGTTTTCTATAACGACATTTGGGGGTACGCTGCCCCGGACGGCCGCGAATACGCCATCGTCGGCTCCTCGACGGGTACCAATTTCGTGGATGTCACCAACCCCACCATGCCGCAGCTCGTGGCGTACGTAGCAGGCCGGACTAACCAAGGCGCTATTTGGCGCGATTACAAAACGTTTCAGCACTACGCTTACGGCGTGGCCGATGGCCAAAGCGGCAACTCGCTCCAGATTTTCGACCTGCAATACCTGCCCGATTCGGTCCACGTCGTCTACGACCGCGACACGCTCTCGGTGTCGTCGCACACGTGCTTCATCGATGGCGACCGGCTGTATTTGGTCAATAACAAGCGGTTTTGGGCGACGAACTATGCCGACGTGGATATTCTGTCGCTCGCGAACCCCGAAAAACCGCGCTACCTCAACACCATCGACCTGCCGCAGACCGTGCAGTTCACGGGCGGGCACGCGCTATCGGCGCGGCGCGATACGCTCTTCGTTTCGGGCGGCTACGGCGGAATGTTCGTCTACGACGCCCGCGACCCGATGGCGCCGTCGCTCATCTCGCGCTTCGGCAACCGCTCAGGGGGCGTTTACAACCACACATCCTGGACGACCACCAACAACAAACTGCTGGTGATGGAAGAAGAAGTGCCGACCGGCCGGCCGCTCGAACTTTGGGATTTGAGCAATATGCGCGCCCCGCGCCGGATCTCCACGTTCAACACGGTAGTGGGTAAGGCCACGCCGCACAACCAGTTTTTCGTGCAGGATCGGTACGTCGTTTCGTCGTGGTACCACGACGGTATTCAGGTCTGGGATGTGCAGAATCCGCTCGCGCCCGTGCGGGCAGGTTTTTATGATACTTACCCCATCAACGATTCGTCGAATGTACCCAATACGGGCCTCGGTTACGACGGCTACGAAGGCTGCTGGGGTGCATACCCGTTCCTGCCATCGGGCAATATTTTGTCGTCGGACATCACGTTTGGGCTGTTCGTCAATACGCCGCCTTACAATGTGGTGGGTTTGAAGGAAGACGCGGCGGCTACGAAGCTCGTCCATATGTACCCCAACCCCACTACCGGCAGCGTGCGCCTGACGCTCGGCCGCGCGGCGCAATTTGCCACCGTGGAAGTACTCAACGCGCTCGGTCAGGCCGCGCGTCCGGCGCAACGTATTGGGTGCGGCGGGCGCGATGTGTGCAGCGTTTCGCTCGCGGAGGTGCCGCCGGGCATTTATTTTCTGCGGGTCAGCGCCGATGGCGCCGCCCCGACGGTGCGGCGCGTAGTGCGGCAGTAAGTACCGGAAAATGACCCGCGGCGGTGGTTGGCGCGGCGGCCCCGTTCCGGCCGCCAACTACGTTCGTTTGCCTCGCCGGGGGCTTGGTGCGCCGTGCCACTTGGTTGGTGCGCCGTGCAACTTGTTTCGTGCAGCCAGCCGGGTAGTAGTTGCGACCCGCCGTGCCTTTCGGGCGGCTTGCCGGGGCTTTTGTATGACGCGCAACTTGTTTTGTTTTACTTGCCACGATACTTTTTGGCTATTTCTTGCACCTTTTTAAGCGCGCAATAGCACAATGCCTGGAAACGCAACGCGCGGCGGCTCTCTTGTCTTATTTTCCACTCGGCAGGTCGCCCGCGCGCTCAGAGCAGCAATTCCAGTAATATTGCTCGGCCAAGATTCCTTAAAGTCCCATTTTCATTTACGCCATTACCCGTGCTGCTTCGCTCCTGGATTGACATCGCCGCCGATTCCGATTTTCCGCTCGCCAACCTGCCGTGGGGCGTGTTCGAGACCGCCGACCGTGGCCCGCGCGCGGGGGTGGCCATCGGCGAATATGTCCTCGATTTGTACGCGCTGAGCGAATTCAAATTCTTTGAATCGCTTGACCTGCCAACGTACAAAGTCTTCCGCCGCCCGACGTTGAACTCGTTCATCAAGTTGGGGCCGGGCGTGTGGCGCGCGGTGCGCGCCCGCGTGCAGGAACTGCTCCGCTACGACGTAGCCGACCTCCGCGACCACGAAGAAGCGATGAAAGCGTGCCTCGTGCGCCGCACCGACGCGCGGCTGCTGCTGCCCGTAAAGCCACGCAACTACACCGATTTCTACGCTTCCAAGGAACACGCCACCAACGTAGGCTCGATGTTTCGCCCCGACAACCCCCTGCTCCCCAACTGGCTGTGGGTACCGATTGGGTACCACGGCCGCGCGTCGTCCATCGTGGGCACGGGCACGGCCATCCGCCGCCCCAGTGGGCAGCGAAAGGCGCCAGACGAAGTCGCGCCCACGTTCGGCCCGTCGCGGCAACTCGATTTCGAGCTGGAAATGGGCATGATCGTCGGGGTGCCGACGGCCTTGGGCGAAACCGTGCCACTGGCGCGCGCCGAAGACCACATCTTCGGGCTGGCGCTGTTCAACGATTGGTCGGCGCGCGACATTCAGAGCTGGGAATACCAGCCGCTGGGGCCGTTTTTGGGCAAGAATTTCGGCTCGTCGCTCGGCGGATGGGTGGTGCCGTTGGAAGCGCTGGCGCCCTTCCGCACGGTCGGGCCGCCGCAAGAACCCGCCCCGCTGGCGTACCTGCAACCTACCGCGCCGGGCGCCTTCGACATCGAGCTTGAAGTAGCCATTCAGCCCGCCCACGGCCCGGAGACCGTCGTGAGCCGCTCGAATATGAAGTACCTCTACTGGTCGTTGGCGCAGCAGCTCACGCACCACGCGTCCAACGGCTGCAACCTCGAAGTCGGCGATTTGTACGCCACCGGCACCATCAGCGGCCCCACACCCGATTCGTACGGCTCGATGCTGGAACTGGCCTGGCGCGGCGCCCGCCCCGTGCCGCTGGCCGATGGCTCGGAACGCAAATTCTTGCTCGACGGCGATACCGTGATTCTGCGCGCCGTTGCCCAAAAAAACGGTTTGCGCATCGGCTTCGGCGAAGTGCGCGGCGAGGTGTTGCCGGCCATCGAGGGCTGAGTATTTGACTGGTACGATAAAGCAAAACGGCCCGCCCGGAGTTACCTCCGGGCGGGCCGTCTGTTGAAGTGCGCGGCCCTATTTAGTCGTCCCAGCGCTCATGGGTAGGGCGCTGCCAGGTTTCATCGGCTTGGCCGGGGGCACCGGCGGCACGGCCACTGGTGGCCTGGCTACCGCTGGGCAGACCGCTGGCCTGGCTACGCGGCGTCCAGCCTTTGCCGGCTTGCTCGTACTGCCCGTAGCGGCCTTCGCTACGGCTGCCATCGGAGCCGGATGGGTAATCGCTCCAGCGGTCGGCGGATGATTGGTCGTAACCCGATTTTGCCTTAGCGCCGCGCTTACGCGTACCTAGCCACACGGCCGCGCCTACTGCAGCGGCGCCCAAGGCGAGTTGGGCCGGAGAAGCAGCCCGAACCCGTTGCGTGAGCGAAGTCCAACCCTGCTGAAGCGTCGATTGAAGCGCTTGCCACTGCTGCGCCCGGCCGGGGTTGTCGGTTGGGTTGCCTTCAGTAGCAGCGCCCAACCGCGACTGGTTTTGACCGCGCGAGGTGACTTCTTTCTGTTCAGCCGACGTGGCTTTGCCGGCCGCACCGGTTTGTGCGTTCAGCTCGCCGAGTTGTTTGGCGGCTCCGATAGCGCGCTCCGATAATTCGGTCGCGTTCAGACCGGAAATTTGTTCGGTACCGGCAGTAGCCGAAGGGGCGGCCGATTGACTCTGCGCACTACCCTGCGCTTGGCCGGGTGATTGCGCCGACTGCTTGTCGGCGGTCGTGTTGGCAGCCGCCGGCTGATTGGGTTGGTTAGACTGATTGGTGCGTTCCGAAGCGGACGGCTGATTTTGCGGTTGCGGTTCCATGGGAAGTGAAGTGGGAAAATAAAAAATGCGTAGGCCCAAATCGAGGCCGAGCGGTCGAGCGCCGGTCGGCGTAGTGGTGGGCCGGTCTGGCAGCGTACGCCGATTTCCGGGCGCGGGTTCTAGCGCGCGCGCCCTTTTAGGCGGGAATGGCGGGGCGAGTTCACCACCTTCCCTGCTCTACCTACAACGCCACCCGCACCTTCGCATCGACGGCGCCGCCAAAGAGCCCGAAGCCGGTGCTGATGTTGGAAAAAAGCGGCGCGGGCTCGGCAAACGGGTTGCCGTCGGCGCTGTTGTAGCGCTGCTGCGAAAGCCAGAACCGGTGCGTGTCGCGGGTGAGGCGCGAAATTGTGATTTCGAGCTGACTGCCCGGCGGAATGCCCGACGAACCGCCGCCGGGAGTGTAGTAATACGACCGGATTTCGAGGTTCGACGCGAACGTGAAGGTGCGCCCCTGCACATCGGTATCAGCAAAAGGCCACACGCTGAGCGAGCCGGTGGCGTCGCCATCCGACAGCACCAAGCGCCCAACATTGGTATCGGGGCCGGAATCGTCGTCGTACTGCGCTTGCACCTGTACGTTGGGCACGGGCACGCCCGCCACATCGACCACCCGCGCAAACGCGGCGTAGTAATCGGCGGTAGCGGGGTCGTCTTGGATAGTGACGCTCATGCTGCCGTGCAGGAAGTCGGGGTTGGTGTTATCGAGGTTCAGCGACGAAGCGGTGATGGTGGCCGGGGCGGGCGGCAACGTCAGGATACTCTCGGCGGTCTCCACGCCGGGCGCCGCTACCACGAGGCGGTAGGTTTGGCCGGGCACGCCCACGAAGCCGCGCGTGGGGGTGTAATAACCCGTCGAATCGCTGTTGTAGTAATAACCGGTTCGGTACGGCCGCCCGGCCCGAAACTCCTCCACCACGGCGCCGGAACCATCAAAGAGCCGCGCCACGGCATCCTTCCGCCCAACCAACGGGGTATTATCGAACAGGCGGCGGCTGGTGCTAACGTATAATTGCCGGTGGCGCAGCGTATTGCTGTCAGGTGCGCTCGTATCAAGGGTATACGACACGGCCAGGCGCGGCGTATGGGCCGGTTCGGGCAGGTCAAGAACGGTTTCGCAGGCGCTAAGCGTCAGCGCGCCGGCCAGCCAGAGAGGGAGCAGGTTTTTAACAGCTTTCTTCATCAGGAACGTCATAAAAAGAAGGCTTAAAACTTGAAGCTTTTGCTGAACGATGGAATGATCGGAAACAGGCTGACTTGCTTGTAGCTAGGTTTTTCGCCACCACCGTTGCCGTTGTCGTAACCGGCGTCGAAGTAGATGAAATACGGATTGCGGCGCGAGTACGCATTGTACAACGAGATGGAATTGACGATTTCGCCCCACTTCTTTTTCTTCGTGAAGCTCAGATCCAGATCCATCCGGTGATAGGCGCGCATGCGGAACGAATTGCGCGGGCCGTAATCGTCGTAGACCTGAAACCCACCCAATGTATAGTTGCCGCGCGAGAGCGTGGTGGCATTGCCGGTGCCGTACACAAACGTGCCCGACAGCCGCACGGCGGGCGTAAACTCGTGAATGACGACGAGCGAAATGTCGTGCCGCCGGTCGTACTTGTACGGAAACTTTTTGCCCTGATTCAGCTCCTCGAACCGGCGGTTGCTCCAGGCCAGCGTGTAGCCGAGCCAGCCGGTGGTGCGGCCGGTTTTCTTCTGCACCAGCACCTCGCCGCCGTAGGCCCAGCCGCGTCCGCTCGTGATTTTTGTTTGCCAATCAGAATCGGTATTCCCCAGAAACGATGCGCCTTCCTGATACTCAATCAGGTTTTGCATCGGTTTGTAATAGGTCTCGAACGTGACTTCGTAATCCTCGCCGTCGCGCTGGAACGTGCGCGCCAGCCCCAGGCTGATTTGGTGCGCGCGCTGCGGTTTCACCGTGGGCGTGGCGGGCACCCACAAATCGGTGGGCAAGCCGATGCCCGAGTTGGTGAGCAGGTGAATGAACTGCGTGGTGCGCGCGTAGGCACCTTTCAGCGCCCACTGGTCGGTGAGGAAATAGCGGGCCGCCAGGCGCGGCTCGACCGACGGCAGCAACTCGTTTTCAACGGCAAACGCGTTGAGGCGTAGGCCGACGTTCACTTTCAGGCGCTCGGTGAGGCGCCAATCGTCTTCGGCATAAAGGCCCATTTCTACGCCTACGGTGCGGGTACCGGTCACTTGGTCGGTGCCGGCGGCGTCGAGGGGGCGGTCTTTGACGGTCAGCGCGCCCGGCCGGAACTGGTGCCAGATGGCCTGCCCGCCGGCGCGGAGGTAATGGTCGGGCGAGGGCACGAAATCGAGGTCTGATTTCAGCGTCCAGTCTCTGATATTGGACAGGTAATGGAGCGCAAATGTCTCCTTGCCGGTACCACCGCCGGGGAGCGACACACGGTTTTCCTGCTCGTTGCGGATGTTGAACTGGTAGCGCGAATACGTCAGGTGCGTATTCAAAAACAGCTTATCGGTGAGGGCGCGGTTCCAGCGCAGCGCCGTCGTGAGGTTGCCCCAGCCGAGGCTGCTGTTATTTTTTGAGGAGTTGCCGGTACTGCCATCTTCGTTGGCGCGGAAATAAAATTTATCGTAGCCGGTGTAGCCGCTCAGGTACAGACGGTCGCGGCGACTGAGTTTCCAGTTGAGCTTGGCGTTGAAATCGTGGAAAAAGTAGCCCGCCACGCCCTCGCCCTCGGTGGCCGCCGCAATCAGCGGGCGGGCGAGAATATCGAGGTACGTCCGCCGCCCCGACACGATGAACGACGCCGGCGCCTCGACCGTCGAATCGCTCGGGTTCTGCTTTTTGGCTTTGCCGAGCCCAATCGGCCCTTCGAGCGTCACGCGCGCCCCGATGATGCCGATGCCGCCCTCGCCGTGCAACTCGCGGGTGTTGCCTTCCTTCATCGTGATATCGAGTACCGATGAGAGCCGCCCGCCGTACCGCGCCGGAAAACCGCCTTTGATCAGCTCGACATTATTGAGCGCATCGGCGTTGAAAACCGAGAAGAACCCGAACAGATGCGACGCATTGTACACCGGCGTACCATCGAGCAGAATCAGGTTTTGGTCTGGCGAGCCGCCGCGCACGTACAGGCCGGTTTGCCCCTCGCCGCCGCTTTGCACGCCCGGTAGCAGTTGCAACACCCGCAGCACATCGCGCTCGCCGAGGAGCGCCGGCACCTGCTTGAGTTGCGCAATCGGTACGTTGATGGTGCCCATCCGGGTGGTTTCGGCGATGCGGCCGTCGGCGTCGGCGCGGGTGCCCGTCACCACGGCCGTACCCAACTGCTGGGCGGCGGGGCGCGGCCGAAAATCGAGCGCCTGCGACCGATTCAGCGGCACCCGGCGCCGCAACGCATCGTAGCCGATAAACGACACGATGAGATCGGCGGAATCGGTGGCCGAACTTGGCAGCGTGAGCGAGTAAAAGCCGAATGCGTTGGTGGCCGTGCCCTGGCGGGTGGCGGGCCGCGCGATGGTGGCCCCAATCAGGTTTTCGCCGGTGGCGGCATCACGGATGTAACCGCTGAGCGTGATGGTGGGCGGCGCCGGTTGTTGCGCCAACGCCCTGAACGAACCCAGGAGCAGCAGGAAGGAAGGAAGGAAGTATTTATTCATTAAAGCCGGTAAACGCAGAAAAAGACCCAGGTAGTATCCGCGAAATTACGACTGCCCCCATCCCGCCGCGCCGGTTTACACTATCGGCAAGCCGTTCGTGGGGTCTGGCGTGCAACTCACGGGCGGCGGGCGGCTCCTTCGGCAGATGTGTGGCCGCAAAGCGCTACGTTCGTACTCATGAAACTCCTCTTTCTGTCTGGGCCGCTGTTGACGGTTCTGCTGGGCGCCTGCCAATCGGCGCCCGACCACGCGGCTACCACCGCTACCACTCCCGACCTCATTGCGGCGGCCCGCGATACGACCGTCGCCCCGGGTGATGATTTTTTCCAGTACGCCAACGGCACCTGGCTGAAACAGCACCCGATTCCGGCGTCGGAAAGCTCGTGGGGCATCGGCAAGGAGGTGCAGAATGAGGTGTACGCCCGGCTGCGGAAAGTCAATGAAACGGCCGCCGCCACGAAGGCGGCACCCGGCTCGAATCAGCAGAAAATCGGCGATTTTTGGGCCGTTGGAATGGATTCGGCGAAAGCCGACCAACTCGGTACGGCGCCCATCCGGCCGCTCCTCGACCGCATCGCGGGCATCCGTTCGGGCGCCGATGTACCGGGCGTGCTGGCCGAGCTGCTACCGAAAAAGATTGATGCGCTCATCGGGCCGTACGTGCAGCAAGACGCCAAGGCCAGCGACCGGATGGTGGTTTACCTCTACCAAGCCGGCTTGGGGCTACCGAACCGCGATTACTATTTCAACACCGATTCGCGCACCAAAAACATTCGGGCTGAATACGTGAAGCACGTGGGCGCCATTTTCCGGCTGTTGGGGCAGGATGCACCCGCCGCAACCGCCAACGCCGGGCGCGTGATGGCGCTCGAAACCACGCTCGCCAAAGCGTCGCGCAAGCTGGAGGCGCTGCGCGACCCGTACGCCAACTACCACAAAATGAGTATCGGGCAACTCGAAAACCTCGCGCCTGGCCTAGGTTGGGCCTCCCTCCTACCAAAACTGGGCTTGGCGAAAGTCGATTCGGTGGTGGTAGGCCAGCCGGAGTTTTACCAGGCCGTGAGCCGCGTCCTGCGCGAGGGGCCCGCCGCCGATTGGCAAGCGTACCTCACGTGGCAAACCGCCAACGAGGCGGCGCCGACGTTGAGCCAAGGGTTCGCCGACGAGCATTTTCGTTTCTTTGGTACCATCCTCAACGGCGCCGCCCAACAACGGCCGCGCTGGAAACGGGTGCTTGATATGGAAGAAAACGCGCTTGGCGATGCTTTGGGGCAGCTTTTCGTGCAGGCGTACTTCAAGCCCGCCGCCAAGGCGCGTTACGATACGATGGTGACGAACGTGGTGACGGCTTTCGGCGACCATATCCAGCACCTCGATTGGATGAGCGACACTACGAAGCGCATTGCGCTGATAAAGCTGCGGAAAATCAATCGCAAAGTGGGCTACCCCGATAAGTGGCGCGATTACTCAGCGCTCACCATCGACCGCAGTTCGCTCGCCGCCAACGTGTTGCGCGCCAACGAGTGGCAGTGGCGCTACCAGGCCGCCAAGCTCGGCCGCCCCGTTGACCGCACCGAATGGGATATGACGCCCCAGACCTACAACGCGTACTACAATCCGAGCAACAACGAAATTGTGCTGCCGGCGGCCATCTTCGCCATCCCCGGCCTGCCCGATTCGCTCGCCGACGATGCCGTGGTGTACGGCTATGGCGGCGCCAGCACCATCGGTCACGAACTGACGCACGGCTTCGACGATGAAGGCTCGCAGTTCGACGAAAAAGGCAACCTCCGCGAGTGGTGGACGAAGGCCGACCGCCGCCGATTTCAGCAGCGCGTCAATGGCATCGTGCGGCAGTTCAACGGCTACACCGTCCTCGACTCGCTGCACATCAACGGCCGCGCCACGGCCGGCGAAAACATCGCCGACTTAGGCGGCATCGTCATTGCCTTCGATGCGTTCAAGAAGACCAAGCAGTACCAGGAAGGCAAAAAAATCGGCGGCCTGACGCCCACACAGCGGTATTTTCTGGGCTACGCCTTGGGCTGGCAGAGCCACCAACGCGACGAAAGCCTCGCCTCACGCATCCTCACCGACGTGCATTCGCCGGCGCAGTTCCGCGTCAATGGCCCGTTTGCTGACGTACCCGCGTTTTACGAGGCATTCGGCGTGACAGCCAAGAACAAACTATACCGCCCCGACACGGCGCGGGTAGTGATCTGGTAGCGGGCACGGCGCCCGGAGGCAATTTCGGCCGGTGCGGGCGGGGGCGGGCGGCACCGGCCGGCCGCGTACGCGCATTATGGTAATACGTCGTCTGCTCGACGACATCGGTCATCCGGGGCACCGACTTCACGCGCCCTCCTCGCCGTGTTGGCTGGCATCCAGCCCAACGGCTTCTTCATCAGCCGTTACGCGTAGCGGCACGATGCGCGCCGTCAGCCAATACAACCCCCAAGAACCACCGAGAACGAAGACTGCCACCCCCGCCAGTGCTGCCAGATGTTTGAGCAGCAGAGTAGGGTCGCCGCCGCTCGCCAGTAAGCCGCCTTGTTGGGCAAAAACCGCCGTCAGCACCATCCCCACGGCGCCGCCGAGGCCGTGGCACGGGAAAACATCGAGGGTATCGTCGAGGCCGGAGCGGTGTTTCAGACGCACGGCGTAGTTGGAAATCAGGCTTGCCACCACGCCGATGAGCAGACTCTGCGGCACCGTCACGAACCCCGCCGCCGGGGTGATGGCGACCAGCCCCACCACCGCGCCGATGCACGCGCCGAGCGCGGTGATTTTCTGCCCGCGCGCCGCATCCAGCAGCAGCCACGCCAGCATCGCGGCGGCCGACGCCGAGTTGGTGGTGGCAAATGCCTGCACCGCCAACGCATTGGCTCCCAGCGCCGAACCGGCGTTGAACCCGAACCAGCCGAACCACAACATGCCGGTGCCCAGCAGCACGTACGGGATGTTGGCCGGCGCTTCGGCCGTGCCCGCCACGTGGGCGCGGCGCGGCCCCAGGTAGGCCGCGCCCGCCAGCGCCGCCAACCCGGCAGCCAAATGTACTACCGTGCCGCCCGCGAAGTCGAGAACGCCCCAGCGTCGCAGAAAACCATCGGGGTGCCACGTCCAGTGCGCCAACGGCGTGTAAATCAGCAGCGTAAAAAGCGCCATAAATACGAGGTAGCCCGAAAACCGCACCCGCCCCGCAAACGACCCCGTGATGAGCGCCGGCGTGATGATGGCAAATTTGAGCTGAAACAGCGCAAACAACAGCAGCGGAATCGTGGGCGCGAGCCCCGCATCCGGCCCCAACCCGACGTTGCGGAAAAACGCAAACGTCAGCGGCGAGCCGATCAGCCCGTGCCACGAGGTACCGAACGCGAGTGAAAACCCCACCACCACCCACAGCACCGACACCACGCCAAGCGCCACGAACGACTGCAACATCGTGGAAACCAAGCTATGGCGCGCCACCATGCCGCCATAGAAAAACGACAGTCCCGGCGTCATCAGCAGCACCAAACCGGCGGCCGTGAGCATCCACGCAGTATCGGCGCCCGACAACGCGCCCTCAGGCGGCAGCGTGAGCCCGGTGCCCGGCACCAGCGCACCCACCACCGTGACCAGCAGCAGCAACGCCAGCGCCGCGCTCCACGGCGGGCGGCGGGTCGAGCGGGCCGGTGTTGGGAGCGGCGCCGTATCGGCGACAGTATCAGGATGCGACATATAGCGGGCAAAATTAACCGATGCCGCAAGTATACGCTATAAATTGGCAGCCCCCTTTTCATGAGGGGCTATTCGCCAGAATATTACTTATTTTAGTCTATTGCCCCTGATGATTCTACCCCCTTACACCCCAAAATTATCAATCAGCCTCCATATCAATCAATAGCACCGCGCTGAACCCAGCGCTGCTGAGTTGCACGGCGGTAGCGGGTGTGAGCCGCAGATGGTCGCCGGGCGCCACCGGGCGCCCTTGCACCGTCACCTCGCCGGTTACGGCGTAGAGCAGGAGTTGGCGGTTGTCGTCGGGGGTGTAGTGGAGGGTGGCGCCGGGGCGCAGATTCGCCCACCACACGGTGGCATCGCCGTTGAGGAAAACGGCTGCCGCGCCGCCGTCGCCGCGCCCACTCACCAGCGGCACCCACTCATTGGCGCGGTGCTGAAAATCGAGCGTTTTGTGTTCCAGCGATGGTTGAAGGGCTTTTGGGCCGAACTGAAACCAGAGTTCCAGGGAGTGGGCGGGCGCTTGAGCGCGGTTCGATTCGGCGTGCTGCGTGCCGGTGCCGGCGGTGGTGCGTAGCACTTGCCCGGCGTGTACCTCGCGCATGTTGTCGGCGGCGTCGGCAAACGTCAGCGTGCCCGCTAGTACGATGGTTACAATCTCGACTTCGACGTGCGGGTGCAGCGGCAGGGCGGTGCGCGGCGCGAGGATGTAGTCGTTGAACACCCGTAGCGCCCCAAAACCGAGGTTTTCAGGATCGAAATGATGGGCGAAGGAGAAGAGAAACTGCCCCTGCAACCCGCCCAGATCGGCGGCGAAGCGAGTGGCGGCGGGGTAATGTTGCATCAGAAATTACTTCGGATTTCGTCGTTGCGAAGCGGCTTTACGTCGCCGGCACCGTCCCGGTGCCGGTTGCAGCCGACCGACCGGGACGGTGCCGACGACGGCTCGCCTAAAGTCTGCACTACCTAATCCCTTATTTCGCCCGCATCGCGCGCACTTCGCGCTGTAAATCGCGGAGCAACGCCGTCATTTCCACGGGGCTGAGAGCGGGGCCGGCCACTTCGGAGCCATCGGCGGCGGGGGCCGGCGGGAAGGCAGTACTCAGGTACGCGCGGGCTTCCCAGAGTTCGGCTACGTCGGCGGCGGCGATGGTGTAGGGTTCGTAGGCGGGGTTATCGGAACGAAGCTCCAACTGCGGCTGGCCGTTCTTCTTGCCCGCGCGGTAAATGCGCTTGAACACGATGCCTTCCGTGCCGGCTACCACTACGCAGGGGGCGCCGTCGCGCACGTCGCGGGCGGGGTCGGTGAGGTAGCGGCCGACCACCACCGTGCCCGATTGCAGGGGCAACATCGAATCGCCGCTGATTTCGAAGGCGCGGTGCGACCCATCGCGCACGGCCGCCAGCGGCAGGCGGAAGCGCGGCAGTTCCGATACGAACTCGGGGTCGGCGTAGCCGTTGAGGTAGCCGGCGGCGGCGCGCAACGGCACCAACTCGATGTTCTCGTCGCCGTCGGCACGGTCTACGGTGATGGCAAGTACGCGCGGGCCAGCACTCGCGGAGGAGGGCGCAGCAGGGCGTCCGGCGCTCAGATCGAGGGTGACGAACTGATCGACGCTAAGGTCGAAAAACCGCGCGAACGCCACCAGCGTGGCGAGTTTCGGCTCGGCCCGACCTTCTTCGTAGGCGCCCACCAACGAGCGTTTGAGGCCGAGGGCTTCGGCAAATTGGGCTTGGGTCAGGCTGCGCTGCCGGCGAAGCGCTTTCAGATTAGAGGCGATCATAGTCGAGAAGAATCAATGGGAGAAAATCAACAAAAAGCGCCTTTCATGACCACGTTAAGCCCATTATGGCGGCTGACCAAGGGATGGTACACGACCAAAGCGCCGACAAATTTACGATTTTTTGATCAGGAAGGCCAACCGTATTAGTTTTTTCGCACAAATTTTTGCCAACGTGGTGCGGTTCACCCGCTTCAGCGCGTAGGTTTACGTCTCATGCCTACCTCTGCCCCTGATTCTGCTGCCGCTGCGGCCCCGCGCCCACCGGGTGCGCCCCGGCGCACAGGCTTACGCACCATTCCCGGTCTGCTGCGGCACGCGGCGCGCGAATTCGGCGCCAACGACCCGTTGCGGCTCGGCGCGGCCACGGCATTTTTCACCACGTTTGCGCTGCCGCCGATTGTCATCATTCTGGTGCAGGCGCTGGGGGCACTGTATTCCGAGTCGTTGGCGCGCACGATGCTGCTCACCAAGCTGCAAGGGCTGCTCGGCCCGGCCGCCACGGGCCTCGTCGATCAGATTGTGATGAATGTGGGCAACCTGGAGCGCTCACGCCTGGTGACGTGGCTCGGGTTCGCGTTCCTGCTTTTCATTGCTACCACGTTGTTCGTGGTCATTCAAAATTCGCTCAACCAACTCTGGCAGATGCGGGCGCGCCGCACGACCGGCCGCTTGCGCGCCGCCGCCGACCAGCGCCTGCGCTCGGCGGCCGAGCTGGCGGCTACGGGCGTACTCACGGCCATCGCCTTCGGCACCGATGCCGTCCTCGGGCTGCTCGCCGACTACACCCGCGACTTCGACGCCACCGTCGGTTACTACCTTTTTCGGGGGCTCAACACCGTGGTTTCGCTGCTGATTCTGGCGACGTGGTGCGGCTTCACCTTCCGGACGCTGAGCGCGGCGGTGGTGCCGTGGCCCGCCGTGCGGCGCGGCGCGCTCCTGACGGCCGTACTGATTGCGGCCGGCGAACAGGTACTCGGCGTACTCCTCACGCGCCGCGACCTCGGCCCTATTTACGGCCCGGCGGCGGGCATCGTGGCGGTGCTGCTGTTCGTGTTCTACGCGGCGATGATCTTTTACTTCGGTGCGTGCTTCACCAAAGTGTACGCCCATCATCTGGGGCAGGATATTGAGCCGAAGCCGGGCGCCGTGCGGTACCGGTTGTGGGATGAGGTGGCGCCGGACGCGCCGCCGCCCGGGCCGCCGGAAGTAGTTAAACCGCCGCCGGTCGGCGCAGTCTGAGGGCCGTAATTCGTCCCTAACCCCCACTCCGCTCGCCGCTCCATCATGCGTATTCTTCGACCCCTCGTTCGGCTGATCCTTTACAGTGGCGCGCTGCTGAGCGGCGCGGCTGCCTCCGCTCAACCCACGTACTTCCCGCCGCGCGCCTTCGCCCAACCGTGGGCCACGGTGGCGCCCGCGCAGCTTGGCTGGAATCAGGTCGCCCTCGATTCGGTGGTGGCGTACGTGGGGCGCACGCACGGCAAATCGCTCATCATTTTGCACGGCGGGCGCATCGCCGCCGAGCAGTATTACGGCACCCACACCCGCGATTCGATCCACGGCTGGAACTCGGCGGCCAAAACGCTGGCGGCGTTTATGGTAGGCGTGGCGCAGCAGGAAGGCCATCTGACCCTCAACGACCCTACCGCCCAGCACCTCGGCGTGGGCTGGACGAGCCTGACGCCCGCCCAGGAACAGGCCATTACGGTGCGGCATCAGCTTACCATGACTTCCGGCCTCGACGATAACCTCCCGCCCACGCCCGCCGTGCCCGACCCCGACACCTGCCTCGCCCCTGCGTGCCTACAGTATCTGGTGGCGCCCGGCACGCGCTGGGCCTACCACGACGCGCCCTACCACCTGGTGCAGGAGGTAGTGGCCGCCGCCACCGGCACCCCGATGCAGCAGTACACCCTTAGCCGGCTCTTCCCCACGACCGGCATCAATGGCCGCTGGGTGAAGCATATTTTTTACAGCCGCGCCCGTGATATGGCACGCTTCGGGCTGCTGCTGCTGAACCGGGGCACCTGGGACACCACCCGCGTGCTGCGCGACACGGCCTATTTCGGGCAGATGACGCGCCCCTCGCAGTCCCTCAACCGCGCCTACGGCTACCTGACGTGGCTCAACGGCCAAAGCTCGTATATGCTGCCGCAACTTCCGGTGGTGATTCCCGGCCCATTATCTCCCGCCGCGCCCGCCGACTTGTACGCCGCGCTCGGCAAAGACGATCAGAAGATTTATGTGGTGCCGAGTCTGAATCTGGTGGTCGTGCGCCAGGGCGATGCCGCCGACCGCGGGCTGCCGCTCGGCCCTTCGTCCTTCGATAATGAACTCTGGGCGCGCCTGATGCGGGTTTTCGGCCCGACCGGCGTCGCTGCGGCAGCCCCGACCGCCGCCTTCAGCCTGTACCCCAACCCGGCCCGGCACACGGCGCACCTCAGCGGTGCCCCCGGCCCCACGGCCGTGCTGACCGATGGGCTGGGCCGCACCGTGCGCACCGTGCCCGTAACCGCCGGCGCCGCTGAGTTGGATCTGCGCGGCCTCGCCCCCGGCCTGTACGTGGTGCGCGCCGGGGGTGCGGCGCGGCGGCTGGTGGTAGAGTAGGGAATTTCCGGTTCGCCCCCGGGCCCGGCATTTCAATGCCGGGCCCGGGAGCCCGTCGGGGTGGCCTGCGGCGCGCCGCACCTTACCCAAACGCCCGTCGGAATGGCCTGCGGCGCGCCGCACCCTATCCAAACGCCCATCGCGGTGGCCTGTGGCGCGCCGCACCTTATGCAAACGCCCGTCGGGGTGGCCTGCGGCGCGCCGCAGCCTACCCCGACGGGCGTTTCGGGTACCGGTGGCGCGTTGCACCGCGCACCGCCGCGCTACTCCTTCGGTTTTTGCGTTGCCCGCTTCCGGCCGGCCCCGGTCACGCGGTGGGGCAGGTTGGCGTAGTCGAAGTACTTGCGGGCCTGCTGGGGGTCTTCCCAATGCTCGTTGAGCGCCGCGCAGTGCACGCCCCAGAGCGCCTTGACGAGCGCCTGCCCGGCGGGGCTCAGATCGGCGATGGCATCCTTGAGGGAGGTGCGGGCCTTCACTTTGGTTGTGGTGGCCGCTTCGTAGGCCGTCAGCAGGGCGCGGGCGGCTACACCGGGGGCCAGGGCCACGGTTCCGGCGGGGGCGCCGACGGGCACGGGCAGCTTCGGCAGGGTGGTTTCGGCTTCGAGGGCCTGCGTGTAGGTGGTCAGGCGCGCGAGGCGGTGCTTTTTGGCCGCCTGCGTCAGGCCGCGGAGCTTGTCGGGGTAAAAGGTGTTGGTGAGGGCGGGGCGGGTGAGCAGATAGGGCTGAATCGTGCTCACGTTGGCGGTCTGGATGAAAGCCTTGAAGTCGGCGAAGGCTTCCTCCTCGGTGGCGGTACCGGTCTGGGAGGTGCCGCCCGCGCTCCCGCGCTCGACGATTTCGTCGCGGTAGGCATCGCGGGCGGGCTTGAGCGCCACCGCCCGCGCCACGATGGCCGCCGCGACGCCGGGCGCCGCCGTGGCCTCCACCGTAAAGTCGGCGAACTTGGCGAGTATCGGCCGGCTCAGGCCGAGCTTGGCCATAAAGTTTTCATACTTGTCATCCTGATAAGCCATCGGAGTAATGGGGTTTTAAATGAGGCAGCAACGTACGAAAGAATCCGATATTGAGCAAGCGGGTGGGGCCGGCGCTACCTTTGAAAGGCGGTGGTTCGGCCGCTTTTCCCTTTTCCTCCGATGAAAAACGTAGTACTACTGATTGTTATGCTGCTGATTGCGGCGGGGCAGGTGATGGGGCAGGCGCCGGGGTGGGCGTGGGCGGTGAGCCCGGGGGCGGGCTACGCCAGCAGTACGGTGGCAGATGCAGCCGGCAACGTGTATGTGACAGGCCAATCTAATGGGACAGCTACTTTCGGAGCTACTACGTTTTTCGGCCGAGACCTTCTCTTCGTTGCTAAATATGACCCTACCGGAACCTGCCTATGGGCCGTTAGCGCAAGCGGCGGTCAGGGCTTAGCAGAAGGACGTAGCATTGCGGTAGATGGAAATGGCAATGTATACGTCACCGGCATTTTTATCAGCGATACGATCCGATTCGGCCCTATTCATTTAATTAATTCCACTGGCCTGACGAACTTTAACCAGAATATGTTCGTGGCGAAACTCACACCGACCGGCACGTGGCAGTGGGCTGTTCAAGCAGATGGGAGCGGAACGGAGGAAGGCGACGGGGTGGCGGTAGACGATACCGGCAACGCGTATGTCACCGGGTATTTCGACGGCCCTACGGCGACTTTCGGCTCCACAACCTTGCTCAACTTCTCTAACCGGATTACTTTCGTTGCGAAGCTGACGCCGGGCGGCGTTTGGCAGTGGGCCACACAGGTGAGAGGTACTTTCAATTCCGGTCGAAGTGTGGCCGTGGACAATAGCGGCAACCTAGTCATCGCCGGTCGCTTTTTCGGCACGGCTACCTTCGGGGCTACTATGCTCACCAGCGCGGGCAATTCCGACGTCTTCGTGGCGAAGCTTACTCCGACGGGCGCTTGGCAGTCGGGTACCCGCGCGGGTGGCTCCGGGGACGATGAGGCTACCAGCCTGACAGTAGATGGCAGCGGCAACGTGCTGGTCGGTGGGGAATTCGACAGCGATACCGCCACCTTCGGCACTGCTACGCTCTTTAACAGGCCGTTGAGCAGCCCCATCAGCCGAAGTAGATTCGTGGCAAAGCTCACACCGGTGGGCGCCTGGCAATGGGCAGTCCGGATGGCCGGCAGCCAGAGTTACTCTTCCACCACCGTGGCTGTAGATGGCAGCGGTAACGTTGCCGTTACCGGGGATTTCATTGACTCAACAGCTACATTCGGCACCACAGTATTAGCTAACACAAGCGCCGATAGCACCGATGGGTTTGTGGCAAAGCTAACCGCGGCCGGAACCTGGCTCTGGGCCGTCAAACTGGGCGGAACGCGCGATGACATCGGGACGAGCGTGGCCTTTTTCGGCAATGACGTGTTCGTGAGCGGTAATTTTTTGAGCCGCATAGCCACCTTTGGAACCGTAACAATAACGTATCCTGGCAGTCCGGTTAACGTGGCCTATCCATTCTTTTTCATTGCTCGCCTCGGCTCTACTACCGGCCTACCCGAATCTTCCCCAAATACCTCCTTCACCCTCGCCCCCAACCCCGCCCACCACACCGCCACCCTCACCGGCGCCGCCGGCGCCACCGCCATCCTGCTCGATGGCCTCGGCCGGACGGTGCGCACCGTGCCGCTGACCCAGGGCACCGCCACCCTCGATCTGCGCGGCCTCGCCCCCGGCCTCTACGTGGTGCGGGCCGGCGAAACCGCGCGGCGGCTGGTGGTGGAGTAGCCAGGATGGTGATGCGGCCTTCAGGCCGCAGTCGCTGCGTTCAACGGCGGCCTGAAGGCCGCACCACAGCTTATGCCTTCGCCAGCGTGCGCTTGTACACGATGCGCGACAGGAAAATATGCTCGCCGAACACCTGGTCGGGGCCGCCGAGCGCCATCGCAATGTCGCCGGCGGAAGCATCGGGGCCGAGTTGGACGAAGTAAGGCTGAATGCGGCGGTATTCGTCGCGCGGCAGGATTTCGGCCATCCGCACGGCGTAGCCTTCGGCGTATAGCTCCCCCAGTTGCCCCACGATAGTCGAGCGCGCCAGTTCGCGGGCGTACATCACTTCTTCGAGGGTTTTGCCGGCCTGGTGTAGCTCCCAGGTGGCGCGCTTCGACTCTTCCTTGGTGAGGCGCGGGCGCTTGGGCGGGGCCGCCACGGTGGCGCCGGGCGGCAGATAGCCGAGATCGTCGAGACCGTCGGCGTCGGGAATTTGGCGGTTCACGGTGCCGCCGCGCACGTAGTCGAGGATGGCATTGATGAACGGCTCGCCCCACTTCTCAAACTTCACCGGGCCTACCCCGCTCACGGCGAGCATCGCGAGGCGGGTGGTGGGCTGGGTGGCGGCCAACTCGTGCAGCGTAGCATCGGAGAAAACCACGTACGGCGGCACGCCCGCCGCGTCGGCCAGTTGCTTGCGCACGCGTTTGAGTACCTCAAAAAGAGCGGCGGGCGCCATTTCGGGCACGTCGCGGCCGGTTTTGGCCGTGCGGGGGCCACGCGCGGAACGCTCGGCTTTCTCCGTCACCTGAAACCGCGCCAGCTCCACTTTGCGCTCGCCGCGCAGCACCTGCCAGCCGGCTTCCTGGATGCGCAGGGCGTAACCTTCGTCGTAGGCAATGTGCAGGAGCCCGGCGTTGAGGAGCTGGTGGAGGTACGAAAACCAGTCGAGGTACGCCAGATCGCGGCCGGCGCCCCAGGTTTTGATCTTATCGCCCCCGGCTTGCAGCACCGCCGAGTTTTTCAGCCCCCGCAGCACATCGATCAGCACCGGCAGCGCGGCGCGCTCGTTCATCCGGGCCACGCCGGAGAGGGCTTTTTGGGCGATTTCGGTACCGTCGAACCGCGTCGGCGGGTTGCGGCAGATGTCGCAGTTGCCGCAGTCGTGGTCGGTGGTTTCGCCGAAATAGTTGAGCAGAATCTTGCGCCGACAGTGCGAGGCTTCGGCGTACTGCTGCATCCGGTCGAGCTTGGTCCGATTGAGCTGCACCACCGCCGGCGGCCCTTCCGAAAGCATCGACTCCAACTGCGCCTTATCGGCGTACGAGTACAGGAGCAGCGCGGCGGCGGGGGCCCCATCGCGCCCCCCGCGCCCGATTTCCTGATAATAGCCTTCGATATTTTTGGGGAGGTTATAGTGAATCACCCACCGCACGTTGCTTTTGTCGATGCCCATCCCGAAGGCAATCGTCGCGCAGATGATTTGCAGATCATCGCGCAGAAACTGCTGCTGCGTGAAGGCCCGCACCTGCGGCGTCATGCCCGCGTGGTAGGCCGCCGCGCGGTAGCCCTGGGTCTTCAGCTTCTCGGCAATCACCTCGGTTTGCTTACGCGACAGGCAGTACACGATGCCCGGCTCATCGGGTCGCTTGCTCAGAAAATCGAGGATGCGCTTGACCCGATCCGTCCCCGGCTGCACCGTGAGCGAGATGTTGGGCCGATCAAACGACGCCACGAATACCTTCGGCTGCCCCAACCCCAGTTGCTTGATGATGTCGCGCCGCGTCACGCCGTCGGCCGTGGCGGTGAGCGCAATCAGCGGCACCCCCGGAAACCGCGCCTTCAGCGCCCCCAACTGCGTGTACTCCGGCCGGAAATCGTGGCCCCACGACGAGATGCAGTGCGCCTCATCGATGGCAAACAGACTGACATTCAGGCGCCCCAGAAAATCCAGAAACCCCGGCGAGAGCAGTTTTTCCGGCGAAACGTATAGCAACTTGAGCTTCCCGGCGCGCGCCAGGATGGCAATGTTGTCGAGGTCGCGGGCGCTCTGGGCCGAGTTCATCGCTTCCGCCGCGATACCGTTGGCGCGCAGGGCTTCCACCTGATCCTGCATGAGCGCAATCAGCGGCGACACCACCACGCACAACCCCGGCAGCACCAGCGCCGGCACCTGAAAACACACCGATTTACCGCCGCCCGTAGGCATCAGCACCAGCGTATCCTGCCCGCCCAGCACGGCGCGAATGATGTCTTCCTGCAACGGCCGAAACGCCGCGTAGCCGTAATATTTCTGGAGCGCGGCGCGCGCGGCGGCCACCTGCTGGTCAAGCGCAGCGGCCGTAAGCACCGGCCGGGGCGAATCGATTAACGGTTGGTTCATAGCAAGCCAAAAATACGGGGCGGCTGCTAACAGTGGCGCGGTTAAGATGTGGCGTGGGGCGTCGGCCCGCGACTAATTAATGCGTTTCTCGACGTAATAAGGCAGTTGATCCGTGCGGGAATATTCAGCCAAGACAGCCTCTTCGCGGGCGGAACTGAAACGAGTAAGCTTGCCAATACCGATGCCGACTGGTATCCCGCCGACTAAAACACTGATCGCGGTGCCGCCCGCACTTGCCGACGACGAGGCGGCGCTAGCGAGTATACGAATGAGCGCTAACCCGCCACCTACCACCCAGATGCCCCCGCCCGAGCGGCGGCGCTTGAAAAGCTGCTCGGTGCGGTCGCGCTTATCATCTGAAAAAGCAAAGGGCAGCCGTAAATCAATCGGCGCAGCCGCTTCGGTAGTTTGCCCCGACACGGGCGGAATCGGTGGGGTAGGTGCTACGGGTGTCGTTTGCGCGTGAACAGTCTCCGGCAGCGCCACCGCGAACAGCAACCCAGCCACGATGACTCGCATCCGGTTAAAAAGGAAAGTAGTATTGTTCGACATTCAATATGTTCGGGAAGTGAGCCACAAAGGAACGCCCGTTGTTTGGAAACCGTCCGTGGCTCTTCCTTATTCCACCACCACCCGCCGCCACAGGTGCGCGCCATCGGTGAGCGTGGCGCAATCGAGCAGGTACACCCCGGCGGGTAGGCCGCGCAAATCCAACTCGCGCGGGCCGGTTTGCACGGCGGCCAGCGTAGTGCGGCGCACCAGACGGCCGTCGAGGGAACGCACCGCCACGGCTACTTCCTGCCGGCGCGGCAGGGCAAAATCGAGCGTCAGGCGGCCGTCGGTCGTGGGGTTGGGGTAGATATCGAGCAGGGTCGCGGCTTCCAGCGCATCGGCCACGCCGGTGGGAGCCGCCACGCGGAAACGGAGCGTCGTTTCACACCCGAAATCACCGCTGATGCTGCGTACGGCCTGCCCGGTGGTCGGCCGCAGGAAGCGCAGCACCCCGGAACCCGCGCCGGGGTTGGCCCACCACGCGAAGCCGTCGCAGCCGGCATCCGTCACCTGAAACGTGTAGCAGCCGGGCGCCAATTGCAGGGTATCGAGGTACGTCGTGCGGTTGGCGAGGCGCACCCGCTGGCGCACCACGGCGCCGGTTTCATCCAACAGCCGCCACTCGGTTTCGTTGAAGCCACCCACCGCCGCGCCATTGGTGCTGAACGTCACCCGGAATGCCGCCGGTAAGGCCACCGTAGCGGCGTAGCGGCTCCGCAGGGTGTCGTTGAAGTGGTTGGGGTCGGAGGCGCCGTTCGCCGTTTCAGCCACTACCGTAAACTGGCCGCCCGTGCCGCTCAGCAGCGCCGTGGCGGGCAGCGGCAGCGCCACCGTGGTATCGCGCTGGAAGGCGAGGTTGCCGGTCCATTGATGCGTCAGCCACGCGCCGCCCCCGGCGCGGTACCGGAAACCGACGCTCATGAGCGGCGCCGCGCCGCCGTTGCGCAGCACCACGCGGGCCCCGGCGCAGGCGGGGTTGTCGCGGGCGTAGTTGGGGTCGAGGGTCGGCGAAACCACTTCGCGCAAGTCGGCATCGGCGGCGGCAAACGCGGGCGGGCCGTACTGTATCAGTTGCGTATGCCAGATGTAGCCGCCGGTGTTGGCCTGCGATGGCGCCGTGTACGGATCCATGTCGAGGTTGATTTCGAGGCTGGCGCCGGGCGCGGCCCACGGGGTCAGGTTGTGGCGCAGGGGCTGCACGCCCTGGCCGGGGCACCAGTTGGCGCGGTCATAGACCCAAGTGCCGGTTTGGGGCGACACGGGGTTGCGCCCGCAGTCGTCGCGCCACAACTGCTGCCGCCCCACGTACTGCTGGTTGGCGAACACATCGTAGTATTTGGCGCAGAACTCGGCGCACTGGTTGCCATCGGAGCCGTGCCCCGAAATCAGGCTTTTCAACTCCACCCGATCTATCGGCGGCCCACCCGGCACGTAAGCGAGCTGCGGCGTCAGGCGGTTTTCAATGGGCTCGGCGGTTTTGCCGAACGGCAGCCAGCCGTCGTAGATTTTCTGCACCCGCAGCACATCGTGCGCCGGCGTGCCCTCGATAAACTCAAAATACAGACTCACCGTGAAGCCCCAAGAATAACCGTCGTAGAAATACTGCAACCGGCGCGGCCCCTGCGTAAGCTGCTCAGCGTAATCGGTGACATCGGTCACGTAATCGTGGCGGCGGCCGGGGCCGGGCGTGCCCGCCGTCAGCCAATCCGAAGCATACGGCGTAATGATGCGGGCCAGCTCCAACGAGTCGCTGAACGGCGGGTGCAACAGTACGCGCGTGGTGTAATCCCACGACCCGCAGTACTGCGCGCCGCCGCAGCCGTAGCGCCCCAGCACATAATGCAGCAGGATTTTGCGGTATGGCCCACCGCCGTGCGGCAGGTTGGCGAGCGTATCATACGCCCCGTAGCGCGGGATGCGCATATCCGTCACGACGGTTACGCGGGTAGTATCGCCGGGCGCAGCGTGGGCGGGACGGGCCAGCACCCCCGCCAACAAGACGAGGAGAAGGTATAGATTTGAGCGCATCAGCAGACGGGGCGAGTGGTGGGGTTAGTCGGAATAGATTCCCGAAAGTACGCCCCTTTTCAACCATCGCGGTTGGCTGAATTACTTGACTTTACGCGTGTTCTTTTTCGACGGAAGAGGCCGGACATGAACCACGCAAGCACACCGAAAACCAACCCAGCTACACGGCCCAGCATACGCCTGCGATTGTGACGGCTCCGCTTCCGCCAACGTGTGCTTGAAGGAGCCGCCTTTGGCAACGCCCGGCGTGGCCGTCATTTCCGCGACGTTGCCGATGATGTTGTAGAGGCTACGGCCAGACGGCGGCCCCCAATAGACGTATTGTGGAAGCACTATTGAATCATCATATAAACCAACCCTACTCCTTTTCTTATCATCTATAGTCATAGGCACCGCCCGTCGTGAAGCCGTTAACCAATAATCATCATTTAAATGGTAGGCAAGCTGGTCCAACTGGTCGTCAGGGTGTACTGTAATTCCTTTCATTTTCAACCAGTGCAATCGCAACGAATCAATCGGTCTTGGCTGGTTATATCTGCGTTCCCAGCGCGATTGATTTGGCGGCCAGCTACTTATCAAGTGCGGCCATTCAGCGTCAGTGGCTGCTTCCTGCCATTCGACCTCCGTTGGCAGACGATACTCGACTTTGTACATATATCCCAGCTTCCTAGCCCGACGGGACCGGCGACGCGCACTGAACTCAAACCAACCCTTTCTCATAGACATCCATCTATTATTCACTATATCGCTCCGCCACTGACAGTAAGCGATAGCTTGCGATTGTGAGAGCCCCAGCGCCGGAAAGTGGCGAAAGCCTGGGTAGCGGAGATAATGCTGAACGTACAGATCGTCAGGACCAAGGTCAGAAATCCAGGAAGCAGAGTCGGGCAGTTGGCTAAGATAAAAGGCTTCCCCTGAATCGCGCCTTACGTGAAACAGGTATTCGAGCCAGGCAATGTTGGTTATTTCAGCTTCATCCAGAAACAGGCTATCGCGCAGCCAACGGACGCCAGGTGGAGAGGCAATCGATGGAATATCCGTGCGTAAATCAAAAGGACGGGCCGCCTGGCAGCCACCGAGTACCGTGAGTGCGATACTGAACAGGGTGAAGAGGCGTAACATCTGGTGACGCTGAGCGCGCAAGTTCGGGTGGCGGTGGTTCTCCTCAATCTCCTTCACCCTCAGCTAGGAACCCACCGCTGAAACCCTTACCTTTGCGGCCCCGCAAACGGGCGGGAAGCCGGTCGGCGCGCTCACTCTCCAGTGGCCCGGCGTGCCGAACGGCGAAATCAAATCAGGGCTGCACTTTTTACAGAATGGCAATCGAAACTGCCAACGATAATTTCAACTGGGACGACGTGATGACCGGCAGCGGCAAAAACGCTGTCAATCGCTTCGGCGCGGGGTATTCCGATGAGTTGCGCGCCGAGATGGAAGCCCAGCTCGAATCGACGCTCAGCACCGTCACCGACGACCAGCTCATCACGGGTACCGTAGTGGGCCTCACGGAGCGCGACGTGATCGTGAACATCGGCTTTAAGTCGGATGGTCTCGTGAACCGCAACGAGTTCCGCGGCGAAACGCTGCCGCAGCCGGGCGAAACCGTGGAGGTATTGGTGGAAAACACCGAAGACCCGAACGGCCAGCTCATCCTTTCGCGCAAGAAAGCGAAAGTGAAGCAGGCGTGGCAGTCGATTTACGACGCGCTGGAGAATGACACCATCCTCGAAGGCGTGATCAAGCGCCGTACGAAGGGCGGGCTGATCATGGAAATCAACGGCGTGGAAGCGTTCCTGCCAGGTTCGCAGATCGACGTGAAGCCGGTGCGCGATTTCGACATCTATGTCGGCAAGCGGATGGAAGTGAAAGTGGTGAAAATCAACGCCGCCTTCGATAACGTCGTGGTTTCGCACAAAGTCCTCATCGAGAAGGATTTGGAAGCGCAGCGCGCCGCCATCCTCAACAACCTGGAGAAAGGCCAGGTACTCGAAGGCGTCATCAAGAATATGACGAACTTCGGTGTGTTCATCGACCTCGGCGGCGTCGACGGTCTGTTGCACATCACCGACATTTCGTGGGGCCGCGTGCAGCACCCGTCGGAAGCCCTCAAGCTCGACGAGAAAGTGCGGATCGTGGTACTCGATTTCGACGAAGACAAGAAACGGATTTCGTTGGGGATGAAGCAGTTGCTGCCGCACCCATGGGATTCGCTGCCCGCCGACCTCGGCCCCGGCTCGCGCGTTGCCGGCCGGGTGGTGAACGTGGCGGATTACGGCGCTTTCATGGAAGTGGTACCGGGTGTCGAAGGGCTGATCCACGTCTCGGAAATGAGCTGGAGCCAGCATCTGCGCGACCCGAAGGACTTCGTGAAATCCAACGACCAGATCGAAGCCGTCGTGCTGACCCTCGACCGCGAGGATCGCAAGATGAGCCTCGGCCTCAAGCAGCTTACCCCCGACCCGTGGACGCGCGAAGACTTCGCCGCCAAGTACGCCGTGGGCACGCAGCACAACGGCCTGGTGCGTAACCTGACCAACTTCGGCCTCTTCGTGGAACTGGAAGAAGGCGTGGACGGACTCGTCCACGTGTCCGACCTTTCCTGGACGAAGAAGGTGAAGCACCCGTCGGAGTTCGTGAAAGTCGGCGAGCGTCTGGAAGTGACGGTACTCGAAGTGGATGTCAACAACCGCCGCCTGGCCTTGGGTCACAAGCAGTTGGAGGAGAATCCGTGGGAAGCCTTCACGGCCGTATTCACGCCCGGCTCGATCCACAAAGGCACGGTCATCGACAAGACGGAGCGCGGTGCCACCATCGAGCTGCCGTACGGCATCGAAGGTTTCGTGTACCCGAAGAACCTCGTCAAGCAGGACGGCTCGAACGTGGAGAACGGCGAAACGCTCGAATTCCGCGTCACCGACTTCTCGAAGGACGACCGCCGCGTCGTGCTGTCGCACCTGGCCACCTACACCGAGCAGAAACCCGGCGCCAACGCTGGTGCAGGTGCAGGTGCCGAAGCCGACCGCGACCTCTCGCGCTTTACCAAGAAGAAAGGCGCCGCTGGTAGCGCACCGGCTGCCGGTGCCGCTGGTGCCACGGCCGCTCCCGCCGAGAAATCGACGATGGGCGACCTCGATGCCCTCTCGGCTCTGAAAGCCAAGATGCTCACCAACGAGAGCAACGCCGCCCGCACCAAGCTGGCCGGTGCTGCTGCCCCGGCGGCTGCTGCTGCGGCGCTGGCCGCCGACGCCGCTACCGAAGCTCCGGCTGAGGCGGCTGCTGAAGCTCCCGAAGCCGCTGCTGAAGCTCCAGCCGAAGCTGGTTCGCTCCTCGACCGCGCCAAAGCGGCCGTCAGCGATGCCGTGGATTCGGTGAAAGAGGCAGTAGCTAACGTGGAAGTGCCGGAGACCGTGACCAATGCAATTGACTCGGCGAAAGCCGCGATTGCCGACGTACACGTTCCCGAAGCTGTGACTACCGCGATTGACTCGGCGAAAGCCGCAATTGCCGACGCTCACGTGCCCGAAGCTGTGACGAACGCCATCGATTCGGCGAAAGCCGCAATTGCTGACATACACGTGCCGGAAGCCGTTACCAACGCCATCGATTCGGCTAAAGAAGCCGCACAAGGTGTAATCGACCGCGTAACCACCGCTCTCGGCGGCGGTGCCGACGAGTCGACCGAAGCCACCGCCGACGCACCCGCGAAGGCCGACGGCGAGGACGAAAAGCCAGCCTAAGTGCTAGCATATTTCTCGGCTTCACGGCGGAGAAGTGAATGACCAGCGCCCTCACTCCTATTGCAGGAGTGGGGGCGTTGTGGTTTTTACGGCGTAGTGAAACGTGACGCCAAGCTCCTGCTTGGCGCGCGGCGGGCTACACCAAGCAGGAGCTTGGCGGTACCGGCTACCTACCGCCGCACGGGCCGCGCTACCACATCGAAAGCAAGCTGAAAATCGTCGCGGATGGCGTGGTCGCCGAGGTCGGCGAAGAAGCGGGGCGAGTTGTAGCGCACGCCAAACCGGGTGCGGTCTACGGTAGCCGTGCCGATGAGGCGCAGGCCGGTGGCGGCGCGCGTGACCTTCAGCGGAAAGACGAGCGGGTGACTGACGCCTTTCAGCGTGAGCGTGCCGAAGGCGCTGTCGCGTGCCAGCGTGCGGAGTACGAAGGTAGCGACGGGGAACCGGGCGACATCGAAAAAATCGGCGGAACGCAGGTGGGTTTGCATCCCGGCATCGTCGTGGGCGAGGGTGGGCATCGCTACCTCCAGCCGCCCGGCGCTTACCGTGCCGCCGGGGCCGACTGTCAGACTACCGCCGCGTAATTGGATGGTGCCCGACGGCGCCCACGCACCGATTTCGGCGTGGCCCGTCCAGGTGAGGCGGCTGGCGGCGGGGTCGATGGTGTAGGAAGTGACCGGGGCGGCCGATTGAAACGCAGCGAGAACGGGGGCGGCGAGTAGCACGCCCAAGAGGAGACTTTTCATGGGAGAATTTGATAAAAAGTATTATTTACGAACCTGCGCCTCCGTCTCAATCAGGCCGATGCCTTTGTAGAGCCGGCCGCGCGCGTCGCGGGCGAGGATGTACCAGAGCGCATCGCCGGCGTAAAGGCGCTGGGCGGAGTCGACGAGGCGGTCGTTGTGGGCGAAGGTGTAGGTGACGCTGGGCGCAAGTTGCCCGTTGGGGCAACCGAACAGCGCGGCAAATTCGGCGGGGGTTTGGTGCATATTGGCCTGCCAACCGGCGGCGTTGTACCAGATGAACGAGCCGCACTCGACCACCGTGAGCGGGCCGACTTCGCTGCGTACCATCGTGGCGTGGTGCCACCGAAAACCGCCGGTTTGGGCCGAATCTGGGGCTGGGTACACGGGGTTGGGCGAGTGCCAGAGCGTGAGACCCACGGGCACGGCGCGCAGCTTGTCGGGCAGTACGCGGGAGTGGTCGGGCCAAGCGGCGGCCGTTGGCGGAGCTTGCGCCGCTGCCGTGGCGGCGGTCATCAACAGCGTCAGAAACAGGAGGTAAACACGCACGATGCACGTGGTTCAGCCGGGAAGTGAGACGGCGAAACCACGGCGCAAAGGTGTGGGGCGGGGCTACCCGTTGGCGCCCCAAATCGCGCGATGGGGCGTCCCGAATCGTGATTTGGGCCGAATTAGCGCAAATTCACCCTCTAAACGCGTGCTTCCACCGACGGCTACTGCTCTGCCGCCAGCCACTCACTCGGCGACTGGCCGGTTTGTTCCTTGAAGATGCGGTTGAAGGTGGTCTTCGAATTGAACCCGCACTCGAAAGCGATGCCCAGCAAGGAGAGGCGCACCACGTCGGCGGGGGTGCGTAAGCGCGCCTGCACGGCGGCCACGCGGTAGGCGTTCACCCAGTCGTTGAAGGAGCGGCCGAACCCGTGATTGACGGTGAACGAAATGAGCCGGGGCGCCAGGCCGGTGTGGGCCGCCAGTTCGGCGAGGGTGAGGGTGGGGTTGAAATACAGATGTTCGTCTTCGAGGGCACAGCGTAGGCGCTCGCGGGCGGCGGGGTCGATGGCGGCCGAAACGCGCGGACCGGCGAGGACCGTCGCGTGGTCAGAAGCCGGGGCTGAAGCTGAATCAGGGCGCGAACCGGCGGCGGCATCAGCAATCACTGTAGCAGAAACTACAGCAGAAATTGCCGCACCTGGCTTCAGAAATTCAGCTTCCGCAGTAAGCACGGGAGTGGGCACCGGCACGATTTTCTCCGGGAAAGCAACGGCGCGCATATCGGCTTGGCGCTGCCCGACGGCACCGATCAGCACCACGGCGCCGGCCAGTAGCCAGGTAGAATAATCGTATTGATAGTATCGCCCGAAGCCTTCGCGCAGTACTACCTCCACGAGCCATTGGACGCTTATAACGCCCACGACGAGCAACAGCACCCGTAGCCACCGAAGCCGAAGCTGCGAGATTTCAGAGAAGTTTTCGGGCAACCACCGCGCGTACTGCCGCAATAGCCCCAAGCTCAGCACCAGATACACAACTAATGACACCCACGTACCGATAAACTCGACCCGGTACGTAACGGGCTGATGCACAGATTCCCAATACCACAACCGCGTGGCGTACGGCTGAAACCGCAGCCACCAGTAGAGCGCCGCTTGCCCCGCCACCGGCATGAAGTGCCACCCGTGACGGCGCCACCGAAACCGAAACTCGTGGTTGATGAGACTGCGGACGTAGAAGTACAGCAGCGGCCCAAACCCCAATGAGTAGAAAATCGGCAGGAAATACCATTCCGGGTTCTGTCCGTAAATGGTACTGACCCGCAAAAACCCATCGAGCGCCCACAACCCGATGGCGAGCAGCAGCAACGCCAGAAAACGGTTGGGCCGGCGGTTGTACGGCGCGGCCCACAATTGTCCGGCCGCGAACCCCGCCTGCGCAATAACCGCCAGCAGCAACACGACAGGGAAAGTGAACGGAATGGTCATCAGCGGGGCGTAACCGAGAAAGCGGCGGCAAGTTGAACCGCCGGCGCCGATTGGGCCGCCAACGCCAAAAAAACGCCCGATACTTGTCGGCTTGCGGGGTGTTTCGTACCTTCGTGGCCCCAACGGCGCAGCGGCAACCCCGCTCCGCCGTTGGGGCACCCCGGCGACGTGACCGAGTGGCTAGGTAGAGGTCTGCAAAACCTCCTACAGCGGTTCGAATCCGCTCGTCGCCTCCAGCAACTGAATACAACTACCCACCGGCCCGTCAGCACTCTGCTGGCGGGCCGGTTTGGCTTTTGGGCGATTGTGCCGCCGCCGTGCGCCGTCCCGTGCGCCCCCCAGGGTAGCAATCCCGGCGGGATAGCAACCCTGGGCTGTGGGATAGAACCCTTGCAGGGATCGGATGACGGTGGCAAACGTCCTTTGGCGGCTCGCGGGCTTGCGCAACGAGCCTATTGTGTCTGCTTGTAAAAAGCAGTTTTACCTCAAAACGGTTGTGACTTGACGCGGGCGAAATACCCGCGTTACATTTTCACTTGCGATGCAGATTCTGATTACCGGCGGCACGGGCCTCGTGGGCCGTCACCTTTCGCGCCTCCTCACCCACGCCGGGCATACCGTGGCGCACCTCTCGCGGGGTGGCGGCGGGGCGGCGGACTTGGGCGAATACCGCACCTTCAACTGGAACCCGACGGCCGGGCGCATCGACGCGGCGGCCGTGCCGTGGGCCGATGCCATCGTGCATCTGGCGGGCGCGGGCGTGATGGATGAGCGCTGGACGGCCGCGCGCAAGCAGGAAATCGTGGAGTCGCGGGTGCGCGGGCTGCAACTGCTGCGCGATGCGTTGGCGCGCCCCGGCCACCGTGTGCAAACACTGGTGTCGGCCGCCGCCATCGGCATTTACGGCGACCGAGGCGACGAGTGGCTCACCGAAAACACCCCGCCACCCGCCAAAGGACAAGATTTTTTGGCTGATGTGTGCGTCGCCTGGGAAGCCGCCGCGCTGCAAATCCGCGCTACCGGGCTGCGCGTACCCATCATGCGCATCGGCATCGTACTCAGCACTGAGGGCGGCGCGCTACCCGAAATGGCTCGCCCCGTGAAGCTCGGCGCGGGCGCCGCGCTGGGTAGCGGGAGGCAATGGACGAGTTGGATTCATATCGATGACCTGTGCCGCGCTTTCGTGACGGCCCTGACTGATGCCCGGTACACCGGCGTGTACAATGTGGTGGGCCCGGCACCCGCCACCAATGCCGCGCTCACGCGGGCCATCGCCGAGGCGCTGCACCGACCGTTGGTGCTGCCCGCCGTCCCGGCGTTTGCGTTGCGGCTGGCGCTCGGCGAGCGGGCGCAGGCGGTGCTGGGCTCGCAGCGGGTGCGGCCCGATGGGTTGGCGGGAGTAGGATTTACGTTTGCGTACACGGAGCTTGCGGATGCGCTGGGCCAACTTTACGGTCGCTGACGGATAAACGACGTGACATTCGACTTCAATATCCACTCCGGGCTACTGCTGCCGTTCGTGGCGCAGGGCACGCTGTCGGGGGCGGCGCTGTGGGCGCGCGGCCGACGCCACGATTCCCTCGCCGACCGGTTGCTCGGCGTTTTGCTGCTGCTCCTGACCTTGAGCGTGGCGCAGTGGCTGCTGGGCTACGCCGGCTGGTACGACTCGCACGACGGCCTTTCGACCCTGATGTTTTACGTGCCCTGGATGAACGGACTGGCGTTTGGGCCGCTCACATTCTTCTATTTCCGGGCGCTCACCGACCAATCGTTTCGGTTGCGCGGACGCGACTGGGCGCATTTCGGGCCCGTGCTCGCCGTGGCCGCGTTATACCCGGCTGCGTGGCTCGTCGATGTGGGCTGGCACCATTTGGTGCGCGGCGAGGCGCTACCGGGCCACTTTGGTACGAAGGGAACTTTAGCCGACGCGCTGCAAAGCCTGGGGTGGCTGGGGCCATTGACGTATGTCTCGCTGGCCGCATACGGCGCCCAGACGTTGCGCGCTTATCGGGCGTACCAGCAATACCTCGATGCCCATTTTTCGGATACCGCGCAATTGCGGTTTCAATGGGTGCGGCGAGCGTTGCTGGCCACGCTGGTCGCGACGACGCTGTGGCTAGGCTTCGCGGTGGCGCAGTGGTTGAACGTACCGATCGGTTTCGACGACATTTGGTTTGCTTACGCGGGCTCCGGCGCGTTGATCTATTATTTGAGTTTTGCGGGGTTGCAGGCGGGCAGCGGTGGCCATCCGGCCCTGCTTTTTTCAGCGGCGGAACTGACCAAAACCGCCGCTGTCGTGTCGGCCACTTCACCGGTCGCCGATAGGGCGTCCGATAGTCTACTCGAAACCGAAACGGCGCCCAGTTCACCCGCGGCCTCAACCACCGAACCGCCTTTGCCGCTGCCCGACGTGGCCGAGTGGCTGCCACGCCTGTTGGCCCTGATGGAAGCCGACCAGCCCTGGCGCGAGCCCGAATTGACCCTCGCCGACCTCGCCAACCGCCTGCGGGTGGCGCCGGGCGTCCTGTCGCGGGTGATTAATGCGGGGAGCGGGCAGCATTTCAACGACTTCGTGAACCAGTACCGCGTGGCCGAAGCCGCCCGGCGGTTGCGCGACCCGGCGTTCCGGCACTACACGTTGTTAGCGATTGCGCTCGAAGCGGGGTTCAATTCCAAGTCTACGTTCAATCGGGTGTTCAAGAAACTAAATGGCTTGACACCCAGTGAGTTCACGGCCGAAATCAGCGGCTGACCCTCGGCCAGATCGGGGTCAATTCATAAGTTGGGACGTGCCGATTTACGATAGTTTGAAGTTGGAGCGATTGACGATGGGAGTTTGTCGGTGCTTTGTCGCATCGATTCACCAAAACCCATTCGCAAGTCGATGCACGTTTCCCTCACTTCCGCCGCCCGGTCGCTCGACCGTTTTTTCGCCCGCACCGCCGCTTCTGCTGCCGCCGGCCTTCTCTTACTCGTGAGCCTGCCGGGTGCCGCCCAAACCGGCCACCAAACCAACTCTACTCCCGGTCACCTGCAAGCCCACTTGCCGCTGCGCAAGCTTGAGGTAGTAAACCTCGGCATGGGCCGCCCAATGGGTTTCCTCCTCCGGGCCCACAACGTCGGGCGCCGGTGCGTGGCGCTGTTTGAGCGGACGGCCGCCGGCGATACCATCAGCCGGGGCCTGCTCGGCCCGGATGCTACCGTGACGCTCACGCTGGCTCCCGGCTCGGCGGCTTACGTGCAGAACCCGCCCAAACGGCGCGAGTTGCGCAACTCGCTGTTCGGCCGCGCGGTGTTCGAGTTCGAGGTCATCAATGGCACCGACGACAACCTCAAAAATCAGTTCGTTCATCAGGTCTGCGCGCGCTAAGCGGCGCGTTTCGCCTCCTGACGCACGGCTTGCTCTTTCGATTTCAGTTTTTGTTTTTCATCTCCCCCAATTTTCAACCATGTTCGCTTCCTTCACTTTCATTGCCGGCGCTGCCGGTCGTTCGTTCGCTTCTTTCTCGCTGGTAACGCGCCGCGCCGGGGCGGTGCTGGCCCTGGCCCTGCCGCTACTGGCGGCCACCGGCCCCATCAACTCGCACTTGCTCATCGAGGCGGGCAAACAATTCGTGCTGGGCGGCGGGCAGCGCGGCGCGTTCCGGGTCAAAGGCACCAACTCGGGGCCGGTGGCGGTGCGGGTGGTCGAGCGGTTTGCCGCCGGCGATACGTTGAGCCGGGGCGTGCTGCCGCCGGGCGGCAAAGCTGACTTGACGTTCACGACCGGCTCGGCGGCGCTGATCGTCAACTTGAGCGCCACGCGGCAGGCCGAACTGGACTTGCGCGTCACGGGTGCCACGCAGGCGCTGGGCATGACCTACGAAGGGCTGCCGGCGGCCCGGAAGCCACAGAAATAGCGGCCCTCAATTGGCCTGCATGCAACGGTTTCACTCCTGAAAGTATCAGCGTCGGACGGCGCTGATACTCCCTTTTCCCGTTCTCACCCATGCGCTCATTTTGTTCTTTCCCGCCGTGGCTGCCGGCCATTATATCACTGGTTGCCTCCGTGCTATCCTGCGTCCGGATGTTGCACACCCGCATCAAAGCCGCGATAGTCTTTGGGTTATTGGCTCAACCCTTTGCGGCCACAGCACAAGAAGGTGCCGCCACCACCAACGCCCGGACGATTATTCCGGCGCGTCAGACCTTCGTGCTGGGCGGCAGTCAATCCAGTGGTTTTCAACTTACGGCGCGCAATACCGGCCGTTCAACTGTCGAACTACTCGAACGCACCGTTACCGGCGACACCCTACACGTCGGCTTCTTGAAGCCCCAGCAGGAAGTCCAGCGATCATTTGCACTGGGCGCATCCGCGCTCGTCCGCAATCCGGCCGCGCACCGTGTAGTCATGCGGTTTCAGATCGTTGGCGACTTCCGTAGCCTACCGATGTACTACCTGAATGCAAAGGGGCAGCACATGTGGTGAACAACAAAAATTCAACGACCTTCTTGCGCGTTCTTCATTTTTATCTCTCAACCTATGCGCCTTTTCATTTCGGTGGGCCGGGGGCTGCTCGTCTTCGCGCTGGCTGCCACTACGTTTTGGGCAACGGCCCAAGGTTCCTCTGCCAACGGCCTCACGGCCACGTTCTACCCAAGCCGCAGCCTGACCCGGCCGCTACTCACGCGCGTCGATCCGACGATTGATTTCCGTTGGGACAATCAGGCGCCCGGCCCCGGCCTGCCCGCCACCGACTACGCCGTGCGCTGGACGGGCTGGCTACTGCCACCCGCCACCGGCGAGTACACGTTCGTCCTCGACGCCGACGACGGCCTGCGCGTGTGGGTCGACGAAAAACTCATCCTCGACGAGTGGCATTTGCAGGAGCCCACGCAATACCGCCGCCGCGTAGCCCTAATGGCCGGCCGCGCCGTGGCGCTGCGGGTCGAGTATTTTCAGGAGCAATACGAGGCCCGCGCGCAAGTGCGCTGGTTTCTGCCGGGCACCGAACCCGCGCCTGTGGCCGCCCGGCCCGGCCTGCAAGCACCGGCGCCGCAGCAGATTGCGCCCACCTACCTGTTTCAGCAAAACCCCACGCCCGAACCTACTCCGCCGCCCGTAATGGCGGCCCCCGCCCCGGCGCCCGACAGCGTCGCCGCGCCGATGCCGCCCCTCACCAGCGGCGCTCAGTTTGCGCTGCCTAATGTGTATTTCGAGACCGCCAAAGCCCGTCTGCTGCCCCGTTCGGCGCGCACCCTCGACGGACTCGCGGCGGCGTTGCTGGCCCAGCCCGCGCTGCAAATTCAGATCAGCGGCCACACCGATATCGTCGGCGACCCCGACCTCAACCAGCGCCTTTCCGAAGCCCGCGCCGAGCGCGTACTCGATTATCTGGTCATGCGGGGCGTGCCCGCCGAACGTTTGGCGGCCGTGGGTTATGGCTCTACCAAGCCCGTGGCGCGCAACAATTCGGCCGCCGAGCGGGCCCGTAATCGGCGGGTGGAGGTGATGGTGCGGTAGCTCCCTTGTTACTCGCCGCCCGGCAGGGTGACATTTTCAATCGGAGGCGGCGGGGTTTCGCTGTTATTTAATTGCTCTAAAAGCGCGTCGGTGGCGACGGTATCGACTTTCGGTTTGCGCGGCGCGGCGGTGTAGCAGTTGAGTTTGGGCATGTTGAGGCCCTTGTACTCGCGCTTGAAGGGGTGGCGCTCGGCGAGGCCGGCTTCGTAGAGCTTCGTCATGTAGCGCCCGAAAACGGGAAGCGCGGTTTTGCCGCCTTCGCCGGTGTTGCTCGTGCGGAAGTGGATGGAACGGTCTTCGCCGCCGACCCACGTGCCGGTCACCAAATCCTGGGTGACGCCCATGTACCAGCCGTCGGAGTAGTTGGAGGTGGTGCCGGTTTTGCCGCCGATTTCATTGTTTTTTTTCCAAAGCTGGGGGTAATCCCAAAGGCTTTGCGAGGTGCCGCCGGGCTCCTGCATCGTGCCCAATAGCATATGCTGCATCAAGAGGGCGGTTTCGGCGCGCAACACGCGCTTTTGGCGTGGCTGGGGGGCGTCGATGAGGTTGCCGTTGCGGTCTTCGACTTTGCTGATGAGTTGCGGCTCGTTGCGGAAACCGCCGTTGGCGAAGGTGCTGTACGCGTTCACCATTTCGTAGACGCTCACATCGCCGCCCGACCCCAGCCCGATGCTCGGCACGGCGAGCAGGGGGCTGGTGATGCCCGTTTTATGGGCGTATTTGGCCACCTCGCCCCAGCCCACTTTCTCGGTTAGTTGGGCCGTTACCGAGTTCACGGAACGCCCCATGGCGTAGCGCAACGTCATGTTGGAGCCCGTGTACGAGCGCGTGACGTTGTTGGGCTGCCATTCCATGGGCTCCCCGTTTTCCTCGTATTTGATGGTGATGCGCTGGTCGCGGAGGCGGTCGCAGGGCGAGTAGCCTTTGTCGATGGCGGTGAGGTACACGAACGGTTTGAACGTGGAACCCGGCTGACGACGCGCCTGCCGTACGTGGTCGAATTTGAAGAAATTGAAGTCGGCGCCGCCCACCCACGCCAAAATCTGGCCGGTGTTGGGGTTCATCGTCATCATCCCGCACCGCAGGAACCGCTTGTAATACGCCAATGAATCGAGCGGCGAAAGCGTCATTTCCTTCGGCCCTTTCAACGAGAAAACCGTCATCGGGCGCGGGCGGCGCAACTCTTCGCCGATGCGGGCGGTGTCGCCGTGGAAACGTTTTTCGAGCGCCTTGTAATACGGCGTGCGCCGCATGGCCTCGGCGATGAAACCGGGAATCTCGTGGCCCTTTTCATCGGCCCACGGGTTGGAATGCTGGTTGCGCCAGTAATTGTCGAAGCGGTTTTGGAGTTGCTTGAGCTGCTCGCGGACGGCCTCTTCGGCGAGCGCCTGGTAGCGGGTATCGATGGTGGTGTAAAACCGCAGACCATCGGCGTAGAGGTCGTGGTCGTGGGCGGTACACCACGCTTCGAGCGCCTGCCCCACGGCGGTGCGGTAGTAAGCCTGCGGGCCGTCGATGTGGCGGTCGGGTTGGTAGCGCAGCTCTAAGGGCGTGGCTTGCAGCTCGGCGACTTCAGCGGGCTTCAGAAAGTTATATTTTCCCATCTGCTCCAGCACCACGTTGCGGCGGGCAAGGGCGGCTTTCGGCTGAAAGCGCGGCGAGTAGGCGGTGGGCGCTTTCAGCATCCCCACGAGCATCGCGGCTTCCTGCGGCTGGAGGGCATCGGGGGTGGTGCCGAAAAACGTGCGCGCCGCCACTTTCACCCCGAACGAGTTCGACGAAAAATCAACCGTATTGAGGTACAGTTGCAGAATCTCGGGCTTCGTGAAGGTGCGTTCGAGTTGCACGGCCACAATCCATTCCTTCACCTTGGCAACCACCGTTTTCAGGCCCGGCACCTTATTCAATGGCCCTTTCGTGCTGACGGCGCCGCGCGTCTTGAACAGGTTTTTGGCAAGCTGCTGTGTCACCGTGGAACCGCCGCCGCGCCGGTCGCCGGCGGCGGCGCCTTTCAGCACCCCCAGCAGGGCTTGCAGGTCGATACCGGAATGGTCTTCAAACCGGGCATCTTCGGTGGCGCGCAACGCCTGGATGAGGACAGGCGCCATCGAGTCGAGCGGCACCGGCGAGCGGTTTTCGCGGTAGTACCGCCCCAGCTCGATGCCATCGGCGGAGTACAAAATACTCGGCACCGCCGGGCGGGGGTTTTCGAGGCGTTCGAGGCTCGGCAGCGGGCCGAACAGGTACAGCAAATTGACCGACACCGCCCACCCGAAAAACAACACCGCCCCCAGTACACTCGCAAACCCGAGCCACATCAGCCGAATCCAGCGGCGCGAACCCCGGCCCGGCCGTGGGCCAACGGGCTCGGAAGAAACAGACGACGGCGGCGGGACGGCAGAAACGGGCATTCGGTGAGGAGCGGGCGACACCGCAAAACTACGCCGCCCGTGGCCGGTGCCGGCGTGAGGGCGAAACCGCCAACGCGCCCGATTCGCCCGATGCCTCACGCGGCGGCCTCACGCCGTACCCCCGCCGCCCGCCAACCCGGCCCGCCCCCGCACGTAACGCGCCGCACCTTTGCGGGCCGTTCCCGCTCCACTCCTACCCTGCCGATGCGCACCCGCCTGAACCTCCCGGAGCTTGAAGACCAGCCGTGGCTCCCCCACGACGTGCGCACCGGCATGCTCGATGTGCTGACCTGGGCCATCGAGCGGGCGGGCGTGTACCGCGCCATCGTGCCGCGCCTGGCGGCCGCGCTGACCCGCACCGGCGCCCCCGAAATCGTCGATTTAGGCGCCGGTGGCGGCGGCGGTATTCGCACGGTGCAGCGGGGGCTGGTGGCGGCGCTCGGCCGCGCGGTACCCGTCACGCTCACCGACCTCTACCCCAACCTGCCCGCCTTCCGGCGCCACCGGCAGGAAACGGACGGCGCCATCGGGTTTCGGGCCGAACCCGTCGATGCCACGGCCGTGCCGCCCGACCTGCCGGGTTTCCGCACCGTCTTTTCGGCCTTCCACCACTTCCCCGAACCACTGGCGCGCCGCGTGCTGGCGGGCGCCGTAGCCGCCCACGAAGGCATCGGCATTTTCGAAGGCGCCGGCAAACGCTGGTGGGAATGGGTGGCGCTGTGGCTCTTTTTTCCCTTGATTTTGCTCTTCGTGACGCCTTTTTTGCGTCCGTTCCGCTGGAGCCGGCTGGCGCTGACGTACATCGTGCCGCTGATTCCGGTGGGCGTTCTCTGGGATGGTACCGCCTCGCTCTGCCGCCTCTACCCGCCCGCCGACCTACTACGCCTCGCCCACGAAGCCGACCCCACCGGCCGCTACCAGTGGTCGTGCGGCGTGCAACCCGCCGGGTTCGGCCGCTGCGTGACGTATTTGGTGGGGGAGCCGGGAGTGCGCTAGTGGGTTTTCGTTTTTCGTTTTTCGTTAATCGTTTTTCGTGATTCGTTAATCGTTAAGTACCCGCGCATCAGTAAACGCCTCCTGTTTTGTCATTGCGAGGAGGCTTTGCGACGAAGCAATCCTCGTTTGCTCGGCGCGTTTGCACAGCTGCACGGCCGAGCAAACGAGGATTGCTTCGTCCCTCGCAATGACAAATTTCTGTGCGTTTACTTCTACCGCAGTACTTGATCGTGATTCGTTTTTCGTTAATCGTTAACCGTGATTCGATGGGTAGTAAATGAAAAAAGATCAACGAAAAACGGCTGACAAACTCGATTAACGGTCAACGAAAATCGATTAACGAAAACCGGTTAACGAAAAACGATTAACGAAACACCCATGCATCTCAACACCTTTTTCCTGCGCCACCTGGCCCCCGCACTCGCCGCGCGATTACGCGGCAGCACGGCCGCCGCCGTTTTCAGTCAGGAAAAGGATGAGTTGGTGCTGGGTTTTGCCAACGCGGAAGCCCGACGCGAAATCTGGCTGCGCGCCGTCCTCACGGGCGCCCCCACGGCGCTCGGTTTCCCCACGGAATACCGCCGCGCGCGCGTCAATTCCGTTGATTTATTTCCGGAATTACTCGGCGTGAGCGTGAGCGGCGCGGCGGCGCATTTCGGCGAACGGAGCGTGCATTTGACGCTCTCCGATGGCGCCGCGCTGCTGTTCAAGCTGCACGGGCCGCGCGCCAACGTGGTATGGGTGCCGGCGGCGGGTTCGGCCCGCGCACCGGTGCTGTTTCGGCGGAAATTGGCGGAAGATGCTACGCTGAACGTCGCCGCGCTGACGGCCCTCGCCGCGCCCGACCCCGTGGCCACGCTGGCCGCCCTGCCCGTGCCCGCCACCACCCGCGCCCTGCCGCGCTACTTCGGCGATGTGCCCGCCCGCTGGCTGCGCGAACGCAATTTCGATACCGCCGAACCCGCCGCGCAAGCGGCGCTTTGGGAGGAACTGAAAACGGCGCTACTGCATCCGGAGGCGTTTTTTCTGACCGAAATCGAGGGCCAGCTTCGGCTGTCGGTGCTGGCCGTTGGGGCGGTGCAGCACACGTTTACCGACCCGCTCACGGCCGCCGAAGAATTCGTGCGGCGCTACCGCTCCACCACCGCGTTTGCCGAGTTGTACGCCCGCGCGCACCGCTTCCTGACGCGCCGCCAGGAAGGCGCCCTACGCGCCGCCGACGAAGTGCAACGCCGCCTGCACCACCTCGCCACCGATGCCTCGTACCGCCAGACCGCCGATGTGCTGATGGCGAACCTGACCCACATTCCGGCGGGCGCCACCGAGGTCGAGCTGTTCGACTTTTACACGAACCAAACCCGCCGTATCAAGCTGCGCGGCCGCGAACTGTCGCCGGCGCGCGTGGCCGAAAACCTCTACCGCAAAGCCAAAAACCAGCAACGCGAAGTGCAGGAACTGACCGAGCGCCTCGCCCGCTACGAAGACCTCGCGCTCCGCACCCTCGACCAACTCCCGGCGCTGGAAGCCCAGCAAGCGGGCGCCGATTTCAAAATCCTCCGCACCTGGCTCCGCGACCAGCACCTCACCGACGACCTCCACCAGACCAAAGCCGCCGCCGCGCTGCCCGCCACGCCGTTCAAGGAATTCGAGAGCCACGGCTGGCGCATTCTGGTGGGCCGCTCGGCCGCCAACAACGACGAGCTGACCCTGCGCCACGCCCGCAAAGACGACCTCTGGCTGCACGCTAAAGACGTAGCCGGCTCGCACGTCATCATTCGGCGGCCCAACCCCACGGTGCCCGTCCCGCGCCCGGTCATCGAGCAAGCCGCCGCGCTGGCGGCGTGGTACTCGAAGCGTAAGGCCGATTCGTTGTGCCCCGTCATCGTCACGCCGCGCAAATACGTGCGCAAGCCGCGCGGCGCCGCCCCCGGCAGTGTGCGCGTAGAGCGCGAGGAGCAGGTGTTGCTGGTAAGGCCGGCGAACCCGTTTGAGCGGGAGTAACGGCCGCCGCACGCCGCGTTGAAGTAGTGGGGTAAGCCGGACAGTGGGCCGGGGGTCAAGCGGCGGCCTTTCCCTGAAAACTCCCGCAAGCCCGCCGGCAACGCCCAAAAAGGCAACGGGAACTCCCGCCGACACTGCCGAAAAGTCGGCCTCACCAAAAGGAACTCCCGTAGCCCGTCCGGTAAAGCCCGGAGCATCTGCGGGAACTCCCGCCGCCCGCCCGCTAAAGCCCCCACTAACGAAAGGAGCTCCCGCAAACCCCCGGCCGAGGCCGGAGCATTCGCGGGAGCTCCCTACGCTTTTTAGACCGTTGCCCGTCCCGGAAAAGGAACATTTTGCGGGCGGCGAGTGCAATTTAGTCCGTCGGGTGGACTTTGGGCAAGCTCGGCAGGTTGGCATCTTCCGGCGCGCCCGTCGATTGCGGGAAGGGGAAGTAGGTATAGGCCTCTTCCGGGCGCTCAAAATGTACGTTGAGCAGGCGCGTGTAGGCGCGGTAGAGGCCCACGCACACGATTTCTTCCTGCTCGTCAATCGCCACGGAGTGGCCGCGCTTGTCGGCGGTGGCCGTGGTGCGCTTGGTCAGGGCCGTTTCGAGGGCGTCGTACTGCGCTTTGGCAGCGGCGGGCGTGATGGTGGTTTGCGCCGCGTACGTCACGCTGATTTTGTCGAGGTAGTACTTCGCCCGTTTCAGGATATTGGTCTGGTCGGCGCGGTAGAGCGCATCCATCCCGCCGGGGAAAATATCGACCCGCTCCTTCTGCTTGCGGTCGGGGAAAGCGGGGAAGATTTTGGTCGTGTTCGTCAGCTTCGCCCATTGCAGGAACGCCCGCACGGCGCCGCGCAGGTCGGTCACGGAAGCCGATTTGCCTTCCACGCCCCGCGCCTGGTGGGCGGCGCGCAACTGCGCGACCTGCGGTTCGAGGTACGCGATTTCGGGGGCGTAGGTGGCCGCATCGCGTTTCAGGTTCGCCAATACGGCATCGGCGAAGGCCAGAAACTCATCGTCGCTCAGGGCCGCCGCCAGCGCCCCGAAGAAGTTGTTGAAATACGTTTTGTGAGTCATTAGGGAGTGAGGGACAGAACGAAGGAGAGAAAGCCGGCGCTCGCCTCAGTGCTGGCGCTTGGGTGGGCGAAAGGTAGCGATGGGGGGCGCATACTTAATCCTTTCGCCGTAAGTTTGGCGGTTCTCTTTTCCGTCAAACATATGACTTCTCAGCGTGTCATCCGACTTTACAACCAGACGGTAGCCCTCACCGAACTGGCTTCCTTTCCGCTCTCATCTACCTCGTTGAAAACGGCCCTTCGGTTGGACGGAACAGAGGCAATCAGTTTTTTTGGGCCCGATAACAGCCCGCTTTATTGGCTGGTAGAAGCTACCTACGATTCGCACACGCAAACCGTCTCCGTAATAGTATTAGATTACGAAACCAAACCCGTCTACCAGAGCGCCTTCCGAAAGGACGCACTGACCAAACCCGTACAGGAAATCAGGTTTGCGCTGCTCGACGAAAAGAAAATGCGTTTGCACCAGACGTGTATTCGGTTCGACCGGCCGGCGCTGTTGCCGCATCTGCTTCTGGACCCTGCAACCGAGCGTTCGGCTAGTCTTCCAAGCTCCCCACCTTCGCCACCCTTCTCAGTAGCCGAACTGAACCGCTTGGGACGTGTATGGGATGGGCCAGGTCTGTCCAATTTTCCGCTTACGTGGACGGATCGCTTCCGCTCCCGTTTCGATGAAGCCACTTTTGAAACGGGTATGCTGACGGGTTGGCGCGATAAGGCGCCGCTAGGTCGGGCGGGGTTGCGGTTTGAAGTTCACAACGAGCATCTTCGGCCGGAATACGAATACATCTGTCGCTTCATCACCCGCAAGCTTGGACGTGAGACGTTCGACGTTTACCTAACCGTTACAGAGTACGCTGATGGCTCCTGCACAGGGGTAGCCACGTCGCCCCAGGTAGCCCGGATTGATGCTGCTTTGATTGATGCTTTCCACACGACGCGCGCCCAACGCGTCCGTCAGCGACGCGAAGGGCCAACCAACGGTCAGCAGACGTATACACTAGATGAAGTGCTTGCACTGACCCGCGAACCCGGAGAGCCAGCGGGCTTGCTTACGCCGGCTGAGTTACAACACCGCTTGATAACTGACGCGCGCAACCGGCAGCAGATTGAGTACCTGGCTGCGACAAAGCAAGATACTGATACCGCTGTCCGCTTCACCTTTGGCCACCACGTAGGGTTTGTTTTCTGCATTCTGGGTGCAACCCAGCGGCATTACTGCTGGGAGTTGCTGAACTCACACGCCACTTATGTGTGGAGTTTTCCGCAGGCGATGTCTACCACCGGCGCGCTCTCGCAACTCGAAGCGCAGTTACGAGAAGTCAATCAGTCAGGCCGCACAGAATATCGTCGGCTGGGCGCCCAGCCAGCAGCAGACACCCGGTTCGCGTTTGTCGAACACACATTGCTGAATAAGACGCCAGGAGAAACTTTCGCGCGATGGCAGCAGGAAATGGAGAACCTGTTGCGCTAAGTAGTTGACGGGCGGCCATTAGTTACCTTCGATCCACGACACCTAACCCAATGAAAGACACCGAACATCTCCCGCTGCTCACCACGGCCTTCTCCTTTGTCTCCGGCACCGGCGAGATCGAAATGGCCCGTTACATCAACGAATACGCTGTCGAGTTTCGAGAGGATACCGAAGATGGTAGCCAGGGGCCGGTCGTCGGGTGCGCCCGCGTAAGCTTTGGTGCTGCTGACGAAGATGATCAACGATCAGGGCTACCCGCCTTCTGACATCTTTGATCATACGGCCCAGCTTTGGGAGTTGGGAGAAGCCATCTACGATTTCAAAAAATCACAATACCGCAAGATAGTGCCCGTGTCGGTATAGCACGCGCGGTACTGACCTCGGATTCGGTGGTCCCCAGCCGAAGGCCCGGAAGCCCGTAGCCCGATCCGGCGCCGGCCCGCCGAAGCCTCGAAAAGCCGGCGCCGGATCGGGGGAGGCGGAGCTGAGCACTCGGGCGGGCACCGCTGAATTCGGCGCTGGCCCGCCGAAGACGCCGCCGAGAGCGGTCGGATCGGACGGTGAGCAGCCGGAGACTGGCAGATCCGGCGCCGAATCCGGCAGCGGCCGGCCGGACACCCGGTAGCGGTCGGCTGGATTCGGCGCCGGATCTGCGCGGGCCGGACAAGGCTTGCGTGCAACTGGCGGGTGGTGGCAATCGTCGCGTATTTTCGCCCCCCAAACCTCCTGTTTTTATGGCTGACGATGATGCTGACGACCTTGAGTTCGCGGGACGCTTCCCTGCCAACGAACTTGCCGGTCTGCTAACGTATATGGTGATGGCCGCCCTGGCGTGCCAACACCTGTTACGGTACGACCCGGATCACCCGGTGCGGGCCGAAGTAGAGCGCCTCACCGGCCTAACGGAAGACCAGGTCAACGCTGTCGCCACAGTGCAAGACCCGCGTGGCCTACAACAACTCTGGACTAATCAGCTAGTGGCGTACTACTACACGCTGCTGGTGGGGCGGCTGGTACTCGAAAGCCCGCTGCTCGAACCCATCATCGCCGCGATCTGCCCGCCCGATTCCGAGCAGGCCACGCAGTACCGCGAGCTAATGGCGGCTACCTGCCGGTTCAGCGAGGACATGATGGAGCGAACCGAACAGATGCTGTGCGGGCTGGATGGGGATGCTGACGACGACGAGTTGCCGCCCGATGAGCGCGCCGACCGCGAAGCCCACGCGCGCGAAGCCGCCCTGCGGCGCGCCTATCTGGAAGGGGTTTTTCTGCGCGAGGCCGATAGCCTGCGCGTGTCGGCGCGGGCCACGCCGCCCGCGCCGCCCGCGCCCGCGCCCTACGTGCCCGACCGGCGGGGCAAGCCGCTCACGCTCCCCTTCAACCCGGTGCAGCACCACGCGTTGCTGTTCGCGCTGCTTCTGCCCAAGTCGCTGGCCCTGCTGGTCGAAGACCACCCGTTCACGCAGGCATTTCCGAAGCTGGGCTGCTTCCAGCCACCGGCGCGCGTGGCTGCCCTGCGCAAGCGATTGGTCGCCGTCGGTCCCGACAAAGCAGTCAAACTGACCCGCGCCGAAGTATTCACCATCTGCCAGGTATTGCAGGCGACGGCAATGCTCCTGCTCAGCGACGCGTTCACGCTGCTGCTGGAGGATATGCTGACGAATCTGACTGAAGGCAAGACGTTTCGATCTGAAGAGCCCGACGGTGAGCCAGCCACCGCCGACGATGTCAGGCAGACGTTGAGCGACGAAACCAGCATCACGCGCATCCGCGAGTGCATCGCCATTATGGCCGAATCGTTCACGAAAGGCGTCCAGCGGCGCTATCCGCGCGACCTGGAGCTGGCGCAAGCCCAGCAGGAAGTCACGGCACTGGCCGATTTACTCTAGCCGCCCCTTCACACCACCCCCAACCGCGGCTCCGGGCTCAAAAACGCATCCGCAAAATCGCCCGCTTCAAACTGAAAATGGGCCGCCATCGCTACCATGGCCGCGTTGTCGGTGCAATACGCGAACGCCGGGATGTACAGCCCGGCCCAGCCATCGAGCGCGGCGGTTTCGGCGAGCGCGGTGCGCAACGCCGAGTTGGCCGCCACCCCGCCCGCGATTGCCACGTGCCGGATGCCCGTCTCGCGCACGGCGCGGCGCAGCTTGCGGAGGAGCGCCCCCACCAACGCCGTCTGGATGGCGGCAGCCAGCGCCGGGCGGTGCTGCTCGACGAACGCGGGATTGGCGCGTGACTGGTCGCGCAGGAAGTACAGAATCTGGGTTTTGATGCCCGAAAAAGAGAAATCGAACCCCGGTTGATCCGTCACTTTGAAGGCGGCGGCGAACGCGCCGGGGTCGGCGGTTTGGGCGAGTTTATCGAGCGCGGGGCCGCCGGGGTACGGCAACCCCAGCAGCTTGGCGGCTTTATCGAAGGCTTCGCCCACGGCATCGTCCATCGTCTGGCCGAGCAACTCGAAATCGGCTGGGCTACGCACCACGAGCAACTGCGTATGGCCGCCGCTCACGGTCAGACACAAAAACGGGAACGGCGGACGCGGCGCCTCGATGAAATGCGCCAGCACGTGCGCCCGCATATGATTGACGCCGATGAGCGGCACCCCCAGCCCCGCCGCAAACGCCTTCGCGAACGAGGTGCCCACCAGCAGCGACCCCAACAACCCCGGCCCGCGCGTAACGGCCACCGCCGCGAGCTGCCCCGGCACCACGCCCGCCTCGGCCAGCACCGCCAAAACCAGCGGCACAATATGCTGTTCATGGGCGCGGGAGGCCAGTTCGGGTACCACGCCGCCGTACCGGGCGTGAATTTCCTGCCCCGCCGTGCGGTTCACCAGCACCCGCCCGCCCTGGATGAGGGCGGCACCGGTGTCGTCGCACGACGATTCGAGCGCCAGAATCAGCGGCCCGGCCGACGACGGCGAGTTGGCGGGGTTTTTCGTATCCGTTGCCTCAGCCGGAACCGGCGAAACGGGCGGAACGAGGTCGGGGGGCGAAATTTGAGCGTTCATTACTTAATCCGTGATTCCACCAGACCCTTTAGCTACCCCGGCCGTGGCGCCGCCGCCCACCCCGCGCCGGGGCTGGCCGCGCTGGGCGAAGTGGCTCGTGGGCGTACCCCTGACGCTGCTCGGCGTGGCGCTGCTGCTGGTGGGCGCGGCGTTGGTAGCCCTGCGGGTGCCGCGCGTGCAGACGTGGGCGGCGCACGAAGCGGCGACGTTTCTGACCGCCCGACTGGGCCACGAAGTTACCATCGGCACCGTGGACGTACGGCCGTTTTCGCGCGTGTTGCTCAACCGGGTGCGCGTCCTCGACCGGCACCGGCAGGAGTTGTTTCATATCGGTCGGCTCGATGCGCGGGTGTCGCTGTTTTCGGTTTTTACGCCCAATCGGCTCGCCATCGATAACCTGACGCTGGCGGAACCGCGCTTTCGAATGGTGACGTACGCGGGCACCGACTCGACGAATCTCGACGCGTTTCTGGCGGCGGTGAAGCGGTTGATCGGGCCGCCGTCGGGCGATACGAGCAAGACGAATTTCGATTTCCGCATCGCGGCCGTGACGCTCGAAAACGGGCGTTTCATTCTCGACAACGAGGCGACGCCCCGGATGAAGGAACCGGGGCTCGACTACGCCCACATGTACCTCGATTCGATTTATGGCGGCCTCACCCGCATCCGGTTCGGCGGCGATTCGGTAGGCGCCCAAATCACCGACCTGCGCACCATCGACCGCGCCGGCAACGCCCACCTGCGCGGCCTCACCGCCGATGTAACGTGGAGCCCGACCCGCTGGAGCTTCCGCCAAACCGATCTGCGTTTCAACGAATCGCACGTGCGGGCGCCGCTCATCCGCTTCGATTACCGCTCGATGGGCGCCTTTCCCGAATTCAACGATTCGGTGCGGATGACTTTGCGCCTCGATTCGTCGCGGGTGCTGGGGCGTGATGTGGCGGTGTTTGCGCCCGTCCTCAACGAGTTGTTTGCCCGTGATGTGGTGACGGTCAGCGGCGATTTCGACGGCAAAGTCAATAATTTCCGCACCCGCAATATTCTCCTCGCCGTGAACGGCACTACGCGGCTGCGCGGCGCTTTTGCCATGGAAGGCTTACCCAAGTGGCAGGAAACGTTCTTCGATCTCAACTTTCAGCCGTCCATCCTCGACCCGCGCGACATCGAGCGGTTCGTGCCCGCCGTGGCGTACACGTACGTCGGGCGGTTGGGCACGTCGCGGCTACGCGGCGCCTTCACGGGGTTCTACAACGACTTCGTGGCGAACGGCACTTTCGATACGCGCCTCGGCACGCTCACGAGCGATATCAACTTGAAAATAAAGGCGAATGCACGCCTTTCGACGTATTCGGGGACGGTAAAGACGGATGCGTTTCAGCTTGGGCGCCTCATTGGGCAGCCGGAGGTGGTGCAGTCCGTCAGCCTCAATGGCAGCGTAAAAGGGCAGAGCTTCGACCTTAGAACCATTCGCCTCGAAACCGACGTGCGCGTACCGCGCATCGGGCTCCTCGGCAAGACCTACCGCAATCTGGCGGCGCGCGGTGTGCTGCGCGGCCAAACGTTCGTGGGGCGCCTCACCGCCGACGACCCCAACCTGCGCCTCGTAGCCGATGGCAATGTTACGTTCGACCCGAAACGCCCCGAATTTGACCTCCGCGCCAATCTCGCCCACGCCGATTTGCGCGCGCTCGGTTTTTCCAAAACGCCGTTCACGCTCGCCACGCGCGCCGATTTACGGTTCAAGGGGCTGACCCTGGATGCGCTCGTGGGCACGATGCAGTTCCGCAATACCCGGTTTGCGTACGATACGGCGCGCGGGCAGCTCGATACGCTCGATGTGGCCTCGACACTGGTGGCGGGCCGCCGAACGCTGCGCGTGCATTCGGAAGCGGCGGATGTGCGGCTGGCGGGCGATTTTCAGTACACTACGCTCCTGGCCGATGTCACGACGTTGGCGCGCGAGTACGTGCTGGAATTTCAGGCCGACCCCACCGCCACGGCTGCGTATTACAAGCGCAAAAAACAGCGTCCGCTCGCCGATTACCGCGTCGAGCTGGGCGTGCAGCTTACGCACGCCAATCCGCTGTTTCGGGTTTTCGTGCCGGGCCTCGAAGTGGCCGATTCGACGAAGCTGGACGGCTTTTTCCGCACCGGCCAGACCTCCATTTTTCAGTTGGGCGGTTCGGTGGCGTACGTGCGCTACGGCAAGGAAATCGAGCTGACGCGCAACGTCATCGAATTCAACACCTCGAAACTGCCGTACGCGTCCGAAGTCCTCGCCGACGCCTTCGTCACGAGCCGGCAACAGCGCTTGCCGACCCTCGGCCTCACCGAAAACCTGCGCGTGGAAGCGCTCTGGAACAACGGCCTCATCGATTTCACGAGCGCCATCAAGCAGCAGCGTTCCACCAACGCGGCGGAGCTAAACGGCACGCTCGCGTTTTTGACCAACGCCGTGGAAGTGCGGCTCACGCCCGAATCGGGCGTCAATCTGCTGGCTACGCCGTGGCGGTTTCAGGCTAATAACCGCATCGTCATCGGCGGCGGCGGCGACGATATTTCCATCGAAAACCTGTTTCTGCGGAGCGGTACGCAACTGATCGGCGCCACGGGGCGCGTGTCGGCCACCGTGCCCACGGCCCCGCTGACCGTCACCATCGACTCGTTTCTGCTCGCCTCGCTCAACCCCCTGCTCGGCTCGCCGACGGAAGGCTTCAAGCTCGGCGGCTTGGTGCGCGATACGCACTTCGAGATTTCGCAGCTTTTTGCCCAGCAACCGGCGTTTAGCGGCGAGCTGCGCGTCGATTCGCTGCTGCTCGATAACGTGTTGCTCGGCGATGTGGCCGGCAACCTACGCTCGGCGGGCGGCGGGCGGTTGGGGCTCGACCTCACGCTGGCGCGCGGCGGCCAACGGCTGCTCACCGTCGATGGCGGCATTACGCCGAGTGCCCCTCCCGACCAACAGCTTTCGCTGCAAGCCGCCCTCACCGATGCGCCGCTGAAGCTGGTGGAGCCGTTTTTGGGCTTTTTGATGGATGATTTGAAGGGCACGCTGCGCGGGCAGCTCGATATTCTGGGACCAATGGCGGCGCCGATTCTGCGCGGCGGCGTCGATGTGCATCAGGGGCGGTTTCGGTTCGGCTACCTCAACACGCGCTACCGGCTGAGCGGCCCGCTGGTGCCCGGCGATACGGCGCTGACCGACGCGCGCATCGGCTTCGACAAAGAAGGCATCCGCCTGCGTAACCTCGTGCTGCGCGACCAGTTCGCCAATATTGCTACCGTCGATGGCGTGGTGTACGAGCAGGGATTTCAGAATATGTCGCTCGATGTACGCGCCACCTTCCGGCGGTTCGAGGTGCTGAACACCACCCGCAAACTCAATAATCTGTACTACGGCTCGGCGTTCAGCACGGGCCGCCTGACGGTAACCGGCACGCCGGAAGATATTTCGATCCGGATCGATGCCAAAACCGACCCCGGCACGCGCCTGTCCATTCCGCTGGATAATCAGGCGGAAGTGGCGCGCTCATCGTTCATCAAATTCGTGAGCTACGGGCCGAAAGGTGACACGCTGAGTACCAGCCGCCCGGATTCGCTCCTCGCCGCCGGGGCCGGGCCGGATATGAGCGGTATCCGCCTCACGATGAACCTCGACGTGACGCCCGACGCGCAACTCGAAGTCATTTTCGACGAAACGACCGGCGACATCATTCGCGGCACGGGTCAGGGGCGCGTGAGCCTCGCCATCGACACGCGCGGCAATTTCAATATGTACGGCAACGTCGAAATCGTGCGCGGGCTGTACAATTTCACGCTGCTCGGCGTGGTCAATAAAGAATTCATCGTGCGCCCCGGCGGCACCATTTCCTGGAACGGCGACCCCTACGGCGGGCAGCTCAACCTGACGGCCACGTACACCCAAAAAACGTCGTTACAACCAATCATCGGCGCCTTGGCCGATGTCAGCAACCTCGGCAGCACCAACGTGGTGGTGCCGGTGGTAGCGCTCATGAACCTCAAAGGCTCGCTGCTGGCGCCCGAAATTCAACTGGGGCTCGATTTTTCCAACGTCCCGTCGGCGGCCAGTACGCAAGTGGAGGCCTACGCCAGTAATCTCCGCAACGACCCGCAGGAACTCAACCGGCAGGTGTTTTCGCTGATGGTGTTGAAGCGACTATCGGCGCAAAACGAGTTCAACGTGGGCGCTACGGTAGGCAATAACGCGTTTTCCAACTCCATCGGTGAGTTACTGAGTACGCAGCTTTCGTACTGGATTTCGCAAGTCGACTCGAACCTCGAAATCGATCTGGGCCTCGCCGGCTTCGATCAGACCGCCCTTCAGGCGATGCAAGTGCGCGTGTCGTATGCGTTTATGCAGGGGCGGCTACGCGTTACGCGCGAGGGCGGTGTCAGCAACAACGCCAACAACAACCTCGCGGGTGGCAACACGGGCACAGCTCCGGCCACCGCGGGCGTCAGTCAGGCGGCCATCGGCGATATCAGCCTCGAATATTACATCCGACCCGATGGACGCCTGCGGCTCAAACTGGCCTACGAAACCTCGTCCAACAACATTCAGAACTCCAGCAACGCTAACATTGCCCGGCAAGCCGGCTCGCTGGTACACACGCAGCAATTCGACTCCTTCGACGAGCTATTTCGGCGGCGGCGGCTGCGGCGCCAGGAGAAAGAACGCTTGAAAACGCTCCAGCAAAACCCGATCATCAGTGATGATGGCCCGCAGACACAGTTATAGGTTGCGTTAGTTGATGGTTGATGGTTGATGATTGATTGTGTTGGATGTAAGAGAAATAAATTTTTTCTCAGCAATTTTTCGCTTGATTACCACTTGTTTTCGGCCATTGCTGGGTGTTTGTCGGAAACTTTCGCCAAAATATTTGAGCCTTTTAGCCGGAAATCATTGCTTTCCAAGCCGATAAATCGTTTATAAATTCATCTCTAAAGCCGAATCGGTAACGCAAAAAAACTTCCCTCGTAGCGCGCTTTTACGCTGATTTCTGGCAGGAACGTTGAAAAGCGAAGAAATACGGTGACTATTTCGCCACCGATTATTTCCTCATTTTTCTTACCGATGAAATTCATCGTTGCTCCCCTCGCGCTGGTCGCTGCTATGGCATTGGCCGCCCCCACCGCAAACGCCCAAGTGGCCAGCCTGACGCCCAGCACCGTAATGGTTGGCGGCGAGGCGATGTACCCGGCCAAAGACATCGTGTCGAACGCCGTTAATTCCAAGCAGCACACCACGTTGGTGGCGGCGGTAAAAGCGGCCGGTTTAGTGGAAACACTGCAAAGCAAAGGCCCATTCACGGTATTCGCCCCGACGGATGACGCGTTTGAAAACCTGCCCGCCGGCACCGTAGAGTCGCTCGTGAAGCCGGAAAGCAAAGCGACACTCACCAAAATTCTCACGTATCACGTATTGCCCGGAAAAATCACCAGCGATAAGCTGATGGCCGATATCAAAGCCGGTAAAGGCACCGCGACGTACAAAACCGTCAGCGGCGGCACGCTGAAAGCGATGATGAACGGCCCGAAGAACGTGGTGCTGGTCGATGAAAAAGGCAACGTGGCTAGCATCACTACCTACGATGTACTGCAAAGCAACGGCGTGATTCACGTCCTTGATAAGGTTGTGATGCCGAATTAACTCGGTCATTATCTGTCAATTCGGGCAGGCTTTGCGATTGCGAGGGTAACGCGACAAAGCGATCCGGCGAATGGTGCCGTGTAGCTCTCGCCGGATTGCTTCGCGGAGTTTATCCTGAGAAAGCGAAGGGCTCGCAATGACAGGTCAAGCGTTCTGTCAGTGACAGGAAACTTGACGGCCAAGCAACAACAAACATATTTGTCGATCCGTGGTTGAACGGCCAAAATCACGCTCTGCCTACTCGAAATCGCCCCGCGCCCGACCTCAGGCGCGGGGCTTTTTTTCGGGGTTTCGCGCGCGAATGCCGTTCTTGCAGGTCGTAAGACAGCACACGGGCACATTGCCCGCCGCGCCGCTTACGCTTCTTGCTTCCCCCGATGGCCGACGCCCCCGCTTCCCCCGAAAAACCTGAATCTCCGCCAGAGCCCGAGTTCGTGCCGGAACACACGTTTGACGCGGTTCTGGAGCTGGAATCTGAGAATGGCGGCGTATATTTTCTGGTACCGCCTACCGTAGATACTACTTCCGGCCCACGCGGCCCGCTGAAAGTGCGCGTCCGAATAGATGGTTTTCCGCTCCAAACTGCCCTGTCAACGCTCACCGACGGTACGCCCGGCATCGTGGTACCGCGCGTAGTGCGCAATGCGGTGGGCAAAACGTGGGGCCACACTGTACACGTAGAATTGGCGCGCGATACGGCGCCGCGCCAGGTGTCAGTACCGGAAGATTTCGCCGATGCGCTGCTGATTACGTCCGGCGCTCGGGAGAAATTCGAGCGCCTGAGCTACTCGCACCAACGCGAATACGTGCGGTGGGTCGAGGCCGCCAAGAAGGACGATACCCGCCGCAAACGCGTAGTGGAAGCCGCTGAGATGGTGGCGGCGGGGAAGAAGCGGAGCGTATAGTTTTGAGTTTTGAGTTTCGAGTATAAATGACCTACTCGAAATTCAAAACCTGAAACTCAAAACTTCCCTATGGTTGCAGCAGCGCGGCTAGCTGGCGCAAATTGATTTCGGCGGCTTTGGCGGCGTACCGATAAGTGGCAAGCGCATACCCGGCCGCCTCGAACGTTTGCTGCGCGATACGCACATCAACGAGCGTCGCCAACCCGGCATCGAGCCGGAGTTGATTGAGTTTGAGCAGTTGGCGGGCCGTACCAAACGCCACCTCCGCCGAATCGACCTGTTGCAGGTTTTGCTCATAGGCGAGCCAGGCCGTCCAGGCGGCGAGACTGTTGTCGCGCTCCACGGCTTGACGCTGCAGGTCAGCGGTTTGGGTACCCAGCCGGGCCACCCTTTCCAGGCGCCGTGAGGTGCCGCCGTTGTAAATCGGCACGTTCAGACCCACCCCGATAAACGGCCCATACGTTTGGTTGAGTAGCGTAAACCCCGCCGTACTCTGGTTGCGGTTGAGGTTGGCGCCCCCGTTGAGCGTGAGCGCCGGAATGCGCAACGCCCGCGTTTCACGCTCGGTAAGGGCCGCGATGCGTTGGGCGCGCTCGGCGGCCAAAAGGCCGGGGTTGCGCGCCAGAGCAGCCTGAATGTCGGGCCAGCGCAGGGTGCGGTCGAGCGGAATAGTATCTTCGATGGCGGGCGGCGGGTCGGTAACATCTTGGTTGAGCGCGCGTTGCAATTCGGCGGCGGCGGTACGCAGGGCCAGGCGCTGATCGCGCTGGGTTTGCTGCTGGCTTTGCAGATCGAGTTCCGCTTGAAACCGGTCGGCGTTGTTGGCGAGCCCCACTGATTGCCGCGTCAGCACCAGCGATAATTTTTGCTTCGACACTTCCACCGATGCTTCCAGCGTGCGAATATACCGCTGCTGCCGCACTACGGCGTAATAGCGTAGCAGCACATCGGCCAACACCTGCTGAATGGCGGCGTTGAGTTGCAACTCACCTTGGGCCGCCAACTCATCGAGGCGCTGCCGGGTGGCCGTGACACGGCCGCCATTGAAGAGCGTGAGCGAACCGGTGAGCGCAGCAGCGGTCTGGTTGGCCGTCACGCCGGTGCGGTTCGTGACGGTTCCGTTGGCAAGTTCCTGCTTTAGGTTGGTAATCTGCTCGGTGTTGGCGGCCGTGAACCCGATAGTCGGCAGTCCGCCCGCGAACCCGGCGCCGGCCTGCGCAGCCAGAATCTCGGTTTGCGCCCGACTGACCTGCACATCAAGGCTGTTCTGCAACCCCAGGCGCAAGGCTTCGGTGAGCGGTAGGCCGAGTGGGGGAGCGACCTGCGGCTCGGCCGTTTGGGCGAGAGTGGTAAACGGAAATAAAAGGAAAATAAAATACCTCATCGCTTCGTTTTTTTTCACAGATTTCGCGGATTTATGCGCCGATTTAGCACCGATTTAAATCTGGGAAGCCTGGGGCATGTCTGTACCATTTGTGCTAGTATCAGGTGTGCTTTCCTCGGTTTTATGTTCACCGGAGAGGTACGTGTAGATAGCGGGAATAACGTAAAGCGTCAAAATCAGCGCGAACAAAATGCCGCCGACGATGACGATGCCCAACGGTACGCGACTGGTGGCGGCGGCGCCCAAGCTTAGCGCAATCGGCAGGGCGCCGAGGGCCGTGGCGAGTGATGTCATCAGGATAGGCCGCAACCGCTGCTGGGAAGCTTGCTGAATGGCCTCGCGCAGCGGCAGACCTTGGGCGCGGAGCTGGTTGGCAAACTCGACGATCAAAATCCCGTTTTTCGTGACGAGCCCGATGAGCATAATCATCCCGATTTGCGAAAAAATATTGAGCGTCTGCCCGAATGCCCACAAGCTCAGCAGCGCGCCTGCCAGCGCCAGCGGCACCGTGAGCAGAATAATGAACGGGTCGCGGAAACTCTCGAATTGGGCCGCCAGGAGCAAGTAAATCAACAGCAGCGCCAGACCAAACGCAAAGGCCGTATTCGACGATGATTCGGCGAAATCGCGCGAGGGGCCGCTGAGCGCGCTCGTGAACGTGGGGTCGAGCTGCTGGGTGGCGATGGCTTGCATTGCGCGCACGCCGTCGCCAATGGTGCGGCCTTCGGCGAGTTGGGCCGAGACGGTCGCCGATTTCAGGCGATTGAAATGGTAGAGCGTCGCCGGACTCGCCGACTCTTCCACGCGCACCACCGCCGAGAGCGGGATGGCCTCGCCGCGCGAGTTGCGGACGTACAGTCGCCCGATATCGGCGGGCGCCGAGCGGTCGGCGCGGTCGACGAGGCCGATGACCTGATATTGCCGCCCGCCGCGCAGGAAATACGCCAGTCGGCGCCCGCCAAACGCACCCTGCACGGTGGCCGCTACCTCCGCCGTGGTGAGGGCGAGATCGCGGATTTTGAAGCGGTCGAAGGTCAGCCGCAGCTCGGGAGTATCGAATTTCAGGTTCGCATCGACCGACGCAAACGTGGGGTCTTGCCGGGCGGCGGCGAGAAATTTGGGTAGCGCCAACCGGATTTTATCGAGGTCGAGGTTTTGCAGCACGAACTGCACCGGCAGCCCCGAACGCCCCGCCAGCCCCACCGAAATCGTCTGTTCCTGCACCACGAACACGCGAGCATCGTTGAAGCCGGGCAGCCGTTTCGTGACGTACTGCGCGACTTCGGCCTGCGAGCGCTCGCGTTCGTCGGGGGTGCGCATTCCCAGCCGTACGAAACCTGAGTTGAGCCCGTTGGAGCCACCAAACCCCGGCACCAGACTAAACGTGAAATCAGCTTCCGGAATCGAATCGGTGAGCCAGGTCGCGAGGTTTTCGGCTACGTTCGCGGTAAACGCAAAGCTCGACCCTTGCGGCGCCGCCAGCGTCATGCGTAGGCTGGAGCGGTCTTCGAGCGGAGCCAGCTCGGAGGGCAGGCTACGGCCGATGAGCCAGATCAGGCCGCCGCACACCGTGACCACCACCCAGGCCAGCCACCGCACCCGCAGAAAACCGCCCACCGAACGCGCGTAGCCCGATTCCATTCGCTCAAAAAACGGCTCGGTCTTCGTGTACAGCCAGCCGTGGCCGGTGCCTTCTCGGTGCAGTACCACGTTGAGGACGGGCGTAATCGTGAGCGAAACGAGCGCCGAAATCAGCACGGCGCCCGCTACCACTACACCAAATTCGCGGAATAAGCGCCCGGTAAATCCTTCCAGAAAAACCACCGGCAGAAATACCACCGCCAGCGTGAGCGAAGTGGCAATCACGGCGAAGAAAATTTCCTTCGAGCCTTCGCGCGCGGCTTCCCGAATCGGCATCCCGCCTTCGAGTTTTCGGAAGATATTTTCCGTCACCACAATACCATCATCGACCACAAGTCCCGTCGCCAGCACGATACCGAGCAGCGTGAGAATGTTGAGCGAGAAGCCCGCCAGATACATCACGAAAAACGTGGCAATCAACGAGATCGGGATGTCGATGAGTGGCCGCAGGGCAATGGTCCACGACCGGAAAAACGCAAAAATGACGAGTACCACGAGGCTAAACGAAATCAGCAGCGTTTCCACCACTTCGTACAACGACTGCCGCACCAGCCGCGTGTTATCAACGATTACCCGAAGCTGCACATCGCCTTTGTTTTCCTTTTGAATCTGGTCGAGGCGCTTGTAAAATTCGTCGGCTATTTCGACGTAATTGGCGCCCGGCTGCGGAATTACCCCCAGCCCTACGGCGTACGCGCCGTTGAGCTTCCATTGCTGTTCGTAAGTTTCGGGGCCGAGGGTGGCAGTACCCACATCGGCGAGGCGCACGGTGCCACCGGCATCCTGGCGCAAAATCAGGTCGCGGAACTGCTGCTCGGTAGTGAACCGCGCGATGGTGCGAATGGTGAGTTCGGTACTGGTACCGGCAATCTTGCCGGCCGGCAGCTCCACGTTTTCCTGCGCCAGCGCGGTGGCTACGTCCTGAAAAGTAACACCATACGCATCGAGCTTCGCCGGATCGAGCTTCAGCCGCATCGCGTAGCGCTTTTGGCCGAGAATATTGATGCCCGACACGCCATTGATAGTCTGGAGCTGCTGTTGCAGCACGTTTTCGGCGTAATCGCTCAGGTCGAGGAGGTTGCGCGTGCGGCTCTGCACGGCCAGAATAATAATCTGGTCGGAGTTGGCATCGGCCTTACTTACCACGGGCGGCGCGTCGATGTCCTGCGGCAGGTTGCGCGTGGCCTGGCCTACTTTGTCGCGCACATCGGATGCCGCATCTTCCAGATTGACATCGAGATTAAACTCAACAGAAATATTACTCGACCCCAGCGCCGACGAGCTGGTAATCGTGCGAATTCCCGGAATACCGTTGATTTGCTTCTCGAGCGGCTCGGTAATCTGCGATTCGATTACGTCGGCATTAGCACCGGTATAATTCGTTTGCACCGTAACGATCGGCGGGTCGATAGCCGGGTAATCGCGCAGGGAGAGCGCGTAAAACCCTACCCCGCCAAACAGCAGCAGCAAAAGATTAACGACCGTCGCGAAGACGGGGCGTTTTAAGGATAGCTCGGAGATGTTCAAGGGCTGGTTGTTAGTTGTTGGTTGTTGGTTGATGGAGTTGGTTGCGGGTTGGTGAAGCCTCAGGCTAAGGCTGTTCCTCCATCAACTGAGCGCATTTACAGTATCAGGCGTTTGGCAGCTCGCTCGTGCGGAGCGGTTCCACCATCAACCGATAACTGTCATCCATCAACGACTGATATTCCGCACCTTCACCGCCTTACCGGGCTGCGCGAACAGCACACCGTTTACCACCACGGTATCGCCGGCCGCCAGACCGCTCAGAATCGTGATGCGGTCTTCGGTGCGCGTGCCGGTCTGCACCTCCACGGGCGTGGCCTTGCCGTTTTTGACGGTGATTACCTGGTCGGCGCGGTCGCCGGGCAGAAGCGCGCTCGTAGGTAGCAACACACCGGTACGGGCTGCGGCGCCCGCGCCTGCCCCCAGGCGCACCCGCACGAAGGTGCCGGCGGCCAGCGGTGTACCGGGCGGCAACTCGGCGCGCACGGTCAGGTTGCGGGTGGTGGCGTTGGCTTCGGGTTCGCGGGCGGTTACGGTGGCCGTGAAGCGTTGCTCGCCGCCGGTACCGCTCGTCACCACCACGAGCGAACCGACAGGCGCGCGGTCGGCGTAGGGTTCAGGAAGGGTGAAATCGACCTTCACGCGGTCGGCGCGTTGCAGCGTGGCAATCACGGTTGCGGGCGTCACGTAAGCACCTTCGCTCACCTGTCGCAGGCCCAACGTGCCCGCGAACGGCGCCCGCACGACGGTACGGTCGAGCAGGGCGCGGGTGTAGGTAGCATCGGCTTCCAGACTTTGCACCTGCCCAACGGCTACGTCGTAATCGGCCTGATTGACGCCCTGCACGGCCAGTAGCTTTTCGAGCCGCGCCACCGCTTTTTGGGCCACGCTCAGGTTGGCTTGGGTGCGCGCGAACTGGGCGCGTAAATCGGCGTCGTTTACGCGGGCAATCACGGTTCCGGCCTTCACGCGCTGCCCCTCCGCCACCGTCAGCGCCACGAGGCGACCGGTTGCTTCGGGGTGCAGCTCTACCTGATCGAGCGCGAGAATGCTGCCGGCGGCCTCCACGGTATCGGCCACGGCCGTGAGGCGCACCACCCGCACATCAACGATGGCCGGGCCGCGCGGCGGGCCGCCCTTGCCACCGCCGGCGCCCGCTTTGCCGTCGTCGGCTTTGGAATGGCACCCACTGATTGTCAGCCCCCCAAGAACAGTTACACAAGCCAGACGCACCACGTGCCGGCCCCAGAATCTGCCGGTGTCGGCAAGGTGAATATTCATTAAAAACAGCGTTAAATCAATCAGACTAGTGCTTCCCACCGACCTACACGAGTCCGCAAAGACCAGTGATTCGTCCCGTAAGCTGCGCCCGGCAATCGCAGAAAACGCCGAAGATTGCGGGAAGGTTGGGGTAATGTCGGTGCATCGCTTTTCTGGAGCGCACTGTGCCGATAAGCAGTAAAAAGTTGGCGAGTCGTAGCAGACCGCTGGTATTCAGCAAGTATCCCCGTTTTTTTTACGACTAACGACATCACATTTTTGGGTGGTAACGGCGGTGGCATAATCCAGCATTTATTCTATTATTTGCCACTGCATCTTCGGATAATTCCAACGCCGCCCGATTATCCGTTTTGCACCTCACATAAATGAGTGATTGCATTCACAACGCCAAAAATGCCTGACTTGGACAGCGCTTAATTAGCACACCACCTTTGTCGTATTCAATTTGCATTTTCTCACTCACCCCTCGTTCCCGATTATGTACGCTTCTCACTCCCGCTCGCTTCTGGCTGGCATATTATTGCTGAGTGCCGTGGCTTGTAAAAAAGACAAGGACAACGACCCTACGCCTACTACCAACCCCACTACCCCCACCACAAGCGCCACCGTAACGGTACCGTGCGCCGCCATCACGGCCAATACCACGTGGCGCGACATCGTACCCGGCGATGCCGCCGATTACATCGTGACTTGCGAGGTAGTAGTTACGGGCAACGCCATCCTGACCATCGAGCCCGGCGTGACCATCCGGTTTGAAGGCACCACCAGTGGCCTGTTCACCGACGACAATGCCGGGTTGAAGATTGTCGGCACTGCGGCGGCGCCCATCAAGCTGGTGGGCAAAGAGCCGGTGCGCGGCTCCTGGAAAGGCGTTTATTTCGGCTCCAACAACCCTTCCAACCAGCTCGCATACGCTACCGTACTGCACGCGGGCGGCGCAGCTTCCGCCCAGACCGGCCAGAAAGGCGCCGTCCAGATTACACGCGAAACCGACGGGCGCGGCAGCATCACGCGCTGCACCATTTCTGAATCAGACGGTTATGGCGTGTATATCAGCCAGAAGGCCAATCTGGCGCAGTTTGGCAACAACACCATTACCAACAACGCCGGTGCGGCGGTAGGCATTTCTTTCGAGAGCCTCGACAAGCTCGATGCCGCCTCCGATTACCTGACCGGTAACGGCCAGCCGTTTATCGACGAGTACGACACCAATCAGTATTTTGGCGTCGAGATTGCGCGCCCCATGACCCTCGCCAAGCTCAATGTGCCGTACCGGGTGGCGGGGCGCATCTACCTCAAATCGGTGCTGACCATTCAGCCGGGGGTGATAATGGAATTCAACACTGGCGGCCAGCTCAGCACCTCCGGCTTCCTTTTCGAGCGGACGGGCTCCATCAACGCCACCGGTACGGCGGCGCAACATATCGTCTTCCGGGGGGTGCAGCGTGCGGCGGGCGCGTGGGTCGGCATTGCACTCACGACCAATATTGCCACCAACAAGCTGATATACTGCGACATCTCCGACGCGGGCTCCGAGGAGCTATATGGTACCTATACCCCCGACGCCACCTTTAAGGCCAACGTCGGCATAGGCTCCAATTCTGCTGCCTGCCGGGCCACCATTCAGAACTGCACCTTCAGCAACAGCCTGGGTTGGGGCTACGTCAAAGAAGGCAGCGCGGCGGTAGTGACGGCCTCCGGTAATACGTTCGCCAACAACCCCTCCGGCGACGTAGGGGTGTATTAGCGCGGTTAGGCGACAGCGTAGCGCTTCCCGTTTTGTCATTACGAGGAGCGAAATAATCTCTTCGGCTTCGCGCATCACAGCGGTAGGACGCCCCAACGCAAACGCCCCGTGGCCGATCAAGACCACGGGGCGTTTGCGCATTCATAGGGCAACGTGAAGTAAGCAGGTAAGGGCGGTATGTAACAGTGCGTTAGAATCAGTTACATCAAGGCATCAAAGCAGCAGCAGTAAAATAGGTCGGGGTGGGGTTTTCAGGGAGTTGGTAAGAAGTGCTTTAGGTTGACAGAGTTGCTTTCAGTAGATGTAGTAAACAGGCCGTCGTTTCCGTAGCTTCGGAGGTCAGAAAAAAGGTTGAGCAGGCCCGCCGAAGAGGCAGCGGGTTGGCGTACGACTTAGCGCATGGCTAGGTAAGGTTGCAGTTTTTGGTAGGTGGCTTCTTCCAGAATTCGAATTTGCCGCAGGTCTTCGGGCTTGGCGAAAGGGCCGTGCTGATCGCGAAAGGCGGTGATGACGCGCGCCAGGCGCGGCCCCACGTACGGGTGCTGTTTCAGCTCATCGAGCGAGGCAGAGTTGAGCGCCAGCGGGCGCGGGTGGAAATCGGCCGCGATGTGGCCGTATTTAGCCAAGCTGTCGATCAGCGCCGGTTCCAAGCCCCATACATCGGCCAGTTGGGCAGCCGACACAAAGCCGCCGAGCTTTTCGCGTAGCTCGATGATGCGGGCGGCGCGGCGCTGGCCGATGCCGCGCAATTGCATCAGTGTCAAGGTATCGGCGGTGTTGAGGTCGAAGCGTTGGATGACGCGCGGTTTGCGGGTGAAACCGGACGAGGCTACCGTTTGGGGCGCGCCCCCCGGCGCTTGATCGCTTGGGGTAGCGGCGTAAGCCGGGCGGGCCGCCGAACCGCCGGGCCGCTGGTATAGCTCGTCGCGGGTGGGCAGTTGCATCAGGGGCGTCAGGCGGGCGGCGAGGGCTTCGTCGAGGCCGTTGATGCGCGCGATTTGCTCACGGTAGCGGAAACCACCGGCTTTGCGGCCGTAGCTCACCAAGCGGCGGGCAACATCGGCGGGGACGCCCCGGCGCTGCCAATCGATGGCTGAAAGGGCGTTGGGGTCGAAAGATGTCAGATTTTTGAGAAGCGCGACGGGCGCTTCGGGCCGTTGCGCCACGCCGTAGCGGTGGTTGCGCCCCGCCCCGCCCCGCCCGCCCACGAGCGGCTGCCCGACCGCTCAGACCCGCCCGATGCCCCACCCCAGCGCGATGAATTACTATTGGCATACCGCGCCCGGCGCTGCGTCTGCTCGGCCTGCTCCAGATTGGCGGCTATCTGATCGAGCGAGCGCACATTTTCAGTGGCGGCGGCTTGGGGCTCTGCCGGCGCCAGCAGCCACTGGCTGACAAGCGCCGGCAACGCAACCAACAGACCCAAGCCCGCCAGCAGCACCCCAAAACCCCGCATTTCGCGGCGCGAAAAGCCCACCAGTTGCTTGGCGGCACGAGCGAAAGGCAAAGCAGGGAACAGCGATTTTTTCATAACTCAGAGAGGCAATTCCCCCCTTAATACCCGAAGGGGTCAAATTATTAATCGTCACTCCGCCGTCGTTTCACCTGATTACGCTTTAAAACCACCATATTCATCGTTCAAAACTGCGTTTTTAGCCCGTAATGGCTACTTTTGTGGCTACAAAAAAAATTTACTTTTTTTTCGCTAACCCCCGAAAACCGATGTTCGACCTGATGGGAATGATGGGCAAGATGAAGGACTTCCAGGCGCGGATGCAGGAAGCCCAGAACGACCTAGAGAGCCTCACCGCCTCCGGCGAGGCGGGCGGCGGCCTGGTGCGCGCCACCGCCAACGGCCGCCAGCAGGTACTGACGATTGAAGTGGACGAGTCGCTGTTCGCCTCGCCCGACGACCGCGCTATGGTGACCGACCTGACCGTGGCCGCCGTAAACGCCGCCCTGAAAGCCGCCGGTGAGTTGGCCCGCGACCATATCAAAACCAAAACCGCCGGCCTGATGCCCAACATTCCGGGGATGGATCTGGGGCAGTTTGGGCTTTAGGAGTTTTGAGTTTCAAGTTTTGAGTTTCGAGTGGGAAAGTGTTTGGTTGGCGCAAGTTTGAACGGATGACGGAATCTCAAAACTCGAAACTCGAAACTCGAAACTTCTCCGTTGCCGTGGTGCTGCTCAACTGGAACGGGGTGGCGTGGCTACGGCGCTTTTTGCCAGGCGTGGTGGCGCATTCCGGCGGCGCGGCGGCCGGCACGACGGTCATCGTCGTCGATAATGCATCGACGGATGATTCCGTAGCCCTGCTGCGGACCGGGTTTCCGGCGGTTGAGGTGCTGGTACACCCCGAAAACTTGGGGTTTTGCGACGGCTACAACCGCGCGCTGGCGCAACTGAAAGGCCGTTTCGACGCCTACCTCTTGCTCAACACCGATGTGGAAGTGACGCCCGGCTGGCTCGCGCCGCTTACGGCGCGGCTGTTTTCGGCTGAGGCTATTGCGGCGGTGCAGCCGAAAATCAGGGCGTACGCCGCCCCCAGCTCCTTCGAGTATGCGGGCGCGGCGGGCGGGCTGATCGACGCGTACGGCTACCCGTTTTGCCGGGGGCGGCTATTCGATACCCTCGAAACCGATGCGGGGCAGTACGACGATGCCCGGCCCGTTTTCTGGGCCACTGGCGCCGCGATGCTCGTACGCGCGACTGCTTGGCACGCGTTGGGCGGGCTCGAAAGCCGCTTTTTTGCCCATATGGAGGAGATCGATTTCTGCTGGCGCGCCCACCACGCCGGTTGGCAGGTGTGGGCCGAGCCGCAGAGCGTGGTGTACCACGTGGGCGGCGGCACGCTCCATAAGTCGAACCCGCGCAAAACGTACCTCAACTTCCGCAACGGGCTGGCGCTGCTGATTCGGAATCTGGCGCCCGGTGAACTATTGCCCGTGCTGACCGCGCGCGTGCTGCTCGACTGGCTGGCCGCCGCGCGGTGGCTGCTGAGTGGCGAGTTTGGCGAAGTACGCGCGGTGTTCCGGGCGCACTGGCACGTGCTGCGCGGTTTAGGTTATTGGCGCGCCTCGCGGGCGGCACTACGGCCCCGCAAACGCCTGATTACGTTGCCGGGCGTGTACGGCGGCTCGTTGGTGTGGGCGTATTTCGGGCGGAAGGTGCGGCGGGCGGCGCAGCTATCCAAGTAACTTACTGCTGCCGCAACAGGCGGTAACGCAGAGGGCCAGCCCCGAAATAAGGAGGAGTTGAGTCGGTTTCTCCCTTCAAGACTGCATCATGTAGCAGTAACGTATCGGCATTCAGCCGCGAGATAAACCAAGTGCGAGCAGTATCATTATCGGAACGCGTGAACTGAACCGTTTCGCCGCCAGGCGGCGTCATAAAATCAGTTTGGGGCTCATAGTACCTACTTCCTCTTATACCGCTGAGGGTTCCATCAGTTTCGAATCTTACTGTAGCAGCGTAGTCGGTAGAATACAGAACACGGTAGGTGCCCGCGTACAGCTTCTGTCGTACCAGTGAGATTACGGCGTTAACGTCATAAGCTTTTACGGACGACCGAAAGAATCGCCGGTACGCGGTTTCCTCCTTGATTTTGCCAGCAGGAGTGACACACCGAAAGAAAAGAGTAGTGTCACGGGGGCCTACACGGTAGGCTAGCTCCCAGTGGTTTCCCTTCCCAGTTTCTTCATCGTACTCCCCCCGGCTGACCACCAGAGAAGCGGGCGACAGGCCGCGCCGTAATAATAGCCAAAATTCATCGCCTTCGTGGTTATTGGCGGACGCATACACTTTCAGGGAGTCGTGTAGTGGCTTGCTCGTGTCAAGAAAAATTTCAGGCGTACCCATCAAGGCATCCCAAGATGCTTCTGCTGAGCGCGTACGACTCAGTTCCTGCTCATACTTCTTGCTGACCCATACCCCTTGAATGAAGGGTCGAAATTCGTTCAGCAATAAGACCGCAGAATCGGTTACCGGCCGCGACGAAGCTACTGAAGTGGATATGCTGGTAGCTTTTTCTGATTGAGAATCAGTCTGGCAAGCCGTCAGCCAACTGGCAGACGTGATTAACAGCACCGCGAGCAGCGGCACGAACTTGTAATTCATCTCCGATTACGTCAACATCACGCACTACACCTCCCAGATACTCAGCCGCTCTTTCCGCAGCGAATTCCGCATTCCGCGCCAAAACGCCAGAATGAGATAGACCAGAATCGGCGAGCCGGCGGTCAGAAACGAGAGGTAGATGAACGAGAGCCGCACCGAGCGCGTGGCAAGCCCGAGGCGCTCGCCCAGGGCCGCGCAGACCCCGAAGGCGCGCGTTTCGACGAAGAATTTGAGCTGATGCATACGCGATGAGGGACGGCCGCTGAACAGGCACACGGCCCGTCCGGGAGCCTAAGATAGGCCGTAGCTTTGCGCCAATGCAAATCGGCGGCGGCGCGGGCCTGCTACCAGTACCCGCGCAAGCGCCGGGTTGTTGCACGCAGGATGCGGTTTTTTGGGCTTTTTGGATGATTTTTTCTCTGTTTCGGCGACCATCAGCGTCTGCTATTTTTCTGGGATTGCTGGCCGCTGTGGGCGCACTCGGCGGGTGCGTGCCGTATGGGCGCGTGCTGCGCGCGGCCCGGCCGCAGCAGCTTACCGTAGAGCCGAAAGTGCTGGAAGCGACCGGCGATTTGGTGCCGATTACCGTCACGGCGCGCGTGCCCGCCAAGATCACCAAATGGGAATCGAAGGTGGTGTACAAGCTCGAATTCCACTACCGCTACGACGAGCGCGCGCCCGTGCCGAAAAAGGATTATCTGGGCGGCATCCAGTTTCTGATCGGCGATTACACCTACGACCCTATCGACCCGCGCTGGCTGATCGCTACCAAATCGTTTCAACTGCCGTTCGAGCCCGCCAAGCATCCGGGGCACCTCACGGCACACGCGTTTGTCACGCAGGTGGGCAAAGACCCGCGCCGGTTCCGCCGCGATGCCCCGAAAAACATCGTGCTGGCGCCGGGCATCATCACTACGGGGCGGCTGGTGGTGCTGCGCCCACGCCTCGATTTCACGCCCGAAACCTACGTGCCCACCCGCGACAGCGGCACACTGGAACTGCCGGTGTATTTCCCGCCGAATATGGCGCTGTTCAATGGGCAATACGGCACGAATGCCGCCGCGCTGGCCGATTTCATCACCGAAAACGTGAAAACGCAGAGCATCCGCATCGTGGGCGAACACGCGCCGGATGCCGTCGATGCGCGCAACCCGCGTCTGGCGCTGCAACGGGCGCGGTCGGTGCAGAAATACGTGGTCGAGCAGCTCGATAAATTCGGCTACCAAAACTCGACGGCTTCCGTGAAAATGAGCGTGAGCGCCCGCCCGCGCGACTGGACGTTTTTTCTGGAGCGCGTCACCAGCTCGGCGCTCCCCGAAAAGCAAATCGACGAGATTCTCGACATCGTGAACGGCCCCGGCTCCTACGCCGGCAAGGCCGCGCGCCTCGACAATCTGGCGTGCGCCGAGTATCTACAAACGTACATTTATCCGGTGATGCGGCGCGCTTCGGTGGTGATAAAACACGCGCCCCGGCCGCCGCGCGCCGATTACGAGCTGTACCTGATTGCGCAGCGCATCGCGGCGGGCACCGAAGACGCCGACGTGCTCACGGAAGACGAGCTACGCTACGCCGCCTCGCTCACGCCGTTGCTCGAAGACAAGCGCCGGATTTACGAAGGCGCGCTGCAAACGGGCCTCTCGTGGCCGGCGTGCCACAATTTGGGCCTGATTTACCTGAAGATGGCCGACCAAGAGCTGACGCCGCGCGTGCGCACCATTCTGCTGCGCAAGGCCGTCAAGAACCTGACGTATGCCGCCCACCGCAACCCGCTGGCGGCCGATTTGTGGTACCATCTGGCCATCGGGCAGCAGCGACTGGGTAACACCCTCGAAGCGCTCCACGCCTTCGATTACGCCGCCAAAGGCACCGGCAAACCGGAACTGATGCGGCAGCTTTTCGCCGATAAAGGCGCGCTGGAACTGATTGCGGGTCAACCCGACGACGCCCTCGCCTCGATGCAGTACGCCGAGACGACCACCCAGGTGGTGATGAATCGCGGCCTCGCCAACCTCCTCAAAGGCGACTACCCCGCCGCCGCCGCCGCCTACGAAGAAGCGCTGAAAATGAGCCCCGACGACGGCGGCAAGCTCGCCTCGTACTGCCGGGCCGTGGTGGCCGCCCGCGCCCACGACGATACCGCCCTCGGCTATTGGCTCGCAAAAGCAGTGGCGCTCGATGCCGCCGCGCCCGACCGCGCCGCCCAGGACTTGGAGTTCCGCGACTACCTCACGACGGACCTGTTTCGGGATGCGCTGAAGCGGTAATACGGGTTGGGTTTAGCGCCCGTCGGGTAACTGCCGCTGCCGCACGGTGCCGCCGGGAGCTACGCGATAGCTATAACGCCCCGGAATCCGGCGCCGGACTTGCGGGGGCTCTACGCGTTGCGTTTGCTGATTGACGCTGATGCCGTCGGCGCTGGTCACGCTATTGGTTGAAACGGCACGCGAGGTAGTGGCGAATACCGTTACCAGCACCACACTATCGGGCCGGCCGCCCATTTCCAACTCCGCTGCCTCAAAACCTTGGCGGGCAAGGGCTTCTATGGCTGTCCGCGCCGAATCAGAATCGCTTGCCAAGCCGGCCAGGGTCAACGGAAAAAACCGGTACCGAGCGTGGTATCGGGCCAGTTGGACGCGGATTTCGTCCGGCACCACCATCTGCTTCCGCACCCGTTGGCGGTAATGGAGGGTGGTATCGGCGACGGGTACGGTGCCGGTTGCGGTAGCAGCGTCGTACCGCTGCGACCACACGAAACAGCCCGTCAGGCCGGGCGTGAGTAGCAAAAGCGCCGCGAAGCGGCGGAAGGCGGCGGGCAGATCAGGCATAAAGTCTGGCATACCATCCAGCATACCGTCCGGCAAAGATGCGAGGGTCAGCTAAACACTCGCTTCAGAGACGGCACTTCGGTGCCCCGCCGTACCTTCACCACCCGAAACCTCTATGAGTCAAAAACCTTCTCTGCCGCGCGGCACGCGCGATTTTGGCGCCGCCGAAGTGGCCCGCCGTCAGTACGTCATCAGCGCTATCCGGCGCACGTTCGAGCGCTTTGGCTTCGCGCCGCTCGAAACGCCTTCATTTGAAAACCTGAGTACGCTCACGGGCAAATACGGCGAGGAAGGCGACCAACTGCTGTACCGCATCCTCAATTCCGGCGATTTTCTGAGCGACGTGACGGCCGAAGACTTCGGCGGCGGCTACCGAAAAGTGGCGCCGAAAGTGGCCGACAAAGGCTTGCGCTACGACCTCACGGTGCCCTTCGCGCGGTACGTCGTCCAAAACCGGCACGCGCTCACGTTCCCATTTCGGCGGTACCAGGTGCAGCCCGTCTGGCGCGCCGACCGCCCCAGCAAGGGCCGCTACCGCGAGTTCGTGCAGTGCGACGCCGATGTGGTAGGGACGGATTCGCTGCTGGGCGAGGCCGAAATCGTGCTGATGATCCACGAGGTGCTAACGACGCTGGGGCTGCCGTACGTCCTCAAAATCAACCACCGGGGGCTACTGCGGGCGCTATACCATCAGTTGAGCGTAGGAGCTGGCGCCTTGGAGTCAGAGGCTAATGCTCTCACGGGCGAGACTGCCGAACCAAGTATCTCAGAGGCAGATTTTTATACAGCGCTGGACAAGCTCGATAAAATTGGAGTAGGAGGAGTTCGAGACGAAATGATAAGAAGAGGATTACCGGAGCAGCTTAGCGATAAATTCTCAAATGAACGTTTACAGATTGAGGATTTGGCTCAACCACTTAGCTCTTTCCGACTTGCACATCTGAGCCAGCAGGGCTACGCAGCAACAGCAAGCGGTCAAACAGCTATAAGTGACTTGGAGAATTTGCTTCACCTGCTTGAAGAATCGGGCTTCGAAGGCTGGGCCAATCTGGAACTCGACCTCACCCTCGCGCGTGGCCTTTCCTACTACACCGGCTGCATTTTCGAGGTAAAGATTCCCGGCGCCAGCGTGGGCTCGGTCAGCGGCGGCGGGCGCTACGACAACCTTACCGAAGGCTTTGGTTTGAAGGGAATGAGCGGCGTCGGTTTTTCCTTTGGAATTGATCGCCTCTGCGATGTCCTCGACGAGTTGGGCGGCTACCCCACGGCCCTCGAAACCACTACCCAGGTGCTGCTGGTGCAATTTGAGGAGCCCGCCACCCGCGCCGCCGCCCTGCGCACGCTGGCCCAGCTGCGCGCCGCCGGCCTCTCGGCTGAGCTATACCCGGAGCCCGCCAAGCTCAAAAAGCAGTTCGCCTACGCCGACGCCAAGCGCATTCCGTACGTCGTCATCCTCGGCCCGGAAGAGCTGGCCGCTGGCACCGCCAAAGTGAAAGTTCTCGCCACCGGCGCCGAACACGAACTGGCGCTGGAAGTCGAATTAGTGCGTTACCTTTTAGCCGCGTAGGGGCGAGTCTTGTGTCCGCCCGCACTTGGCGCGCCTGGTGTTGAGCTACGATAAATCGAGTACCGGATGTGCGTGGCGGGCGGGCATAAAGCCCGCCCCTACATTGCCACCGGAGTACACCCTCAACCCCTCTTCCCTCCCACCCTCCACCCCTCCCCCGTGCTCACCCTCGACCCCGACCATCATCTTTGGCTGCACGAAGTAGTGGCCGCTGCCGCTACCCACGAGCCCGTGCAGCTCTCGGAAAACGCCATCGAGCGCATTCAGGAGGGGTACGACTATCTGCACGCCCGCCTCACGGCGCAGCCCGACGAGCCGATTTACGGCATCAATACCGGGTTTGGGGCGCTGCACAACGTCTCAATTGCAGAGGCCGACCGCGCGCAGTTGCAGCGGAATCTGCTGATGTCGCACGCCTGCGGAATGGGCGCCGAAGTACCCGCCGACATCGTGCGGCTGATGCTGATTCTGAAGGCGCAAAGCCTCTGCTACGGCCACTCCGGCGTGCCGCCGCAGACGGTGCAGCGCCTCGTAGCGATGTACAATCGCGGCATCCTGCCGATTGTGTATCAGCAGGGTTCGCTCGGCGCCTCCGGCGATCTGGCGCCGCTCGCGCACCTGTGTCTGCCGCTCATCGGCCTGGGGCAGGTGCGGTACGAAGGTGTGGAACTGGCCGCCGCCGATGCGCTGCACCTCTTCAGTTGGGAGCCGCTCACGCTGCAAGCCAAAGAAGGGCTGGCGCTCCTCAACGGCACCCAGTTTATGAGTGCCTACGGCGCCGCCCTGCTGACCCGCGCGCGGCGGCTGGCGCACGTAGCTGACGTGCTGGCCGCCCTTTCGCTGGAAGCTTTCGATGGCCGGCCGGAGCCGTTTTTGGCGCCGCTGCATCGGATCAGGCCGCACGAGGGGCAGGTGGCGGTGGCGGCGCACATCCGCGAATTGCTGGCGGGCTCGAAGGCGATGCGCCAAGCCAAAAAGCACGTGCAAGACCCGTACTCGTTTCGGTGCGTGCCGCAAGTCCACGGCGCCACCCGCGACGCGCTGACGTATATGGAAGGCGTTTTTTCGACGGAACTCAACGCCGTCACCGACAACCCCACCATCTTCCCGGAGGAAGATTTGATCGTGAGCGGTGGCAATTTTCACGGTCAGCCGCTGGCGCTCGCCCTCGATTTTGCCGCCATTGCGCTGGCCGAGTTGGGTAGCATTTCCGAGCGCCGCACCTACCAACTCATCAGCGGGCAGCGCGGGTTGCCGCCGTTTCTGGTGAGCAGCCCCGGCCTCAACTCCGGCCTGATGATTCCGCAGTACACGGCGGCCAGCATCGTGAGCCAGAGCAAGCAGCTTTGCACGCCCGCCTCAGTGGATAGCATCGTGTCGTCCAACGGTCAGGAAGACCACGTGAGTATGGGCGCCAACGCCGCCACCAAAGCCTGGCAAGTGGGCGAAAACGTGGCCCGCGTGCTGGGCATCGAACTACTGACGGCCGCGCAGGCGGTGGAATTGCGCCGCAAAAACGGCGGCGCGCCCATCGCGCCACGTTTGCAGGAAATCGTGGATGCGTTCCGGCAGGAAGTCCCGTTTCTGGCCGAAGACCGCGTGCTGTACCCCGATATGGAGCGCGCGACGCAGTTTGTGCTGCGGCATAAGTTGTTGGTGGTGCCGGCGTAGGGGGTTAGAGATGTGGTGATGTGAGGATGTGGGAATGTTGAAGAAATTACTCATCTCCACATCACCACATTCCTCCACCTACCGAAATTTCGGCGATCGCATTACCCGGGCGCGGTATTCGAGGTTGATGGTTTGGTCGGCGGGCGCTTCGACGGCGAACGAAAACGGCAGACGCCGGCTTTCGCCGGGCTTCAGATTCACGAGCCACGTTAGGCGGCCGGAATTAGGGTCGAGGTTGGCGCCGCTGAGTTCGGTGGCCGTCACAACAACGTCTTTTTCGAGAGACACCGGAATCTGATCGGCCACCAAGATGCGGATCGGCGTGGAGCGGTCGTTGCGCAAGTTGATTTCGTACGCCAAGGCCGTGCGCTGCGTCGAGCCGAGCAGACGACGGCTGTTGCGGTCGGCGCGCTTAGTCCGCGAAACCACGATCTGCGGGTCGGCCCCGAGCGCTACCTCGAGCGTGTCGTTGAAGGCGCGGGAGTTGAGGTCGGTGGTGCCAACGTAATTGCCGCCGAGGTATACTGAAGCTGATTCAGCCGGCGCGCGCAATGCCTGCCAGCCCGATACCTTCGCTACTAAGTACACCTCGTGCTCCAGCTTGGGCACCACGTAATATTCGGCGCGCATCGGCAAAGCCAGCGTTTCAATACTGACAGGCGTAGCGATGCTGGCGGGGATCGTGACGCGGCCCGCGAGCCGGAAGCGGTCGCTGAGGGGGCCGGCCACCCGCAGACTGTCGGTGACGGCGGCTACGGTGGTACCCGTGTTGTTACCTTTCGTCGAGAATCCGTCGATGAGACCCTCGCCGACCGCCTCATCATCGTCGGTGCGGTCGAGGCCGCGGGTGCCATCGGCCTTCACGAGCGTGCGCAATGTCCACGGCTGCAGGTTAGGCCGTTCGATCGAGCCGCTGGCCGAGGCGTTGACGAGCGTGAGGCGCACGTTAGTCCAACTCACGCCGGTGCCGTTATTGACGTTGGCGGTGCTAACTGCTTGCAGCGGCTGAGCGAGGGTGGTGGCGCGAAGTGCGAGCAACGGTCGCCAGCCGGTGTTGGCCGATGTGGCGCGGTAACTCACGGTCAGCGGCACCGAGCCGGCCGTGCGCAGCCGCACGCGCAGCAGCACATCATAAGTGGCTTGCCCACTGCGCACCGATGCCTCGTTCGTCAGGCTACTGAGGAGGGCGTCGATCCGCTGCCGTTCGGCGGTGGCAGCCGATAGGCGCATTGTCACATCGCGGATGCGGTCGCGGTAAGCAGCGGCTACCCGACCAACTTCGGCGTTCCAAGTGGCGGCGGTCACGCCCTTCAGTTCGCGGTTGGCCGTCAGTAGCGCTTTTTCTTCTTCGATGGCCGTCTGGTCGGCCTGCGCTCGCGTCTGCGCCGCCCGCAAGCGACTGACCGTATCGGCGGCGGTGGTGCGGTTGGCCGCGACGATTTCCGTGCTTAAAAGCTCGGCCGCACGCCCGACCTCTACCTGCAAGGAAGTAGGATCGAAGGCGTTGGCCAGCCCGGTAATACGTACAGTGGTGGTGCCGACCGGCAACGCCACGGTCACGTCGTGACGCAATTCGGCACCGTTGTCGTGGAAGAGAGTGACCTCGCGCACCGGCGCGTTCACCCGCACGGGCGCCGCCGTTTGCGCCCCGGCCAGCGTAGGCAACATCAGAAAAAGGAAGAGCAGAAGTGGTTTCATTGGAGAAAAGTACTCGTAAACAACCACTCCGCCCCGGCCCGGTACGTTTGCGCGTTGGCGAGAGGTGACGACGCAACCGCCCGCTGCGTCTTTCCTTTGACCAGCGGCCCCAACCGGCTCTTACGCTTCTTATGCTGTTTGTGCGTTTGCCTTTTCTTCATCGCCTTATCGGCTTGCTTGGACTGCTGCTGACCGTGGGCGCAGCTAATCCCGCGTTGGCCCAGCCCGCGCAGTGCTTCCGCGTAACCGATGTACTCACCGGCCAGACCGTCACCGCGCTCTGCGTGGGCCGCGCCTATTACCTGCGGAACTGCGGCCCCATCGGGCCGCTCGGCTTCGTGGTGTACGACCCCGGCGACGGCACGGGGTTTCAGCCCGCCAACGATACGCTCGTCACCTACACCACGACCGGGCCGGTCGTGATTCGGCAGCTCATCAACCAGCCGCCCGCCAATCCCATCATTCAGCGCACGTACCAAGTATACCCCACGGGCGTGCCGCGCGTATTCGTCGAGCCGTGTTTGCGGAGCGTGCGGGTTCGCCTCCCCGACCTGCGGTACACGCATTACACCTACTCCATCGCCTTCAACGGCAACCCGCCTACGGGCGCTACCGTGGTGGCGGGCAGCACCGTAAGCTCGGCGTTGGCGCCTATCGCGGCCACGGTGCGCGTGCGGGTGACGGGCAAAACCATTGTGGCCGGCCAGCCGACGGGTTGCGAGTCGGTGGTCTTCGATACCTCCCTCACGCTGCCCGTGGTGCCGCCCCGCCCGCGCATCCGGCTGCTCGATGTGTTGGCGCCCACCAGCGCCCAGCGCGTGCGGCTGCGGCTGGAGCGCCTGGTGCCCGGCACCGAGTACGTGGTCGAGCGCGCGACGCCTACGGGGGCTTTCGCCTCCTTGCCCGGCTCCATCAACCCCACCACCGATACCCTCAGCCTGACCCTCACGGGCGCGCCCACGACTACGCGCCACCGCTACCGCCTCCGGCAAGTGCGTGCGCCGTTCTGCGATGTGCCGCTGCCGCCCACCGACCCGTCGCTGCTCTCCAACGAAGCCGGCGCGTACCCGCTCGCGGGTGCCACGCTTAACCCGATCGCCGCCACCATTACCCTCCGTTGGCTCGACCACCCCGCCACCGGCACCGTGCTGCAATGGCGCGTCCGGCGCGACGGACGCCAGATTGCCCGCCTACCCGCCACCGCCCGCACGTACACCGAGGCGGTGCCGCCCGGCTGCCCGCGTACGATCTGCTACGAGGTGGTTGCGGCCGTGCGCTCGCCCGGTTTCGCGCTCACGGATACGCTTTTCGCCGTCAGCGCCGATTCGTGTCTGCGCACGCCCGGCACGCCGCCGCCGCCGCCGCTGCTCACGGCTTCTTTCGACCTCAATAACAATCTGGTACTACGCGCCAAACAGGTACCGGCGGGGCTGGCGGCGTCGTTCGACTTCAGTGAAACGCGCGGCTCCCCGCCCCCTACCCTGCTGGGCACTACGCCGGGGCCGGTGTTCGTGGTGGTGGCGCCGGATACGGCAGTGGTGCGCGAATCTTGCTTTTCGGTGGTTGTTACTGATACCTGCGGCCAGCGGTCGAGTGGCAGAGCAGCGGCGTGCCCCACGGTGTTGCGCGGCGTGCGCGCGCCCGACGGCCGCACCGCCGAGCTGAGCTGGACGGCCTACCGCGATTTCGGCCCCGCCACTTATACCATCGAGCAGCTCGACGACCAAACCAACGCCCTTATCCGCAGCACTCCCCTACGCGGCGTGTTTGCGTACTCTGATACGTTTGCGCCGCGTCAGGTGCTGCGCTACCGCATCCGGGCCGAAGTGGGCGGCGACACGGCCCGCGTAGCCTACTCCAACGTCATCGACCTGATCGAGCCGCAACTCGTGCGCCTCCCCACCGCTTTCACCCCCAACGACGACGGCCTCAACGACACCTTCGGCCCCGTCGGTCGCTACGAGCTACGCGAGCAGGAGCTGACCATTTTCGACCGCTGGGGCCGCGAGGTGTTCCATAGCACCACCCCCGGCCAAAACTGGGACGGCCGCGCGGCGGGCGCCATCGTACCGCCCGGCGTATTCGTCTACCGCTTCCGCGCCCGCGATGCCGCCGGGCAGGTGTTCAACCAAAAAGGCTCGGTGACGGTGTTGAGGTAGAAGGGTTTAGTTTTTAAGGTTTAGAGCTTCATAAGTCAATCGCTGATATGTCTAAACCCTAAAAACTAAACCCTACCCCAGTTCATCGATAATCCGAATGCCCTCTTGAAAACTGTGCGGCACGTAACCCAACTGCTCGCGGGCTTTGCTGATGACGAGGCCCGTGCGCGGCGGCCGGCGGGCGGGTTGCGTGAAGGTGGCGGCGGTTACACGTTCGAGGAGCGCTTTGTCGAGACCGAAATACGCGGCTACCTGCTGGGCCATCTGGTACGGCGTCAGCAGCTCATCGGAAGAAATATTGAAGATGCCGGTCGCGCTTTGTTCGGCGATGCGGAGGCAACCGTCGGCCAAATCTTCGGCGAGGGTCGGCGTGCGCCACTGGTCATCGACGACTTTGAGCGCCTTGCCGGCGCGCAGCGAATCGCGGACCCACAGCACAATGTTGGAGCGGCCGTAATCGTGGGCCGTGCCGTACACCAGCACCGTGCGCACGATGGCCCAGCGCCCGCCGGCGGCTTGCACGGCCGTCTCGGCCGCCAGCTTGCTCTCGCCGTAGTAATTCACGGGGGTGGCAGGGGCGGTTTCGTCGTAGGGGCCGTTTTCGCCGTCGAAGATGAAATCGGTGGAAACGTGCGTCAGGTGCGCGTCGAGGGCGGCACACTCGGCAGCCAATATTTCTACGGCCGTAGTGTTTTGGCGCCAGCATTCGGCCCGTTCCGTCTCGCAGGCATCGACGTTGGTCATGGCGGCGGTATGAATGACGTGCGTCGGCGCCAGCTCGCCCAACACGGCGCGTACGTGCATCGGGTCGGTCACGTCCATCGTCACGAACGGCACCTCTGGCAAGATGGTGTGCAACTTGTTCGCCCCGCGCGACGATGCCACGACGCTCAATTCGCCCAGCGCCGCACGCGGCGCGAGCAGCCCGATGAGCTTTTGACCCAGCAACCCGTTTGAGCCGGTGATGAGGAATGTGGGGAGGGGAGTTGATTCCTTCATTTTTTGTTTCGCGTTTCTCGTTGGGACGTCTCTCGTTTTTAGTAACGCAGTTCGCGCGGGGCTCTGCCCCGTGTGCGGTATTCGCGGGCCTCTGGCCCGCCGGTAGCCCGCCTAAACGAACGGACTAGCCGCGCGCCGTGCCGGGGCTGGAGCCCCGGAAATAATTCACACGGGGCAGAGCCCCGCGCGCAAGACCGCTTATCAACAGGCTGTCCAAACGAGAAACGAGAAATGGAAAAACCTTACTTCCCGCCCTCCGGGTACTGATACCCCGTCAGCTCCGAGATTTTCTTACGCGGGAGGCTTTCCACCTTTACCTTCATCGTGACGGGCGTTTTGGGACGGTCGCCGGGGCCTTTGGGCACTTGCGAAATCTTGTCGATCACATCGAGGCCGCTGATGGCTTGCCCGAAAACCGTGTATTGGCCGTCGAGAAACGGCGTGCCGGCGGCGGGCTGCACTAAATAAAACTGCGACCCACTCGACTCGCGCTTCGGGTTTTGGCCGTCGCCGAGGCGGGCGCCCGCGATGGCGCCGCGCGTGTGCTTCAGACCGTTGGTCATTTCGGCGGGCACGGTGTAGCCGGGGCCACCCTGGCCGTCATCGTTGGGGTTGTCGTTCTTGGAATTTGGGTCGCCGCCCTGCACCATAAACCCGTTGATGACGCGGTGAAACGTGGTGCCGTCGTAGAAACCCGCTTTCGCGAGCTTCACGAAGTTGGCCTTATGCAGCGGCGCTTTGTCGGAGAGCAGCAACCGGATGTCGCCCTGCGGCGTGCTGATGGTCACGAGATCATCTTTGGGCGTCGGCTTCAGAATGGAGCAGGAGGCGAGCGCGGTAGTCAGCAGAGCGGCGGTGGCGAGGCGGTGAAGGTTCATTCTCGGAAGAGCAATCAGCGGGTGAATAATGCGGCAAAACTAGCCCCGGCAGGCGGGAGCATCCGGTGACGTGGCGGCGTACCTCCTGAAATCAGCGCCCGGCGCCCCGTATCGCGGCCAACACCGCGTGCCCGCCATTTTCAAGCACTTCTTCCGCCAGCCGCGCGCCTAGCTCGGCGCCGCCGGCTACGGGGGCGGCGCCTTCGGCGCGAATTAATTCGGTGCCGTCAAGCGACACTAGGCCGACACGCAGCGTCACCATTTCGCCGGTTTCATCGAGCGTAGCAAGGCCGAACGATGGGATGCTGCACCCACCTTCGAGTACCCGCAAATACGCGCGTTCGGCGGCCACGGCGGCGCGCGTGGGGGCGTGGTCGAGGGCGACGGCCAGCGCGGCGTGGGTGGCGGCATCGAGCGTTTCGGACCATTCCACGGCCACCGAGCCCTGCCCGACAGGTGGCGTGAACAACTCCGGCTCCAGTTCCTCCACAATCAACTGATCCCAGCCCAGCCGGTGAACCCCGGCGTACGCCAGCACCAGCGCGCGCATCCCCTCGACGCCGGTTTCGAGCTTGCGGAGCCGGGTTTGCAGGTTGCCGCGTGCTTCTACAGCAGAAATTTGCGGGTAGTGCCGCGCCAGCAGCGCCCGCCGCCGCGTGCTACTCGTGCCGACGATGGCTGGGCCGTTAGCCAACCGAAAATCGGGGTCGAAGGACACCACCACATCCACCGGTTTTTCGCGTTCCAGAAACGCGCCGATGAGGAGCCCGGCGGGCAGCGTCGATTGCAGATCCTTCGCCGAATGCACCGCGATGGTGAGGCGCCCGGCGAGTAAGTCATCCTCCAGTTCCTGCGTAAAAACGCCTTTTGAGCCGATTTTCGCCAGCGAGCGGTCCAATATTTTGTCGCCCTGCGTGGTGTAAGTCACGATTTCAGTAGCGAAACCGGCCGCCTGCAGCCGCGCTTCTACATGGTGCGCCTGCCAGAACGCGAGCGCCGAGCCGCGAGTACCGATTTTGATCATAATCTGAAAGATGTACCCGGCACTGTCGCGGCGCCGGAGTGTATTCTATAAACCCGTGCGGCGAATCAATTCCGGCACCGAGACGGTGCCGGCTACATCCTTAGCAACGGAAAAAGCGTGAGCGAGGTATCAAAGAACACCAATTTGGGGTTGGCGTTGCGCTCGACGTGGTAGTGAGCATCGGTCAGCGCTTTGACGATGGCGTCGGCGTTTTGCGGCGTGATGAGGCGGCTCATTTTGCGCACCGTATCGGCTTCGGAAGGCGGCAGCGCGGGCACCAGCGCCGGGTAGAGGCCCGTCAGCAGTACTTTTCTGACAACTCCGAGGCCGTAGCGCAGCAGATGTTTCTGGCCCTCGCGGCCCATTTTCTGAAAAGCTTCGGAGCGCTTGTCGAGCAGTTCCAGCCAGTTGCCGCCCCAACACAGGCGGAGCCAATCGACCAGAAAATCGAACAGTTCGCTGCCCACCTCGCCGCGCAGGGCGAGGGCCGCGTGCAGACTGCCGTCGGCGAGCTGGGCGGTGGCGAGGGCAGCGGCGGGCGCCACCCCGTAAGCGGTTTCGAGGTGATCGGTCAGTTCGGGCTCGGTGTGGGCGCGCACGCTCACCCGCTGCGTGCGCGAGAGGATGGTGGGCAGCAGCGCCCCCGGGTTGTGGCTCACGAGCAGGAAGATGGTCTGGCGCGGCGGCTCTTCCAGCAGTTTCAGCAGCGCGTTGGCGGCCGTGGGGTGCAGGGTTTCGGGTAGCCAGATGACGAAAAACTTCTGCGGCGCTTCAAACGGCGCCATCGCGGCACGCATCGGGAGCTGGTTGGCCGCCTCGCGCGAGATGATGCCCTGCTTGTTTTCGGCCTTCAGCTCGGCCATCCAGTCGGTGTACGTCGGGTACGGGTTTTCGAGGAAAAACGCGCGAAACAGCACCAAGCGCGCATTTCGCTCCTCGTCGTCGAGCTTCGACTCGGCCAGCGGCAGCAGAAAGTGCAGGTCGGGATGCACAAGCCTCGCCATTTTGGAACACGCCGGACACGCCCCGCACGCGTCAGTTTCGGCGGGCGCATCGCAGGTCAGGTACGTGGCGTACGCCAGCGCCAGCGCCAGCGCCGCGCCGCCATCGACGCCCGCAAACAGTTGCGCGTGCGCCACGTGCCCGCTCCGCGCCGAGCGCAGCAGCAGGGATTTGACTTCGGGCAGGCCGGGGATGGTGGAGAAGCGCAAAATGCGTTAAGTACTTACTGGCCGAGTTTCGCCGACCTCAGAAGTCTGTCGATGATGAAAGTAAACAGCACCGCTGGCAAGATCAGCAATGGTATTGCCAGCCAAAACGTAGGCTTAAGCCAAGCAGTAGCTAGATACCCAATAGGCGAAGCTGCTTCATTATTAACTATGATAGCAATTAAAACGGCTGGACTGATTGAGGTCAACAGTGGTCTCACACCTTGAATGCAGAGGTTGATGAGCCGAACTATTCGGAGGGTCTCAACACGAATGACTGGCTGTTTCAGGTAGATCCGCGCAGCCCCGTAGCAAAACCCAAAGAGAATTATCTGGACTATCCAGTGACCAAAGAAGATAAAGAACGGATATGGGTACGCTGTCATTTTTTATCAACGCTCCCAAACCCGCTCCCCCCGCGTCAGCTCAAACACTTCCCCAATCATCGTTTTCTCGACTTCATCAAGCGCAATTTTCCGCCGTTCCATCACCCGCTGCGCCACTTCGAGCATCTGCGGCAGCTTGAAGGTTTCGCGGCCTTCCACGCCGCCCCACGCAAACGCCGGGATGAACGTGCGCGGGTATCCCGCGCCGAACACGTTGGCGCCCACGCCCACCACCGTGCCCGTGTTGAACATCGTGTTGATGCCGGCCTTGGCGTGGTCGCCCATCAGGAGGCCGCAAAACTGCTCGCCGGTGTCGACGAAGCCCTGTTTGGCGTAGCTCCAGACCTTCACGGAAGCGTAGTTGTTTTTGAGGTTGCTCGTGTTGGTGTCGGCGCCGAGGTTGCACCACTCGCCCAGCACCGAGTTGCCCAAAAAGCCGTCGTGCCCCTTATTGGAGTAGCCGAAGAGGATGGAATTGCTGATTTCGCCGCCCACCTTGCAATGCGGTCCTACCGTGATGTCGCCGCGCAGCTTGGCGCCCACGTTTACCACCGAATCTTCGCCGATGCTGCACGGCCCGATGATGATGGCTCCTTCCTGCACTTGCGCGCCTTGGCTCAGGTAAATCGGGCCGTTTTCGGCGTTGAGGATGGCGGCCCGAATCTTCACGCCGGGCTCCAGAAACACGTTTTCGGACGCGTACACGATGGTGTGCTTGTCCGTGATTTCCGCCGATGTACGACCGCTGGTGAGCAGCGCGAAATCGGCCCGTAGCTGCGCGCCGTTCTGCTTGAACAGGTGCCACGGCTGCCGAATGACCGTAGTGGCGGCAGCGGTGTGCGTCAGCGCGGTAGCCTCTTGCGCCACGTACAGCAACTCTTCCACGGAAGCTACCGGCGCGGGCGCGCGGAAGGCGAGCAGCGTTTCGTCGGCGAGCCGCAGGGCGCCGCCGGGCACCAGCGTTTGCAGCGCCGCCGCGAGCGAATCGTCGGCGCAGACGGCCCCATTGACGTACAACGTGCCGTCGCCGGGCGCAAACTTGGCCGTCAGGTACGGCTGCGTCAGGTAGCCGGTGGTGTGGCCGCGCCGCTGCCACTTTTCGGCCAGCGTGAGGGTGCCGCAGCGCACGCCCGCCACCGGCCGCGTAAACGTAAACGGCAGTAGCTGCTGCCGGAGGATGGGGTCGTCGAAAAGAATCAGGTGCATCGTGGGGCAAAGGTCAGGCGTGGCGCCCGAATCGCCGCTTCCTTACCGCACCGGAAGCCTAACGGAATAGCCGCCCCGCAGCGGTTGCAGCACGGAATACGTCGAGCGGCTCCAGGCCGTACCGGGCAGCGGCGCTTCGTGGCCGCTACTGCCGTAACCAGGGCCGTTTTGCCCGAATCGGTTCGCAAAAGCGAAATTTTGTTGCCCACTCGCCAACGAAAGCAGTGCAGCCGCGCCCACTACGGCCGCTACCCCTACCGACGCGCGCTGTTCGGTGGGGAGCCACGCGTTGTCGCCCAGCGAGCGGTACCGATTGACGGCGCGGCGGGTCGGACGGGCAGCCAGCGGCACCAGCGACGCGCTCGTCACTTCCGGCGGAACCGCGAAGGTGCGGACTGCTTGCAGCCGGGCGGTCGTGAGCATCACCGAACGGGTAGGCAGCGGCGGTGCGGTGGCGGGCGTCGTTTGGGCTGCCGCGCCGTGCGCCATCAGACTTGCCAAAAGTAGAAAACCGGCAAATAGACGCATGGTAGGGGCTGGATGATTGAAAATCTATGGGGAAGATACACGCCACCATACCAACGGATGCCTACCAAAAACAAAAAATCTCCCGTCGGCCAAGGCCAGCGGGAGATTTTCAGCACTAGCCGAAGCCAGCAAGCGCCTTACTTGGCGGCTTCGGCCGGAGCGGCAGCGGCGCCTTTCTTGTAGCGGTTCATAAATTTCTCCACGCGGCCGGCGGTGTCGATGAACACGTTTTTGCCGGTGTAGAAGGGGTGCGAGGCCGACGAAACTTCGATCTTGATGACCGGGTACGTCTTACCGTCTTCCCAGGTGATGGTTTCGTTCGACGACATCGTCGAGCGGGTCAAGAACTTGAAGTCCGACGAGGTGTCCTGGAACACCACTTCGCGGTACTGCGGATGAATTTCCTTTTTCATTTCTGTCTGGCTGACTGGCAGCGAAAGCGGTTCGGGCGATTACGGTCAGAGGCCGGCAGCCCGCGCCCGCGGCGGGTCCGGCAACCGGGCCGCAAAGATACTCGGAAGGCGTTGGCCAACAAGGTGCGAGCCAAAAATTTCCGCAGAAATTCCTGCCCGAATGCACCAAGGTAGGTAGTTTTTGTGCTAGCTTTGCCAACTGTCAATCAAAAAAGACGGGGGCAAAAGCAACGTTTGCCCCCCCAATGGCCGTCTGCCCGGTACTATGAAACACCTGTTTCGCCCTTTTTTACGCACCTCGGCGGTGTTTACGCTGCTGCTGGCCGCGCTGGCGGCATTTGCCCTTACGGGCCCCGTCACGTCGTTTACGGGTTCTTTTGAAGGCATCGACGCCCGCCTAAACTGGGAGCTAGCCGCCGAAACCGGCGTACAGCGCTTTGAGGTATGGCGCCATTCCGCCGCCGACCCCGCGTTGCAAAAAATTGCCACCGTGCAGCCCACCGGCGCCTTGCGCTACTCGCTGCTCGACCAGAATCTGTACAAGACCGACGATGCCGCCATCGGCTCGTTCACCTACAAGCTCACGTGCGTGACCACGAGCGGCGATTTCAATTACAGCTACACGCTCAGCCAGACGCCTTCGGCGGTGCAGCGGTCGTGGGGTTCCATCAAATCGATGTTCCGCTGAAATTTGGGCGACTTGCTGGTTGCAGCTTATCCCTAGGGAAGACCTGAGTGTTACAACTCAGGTTTTTTTATGCCCAACTCATCGACGCTGGAAGGCCGCCAAATGATATTGAAAATACACACAACTTTTAACGCTGTCAGCCTGAACCATATGGTTGCCTAACTTTGGACTACTTGGCGCCTTCGATTTACCTCTGCTTTTCCCTCACTCGCTACCCATGGCGCTCCTCCTGACCGATACCGATATTCGCCGCCGCCTGACCCGGTTGGCGTGGCAGCTCTGGGAAACCAACTTCGGCGCGTCGGCGCTGCGGCTGGTGGGCATCGCGGGCGGCGGCTACCGGCTGGCCGAGCTGCTGGCGGCCGAGCTGGCCGCCGTAGCGCCGGCCGTACACCTCACGCTCACGCGCCTGACGCTCAACAAACAGGAGCCGCTGGCGGGGCCGATGACCCTGGAACCGGCTACTGAATCGCTTGCAGGCGAAACCGTGGTGCTGATCGATGACGTGCTGAATTCGGGCCGCACGCTGGCATTTGCGCTGGCCGAAACCCTGCGCCGCGACCCGGCGCGGGTGCAAACGCTGCTGCTCGTAGATCGGCAGCATCCGGCGTTTCCGGTGGCTGCGACATTCAGCGGCCTCACCGTAGCCACCACCGCTACCGACCACGTGCGCGTGGAATTGCCCGCTAGCGGCGAGTTCGGCGCGTGGCTGGTGATGTAGCGCGGACTTCAGTCCGACGTTTGACAAAACACTAGCCTGTCATCGGTGCATCAGGCGAGCCGTATCCGGCACCGTCCCGGTGCCGGTGGGTACGCGAAAACCGGCACCGGGACGGTGCCGGATACGGCTCGACGCCGGTAACCTGCGGACTAAAGTCCGCAATACAGCCTAAACCCGCAAGCTACCTGGTTCGGCCAAATACAACTGCCACGTATCATCGACGAGGCCCGCCGAGGCCCGCAGGAACGACGTGAGCGTCGGGCGGCGGGGCTTCTGGCGCGGGGGCATACCGGCCTCTTCGGGTGTGCGGTCGCCTTTTTTGTGGTTGCACCGCGAGCAGGCCGTCAGCAGGTTGGTCCAGCCGGAATCGCCGCCGCGCGAGCGCGGCAGCACGTGATCGAGGGTCAGGTTGCGGGTGGAACCGCAGTATTGGCACTCGAAATTGTCGCGCCGCATCAGATTGTGGCGGCTGAGCGTGATGCCTTTGTACGGCACGCGCACGTAACGGTGCAGCCGAATCACGCTCGGCCGCTGGTATTCGCGGTTGACGGTGCGCAGGGTGCCGTGGGCGGAAGGCGCCACCAGATCGGCTTTTTCGAGGTAGAGCAGCACGAACGCCTTTTGCACGCTGGTCAGGGCCAGAGCAGTGTAATCGCCGTTGAGCACAAGGACTTTATGATCCATTCAGCAAGGCAGGCAGAAAGCGGGAATCCAGCCCGCCGAAGGTACGGCCGTGCTGGTTGCTGCTAACCCGCCAGCCGGGCCGGAAGTTGCGGAGTTGTCGCCCGAAATAGCTATCGACGCTTTTTTTCGCTTACAGCACCCGCCGAATGATCCGCAGTCGGTGCGAATACTCGCCGCGCCCGGCGTGGAAAATTCCGTGGTGGTCGAGCGCATCGAGCCGCACTTCGCCGCTGGCGTGCAGGATTTGCCCCTCCCCCACCACCAACCCCACGTGGACGATGCGGCCCTCCGCATTATCAAAAAAGGCCAGGTCGCCGGGGCGGGCTTCGGTGGCAAAATGCACCTCCGTGCCCTCGTGAACCTGCTGACCGGCGTCGCGCGGGAGTTGGCGGCCCACCAGGCCAAACACCTGCTGCGTAAACCCCGAACAATCGAGCCCAAAGACCGATTTGCCACCCCACTGATAGGGCGCCCCCCGGTACAGATTGGCCGCGCGGAGCAGCAAGCCGTCCGGCGCGGGCTGGCGCGGATTCGTAGCCAACCCGTTGTAAAACAGCCGCCGCGTGGGGCCGAGGCGCAGGGTCATCCCATCGAAAAACGGTAGCAGCGAGCCGAGCTGCACCGGCAGGCGCGTGTGGTCGTCGCTCACGACGGCCACTACATCGAGGGTGCGCGGGTGCGGGGCGGCGGCCAGAAACTCGGCGTACCAGTCGGCGGGCACCGACAGGTGTTGCTTGGCATCGAGCCAGCCTTCGTAGCCATCGGCGGCGGCGCGCACGTGCAGCCATTTCGGCGTTTCGGCCAGCACCGCGTACCCTTCGCCGAATACGAGCTGCGTGACCTGTTCGGCCTTATCCGACGGTTCGGCGCGCAGCGGGGCAATGCTTAAAGGGCAGAGGCCGAAGGTCATTTCGATTGCGGGATTTTCGATGGCCGGATTAACGAATGCCGGGTGAGCTACTGTGGCGCTACGTTCCGACGCCCGCACGGGGCTGTGCCCCCGGCGTGTGGTTTGGATGACGGTGCGGTATGGACTCGGTGTGGACTCGGTGTAGACTCGGTGTGGACTCGGTGTGGACTCGGTGTGGGAGCAAAGGCCCCGATTCCGGTTCGGACTGGGGCGGAGCCCCAGCCGAGCGACTGACTGCGGTTACAGCTTCGCCTCCTTGGCCTCGCGCTTGGCGTCTTTGGCTTTGATGTCTTCGCGCTTATCGAAGAGCTTTTTGCCGCGCGCCAGCGCAATTTCGAGCTTCGCGAAACCCCGGTCGCTCACGAACAGGCGCGTGGGGATGATGGTCAGGCCCGCCTCGCTCGATTTATTGCCGAGTTGCTTCAGCTCGCGCTTGTTGAGCAGCAGCTTGCGCGCGCGCAGCGGTTCGTGGTTGTTGTAGGTGCCTTGGTTGTAGCGGCCAATTTGCATTCCGTGAATCCAGAGCGAGCCATCCTGCGAAAAAATGCAGTAGCCGTCCTGAATCTGCACGTTGCCGTCGCGGATGCTTTTGATTTCGGTGCCTTGCAGCATAATACCCGCCACGTACGTCGTGATGAACGCGTACTCGTACCGCGCGCGGCGGTTCTGGATATTGACCTGCTTAGGAACGTCTTTGTCGGCGGGTTTGGCCATAACGGGCGAGATAGAGAGCAGAAAGGCGGCGCCGAAGTGGCGGCGGCGCAGCGGGTTTACGTAGCGGCCAGCCGATGGGCGGCAAAAACTTTCGCGAGTTTTTCGCGCGGCAAAATCCGTTGGCCGGTGCGCCCGCTGGCGACCAATCGTGTCCCAACGCGGGCCGCAAAGCTACACGCGACGGCCCCAGACGGGGTGGCCTCGGTCAGCGTGGCTTCCACCGCCACTTCCTCGCCCACGAACGCGGGCGCGTGATGGTCAAGGTGTACGTACGTACCAACACCTTCCTCGTCGGCCTCCTTCAACTCAAGCACGAAGAGCCGCCCCGCCCACTCAGCCGCCCGCGCCAGCCGGAACGTGCTGCACACGGCGTGGACGAAATGCCCGCCTTCGGCCGTGAAATCGGCCACATCGGCCGGTTGCACCACGAATACGTGGCGCCGCGTGGTGGCGAGCAAGGAATCGGCGGGGTGCATCGGGTACAAGTAATTTCTTCTGCAAAAACCAAAAAAGCCTCCACCCGCGCGGCGGATGAAGGCTTTTTGCATTGAACTGTGCGCACAGGGAGACTCGAACTCCCATACCTTGCGGCACCACCCCCTCAAGATGGCGTGTCTACCAATTTCACCATGTGCGCGGTGAGCGATGGCCGCCCGGTTGGCGGCTTTCGTGGGGCAAAAGTAGGCACAAACGCGGTTTCGGCCAAACCTTCGGCGGAAGATTCTACTTTTGACGGCTGAATTTGGGCTACCGGAGCGGTTGCCGCCCCCCTGATTTCCAATACTGATCGGTTGCGCGCAGCCGTTTTTTCCTTTCAGAATCAATGCGATACCACTTACTTGGCCGCTCCGGCCTACGCGTTTCGGAGCTGTGCCTCGGCACCATGACCTTTGGCGAAGAATGGGGCTGGGGCGCGGCGCCCGCCGAAAGTCGGCGGATTTTCGACGCTTTCGCTGATGCCGGCGGCAATTTCATCGACACCGCCAACCGCTATACCGAAGGCTCGTCGGAGCGGCTGGTCGGCGAGTTCGTGCGGGCCGCCGGACGCGAGCGCTTTGTGGTGGCCACCAAATACTCGCTCCGTACCGGCCCGGCGGGCCAGATTCTTGACGGCGGCAACTCGCGCCACAACCTGATGCAGTCGCTCGACGGCTCGTTGCAGCGGCTCGGCCTCGACCATATCGATCTGCTCTGGCTGCACGCCTGGGACGGCCTGACGCCCGTAGCCGAGGTGATGCGCGCCCTCGACGACGTGGTGCGCGCCGGCAAAGTGCGGTACATCGGCATTTCCGATACGCCCGCGTGGGTGGTGAGCCAAGCCAATACGCTTGCCGAGTTGCGCGGCTGGACGCCCTTCGTGGCCCTGCAAGTGGAGTATAGCTTGATTCAGCGCACGCCGGAGCGCGACCTGCTGCCGATGGCCGCCGCCCTCGGCTTGGCGCTCACGCCGTGGGCGCCGCTGGCGGGCGGTGCGCTCACGGGCAAGTACTTACAGGGCGAAACCGGTCGCGTGCCGGCCCACTCGACGCGCCGCAACGACCGCGCAACCGCCATCGTGCGCGAAGTGGTGGCCGTAGCCGACGAGTTGGGTTGCCCGCCCGCCCAAGCCGCCCTCCGCTGGACGATGCAGCGCGGCCAGACGAGCATCCCGATTGTGGGCGCCCGCACTGCCGAGCAGCTTCTGAGCTCGTTGGGCGCTACGGAGTTGACCTTGAGCGCCGAACACATCGCCCGCCTTGATGCGGTGAGCCAGATCGAACTGGGTTTCCCGCACGATTTTCTGCGCGGCGATGTGGTGATGGACGTGCTGTTCGGCGGATTGCGCGGGCAGCTCAACGGGTAAGCGCGGGCGCGTGACGGCTGAGCATCCTCAACCTTTTTTCGCCTTCGTTTCGCGCAGCATTACGCCTTTCTCATCGTAATACCGTTTGCGCCACTTGCCGTTTACGCGCACCTGCGCCTCGTATTCGGTGTGACCGTCGGCGTAATGGACGATGCTGGCCTGGCGCACCCGGAAGCGCTTGGGGTCGTTTATTTTATCGATCTGGGTTTGCAGCGTGTCTTGCAACGGCGCTGGCAGCGCCCGCCGCGCCACGTTGATTTCGGTTTCGCGGTAGCGGCCCGCCGAATCGGTGCGGAGCTTATGGGGCAGGTTATCGAGGCGAAAATGTGCCTCAAAGTAGCCATCCGCATCCCACTCCCACCGCGCCGAATCGATGGTGGCCCGTGGATAAAGCGTGCGCAACGTCTGCACGGCGGCGGGCGGGGGCTGCACGGTGGGGCGAGTTTTATCGGGGCGACACGCGCCGGTCAATCCCAGAATCAGCAAGCTGATAATCAACGCACGAAAAGGTCGCGGCACAAACATTGGCGGGAAGACACGAATTAGGTTTGACTCAAGCTGCCCGTACGGCCCGGCGCGCGGCGAGGTTGGCGGGCGGCAGCAGCAGCGAAAGTCCGAAGGTCGGGCAAATTGAATGATTACGGGCACCGGCAACGCTTACCTGCCGCCGGTTCGGCGTATACACGGCTTCTGCCCCTATTTCTGCGCACATTTTCGTTGGTATGCCGCTTATAACTTCCTTCCGTTCCGCTATTTTGTTTAGTGGCGTACTGACGGCGCTGGCCGGGGCGCCGGGCGCCGGTTGGGCGCAACAAGCCCCACCCGCTACGGCCACACCACCGGCCGCCGTGCCCGCCCCCACCCCGCCCGCGCCCGCCGTGGGCCTGTTGCCGGGCGCCTCCTGGAACCCCGATTACACGGGCGGCAGCGGCCACGCCATCCGCCGCGACAACACCGACGTGTACGTGATGTGCAAGCCCGACCGCCCGTACGTGGTAACGGGCCGCATCGTGAGCGACCTAATGGCCGCCACCACCGATGAAATGAGCGGTACCGTGATCCTGACGAACGTGACGATTGCCGAGATGATCGACGCGCTGCTGGCGCAGGGCCGGCGGCGGCAGATTTACTATTCCTTTCCCTACGATGCCATGCTGACCTTCGACGGGCAGGTGGGCACGTTTGTGCGCTGGAAAAACAAGCCGGCGGCGGTGGCGCCGCCAACGGATACCTCGTCGGCGCAGTAGGGCAACTGGGACGGCGAGGCGCATCTTTTTGCGCCCCGATTCGGTACTAGCCTACTATGGAAACTCCCTCGATGCCCATCCCGCCCGACCATCAACGCGCCCCGCGCCACCTCTCCGCTGCGCAGGTGCAGGAAGCGTTGAGCGAACTCGATGCTAAAATCGATACGCTGCGGCGGCGCGCCCACGCCACGGCCGCCGACTCGCCCGCCACCCACACCTACCACGAGCATCTGGCGGGCCTCGAACGTAAGCGCGCGCTGCTGCAAGCCGGCCTCCGCGACGCCAACGCGGCGCCGGAAGGCGAATCGGTGTGGGCCGACCTGAAAAGCGGCGTGGAAACGCTGCGGCAGGATATTGCACGCCTGTTTGATTGACGGCGGCTAGCTATTTTTCGGGGTAGTTCCGCGTCGCCTTCTCCAGCTTATGCACCTCACTGCCTTGACGCTCTGGACTACCGAGGTAGCCGCGCTGGCCGATTTTTACGGTCGGCAACTTGGGCTGCCGGTAGTGGCGCATTCGGCGGAGGCGGTGACGTTGGCGGTGGGCGCCGGGCGTTTGACTTTCGCGCACAGCACTACAGATGTGGCGCCCTACCACCTGGCTTTCAGCGTGGCGTACGCTGCTGTGGAGGCTGCCGCCGATTGGCTCGCCGGGGCAGCCCCGCTCCTGCCGGTGAACGGCGCACGCATTGCCGAATTTCCCAATTGGCTCGCCCGAAGTGCGTACGCGCTCGACCCGGCGGGTAATATTCTGGAGGTAATCGGGCGGCAGGCCGAGATAGTTAGACCACCAAAAGGAGACTTTTCGGCAACTGATGTGCGCGGCTTGAGCGAAATCGGGCTGGTGGTGCCCGACCCGGCGGCGTTTGTCGCACACCTGCAAGCGACCTACGGCTTGTCCGTTTTTGCGCGCCAGCCGGCGTCGACGCAGTTTGCGGTCGTCGGCGACGATTCAGGCTTGCTCATCGTGGTGCCGCCGGGGCGAGCGTGGTACCCGACAGCCATCGCCAGCGCGCTGGGTCCGGTTGAGGTCGAACTGACGTCGCTGCCCGGCACTGCGCCGGTTACGCTGTGGTTGCCCGCAGTGCCTCCCATTCCGGGTGGCGCTTGACGTAGGCGGCCACGAAGGCGCAACTGGTTCGGATGTGCAGGTTTTCGGTCTTAGCGAAATTCAGGGCAGCCGCAGCGAGCGCATCGCCAACGTGGCGCCCCCGCAATTCTTCATCGACCCAGGTGTGCTGAAAATCGATGACATCGGCGCGCGGCCGGGCATACGTCAACTCGGCCTCGCGACCATCTATTTCGACGGTAAAAGCCTGCGCATCAACAGAGTGGTGAACGTTCATGGCCGATGGATGAGGGGAAATGGCGGGGAGAAATTGGGTGAGACTCGGTAGCATAAGGTGGAGGCCAAGCGCGTGATTTTCGCCTTGGAAGCCGCCACAGGCAGTAGCCTTACCAAGCAGTACCCACCGCTCGAAAAAAAGTTTTTCGGGGAAGCGGCGGCGCGCAAAACTCCCGCCCCAAAACGGCGTAGAGCATACCCCACCTACAACCCGCGCGGCTCGCACGACCGCTTGCGGGCACCAGCTACGTCTCATCGGTTTTCACTTTTAGCGCCTACGTTATGGCATTCCCTTACTTACTTGCCCGGCACCCGGCCGAGGGTCGGCCTATTTCACCTTTCAGCAAAACACCGGAATCGCTACCCGTTGCACCCGACTGGAACGCGCCGCCGACGCCCGCCACCGCAACGCCTCCGACCGCCGTTGTCGCCCCACCCGATCTTCGGCAGCACTGGCTGGCGTACGACCCCAGCTCGCGCAGCCAATACCCAATAGATTAGCGCTTGCAGGCCGAATCGTGAGGCGGAGCGAAGCTTCGCCTCTAACGTCTAGCCGCCGGGATGGCCGAGCTACGCTCCACCCTACGTTCCGCTGCGCATTCACCTGCTGCTGATAATGAAAACGCCCCGGCCGCGCAATCGCGCAGCCGGGGCGTTTGGCCTTCGAGCCCTAGTAACTCGAAACTCGAAACTACCCCTCCGCCGGTTCGCGGAAGCCGACCCACGTAAAGCGCTTCTGCACAAACTCGGGATTGGTGAAAGAGGCGTTGCCGGCGGGGTTGCCGCCCGTGACGTGGAAATCGGAGAAAGCCGCGTTTTGGTTGACGTAGATATTGCCCGTCAGATTGAAGCTGACGGCGGTACCGGCGAGGCTCATCTGATCCATGATTTCAGTTTTGAGGGCCGCATCGGTGGTGTAGGCAGCGCACGAAATCGCGCCGTGCGAGGCCGCCAGCCGCGCCGCCAGCTCCACGGACTGGTGCGAGTCGCGGGTTTTGATGACGAGCGCAATCGGGCCGAACAGTTCCTGGCTGAACTGGGCTTCCTGGTCGGCGGAGACTTCCAATACCGTCGGCGAACAGGTGCGCGCGGCGGCAAACTGGGGGTTATCAACCGGCCCGGAGGCGAGGACGCTCGTGAGGCCCGAATCGGCCATTCCGGCCACCCGCTGCTGCGTGAGCGGGTTTTGGATGGCGCCGAACACGTGCGGCGCCGCCTTGGGGTTGGTGGCCAGGCCCGTGATGGCGGCCGTAAGGCGTTGCACCACCTCGGCGTACGGCACCGGTTCGCCGTTGACCAGCACGCCGGTTTCGGGGATGAAGAAGTTTTGCGGCGCCGTACACATCTGCCCCGAATAGAGCGAGACGGAGAACGCCAAGTTCTGCACCACTTTATCGAGGTCGGCGCACGAATCGAGGATGACCGAATTGACGCCCGTTTTCTCCGTGAACGTCACTTTCCCCTTCGCGCCGAGGCTCTCGACGTACTCGCCGAAGGCCGTGCCGCCGGTGTAATCGATGAGTTTGACGGCGGGGTCTTCGGCCAGCTCCTGCGTGATGAGGTGGTCGTCGGCATCGACGGCCAACTGGCAGATGGCGGCCGGCAGCCCGTGCGCTTCCAGCACGCGCTGCACTTCGGCCACCACGATGGCGATGGGCAGCACCGATTTAGGATGCGGCTTGACGATCACGGGATTACCCGTCACGAGCGACGCAAACATCCCCGGCACGGTGTTCCAGGTCGGGAACGTCGAGCAGCCGATGGCGAGCGCGACGCCCTTCGGCACCGCCCGCCACTCTTTGCGCAAACGCAAGCTGTATTTGCCCATCGGTTTCTCCCAAATCGTGTGTTCGGGGAAGCGCGTGAGTTCCTCATAGCCAGCGGCCACGGCTTCCAGCGCGCGGTCGGCGGCGTGCGGGCCGCTCGCCTGAAACGACATCATGAACGCCTGCCCGGTGGTGTGCATCGTGGCGTAGGCAATATCGAAAAAGCGCGGCCGGAGCGCGTCGAGCGCCTCGATGAGGAGCGCGGCGCGGTCGGCGGGGCTGGTTTTGCGCCACGCATCAAAGGCTCCGCGCGCGCGCGCCACGAGGGTGGCGGGGGCGAAATACGGGTACGTCACGCCGAGTGCCTGGCTGGTGTAGGGCGACTCTTCCTGGCCCGCCCAGGCGGCGGGGTCGGGCTGGCGCAGCGCCGTGAACGGCTGCCCAAGCTGGGCCTCAAAGGCGGCCCGGCCGTGGGCGTCGGCGTCGGGGCCGTACACCTCGGGGCTCGGCGCTTCGGGGTAGTGGGCGAAGAACGTGCGCTCGTGGAGCGCCTGTACGGCGCGTTCGAGGACGGCGCTGTGTTGAGAGAAAAGCGACATATGGGTTGAAAGGAGGAAACAAACGACACGCAGCCCGGCGAAAGCAGTATCTTAGCCGGGGCCGCCGCGCCACTCTGCAAAGGTAGCGGGTGGGTTGGGTGGAGGTTTTTGTTTGTGGTTTCTACCGACTAATGTTCTGTCATTGCGAGGAGGAGGCTTGGAGTTTACCCTGAGGGACGAAGGGCCGACGTGGCAATCTCGCATCAGGCGCGGCGCAACTTGTCTAACGCGAGATTGCTTTGCCGCGCTACGCTCGCAACCGCAAAGCCTCCTCGCAATGACAAATTCTGAGATTGAGTTGTGTGTTCTGTTTCCGATTTCTTCCTTATCGAACGATGCGTACTTCTAGCTTTTTGAGGTTGTGGCTTTCGGCAATTGCCCTGCTGCCAAGTACCGTAGCACTTGGACAAACCAACTGCCGATTGCCAGTAAGCGCGGCTTCCCGCCCACCCGCAAGCGCGCCCAGCAGCGCACCGGTGAACGTGGCGGTGGCCGAGCCCGGCGAAGTGGTTTTTAAGCTGAAACCGGCTTATCGGGCACTAGGCCAACTCACCACAATCGACCACGACGGACTGCGTGCCGCCCTCGCGGCGTTGAACGCACGGGCGCTCCGGCAGCCGTTTCCGCGCGCGGTGGCGCCCGACCCCAAGCGGCCCGGCAGCGTCGATTTGCGGCTGACGTACCGCGTGCGGGTACCGGCCAACGTGCCCTTTGCCGAGGTGCAGCGGCGCCTGCTCGGCACTGGCGCCGTAGCGTGGGTGGAGCCGCATTACCGCCGCAATTTGCTGCTCGAACCGAACGACCCGCTCGCCGATTCGACTCTCGCCACCGGCGGCCAGTATCACCTCAAAAATATTCGCGCCTACCGCGCCTGGGACATCGAGGACGGCGATACCACCGTCGTGGTCGGCATCACCGATACCGGCGCCCGCCTCACGCATCAAGACCTCAAATCGCAGATCGCCTTCAACCGCGCCGACCCGCCCAACGGCCTCGACGACGACAACGATGGCTACCTGGACAACTACCGGGGCTGGGACTTGGCCGACAACGACAACGACCCCAGCATTACCGCCACCAACGTGAGCAACGCCCAACCTCACCACGGCGCGCAGGTCAGCGGGGTATCGTCGGCGGCGGCCAACAACGGACGCGGCGGCGCGGGCAGCGGCTTCAACTGCCGGTTCCTGCCGATCAAGATTTACAACTCGACCACGGCCGGCGGGTTTGCCGGTTACGAAGGCATCGTATACGCCGCCGACCACGGCTGCCGCGTCATCAACTGCTCGTGGGGCGGCGTGGGGAATTGGTCGCAGTACGAGCAGGATTGCATCGCGTACGCCATCCGAAACCGCGACGCCGTAGTGGTGGCCGCCGCCGGCAACACCAACGCCTACCTCGAATTTTACCCCGCCTCGTACCCCGGCGTGCTGGCCGTGGCCTCGCTGGCGCGCGACGACACCAAGGCGCCCACCGCTACCTTCTCGCACCGCATCAGTCTGGGGGCGCCGGGGCGGCAGATCATCACGGCGCAGTACCAAACCGACTCGACCTACGGCCCCACCAGCGGCTCCTCGATTGCCTCGCCGTTGGTGGCGGGCGCGGTGGCGCTGGTACGCACGCGCTTCCCCGGTCTCACGGCTGCCCAAGCGGCCGAGCGCGTGCGCATTTCGGCCGACACGAGCATTTTTGCGCTATCCGGCAACGCCGCGTACCGCGAGCTGATCGGGCGCGGGCGCCTCGATATGCTCCGCGCCCTCGCCGACCCGGCACTGCGGAGTGTCCGTTTGAGTACGACGAGCATCCGGGCGGATACCGAGTATTACGGCGGCGATACGCTCACCGTGAACGCCTCGTTCCGCAACCTGTTGGCACCGCTCGGCGGGCTGCGGGTAACGTTTTCTTCGCCGACGGCGGGCGTGCAGGTGCTGGGCAGCCCAACCCGGACATTCGGCCCGGTGGGCACGCTCGATACCGTGTTTCTGGCCCCCGGACAGGCATTTCGGGTGGTGCTACCACCTTCTTCCGTGCCAAATACGCGGGTATCGCTGCGGTTTGGCTTCGCCGATACGGCCGGCGGCTACCGCGATGCCGAGTACGTGTCGGTGGTGCTGAACCCGGCCTACATCACCTTGGATGCCACCGCCATCGGCGCCACCGTCACGAGCGGCGGCGACCTCGGCTACGACCACGCCGACCCGCGTTTCGGGCGCTCGGTGGCGCTGTTGCCCGGCGGCGACCGCCTCCTGAGCGAAGGCGGGCTGCTGGTGGGCGCCGCCCCGGATCGCGTGTCCGACCGCCTCCGCTCGGCCACGGCCGGGCAGCCCGATGACGATTTTCAGACCATCAATCCCATCCGTTTCAGCGCGCACCTGCCGTGGGCAGCCCAAACCGCGACCGGCATTTTTGCTGATACCGCCGGCCCCGCGCAAGCCGGTGTCCGTGTCACCCAACGCGCCTGGAACACGCTGATGGCCGGGTGTGCGCGCGCCGCCTTCGTGGAATACGGTATCATCAACCAAACCGCTGATACGCTGCGGACGCTCTACGCGGGCCTTTTTGCTGATTGGGACATTGGGCAAGCCCCGCACAACGTGGCCCGCTGGGACGGCGCGCGCCGCCTAGCGTACGTCGCCAGCGCCCGCCCCGGCGCCGATACCGCCTACGCCGCGCTCCAGCTCCTGACCGCGCAGCCCGCCGCCACCTACGCCTTCGACCAGCTCAATGCCACCGCCCCCGGCCCGATCAACGCCACCGACGGCCTGACCACCGCCGAAAAATGGGCCGCGCTGGTGGCAGCTGCCGGCACGCCGACCACCGCCGGCACCACGGGCGGCGGCACCGATGTGGCGCACCTCGTACGCGCCGCGCTACCGCGTCTGGCCCCGCAGGACACGGTGCAGGTGGCGTGGGCCATTCTCGCGGCCCCGTCGCTGGCCGAGCTGACGGCCGCCGCCGATTCGGCCAAAGCCCTTTTCGATGCCACGCAGCAACTCCCGACCGTACCCGTAGGCATCGGCGCGAGCCGCTGCGGCCCCGGCGCCGTGCTGCTGACCGCCACCGGCGCGCCCACGCGGGGCGGCTACCGCTGGTACGCGCGCGGCACCGGCCCGGTGCTGGCCGCCACACCCACGTACCAGCCCACCATCGCCGCCACCGACACATTTTTCGTGAGTACCACCACGCGCCTGGGGCGCGAGGGCGACCGCGTACCGGTGCTGGCCGTGGTCGATACCATTCCGGCAGCGCCGGTTTTGGTACCCACACCACAACCCAGCGGGTTGCTGCTGCTGACGGCGGCGGGCGGGCAGCCCGTGCAGTTTTACTTCAACGGCGGGGCGCTGCCGGCGACACCCAGCGTCACGCTCACGTTATCCACTGCCGCCCAAAACGGCACGTACACGGCCACGCTGGCTAGCCCGGCGGGGTGCGTTTCGCCGCCTTCCAATGCCATCGTGGCTACCATTACGGGGTTGCCCGAAACGGCGGCGGGCGCCTTGCAGCTGTACCCGAACCCCACTACCGGCACCGCCCGCCTGAAGTTACCCATGGCGGCGCGCATCACCGTTTTCGATGCCGTGGGCCGGGTAGTACTGACGCTCGATGCGGCGGCCGGCGAAGTGGCCCTCGCGCTTGGCAGCCAGCCGCACGGGGTGTACTCGGTGCGCGTGCAAACGGGCGGCGGGGTGGCGGTGAAGCGGTTGGTGCGGGAGTAAGTTTCGACAAGCGCCGAGCTGTCTCTCAACCACCGTCGCGCCACCGTGGAGTGATGCCGGGCCGCATCTTTGCGCCCCGTTTCGCCACCCGCGCCCACCGTATGTCTGCTGCCGATCACTCGCTCTCCATCTCGTACCGCGACGTTCTTCGCCCCGACCTCACGCCCGACGAAGCCCGCTTGCTGGCGGCGGCCGAAACGGCCGTAAGTCATTCGTACGCGCCGTATTCGGGTTTCCGGGTGGGGTCGGCGCTGCTGCTTGCCTCCGGCGAAATCCTGACGGGCGCCAACCACGAAAACGCCGCCTTCCCGGTGGGCGTCTGCGCCGAGCGCGTGGTGCTGGGGGTACTCGATATGAAAGGCCCGCCAGTGGTAGCCATCGCCGTGACCTACCAAACCGACCGACCACTCCAGCACTCGCCCCTCGCGCCGTGCGGCCTCTGCCGGCAGAGTTTACTGGAGGTGCGCGTGCATCAAAACGCGCCCATTGCCGTGCTGATGGCTTGCCCGGATGCTACCGTGCCGGTGCGCGTGGTGGCCGACGCGGCGGAGTTGCTGCCGTTGTATTTCAGTGGGAAGAATTTGTAGGGAGCGCGCCGGTTGCACACCCGCAAACGCTATATTTGCCCGATGCGCGGCCTCAACAAAATCACCCTCATCGGCAATCTCAGCAAAGATCCCGAATTCACGGCACTGCAAGGCAACGTGGCCGTGGCGAAAATTTCGCTCGCCGTCGAGCGCCCCGCTCCATCGCCCGCCGATGAGTTGCTAACGCGTTACTGCCAGCAGATCACGCTCAAACGCTACAGCCCGCAAACCCTCAAAAACTACCGTCAGGCGTTTTTGGCATTTCTGGCCTACCACGCGCCCCGCCTACCCCTCGACCTCACCCACCAGGATGTCTTGGACTACTTGAGCGCCCGCATCCAGACGGGCATTTCCGAGGCGTATCAAAATGTGATCATCAACGCCATCAAGTTCTACTATGAGGCCGTGGAAAGCCAGCCGCGCCAGTTCTACGCACTGCCGCGCCCCAAGCGCCCCGACCAAAACCCCAAAGTGTTGAGCAAAGAAGACGTAAAATCGCTCCTCATCCATACCGAAAACCTAAAGCACCGCGCCATGCTGATGCTGGCTTACGGCCTGGGTTTGCGCCTGAGCGAAGTACTGGCTCTAACGCCCACCGACATCGACGCCAGCCGGATGACCTTGTACGTGCGCGCCGGCAAAGGCAAAAAAGACCGCGACCTACCCTTGCCCCAAAACCTGCTGCTTCTGCTACGCGAACAGTCCCGGCAGTACCGCCCCGTAACGTTCATTTTCGAGGGCCAGACGCCCGGCGAACCCTACAGCGAGCGTAGTTTGCAGCAAGTAGTGAAACAAGCCGCCGCGCGCGCCAGCATTCGGCGCCCCGTCACGCTGCACATGCTGCGGCACTCCTACGCCACGCACCTGCTCGAAGCCGGCACCGACATCCGCATTATCCAAGGCCTACTGGGTCACAACAGCCTCAAGACCACCGAAATCTACACGCACGTTGCCCGCTACAAACGCCCTACCTCTCCGCTCGATGACCTCGACCTCTAACCCGCTTCAGTTGCGGCAACTCACCCATTTTGGCTGTGTTGCCGCAACTGTAACTACGTACCATTGGCAGGTTGCCGCAAGTGGTGGTACTGTTGCATTGCGGCAACACGGATGTTGGCGGCAATAAAATAAAATTTATTTGTTATGAAAATTTTAAATTTCGTAGTCTTTGAAAATATGACTGAAAAAGTGATAAATCTAACACTAGATTGGACACAAGGCATTGGCGAAACATACACAGAAATTCAGCCAAAAGATAAAGCAGAAGTTGTATTCAACGATGAAACAGCATTAATATGTCACAGAAGTGATGGCGGCTCCCCTGACAATTGCGAGGAAACTGCACTATTGGTAGTTAGTGGTGATTATTTTCAATTATTTGAAAATGGTTTTTCTCAAATCCTAAGACATACAAGTGAGTTAGGAGAAATATTTTCTACTATGGCCTATAGAACTTCTGATATAGAACCTATTTTCTATGATAGGTTTATAAAAGAGGGAATTGTTTTAGGCTCAGGTTTTGATCCTGCAAACCTTACGAGTAATAAACTGAGAGCAATCGACTATGACGAAATTTGGGCGGGTAAAGCACCAATTATGGCGGAGTCGGCCATTTTATATATATCTAATTACGAAACCTTTACAAGGGTTACAAAAATAGACACAAGTATAGATGCTTCATATATCAAAGCATCGGTAAGTGCAGAAAATAGTAAATCAATAAGTGAGTCTTTTACTGAAAATAATGTTAACGTTTTAATACACGCATATGCTGATTATGGATGGTTTGAAATGAAAGAGGGGGCGTCACTAGTACCAGCGGCAGAATTATTGAAGAATACAAATCAACAAGAGTTTATAAGAGTTCATGGTTCGAGATTTATTATTAAGGAAAAAAGAATGAATTCCATTTCTATATTAATAACCATAAGGAATGTAAGTAAAAAGTTTAAATCTGTGGTTTCGAGTACTTTTTCCGCAAGTGGTGGTTATGGTGGTGCTTCAATAAAAGCAAAACAAACAATAAACGAGGAAATTACAAGGGATAGCAATTCTGATAGAATTGAGTTGAGTGCTTTTACAGTTGGCGGAGAAGGACTGCCCGGTTTAAAAGATATTATTTTACCTAATTTAAAAAATAACCTCAATGCAATTGAATATATAAATGAACTAATAAAAAATAATTTAAGCCACTTTGATGAAAAAAATGCAATCCCTTATGAATGTGCTGTTGCAGATATGAGAATATTTGGTTTAACTGAAATTGCTGAAATACCTTGGGATTATAAAAGAATGCAAAAAATGGAAAAACTAAAGTCGATGCATTCTGAGTTATCTTATCATTTAGATTTGTATAAAAAAATTAAAGATAGGATTAATCCTTTTTACGCGTTATTGGGTGGAGAAGAAAATAGAAATTCATATGTTAGTCGGTATGAGAATATTATTGAAACAGTTAAAGGTCAATTACATGATCTTGCCGTAAGACATGAGAATTGTAAAATAAACACAGATGAGTTAAGTTTTGAAATACCGAATTATTCTACAAAATTAATTGGGGGCTTAACGCAGTTGATCCCAGTTAATGTATTATATATCAATAGTATTAATAATAAATATTATGCATATTCCCCAGATTATGACGGCTTGAGTGATGCGGTTATGGAAAACTTGTTAAGTACAGTTCCGAGTCAAAGGAAAGTTGATTTAATGAAGTGGATTGGCTATGATGAATATCTAGTTGTGCTTTTAAGATTTGAGTCAAAAAAAAGATGGCAAAAAGTTCAAATAGTTAAATTGCACGATTCATTAGATTATAAACAAAATAGGCCTTTATTAGAGGGAAATAAAAAAACAGAATTTTATAATGGGCCACAACAGGACTTCGTTTTATGGAATAGTGAGTATGACAATAATAATAGTATTGAACATGCAATTTTAGAATACATACCAAAAGTTCATGGCAATTTAAATTTTGGAGAGCTTTCATTGTTTCATGTTTATGTTGAGTATAAATATACATTGTTTTGTACATTGATTGATTATGCTGCCAGAGAATTTACTTATAAAATTATGGATTTGGAAATGATTACTTTTCATAGGCCAGTTGGTGATTTTAAGCCTGGGGTTATTACTGAATCTGTAATAAAAAACATTAGCTATTACATTCCAACTGATAATGATATTACTGGACCTTTCGATTGATTTTAAAATTCATTTCTTTTTCTTTTCGTTTTTTCTTTTTTGCAATCTAAAATAAATGCAAAAGCTTATGTGAGTTTATTAGATTTTCAAGAAAACAATGTCATTTATCAATACTTTGTGAATCAGATTAGCTTTTGTGCTAAATTTGAACTTTAGTGCTTATCTAAACCCCCACCTTCGGCGATACCCAAACCGTTAGGCTTATACAACCCAAAAACCAACAAGGAGCCTCCTCTTGCTGGCTTTTGGGTTTAGCGCCGGTTGAATACGAGGACTCAGCAGTAGTCAGGGGAAAGTCGGTCGCTGAACGCGATTGGCCAGTTCCGACAGCGCGTCCTTCGCCTTCGGTTGCAATAAGCAACCTGTCGCGCGTGTCGGCGCTCTGCGGCTTGCTGCCGCTGCCCGGCCTTTCCCCTACCCTGCTCCAACCCACGCCAGATGCTGACCAACATCAACCCCAAGCTACCGATGCGCGACAAAGCCATCACCAAAGATTTTTACCTGATCCAACTGGGCTTTCAGGTGTGGGGCGGCGCTGATTACGACGAGTATCTGATGCTGCAACGGGATGCCGTGCAGCTTCATTTTTTCGGGTTCAAGGCGCTTGACCCGGCTGAAAATTATGGGCAGGTGTACATCCGCACCGACGACATCGACGCGCTGTATCAGTCGTTGCTCGATCAGGGCGTGACAATCCACCCGGCGGGACAGTTGCAACTCAAACCGTGGGGGCAAAAAGAGTTTTCGATCCTCGACCCGGACAATAATCTGCTGACGTTTGGGCAGGGTGTATGAGACGTTCGGAGGCCGCCTTGCCGATGCGTTTAAGCACTACCTCGGAAGCAAACCACCCATTTGTCATTGCGAGGAGGAGGCTTTGCGACGACGTGGCTATCTCGCATCGTGCGCGGCGCGACGGTTGAGGGCCATTCTATCGTGCTGCTCTACTGCGAGATTGCTTCGTCGCAAAGCCTCCTCGCAATGACAGAACAACGAGTTTGTCATTGCGAGGAGGAGGCTCTGCGACGACGTGGCAATCCTCGTTTGCTCGGTGCCCTTCAGCGGTGGCCGCTCTCACGCGAGATTACTTCGTCGCAAAGCCTCCTCGCAATGACAAAGCTTGGGTATTTGTATAGTGACGGTTGAATAGCCGCTCTACACCACCAAATACTTCGCCGTCAGGTTCGCATCGCCCAGCTTCGCTAGTTCCGCTGGCGTGCCTTCAAACAGCAGGTGGCCGCCGTTGAGGCCGCCTTCGGGGCCGAGGTCGATCACCCAATCGGCGGCCTTTATGATGTCGGTGTTGTGTTCGATGATGAGTACCGAATTGCCGTTATCGACGAGCGCGTTGAGGGCCGTGAGGAGCTTATTGATGTCGTGAAAGTGCAGACCGGTGCTGGGTTCATCGAAGACGAACAGCACGTCTTCGGTGAACGGCGCGGCGCCGCGCGTCAGGAACGAGGCGAGCTTGACGCGCTGCGCTTCGCCGCCGGAGAGCGTGGCCGAGCTTTGGCCGAGGCGGATGTAGCCGAGGCCGACATCCTGCAAGGGCTTCATTTTCTCGATGAGTTTCGGCTGGTCGTGGAAGAACGCGAGAGCGTCGTCGACGGTCAGTTCCAGCACCTCCGACACGTCGAGGTCGTGGTACTTGATGTCGAGAATATCCTGCTTGAACCGGCGGCCGTGGCAGCTTTCGCATTGCAGCCAGAGATCGGCCATAAACTGCATTTCCACCTTCACCTGGCCTTCGCCCTGGCAGGTTTCGCAGCGCCCGCCTTCCACGTTGAACGAGAAATGGGCGGGCTTGAACGAGCGCGCTTTGGCGAGCGGCTGGTCGGCGTAGAGCTGCCGGATGGCGTCGTAGGCCTTCACGTACGTGACGGGGTTGGAGCGCGACGACTTGCCGATGGGGTTCTGATCGACGAACTCGACGTGCCGCACCTTGCCCAGATCGCCCTGGATCTTGTCGTGCTTGCCCATGCTTTCGCCGCCGCCCGCGCCCAGGTGGCGGGCCAAGGCCGGCGCCAGCACCCGCTTCACGAGGGTGCTTTTGCCGGAGCCCGATACGCCCGTGACCACCGTCATGATGCCGAGCGGAAACTTGACGGTCAGGTTTTTCAGGTTGTTTTCGCGCGCCCCGACTACTTCAATTGCATTGCGCCACGGGCGCGGCGGGCGCACGGCAGCCACTTGCAACTCGCCCGACAGGTAGCGGCCGGTCCAGGTGGGTGCCTTGGCCAGATCATCGTAGGAGCCCTGAAACAGCAGCTTGCCGCCGCCCGAACCGGCTTCCGGCCCAATATCGAGAATCTGGTCGGCGGCGCGCATCATCTTGTCTTCGTGTTCGACCACGATGACCGTGTTGCCCAGCGCCTGCAACGACCGCAGGACGCCGATGAGCTGGTCGGTGTCGTGCGGGTGCAGCCCGATGCTCGGCTCATCCAGGATGTACATCGACCCCACCAACGCCGACCCCAGCGACGTAGCCAGCGCAATCCGCTGACTTTCGCCGCCGCTCAGCGTGTTACTCAACCGGTTGAGCGTCAGGTAGCCCAGGCCCACGCGCGTGAGGTAGCCCAGGCGGTTGCGCACCTCCGTGAGCAGCCGCTCGGCGACGGCCGCCTCGCCGGTCGGGAGCGCCAGATTGTCCATCAGCGTTTTGGCGTCGCCCACGGGCATCAGCACCAGATCGGTGATGCTGAACGGGCCGTTCGGACCGGTAATTTTCACGTATTGCGCGTCTTTGCGCAGGCGGGTACCCCGGCAATCGGGGCACACGGTGCGACCCCGGTAGCGGCTCAACAATACCCGGTACTGGATTTTATGGCTCTGCTCCTGCACCCATTTGAAATAGGCATCGAGCCCGCCGAAATACTTGTTGCCGGTCCAGAGCAGTTGCTGTTCGGCTTCGCTTAAATCCTGAAAAGGCCGGTGAATCGGGAAATCGAACTTGATGCCGTGCTTCAGCAGCGGCGCCAACCACTCGCCCTGTTTTTCGGTGCGCCACGGCGCCACGGCGCCCTCAAACACGCTCAGCGTCTTGTCGGGAATGATGAGGTCGGGGTCGAGGCCCAATACGGAGCCGAACCCTTCGCACGTCTGGCACGCGCCGAACGGATTGTTGAACGAAAAGAAATTGACCGACGGCTCCTCGAATGTGAGGCCGTCGCGCTCGAAGCGGTCGGAAAAAAGCCTCACCCCCGGCCCCTCTCCTAAAGGAGAGGGAAGACTACTTGCGCTTTGCTCACGAACAGGCTCCCCCTCTCCGTTAGGAGAGGGGGTTGGGGGGTGAGGCGGAGGGGAGGGGGTTGGCGGGTGAGGCGTGGGAGAGGGAGGTGAGGAGACATGTACCTCACACTCGCCGTGACCCTCGAAAAACGCGGTCTGCACCGAATCGGCGAGGCGGAATTGCTGGTCGTCGTCGGCGGGTTCCAGCACGGCGCGGTCGATGAGGACGCGCACGTCTTCGCGACCCAGAAGGTTGGTTTCGGGATCGGCCAGCAGGTCTTCGATGAAGCGCACTTCCGCTGATACCAACACCCGCGCGAAGCCTTTTTTGAGGAGCAAATCCAGTTCTTGGAGCAGCGTGCGCGCGGCTTCGGCCTCCGGCAGCGGCGCCGAAATGAAGGCCCGCGTACCGGCCGGCAGCGTGCGCAGCCACCCTACCACGTCATCGACGGTATCCTTCCGCACCTCCTCGCCGCTGATGGGCGAGTAAGTATGGCCGATGCGCGCGAAGAGCAGCTTGAGGTAATCGTAGATCTCGGTGTTGGTGCCGACCGTCGAGCGGTTGTTACGCACGCTCACCTTCTGCTCGATGGCGATGGCCGGCGAAATGCCCCGGATGTAGTCCACGTCGGGTTTGTCCATCCGCCCCAAAAACTGCCGGGCGTAGGAGCTGAGGCTCTCCACGTACATCCGCTGCCCTTCGGCGTACAGCGTATCGAACGCCAGGCTCGATTTCCCCGAGCCGCTCAACCCCGTGACCACCACGAAATGGTTGCGCGGCAGCGCCACGCTCAGATTTTGCAGGTTATGCACCCGCGCATTCTTGATGATGATGAACTGGCGCGGGTCGAGATGGTCGAGGGCGTCGGCGGCGGCGTCGGGCGCGGCGATGTCGGGCGTGGGAAGCGTGGTGGGCGTGGGCTTTTTGGCCATCAGGTTGGGGTCGGCAGTAGGTCGGCGGTGGGCAGTCGGCAAAGGTACGGAACGGCCGAAAGGAGAAATAGGTGCGGGGCCGGCCGGCGCCGCGCGTCACCCAGGGTAGCAATCCCTTCGGGATAGCAACCTTGGGCTGCAGATATAGAACCCTTTCAGGGTTCGCACAATGGTGGGGCTCGTGAACCCTGAAGGGGTTCCATCCCACAGCCTGGGGTTGCTACGCCAACGGCGTTGCTACCCCAGGGCGCCTACGCCTTCGCCGGTTTCGGCCGCTTTTTCCGGCCGCGCACCAGCATCTCCACGTGCGCCACGATGCGCCCCGCTACATCGGTTCCGGTGGCGCGCTCGATGCCTTCGAGGCCCGGCGACGAGTTTACTTCGATGACCAGTGGCCCGCGCTCACTTTGGAGCATATCGACGCCCGCAACCGCCAGATCGAGGGCGGCGGCGGCGGTTAGAGCCGCTTTACGCTCTTTGGCGGTCAGTTTCACCAGCGTACCCGTGCCGCCCCGGTGCAGATTCGACCGAAATTCACCCTCGCGGCCCTGGCGTTTCATCGCGCCCACCACCTCGCCGCCCACCACGAAGGCGCGCAGATCGGCTCCGGCGCTCTCGGCAATGAATTCCTGCACGATAAAGCGCGCCTTCAGGTTATGGAACGCCTCGATGACTGAGGTGGCCGCCTGTTCCGTTTCGGCCAGCACTACGCCCAGGCCCTGCGTGCCCTCCAACAGCTTGATGATGACCGGCGCCCCGCCCGCCTGCCGCACCAGTTCGCGGGCTTCTTTGGAGTAATTGGTGAATACCGTGCGCGGCAGCCCCACGCCGGCGCGCGCCAGCAGTTGCATCGCGCGGAGCTTGTCGCGCGAGCGCAAAATGGCTTGCGAATCGACGGCCGCCGGCACCTTCATCATCTCAAATTGGCGCACCACGGCGGTGCCGTAAAACGTGGCCGACGCGCCGATGCGCGGGATTACGGCGTCGATCCCCGTCAGCAGGGCGCCCCGGTGAATGATGCCGGGCTGGCCCTGCTCGATGACCAGGTCGCAGCGCAGATGGTCGATGACGACGGCCGCGTGCCCGTGCGCCTGCACCGCTTCCACGAGGCGGCGGGTGGAGTAAAGCTTTGGGTCGCGGGAGAGGATGGCGATTTTCATGGGGAGGGTGGGAGGGTCGGGGGGTGGGAGGGTCGGAGGGGGCGCATTGTTTTTTTTACTTTGGCCCCCCCCACCCCCCCCACCACCCCCCCCCAACCAGAGGGGGGGTGAAAAAGATAAAAAAAAGAGTGGGGGGCGCC
>JANPJM010000028.1:0-84138 GCA_031425525.1 Hymenobacteraceae bacterium | reverse complement strand
GTAAGCGCGGTGCGGCAAGCGGGCCGGAGGCCCGCGCTCCACATCCACGAAAAAGCCCCGCGCCGACCACAAGGGCCGACGCGGGGCTTTTGATTAGGTCGGGCGGGCGCCGAAACGCCCCCAACACTACTGCAAGCGGGTCACATTGACGGCATTCGGGCCTTTACGGCCTTCCTGCACTTCGAAGGATACGCGGTCGTTTTGGCGAATCTCGTGGACGAGACCGCTCACGTGAACGAAGACATCTTGGTTATTCTCTTCATTGGTGATGAAGCCGAATCCTTTTTCTTCGTTGAAGAATTTTACTTTGCCAGTGGGCATAATCGGGTATTTGGTAATGGTGCAAAGGTAACGCCCAAACCCCGAACAAGGTGCCGTAGCGCCGAACTCGGCCCAACTCGGCAGCGAGCGGGCGCGTAGAGAGTGCACCTACCGGGCGCTTACTTCTCGTTCGGCTACGGCTCTGCTGTCATGACGGATTCTCCGACTTCCCCTGATTCGGGCGCCGACGCGCCTAATCAGCCGCACCAACCACTTCAGACGCGCGGCCAAAACCCTGACCGGGCGCACGAAGGCGCGCTCAAAGCCGATGCCGCCACCACCACCCCCGACGACGCCACCCAGCGCGGCGGTTACGCGGGCTCGGCCCAGGGCGAGTACGACAACCGCGACGGCGCCCCGCGCCGCGAAGGTGGCGGCCAAAGCGACCCTGCCCCCACTAATGCTTCCAACGAACCCGGCGACCAGCCCGGCTACACCAACCAAGCCGCCCGCGAGGGTAGCGCCGCCCAAGGCACGGGCTCGCGCGGGGGCTCCTACAACGACCAAAACGCCAACGCGCCGCACGCGGCCGGCACCGGTCGCACAGCCACCGATGCTGCCTCGACCACGGGCGCCGCAAGTGGCGCCGTGAACACCGGCCCGCGCCAGGCGCAGGCCGAACAGCAAGCCGAAGGCCGCCCGGCAAGTAAGTCGGTCGATAGTGGCGGTGCCAGCACGGGCCGCGCGCCCGAGCATCTCGCCGACCACGACGCGAGCGAGCGGGTGTAGCGCAGCACTAAAGCTGTCATGGCGAGGAGGCTTTGCGACGAAGCAATCTCGCAGTAGAGCGGTGGCGCTTGACTACCGCGCGCTCTAGCTGCGAGATTGCCACGTCGGCCCTTCGTTCCTCAGGGTAAACTCCAAGCCTCCTCCTCGCAATGAGAGAACTATTGTAAGCGCTACGGCTTCCGCTTCAACTCAAACAGCCGCCCTTTTTCGTTGGAGAATACCAGATCGGTGTTGTTGATGAAGGTGATGGCCTCGGCCTGGCCCGACGATTCGACGGTGACGCGGAGGCGGCGACGGTCGAAAACGGGCTGTTTTGGGTCGCCCTCGAACAGGTATACGAACCCGTAACCGAGCAGCGCCACCGTGCGGCCATCGGGGCTGATGTCGGCGGCCGTTACCCAGGTTTCGAGTTCGAGGCTGTCGCGCAGGGTGGCGGTGTGGGTGCCCGGTTGGGCGGAAACCGCGTATTGCTTCGTTATGAGCCCGCCCTTTGCGCGGTTTTTCGTGAAGAGGAAAATCGAATCGCGCGCGAACAGGCTCGCTTCGCAATCGAAGTTACGGGCTGATTTCCGGGGTGGAAAATCGCGTTGGTCGGGGTAGCGAAACCGAATGGTATCGACGTTTCGCGTGGGTTGCGCGGGGTCGAAGCGGTAGATGGCGAGATTGCGGCGGTCGTTGTTGTTGTTGCCGAAATCGCCGATGTAGAGCCGCCCTTGCGGGTCGCGGGCGATGTCTTCCCAATCGCGGTTGCTGGCGCCGGGCACGGGCACGCCGCCCAGTACGGCGCCGGTGCGGGCTACGCGGTACAGCACGTTCGGCGAACCGGCGTCGCCGTGCGTCCAGAATTCGGTGCCGGTGGGGTCGGCGAGGGCCAGGCCGCTGCTTTCCTGCATCTCCTGCCGCCCGATTTTGCCGAGTTGCACGACTTCGTATTGGTCAGTGGCGTCGATGGCTTCGCCGCGCGTACTGCTTGGCGGCTTGCACCCCACCAGCAGCGTATGAAAGAAAATGAAGACAGAAAACAGTCGGGTTGTCATCAGCATCAGCATAAGAAGGCACCGCAGCAGAAACCACAGAATGGCGGAAGGTAGCACCGCAGCAGCGCCAACTTGCGGCGCGCGGAAGGCTGAAACGCGCGCCCGGCGTTGGAGTTGCCGGGCGCGCGTTTCGGTGGTTACAGCGGACGAGCCTCGAACCCGGCTTCGGTTAGTAATTCCACGACGTGTGCAGCCGACACATCGCCACTGACGGTGAGGATTTTATCGGGCGAGGCCGTATCGACTTGCCACGCCGCAATGGCGGGTTCGGCGTTGAGGATGGGGGTGATGGCGCGCACGCAATTGGCGCAGTTGAGGGTGGTTTTGAAGGTCTGGGTGGTCATTGGGGGAATATTAAAGTAGAAGCCACCACCGTGGCGGCCAAGGTTGCCAACACAAAACTGCGGTGCGACGGTGCCCGCCGGACGTACAAGATGCGGGCTTGGGCATGCAGAATTACCCCACCGGCACGCGGCGATCTGCGGCTGGCATCCGCCGGAAAGAGCAGAATAGAAAATTCTGCCGCGTCTGAAAGGGCGTTACGTGGTCTTCGGTCAGGCAACGAATCTTGGCGAACCCGGTGGCTAGGGCGTCGGTCAGGGTTTGCTCGTCGTACTGGCGCACGGGTAGGCCGCTGCACGTGGTCGGCGTATGTGGTTACGGCTGAAGTAAAGATGCCTCGCCGCGCGTGGCCCGCCATTGCACCAGCGCCCGGCGCCCCAACAGCCGGAACACCACGGGCGTTACGAGAATATCGAGGAGTGTGGAGGAGAGCAGCCCGCCCAAAATCACTACCGCCACGGGGTAGAGAATTTCCTTGCCGGCGGCCGTGGGGTCGAGGGTCAGGGGTACGAGGGCGAGGGCGGCCACGAGGGCGGTCATCAGCACGGGGACGAGGCGTTCGAGGGAGCCGCGCACGATCATCTCATCGGAAAACGCTTCGCCTTCGTGTTCCATCAGGTGCAGGTAGTGCGAAATCATCATGATGCCGTTGCGCGACGCGATGCCCGTGAGGGTGATGAACCCCACCAGCGACGCGATGCTGAGGGTGCCGCCCGTGAGCGCCACCGCCACCACCGACCCAATGAGCGCTAACGGAATGTTGAGCATCACCTGCGCCACCAGCAACCACGACCGGAAGTGCGCAAACAGCACCAGCGCAATCCCCAGAAACGAAAACAGGCTAAGCCAGCCGATGCGCGCGGCGGCCGTCTGCTGGCGCTCGAACTGGCCGCCGTAGGCGAGGTAGTAGCCGGGCGGGAGCTTCACTTGCGCCCGCACGCGCGCCTGAATTTCCTGCACCGTAGAGCCCAGATCGCGCCCCGCGACGTTGAGCGAGACCGTGATGCGGCGTTGGGTATTCTCGTGGTTGAGGGTGTTGGGGCCGGGCTCGTCAAGGAGGTCGGCCACGGCGCGCACCGGCACGAAACCGCCGTCGGGCGTTTCGAGGCGGGCCTCGCCGATGGTTTGCCCGTTTTGGCGGAGCGAATCGGGGAGCTTGACAATCAGCTCGAAACTTTGCTGGCCGTCGAGGATGCGCGACACCACCGTGCCCTGAAACAAGGTCTGTAAGTCCTGCACGACGCGCCCACGCTCCAGGCCGTAAGCGCGGATGGCTTCGGGGCGCGGCCGGATGAGCAACTGCGGCACCTGCACTTGTTTTTCAATCTGCAAATCGACGACGCCCGGCACCCCGGCGGCGGCCGTGCGGATGGCGGCGGCGTAGCGGCGCAGATCGAGCAGATCGGGGCCAAAAAGCTTGATGGCGACCTGCGCCCGCACGCCGCTCAGCAGATGGTCGAGGCGGTGCGAAATGGGCTGGCCGACGTTCACGTTCACGCCGCGCAGCAGGGCGAGGCGCGCGCGCAAATCGGCGAGGACGGCGGCTTTGGAACGCGTGACGGAACCCGATCTTGCCAGTTCCGCCGGGGTTTTGAAGGCCACCTCGATTTCCGAGTTGTTCACCGATTCGGCGTGTTCATCCAGCTCGGCGCGGCCGGTGCGGCGGGCGGTATACGCCACTTCGGGCACTTGCAGCAGCAGCTTTTCGGCCAGTGTCCCGAGCCGGTTCGACTCGGTGAGTGCGGTGCCCGCCGGGGCTGAAAAATTGATCGTCAGGGAGCCTTCGTTGAACGGCGGCAGAAATTCAGTCCCGAAAAACGGCACCGCCGCCACCGCGCCCCCGAACAGCACCGCCGTGATACCCAGTACCAACTTCGGGTACTGGAAACCGAAGGCGAGCAGCCGCGTGTCGCGGGTTTTGAGCCAGCGGATGAGGGGAGTTTCGAGTTTCGAGTTGTGAGTTTCGAGTTGCTCATCGCTTCCAGCTTGCCGCTTGTCGCTTGTCGCTTGTTTTGGCAGCAGGTAGTAGCACAGCACCGGCGTGACGGTGAGCGACACCACCAGCGACGCGGCAATGCTCGTGATGTAGGCCACCCCGAGGGGCGCGAAAATTCGCCCTTCCATCCCATCAAGGGCAAAGAGCGGCAGGAACACCAGCACCACAATGATGGTGGCGTACACGATGGAATTGCGCACCTCGGAACTGGCCTCGTAAATGACCTGCAAGGCGGGGCGCGGCTGGGGTAGCGTGCGGTTTTCGCGCAGCCGGCGGAGAACGTTTTCCACGTCCACGATGGCGTCATCGACCAACTCGCCGATGGCGATGGCGAGGCCGCCGAGCGTGAGGGTATTGATCGAAATGCCCGCCATCCTGAACACCAACGCCGTCACCAGCAACGACAACGGAATAGCCGTGAGCGAGATAACCGTCGTGCGCCAATTCAGCAAAAACACGAACAGCACCACCACCACCAAAATGGCGCCGTCGCGCAGGGCGTGTTCCACGTTGGTGAGGGCGTGGCCGATGAACTCGGCTTGCTGAAACAGCCGCGTATTGAAGCGCACATCGGGCGGCAGCGATGGCTGCAAATCGGCGAGGGCGGCTTCCACAGCGCGCGTGAGGTCGAGGGTGGAGGCGCCGGGCTGTTTTTCGATGCTCAGAATGACGGCGGGTTGGCCGTTTACGCTCCCATCGCCGCGCTTGAAACGCGCCCCGAACCGCACCGCCGCTACCTGTCGCACCACGATGGGCGCGCCGGCGCGGTAGCCGACCACCACGTCTTCAATGTCAGCCACCGACCGCAGCCGCCCCACGTTCCGAATCAGCACCTCAGAGCCATTACGGTCGAAAAAATTGCCCGTCGTGTTTTGGTTGGCGCGGCGCAGCGCTTCCGTCACCTCATCGATGGTGAGGCCCACGGCTTGTAAACGCGGCAAATCGAGCAGCACCTGATACTGACGCTGCTCGCCGCCAATCGGAATCACCTGCGCCACCCCCGGAATACTCAGTAGCCGCTGCCGCACGGTGTAATCGGCGAGAGTGCGCAAATCGGCGGCGGCAGTTTTGAGTTTCGGATTGCTTGCCGCTTGCGGCTTGGAGCTTGAAGCTGATTCCATCGTCATCCCCACGAGCATAATCTGGCCCATCACGCTCGAAATCGGCCCCAGCACCGGCGTAATGCCTTCGGGGAGTTGGCCCTGCACGGTTTGCAGCTTTTCAGCCACCACCTGCCGCGCCGTGAAAATGTCGGTGCCGTAGCTGAATTCCACGAACACCATCCCCAAGCCGATGGCCGAACTCGACCGCACCGCATCCACGGCAGTAGCGCCATTGAGGGCCGTTTCGACGGGGCGGGTCACGAGAGCTTCCACCTCTTCGGGCGCCATGCCGGGCGCTTCCAGAAACACCGTCACGCGGGGGCGGTCGAGGTCGGGTAGCACGTCCACGGGCAGCCCGCGCAGCGTCACGAACCCGCCCACCAGCAGCGCCACGGCGAAGGCAAGCGTCAGGAGCCGGTTTTCGAGGGCGAGGCGGATGATGCGGTCGAGCACGGAGCGAGGGATTAGTGAGGAGTGACGGGTGAGGAGTGACGAGTGAGGCGCGGCAGCGGCTTGTGATGATTTTTTTGATTTTCAAGAAAATCATCACAAGCCAAGCTTCGGAGGTTGTGACTTTTTTTACATTTTCGATAAAAAAATCACAACCACGGACGCCTTTTTTGTCCGTACCGCTTCCATTCAAAGCGCCCACCGCGACCGCCTACTGATTGAGGTACACCGATTTCAACTGATAGGTATTGCGCGTCACCACGCGCTCGCCCTCGCGCAGCCCGCTCAGAATGGCGGTTTGGCGCGCATCGCCCGCGCCCGCCCGCACGAATCGGAGCGTGAAGGTTTCGGGCGCGGTGTGCAGAAACACGGCGGGCTGGCCGTTCACGTCGGTGAGGGCGGCGGTGGGCACCACCAGTTGCGGCACCGCGCCGCGCGTTTGCACACGCACCTGCACCTGCTGGCCCACCCGCAAAGGCACACCGGTGGCGCCGGAATCCGGCAGGGCCAGCACGAGTTGCCGCGCCTGATTCGTCGGGTTTAGCACGTTGCTGATGGCGAGGCGGCGGGCGGGGCGCGCCACCACGGCGGCGCCTTCGCCGGGCAGGTTTTCCACCGAAAAAAGCGGGGGGCGGCTGGCGGCGGCCTCCACATCGGGCAGGTCGTCGACGAACACCTGGGCAACCACCGTCAGCCGCGCCGGGTCGATGATGCGCAACAGTTCTTCGCCGGCGGCCACCTGCTGCCCGGCCGCGAGCGCAAACCCTTCCACCACTCCCCCGATGGGGGCCCGAAGCGCGATGCGCCGCGATTGGCCCGTGGCGAGTGCGGCGGTTTGGCGCGCTTGCCGGAGCCGCAACTCAGCGGCAATCACGTCTTTGCGGGCGGCAATATCCTGAATGCTTTGCAAGCGGCGGAACTCCTGTTCGGCGGCACGCAACTCGGCCTGCGCGGTGGCGCGGGTGGTATTGAGGCCCAACTGGTCGGGCGCGGCGAGGGTCTGGTCGAGCAGGGCCAGCACTTGCCCGGCGCGCACGGTCTGCCCGATTTTCACCGCCACCGACACCACCTGCCCGGCTTGCGGGGCCGTCAGGCGGCCCTCGCCGCCGGGGGCCGCCGTTACGGTGCCGAGCAGCGTGCGGCGGGTGAGCAGGGCCGCCGTCGTTACTTTTTCGGTGCGGATGTCGAAGAGAAACTGACTTTCCTTCGGCAGCAGCACGCCGTCGGTGAGGACGGTGGCGGGCGTTTTTTGGCCGTCGCCGTGGTCTTCGCCATTATGGGCGGTGGCGGGCAGGAGGGCCGTTAGAAACAGGCCGAGGGCGATTTTTTTGGCAAAGAGTCGCACGGCGTTACGCGGGGTCTTGGGGTGAGAAGGCGCGGCGGCGGCGATTGAGCAAGGCGGTGAGGCCCGCGCCGAGCAACACCCCGCCGAGGGCCAGTAGCGCGGCGGGCCACGTCAGCCAGGGGGCGGGCGCATCGGCGGCGTGGTCGGGGTCGGCGGTTTTGGTGGGCAGTTCTTTGCCCACTTCCACGGGCCGTAGCAGCAGCAAATCAGCGCGGCCGTCGGGCGTCACCACTTGCGCGGCGAGGTCGTAGGGGCGGTTGGCGGGGAATTGGCCGGTGAGGCGGTAATCGCCGGGGGCGGTTTCAGTAGCGGTCAGGCGCACGGTGGGCGCGCCGGTGGTGGTCAGCGTGAGGCGGGCGCCGTGAATGGCCTCATTGGTGGCAAAATCGCTCACGAACAGCCGCAGCGTGGCCGGTTCGTTGGCCCGCAGCGGCTCGTAGCGCAACACCAACTCAAAGTTTTCCGACACCGCCGAAGCGGTGAAATAGGGCGACCCGGCGGCGGCGGACGCGGACGCGGCGCCGTGGTTGTCGCCATTATGGGCGCGGGCGGGCACCGTCAGCAGCAGAATCGAGAGCAGCGCCACCAGCAATCCGCCAACGCCGCTGCGTCTGTGCGTCCCCGCCGCGTCGCTGCGGGAAAAAATCATCCTATTCATAACCCTTGCAGAAAATCAAGTTGAATCAGCGCCTGCCGGTAGCCCCGCACAGCATCGAGGTATTCGGCCCGAATCTGCGCGGCCTGTTGTAGGCTCTGAATCAGCACGTAATAACTCACCTCGCCCGCCCCGAACAGTCGTTGGGCGGTACGCGCGATGGCGGCGGCTTGCGGCAGCCCCGTTTGGGCGTAATACCGGAGCGAGGCGGCGTATTTACGGCCATCGGCCACGGCTTGCGCCAACTCGCGGCGCGTGTCGAGCAGGGTGGCCGCCCGGCCCGCTTCGGCGGCCCGCACCCGTGCTTCAGCGGCGCGGTTTTGCGCCCGGTACTGCCAGAAGTAGAGCGGCAGACTAATGCCGCCTTGCAGTTTGTTGCCGAAGGACGCGTCGCGCGGGCCTTGGTTGAGGTAGCCCATCGTGATACCCGGCAACGCGCGGGCGCGGGTCAGGCGGCGGTTCAACTCCCCGACACGCACAGCTTCGGCGGCCACCGCCAGCGCGGGGTTGGCGCGGATGGCCGTCGTGTCGGCGTCGTTCTGGCTCAACGCCCCCAACCGTAGTGTATCCGTGAGGGGCGTGGCGGCGGGGCGGGTCAGGTCGGTGCCGGTGTTGAGGGTTGCGCCATCGGCGGCGCGGCTCAGCAGCAGGGCCACGCGTTGGCGGGCCGCCGCGCGGTCGGCTTCGGCCTGTTGCACGCGGTTGGCGGCTTGCCGGGCTTCGGCCTGGGTGCTGAGGCGCTGCAAAGCGTTCACTTCACCGGCAGCAAACAGTCGCTCTGAGGTAATGGCCAGCGCGCGGGTCAGGCTGTCCTGCGTTTGCGTTTGCCGGAGGCGAGCTTCGGCGAGTTGCAGATCGAGGTACGCCAAACGGGCGTCGCGCCGTACGGTGTTGCGCGCCAGGGCGCTGGTTTGCTCGGCCAGCCCCACCTGGGCGCGGGCCAGCTTGGCTTGGCGGCCGTACACCGTCGGAAACTCGAACGTTTGCTGGGCGCCCACCGCGAAAAACCCGTTGCCGGGGTTTTCGACGATGATACCGGGGTTAATGAGCGAGAAACTCGCCCGACGCAGTTCCGCCTGTTCGCGCACGCCCTCCCCGGCCTGCCGCGCCACCGGCGACGCCCGCACCGCGCCCGCCACCGCCGAATCGAGCGAAAGCGGCACAACGGGCGGCGCGGTTTGGGCGCGGCCGGTCAGGGGCAGGACACACAGCCCCACCCCCACCAGCAGCCCGCGCCGCCCGATTGCGCGCCGTTGGGTCACGAGTTTTTCACCAAATCCATGCCGCAGACCGGGCATTTGCCGGGCTGGTCGCTGGCACTGCCTTCGCACTTCATCGGGCAGATGTAGGCGGCGTTTTGGGCGGCGGCGCGCGTGGTGTCGGCGGGCGCCGCAGTGGCGGTGTTGTCCGTGGGCGCGGCGGTTTCCGAGGCTTTGGTAGCGTCGCTGGTCGTGGTGGTTTCGGGCTGCGGGTTGCAGCCGCTCAGCAGCAGGGTACCGGCCGTAGCCAGCGAAAAAAGGAGCTTCTTCATCAGAGGGAATTTGATTTTTTGGGGGTTGAAAATTGAAAAAAAACGATGTTTGGGCGATTGTTGAGCTACGTAACGCCCAGGTCGTGCTTGGCGCCGCGCGCCGCCGAGCGTCAATCGCCAAGCAGGAGCTGGGCGTTACGTCACGTCAAAGGCCCAACTGTCGCGCACCAAGCAGGCACCGGGCGGCACGTATTACGGCGCTACGTTCACCACGAAATCGGCGGTGCGCACCTGCCCGCCGTGGTTGAATTGCAGGAAAACGCGGTAGCGCCCGGCTTGCTCGAATTGGGTTTGAAAACCGACCGCCGGGCCTTTATCAGCCTGGTCTTGCGGGTGCACGTGCAGGTACTGCTTCGTGTCTTCCGAAATGACCACCATATGGCCCAGCGCGCCGAGGTAATTATCGAGGTCGGCCACGGGCTGGCCATTCTTGGTGATGGTCGTTTGCACGGCCAGTGAGGCGCCTACTTTGACCGGTTTGTCAAACGTCAGCATTGCCGCGTAGCCGTCAGTTCCCGTCCACGTCATCACGTCCTTGTCGAAGGTCACGGCGGCGCGCTTCGGGCCGCTCACGGTCACGTCCTGCCGGCCGAGCTGGTGGCGGTCGCCGTCAGGGGTGTAATCCTGAAACAGCACGTAGTCGCCGCCAGTCTTGAAGGTAAATTCCTGCGTGTAAGCGCCATTGGCGCCGAAAGTGGGGTGTTCGTGGAAGAACTCGCTCAGGTCGCGGCTCACGATGATGAGGTGAATTTTCTTCTCGTGGACCAGCGCCAGCGGCACGGGCGCCTCGGGGGCGGCCTTGTCAACGGGCCGAAAAGCGAGCTTCACGGGCTTACCGGCGGCCACGGTTTCGGGCGTTTTAGTGAGCTGCATTTCAAACGTGCGGCCCGAGCCGGCGGCATTGTCGGTGTGTTCGAGGTGCATTCCGCACTTGGGGCAGTTGCCGGGTTTATCGCTCACCACTTCCGGGTGCATCGGGCACTGGTAGATGTGGGCGGCGCCCGCGTGGTCGGCGGGCTGAACAGCAGATTTATCGGCGGACGCATCAGCGGAAACGGCGGCCGTTTCGGCGGTTTTGGGGGTATCGGAGGAGCAGGCCGTGGGGCCAAAAGCGAGGGCGGCCAAAGCCAGCCCGGTCAGCAGGAAACGATTCATTATCAGGAAAAAAGAGAAAATACGGATAGCCGGAAGTGCCGTAGCGTGATTTGCCTGCAAACCGCGCCTGACTTGCCCGAACGCGGTTTGCAAGCAAACCGCGCTACTTCGTCCCACCGGGCAGGGCACGAAAAAAGGTTCGCCCCGCGCCGGACATAGCCGGGCGGGCGCGAACCTTTACAGGAAGCGAAATCTAAACCGTCAGCGAATGCAGAAAAACCCGCAGGTCGGGGATTTTGGGCGGCAGGTGGCGCGGCGGCACCAGCCGCACGGGCTGCGTGCGGTCCCAGGCGCCAACCGGATGAACCGGCTCCCAGGCGAGCGCGCCGGGCGGCAGCCCGAGCGCCGGGGCGTCATCAGCCAGCAGCTTCACCAGCGGCCCATCGGGCACGGCGGCCAGCTTGGCCACCTTCTCGTGGGTGCAGCATTCCGCCTTCTTCGGCGATGGCTTCCGGGCTTCGTCGGCGGCGGCCTTTTTCGCGCAGCAGCTATGCTGGTTGGCCGGGGCGGATGCCGACGCCACTATCACCGCCCCGCCCCCCGGCCCGTGCGCCGGCCCGCACCACACCGCGCACACGCCCAGCAGCCCCATCGCGCTCACGAAGAGCGCGAGCAGCGTAAAGGCCGTAACGCGGCATTGATGGCGGGTGAAGGTGAACATTGACGGTGGTGGGTGTAACGGCAAAGGTAGGGCGGCAGGTTCAGGAAGGGGGCCGCGCGGCAAGGGGCCGCGCAGCCCCCCAAGCCCTAAACGGCCATCAGGAGCGCGCTGCCTGGAGGGGCGCGGAAGAATCCTGTACGGTTGACCACCGAATCGCGCAAGGTGAAAAGCCGCCCCATCCCTCAGCCCCGCGCCAGGGCGGCCAGAAACGCTTCTTTGCGGCGCTTAGCCACATCGATTTGCCGGCCGTCGGCCAGCTCCACGGTGCCGCCGTCGCCGCGAATGTAGCGGCGCACGTCGGCCAGGTTGATGAGCCAGGAGTGATGCACCCGAAAAAAGCGGTGGTCGGGGCCGGTCAGCAGGTCGTCGTATTCTTTGAGCGAACGGGCCACCACTACCGGCTGCGGGCGCGTCCGCAGGTACACCAGGGTGTAAGCGCCGGAGGCCTCGCAGCACACGATATCGGCCACGGGCACCACCAGCAGCCCGTCGGCGGTGGGCAGCGTGAGGCGGGTGGGCGCCGTGTCGGCGAGGGTGGCGTATCGCCCGGCGGGGGCAGCAGCGGCCACGGGGCGGGTGCGGGCGCGCTCCACGGCGGCGCACAGCTCGTCGGGGTCCACGGGTTTGAGCAGGTAATCGATGGCCGCGAAGCGCAGCGCCCGGATGGCGTACTGGTCGTAGGCCGTCACGAAGATGACCCGCAGCGCGTCGGCCGCCGGCCCCAGGGCGCGCAGCACATCGAAGCCGCTGAGGTGGGGCAGCTCCACGTCCAGAAACAACAGGTCCGGGGTGTGCTGCCGCAGCAGCGCCAGGCCCTCGATGGGGTCGGCCGCGGCGGCCACCACCGTCACGTCGGGGCAGTGCGTGGTGAGCAAATGCTGCAACACGGCGCGGGCGGGGGCTTCGTCGTCGATCAGGAGGGCGCGCATCGGGCGGGCGCCCCGCGAAAGCAGCCGGGCGCGCCGCAAAATTGGGTTTTTCCCGCCACTTCGCGCGGGGCCGGGGGCGGCCCAGCCCCGCTGACTCCGCGCGCGCTACCCCACCGGCAGCCAGATTTCGACCCGCGTACCGAGGGCGCCGCCGGTGGCGGGGTCGGTGAGGTCGGTGAGGCGCACGGGCGGCAGGGCGGCGGCGGTGGGCGCGGCAGCGGCCAGTAGGGCCAGGCGCCGCTCGGTCAGGCGCTGGCCGTGGGCGGTGCGCCCGGCCGTGGCTTGCCGGGTGGCGGCGGCGGCCCGGCCGATGCCGGTGTCTTCGATCTGGGCCAGCACCCCGGTTTCGGTGGCGTCGGCAAAGGCCAGGCGCACCGTCACGCGCCGCGCCGTGGGCGGCCGGCCGGCCACGCCGTGCCAGCAGGCATTTTCGAGGTACGGCTGAATGACCATCGGCGGGATGCTGGGCGCGGCGGCGAGCAGCTCGGGATCGACCTCAAACGTAATCACCAGGCCTTCGAGCCGTAGCTGTTCGAGGTCGGCGTAGAGGCGCAGCACGTCCAGCTCGGTGTCGAGGGCCACGGCGGGGCGGTCGGCGCCGTCGAGCACCAGCCGCAGCAACCGCGCGAACCGCGCCAGGTAGCGCCCCGCGTCAGTGGCCCGGCTCGTGAGTACCAGCTCCTGCACGGCGTTGAGGGCGTTGAACATAAAGTGCGGGTTGAGCTGCGCCCGCAGCGCCCGTAGTTCCAGCTCGGCCATTTCGCGCGCCTGATGGGCCTGCCGTTCGGCGCGCCGCCGGTAGTGGCGGGCGTAGAGGGCCAGCGCCAGTCCGGCGGCGGCCAGTACGCCGCCCCCGAACCAGCCGGTGCGCCACCACGGTACCCGCACCCGAAACCGCACCACTGCCGGGCGGGCACTCACGCGGCCGTCGGCGGTGCGGGCGCGCACCAGCAGCGTGTAGTGGCCGCCCGGCAGGCGCGCGAAGGTGGCCGTGCCGTCGGGGCCGGCAGTTTGCCAGCGCACCGGCCCGCGCGGGTCGGCCGCTTCCCCAAGGCGGTATTCGCAGCGGTTGCCTTTGGGGTCGGCGAAGTCAAGGGCTGCAAACTGAAAGGTGAGCGTGTGTTCGTCGGGCGCAAAATCGAGCGGCGGGCCGGTGCCCAGCGGCTGCGCCAGCCGCACGGGCGCCCCGAACAGCGCCACCCCCGTGAGCGCCACGCGCGGGCGCCGGGCGGGGCGCCGGATGGTGGCCGGATCGACGATGATCAGCCGCCGGTTCAGCCCCACTACCAGGCGGCCGTCGGGCAGGGAGGCCAGTATCCCGTCGAGGTCGGTTTGGGGCAGGCCGCTGGCCGTGTCGAAGAGGCGAAACGGCCCACCGGGGAACCGCGCCCGCACCAGCCCGCGCGGCGTGAGCAGCCACCAGTAGCCGTGGCGGTCGGGCAGGGCGCCGTAAAGGTTATCGACGGGCAGGGCGCCCTGGCCGGAGTGGAACTGCGCGAAGTCGTCGGTGGCGGGGCGCCACACCGACAGGCCGTCGCGGGTGGCCACCCACACCCGGCCATCGGGCTGCGGCACGATGCTGCTGATGTGGCCGTGGGTGAGGCCGTGGGGTGCGTCCGGCGCGGCGGGGTAGGCCCGCAGCGGTCCGCGCGGGCCGGCGGGGGCGCAGAAGAGGCCGTCGTCGGTGCCGAGCCACACGCGCCCGGCGCCGTCTTCGGCCAGGTTCAGCACGACACGGTTGCGCGCCTGCGGCAGCCGCCGGAAATGCCCTGCGGCGTAATCGGCGGGGGTTTCGAGGCAGGCCACGCCGCGCATCGTGCCCACCCAGAGGCGCCCGGCGCGGTCTTCGAGCAGCGAGATGGCGTGCGAATCGGGCAGGGAAGCCGAATCGGCGGGCGCCGTCACGAACCGACGGGTGCGGCCGGTAGCGGGGTCGAAGCGCACCAGCGCGGCGAAGGTGGCCACCCACAGCGCGCCATCGACGCGGCTGCGCACCACGTCGCAAAACCGGCCGGCGCGGTCTTCGGTGGAGCCGATGGGCAGGCACGGCCAGGTGCGCACCTCGCGCAGCGCCGAGTCGAGCAGGGTCAGGCCGCCGTACCACGCCGAAAGCCAGTACTGCCGGGCGCCGGTGCGCGGGTCGCGGTCGGGGCGCAGGTGGTAGGGGTCGAGGCGGGGTAGCCCAGCCCCCACCGGCACCGTGGTGAAGAGCGCCGGGCCGGGCGTGTGCCAGCGCAGCCCCGCCGTGCTGCCCGCCCACAGCCGGCCGGTGGTGGGGTCGGCCAGCAGGGCGTTTATCGGCGCCAGGGGCGTGGGGTCGTCGGGGTCGGCCCCGATGCGGTCGTAGTCCACGCCTTCGGTGAGGGCGGCGGGCAGACCGGCCCACGGGTCGGCGGCGGTGGAATCGGCAGCGCCCGTGCGGCCCGTGCGGGGGCGCAGCCGCAGCAGCCCGCGCTCGGTGGCCACCCACAGGGCGCGGGCGCCGGTGCGCGGGTCGCGGGTTTCGGCGGCGGCGTAGGCGATGTCGGTAGTGCCGATGTTCAGCACCTCGGGTTGCCAGCGGTGGGTGCGCGCCGCTGGCAGCAGGGCGCCGGCGGCGGTGGTCAGGCTCACCAGTCCGCCGCCCCAGGCGCCGGCCCACACGCGCCCGCCCGCATCCTGCCAGAAGCCGGTGAGGGCGCGCGGCTGCTCGCCGGGCGCGCGGGGCACGGTGCGGGTGGCCAGCAGGCGACCGGTGCGCCCGTCCAGCGCCCACACCCGCCCGCGCGCCCCAAACCAGAAGCGCCCGGCGCGGTCTTCCAGCGCGGCCAGCACGAAGGCGCCGGCGGGTTCGTTTTCTTGCGGCAGGGGGTGGCGGCGCCACTGGTCGGCGGCGGGGTAGTAGCGGTAGAGGCCGCGCGGGGTGGCGGCCCACACGGTGTTGGTTTGTGCGCCCACCCACACGCGGCTGTCGTAGTCGGCGGGCAGGGCGCGCGGGTTGTTGGGTCGCGCGCGCCACGTCCGGAAGGTCTGGCGGGCGGGGTCGAGGCGACCGATGCCGCCGTGAGTTCCCACCCAGATGGCCCCGGCGCGGTCTTCGGCCAGGGTGAGGACGATGTCGTTGGGCAGCGTCGTGGAATCGCCGCGCCGGTGGCGCCAGGTGGTGAAGGTGCGGCCGTCGGAGCGGGCCAGGCCGTCTTCGGAGCCGATCCACAGAAACCCGGCGCGGTCGAGCAGCAGGCTGCGGCTGCTGGCGGCGGGCAGGCCGTCGCGCTCGGTGGCCAGCCCCAAACGCAGCGGGACCGGGGTGGGCGGGGCGGGCCGGGCGGGCGCGGGCCGGGCAGGCTGCCCGGCGGTCAGCAGCGGTCCTCCGCCCATCACGCCCAGGCCCAGGCCCAACCGCAGCAGCAGCCACCACCTAACCGGGCCACCCGCCCAGCGGAGCAGCCCGCGCAGACTGAGCAGAAACGCGCGCATTTGGCTACGAAGATGAACCACAAAGCGCCAACTCCGCCCGGGAAGCGCCGGCGGCGGCTCGCCCGAATACGAAATTGACGCTTTGCGGAGAAAAGACAGGGCCGGACCGCCACGGTACAGCAGGCGGCTGGCCGCGCCCGGCTACGGCCCGACGTTGCCGTCGGCGTTGTTGCTGTACGTCACGGCCGTGGCCGTGAGCGTGGCGGTGGAGACTTTGTGGATGCCCCAGGCCGCCGAGTTGCGCACCGTCGAGTTGCTGATCACGAGGCGGGCGCCGTCGCCGACGAGGATATTGCCCCGGCGGAAGAGGAACAGGTCGGCGCCGCCGCCGCCGTCGATGACGCAGTTGTCGAGACGGTTGGCGCCGCTGGAAAGAATTTCGAGGCCCGCCCAACTGCCCGCGCCGGAGGCCAGCCCCTGGAACGTGACCGGTAGCGCCGGGGTGCCTTGCGCCGAGAACGTGCCCGCATCCACGCCGATGCCCGTGTCGGTGCCGAAGCGGAACGTGACGCCCGGTTCCACCACCACGCTCGTCGTGCCGCGCAGTTTCACGAACGTGGCCACTTCGTAGGGCACGTCGTACTTACGCACCAGGATACTGGCATCGGCCGAGCCGCGCTCGTCGTAGATCTGAATGGCGGGCTTACCGGCCCCGCCGAACCGGTTGTTGGCGGCCAGGCGGTCGAGGTTCAGAAAGCCCGTCACTAGGCCGTACTCGGGGCACGAGCGCACGGAGTTACCGGCGAATTCGGTCACGTCGGCTGCCCAGTCGAGCATAAAGCCCGAGCCTTCCGTGTTGCCCACCAGTGTGTTGCGCACCCGCGCCTTGCCATCTCCATCTACAATCAGCCCGAACTTGCCGGGCTTGAGGAACGAGCGGTACTCCTTGCTGCCCGCGTACAGAATGCGGCAGTGGTCGAGGACGTTGGCCGCGCTGTTGGAGCCGATGTTCACCGCCGCCCAGGCGCCCGGCGCACGGGTGGCGCTCTCGAAGACGATTTTCTGCGCGGCCGTGCCCACCGCCGAAAGCCCACCCGTGTTGGTGGTGTAGAGGCCGGCGTCGCCGTTATCGAAATTGATGCGCACGCCGGGCTTGATGGTGAGCGTGCCGGCATCGACATTGAGCGACGTCTTCACCACGTAGTCGTACTTCGTGGAGTCGGGCTCCACGTTCTCCCAGGTGGTGTTGGTGCTGATGCGGTCGGTGGTGATGACGATGGTTTTGTCGCTGGCGCCGGGGCCGGTGGGCGTGGGGTCATCTTTTTTGTCTTTTTTGCAGGCGGCGGTGGTCAGGCCGAGCAGGGCAAGGCCCAGCCACCACGACTGACGGGCAACGGGAGGCACGAATGGCATCATAAAAAGGAGCGAAATGAAGGAAAAAACCCACCGGCAACGACTGCCGGGGCCGCCTCAGGCGCCGCAACCGCTGCGCCAGGCTCCGCAAAAGTCCCCGCGTGGCGCCGCCGCCACCAGCGCCGGTTGGCCGGCGGGCCGCAGGGCCGTACCAGCGGGCCGGTTGGCTTAACCGGCGGCCGGTTGGTGGCTGGCCAGCGGCGAGTCGTCGAATCCTGTAAGCCTCATCGCCGAATCGCGCACGCCCGCCCCGCACCAATCCGCCGTTCAAGGGAGTTGCTTTGCTGACTGAAACCCGGCCCGGCCTTCCAGCCCCCGCCCTTATGACTCCTGCCGAACCCACCACGCCCGCCGCCCCCACCACTACGGCCACGCTTCCCATCGAAGGAATGACGTGCGCCTCGTGCGCCAACTTCGTGCAGCGCGCCCTGACCAAAACGCCCGGCGTGCGCACCGCCAGCGTCAACTACGCCACCGAAAAGGCCACCGTCGAGTTCGACCCCGCCGCCGTGGACGCCGCCGGTCTGCGCGCCGCCGTCGAGGGCGCGGGCTACGGCGTGGGGCCGCCGCCACCCGGTCAGACCGCTTCCAGCGGTCTGACCGATCTCGCGACTGCCCGGGAAGTCGAAAGCGGTCAGCCCGAAGCTGCCGCCGTTCCCGAAACCACCGACACCCGCAAAGCCGCCGCGTACGCCGCCCTGCGCCGCCGCTTCTGGCTGGCCGCCGCGCTCACGGCCGTCATTATGCCCGTTTCGATGCTGGCGATGACCGACTGGGCGATGGCGCGCGTACCGATGGCGGCCCTCAACTGGACGCTGCTGGCGCTCACGCTGCCGGTGCTGCTCATCAGCGGACGCGCGTTCTACGTGGCGGCCTGGAAGACTTTTCGCCACCGCACCGCCACGATGGACACGCTAGTGGCGGTGGGCACGGGCGCGGCGTTCGCGTACAGCCTGCTGGCCACGGTGGCACCCGGCTGGCTGACGCGCCAGGGCGTGGCCGCCGACGTGTATTACGACACCACGGCCACGATCATCACCCTGATTCTGCTCGGCAAGCTGCTCGAAGCGCGGGCGAAGGCGCGCACCGGCGCCGCCATGCAGGCACTACTGGGGCTGGGCGCCAAAACTGCCCGCCTGGTGCGCCCGGACGGCTCGGAGGTGGACGTGCCCATCGGCCAGCTCCGCGTGGGCGACGAAGTGGCCGTGCGCCCCGGCGAAAAAATCGCCACCGATGGCGTGGTGCTCACCGGCGCCTCCGCCGTGAACGAGGCGATGCTGACGGGCGAAAGTCTGCCGGTCGAGAAAACCGCGGGCGAACCCGTTTTCGGCGCCACCCTCAACACCACCGGCGCCCTGCGCTTCCGCGTCACGAAAGTGGGCGCCGACACGCTGCTGGCCGGCATCGTGCGGCTGGTGGAAGCGGCGCAGGGGTCGCGGGCGCCCATTCAGCGCCTGGCCGACCGGGTGAGCGGCGTGTTCGTGCCGGTGGTTGTCACCATCGCCATCCTGGCGTTCGTGGCGTGGTTCGACCTGTCGCCCACCGGGCAGCGGCTGCCGCTGGCGTTGCAGGCGTTCGTGGCGGTGCTCATCATTGCCTGCCCGTGCGCGCTGGGGCTGGCCACGCCCACGGCCCTGATGGTGGGCACGGGCCGGGCCGCCGGGCGGGGCATCCTCATCCGCTCGGCCGAAGCCCTCGAACGGGCTTACGCCGTGGACACCGTGCTGCTCGACAAAACCGGCACCCTCACGAAGGGCGAGCCGGCCGTGACCGACTTTTTCGCCCTGCCCAATCAAGACCCCGCCCACCTGCTGGCACTGGCCGTGGCCGTCGAGCGCCATTCCGAACACCCATTGGCGCAGGCCGTCGTACGCTACTCCCGGAGCGAGAGTGGTACCACTCTCGCTCCGGGAGTAATACCAGCAACGCCTGAACCGGTACTCACGGCGCAAAACTTCCAGGCCCATACCGGGCGCGGGGCGGGCGCCACCGTGGCGGGGCAAGCAGTCCTGATCGGCTCGGAGCGACTGCTGACGGAAGCCGGCGTACCGATTCCACCGGCCGTGCGCGCGGCTACTGACCGGCTCCGCGCCGCCGCGCAAACGGTGCTGCTACTGGCCGTGGATGGGCAAGCCGTGGCCGTCTTCGGCGTAGCTGATGTGGTGCGTGAATCTTCCGCCGAAGCCGTGGCGCGGCTGCACCGGATGAGGCTGGACGTGGTGATGCTCACCGGCGATAACGCCGCTACGGCGGCGGCCATTGCCCGGCAGGTGGGCATCACGCGCTTCTTCGCCGATGCGCTGCCCGCCGACAAAGCCGCCAAAGTGGCCGAGCTGCAAGCCGAAGGGCGCGTGGTGGCCATGGTCGGCGACGGTATCAACGACGCGCCCGCGCTGGCCCGCGCCGATGTGGGAATGGCCGTCGGCACGGGCACCGATGTGGCTGCTGAAGCCGCCGGCATCACGCTGCTGCGCGGCGAAGTGGGCGCCGTGGCCGAGGCCCTCGACCTGGCGCGCCGCACAATGCGCGTCATTCGGCAAAACCTGTTTTTTGCGTTCATTTACAACGTGCTGGGCATTCCCATCGCGGCGGGCGTGTTGTACCCGTTCACGGGCTGGCTGCTCTCGCCGATGCTCGCGGCTGCGGCCATGGCGCTCTCGTCGGTGTCGGTCCTCACCAACTCGCTGCGGCTGCGCGGCGGGCGAGAAGGGTAATATACTGACTGCTAATTTGATAATATGAAGTGGCATTAGCCCGAAAACTCCCCTCTTGCGAGCGACTTGTCGCGAAGCAGGAGGGGTGGTCTCCTTCGATTGCTCAGGATAAACTCCGGGCCGGGGTGGTCCCCGCGCAGTGCCACCCCAATGCCACAGCTTACTCGGCTCGCATCGCGTACTCAGCCACTCTGGGCACTACGCGGTGACCACCCCGTCTGACCTTTGGTCAGCCACCCCTCCTACTTCGCGCCGCTGGCACTCGCAGGAGGGGAATCCGTAACCATATCGCCACATCCCCACATTAACTCCATGGATATTTCTCAATGGCTCGTGACTACCGGCGGCCTGGCATTGGCCGGGGCCGTGGGCTGGTATTTTTTCGCGCCCACCGCCGGCGATGGCGCCAGTGTGGGCCGCGCTGCGCCCGTAGCGGCTGGTACGCCACAGGCGGTAGACGTACACGTAGACGGCGGCTACTCGCCGGCGACCATCAAGCTGGCGGCCGGTCAGCCTATCCGCCTCCAGTTTGTGCGGCAGGAAGACAACGACTGCTCGGCGGAGCTGCTGATACCCGACCTTCACGTTCGGCGCGAGCTGCCCGCCTTCCAGACGACAACCATCGACCTGCCCGCCCTGGCAGCCGGCACCTACCCATTCAGTTGCGGAATGGGGATGCTCAAAGGCCGCCTGGTGGTCGAAAAACGTCCGACATGAGTACTACTGCCGCTTCTGCCCTGTCGGCGCCGGCCGAGACGCACCGGTTTTTTATCCGCCATATGGTGTGCCCGCGCTGCCTCGTGCTGGTGCGCGACGACCTGACCACGCTCGGGTACGAGGTGGCGGCCGTGGCGCTCGGTACCGCCGACGTGCGCCTGCCGCCCGACGGCGCCTCCCTGCCCGACTCCGCCCCCTTGCGCGCGCTGCTGCACGAACAGGGATTCGAGCTGCTCACCGACCCGCACGACCAGCTCATCGAGCAGATCAAAGCCGCCGTCATCGAGCTGGTGCACTACCCGCCGCCCGATGCACGCGCCTACAACACGTCGCATTACTTGAGCCAAAAGCTCGGCCGCGATTACCGCGCGCTCTCGCACGTTTTCTCGGCGCGAATGGGCCTGACGCTCGAAAAATACCTCATCCGCCAGCGCATTGAGCGCGCCAAAGAGTTGCTTTCCTACCCCGATGGCGCCACCATCGCCGAGGTGGCCGCGCGGCTGGGGTACTCGTCGGCGGCGCATCTGGCGAACCAGTTTCGGCAGGTCACGGGAATGTCGCCAACGGCTTTTCGGGCGCTCGGTGGGGGGAGTGTGGGGCGAAAGGCGCTGGATGCGGTGGGGTAACGTCTGCCCGTTTGGGGAAAATTTCGAGACCGGCAGGCGCACCTCGCGCTCAAACGAGGTTATGGGCGAGGCGGTGTAGTATGGGTTAATGACGGGGAAGTGAGATGACTATCAAAAGCTCGCATAGGCAGTACCAGCCCCTGCCCAGCGCATAAAATGTTCTTCTCCAGTTCCACGCATCTAGGAGGCCAGTAAATAAAAATCCCCTGCAAACCATTGGCTTACAGGGGATTATCCGCAAATCGGAGGCAGAGAGGATGGCTCAAATTTTTTGAAAATTGTTTGTTTTCCCTGGTAACAACGTGCTGGGGACGTGTTACATCGTCGGCTTGCGCTTTACCTGTAAAGGTCCGTGTATTTCAGAAAAGTGCCACGCTGGTGCCACCTGAAAGTCATTCCAACGCAACGTCTACCACCCCTCCAGATCGTCAAATGGGTCCAAACCCGGGCCCACCCAAGTTGGGGTGGTAGGCAGTGAAGCTGACACCTTAACAACATCGATCACGGTTTCCTTTACGCTCTGCCCGTTTAATTCTGCGCCAGTAGCCACCCCGGTCGCAAGCGTAAGCCCCTCAAGCGTTTGCAACTGACCTGATTCGTCGACGAAACTGGATCCGACCTCGTGCACGAGCGGCTGGTCGTGCCCCACTGGCTTGTTTGCCAGCAGCTCTGGCTTCACCAGTGGCTGTAGGTTGACCTGCTTACGATACACCGCCAAAAGTACTCGTTGGACCCGTTCTGCATCCTGCTCCAGGCACACGATGGAGTCGTGAATCGTAGAGCACCAGATGCCGGCTTCCAACAGTTGCTCGACCACGCGGTCAATCATCAGGTCAGCCTCCAACTCCTGCATCTCCAGCGGCAACGCCTTGTAGTTCTTACGCTTCTTGGCTAGGATGAATGCGAAAACGTTTGGGAAGAGGTACTCGAAGGCGCGGGTACGCTTGGTCACCGTGTCGTTTTTGCCGTAAAATACTTCGGCGAACATCGACTGTTTGAAGTCCTTACGCTGTTCAGCCGGAATCTGGAGTTGATGCATCATCTCCTCGTAGAGATGGCCGCATTGACAGAGCAGGATGTACGACTCAACGTCCTCTGGTAGCGGCTTGCCAGCGTAATGACGTTGAATCAACCCAGCCAGCAGCAGGGGTTGGCTGTTAGCGATGTCCAGGTTCACGAGCGGGCCGGCCTCATGCCGCAGGAACTGACGTAGGTCCGAGGTCAGGTTCGTCAGGTTGGTATCCACCCGAACGTTCTTGCGACGCACGCAGTAGAGCGAACCTTCGCTCCAAGCACGGATAGTCTCCTGGTCAAACTCGAACTGTTGGAGCGTGTAGTACCCTGCCACGGCTTTCTGGAGCGCCTCGTTACGCTTCAACGCAGTGCGGAACTCCATCACGTTTCCATCGAAATCGCCGCGCTTCTGAGCAATGAGGTGCTGGTGGACCAATTGCTTCGTGAGTTGCTGGTGGAGTTTGGAGCGTTTCAAATGCTCGGGCTGGTGCTTGACCAGCAGCCACGCAGGTGACTGGCTAATGCTCTGGTGGTACCACACGCTAACATGTTCGGCGCTGCTGATCTGGTAGGTGGCGAGCAGCTTGCCAGCGATGTGGTCCAGCGCAGCTTCGTGGTCGATTTCCAGCTTGCGCAGGTTGTCCAGCAGCGAGAGACGCAAACGGTCCAGGCCCGCTTTTTCAATTGTCTGCTCCAACTCATTGGCCTTGCGCTGCGAAGCTTTGATTGCCGCGCGCCGCTTCACCAGCTTCGCGTCCAGCCGGTCGTTCATGACCATCCAGTCGATGTGGCGCAGACCGCGCAACGCAGATCCGAGGCGGTACTCGTAACTCTTGACTTTTGGAATGTACTGCCCGCGACGTTCCAGCCAGCCCCACTTGACCATGTTCTCTAAGATTTCGTGCGTGTAGTCCTTTCCGATCATGCTGGCCAGGATCGCGAAGCTGAGGCGGACAAAGCGGTCGGCGGGTTCCAGGCCATCTTTATCATCGCGCAGGCGGAGTTGACGACGGCAGACGGCATCGGTGACGATGCGGTATTTGTCGCGGTGGCTCTCACACTTGTGGTTGTCCCGCGCTTTGTCCCGCGCCTCGTTCTTGGCCAACTCAGCTAGGATGTGTGCGTCGATAAAGCGGTCGGTGAGGATGGTTGGTGCCAAGAGCGTGTAGAGGTCGGCCATGATAGTTAGAAAGCGGTAGTCAGGAGTAAATAGGGCAGGTTTGCCTGGATGGATGGTGTTATGCCCGGATTTTTTCAAACTCCGGATTCATAAGGCAGTCCGGTTGTTGGGTCCCTTTTTCGACAAACTCCGGATTCATAAAGGAAGGAGGGAGGGGGAGAGAAGGAAGTCTTATGAATCCGGAGTTTGAAAAAATCCGTGAAAAAAGAAAGAACCCACCAGGGCGCGGGGGGCGGGCTTTGCCCCCCGCGCCACGTGAGAGCGGGGCGTATGCTTAGGCCTGAGGTTTCCGGGACTTGCGAGGAATGTGCACGCGGGCCATCGCCTCGTCTATTCCGGCCGTGTCGATGCGCTGCGTTTCCAAGTACGCCCGCACGCTTTCCAGCTTGATGTGCACGGCCCGGGCGCCTTTGCGCGCTACCAAGCGATTATCGTCGCACATCCGCGAAACGGTGGGCAGAGAGCACGAGAGGATTTCAGCGGCCTGGTCTGGCTTGATCCACTGGAGTGCGAGGGGCTGGGTCTCGACGGCCTTCATTCGGCGTTCGAGTATTGCGAGGCGCGCAGCGAGTTGCTGGAATGCCTCAATAGAGGGTACACGCGGCGCCGCCATGGCGCTGTAATCGAAATTTTCCACAGATTCGGGAAGACGCTAAGTTCCAGGCGTGTGTTGTCCACACGCCAGTTTGTTACTCAGTCGCCGCGTTTCCGAACCGCTCCGATTCGCTGCTACTTTCAGCTACGAAAGTACGACGATCTGGCTAACCGTGCAAGCTTTTTCGTAACTTTGTTTGCCAACGAAAATAGGATGCGCTACACCTTCGGCTTCGAGCTAACGACTCTCACTCCGGCCGAAAAAGCCTCGGGTAAGGAGCAGCAGGTGCTGTTCCGCATTACGTTCAACCGCGTCCGGGCCCGGCTGAAAACCGGTATCGACCTCGACGCGAAATGGTGGAACAAAGCGGCCGAGGAAGTGCGCAAAGGGCACGGCAACGAAGCGGTACATAATGCTACGCTGACACGCTATCGGCACCAGGCTGAGGCGCTCTCAGAGGAGTTCCAGCGGCGCGCTGTACACCTGACAGCTGCGGAGTTCCGCGACCGGCTTAGAGAGCGACTGGGAGGCTCCCAGGACGACTTCCTAGCGTACGCGTTGCGGTGGATCGAGCAGAACGCCGCCCGGCTCGGCATCCGCACGAAGCAGCGGTATGAGAGCTACGTGACCAAGCTGCGGATGTGCTGCGCCGACAAGGACGGCACGTTAGCCTTTGCACGCCTTTCACCAAACTTGGTCAAAAATTACCACGCGTGGCTGACCAGCGCGGCCGGCGGCAACGCGGTCAACACCGCTGCCAAAAACATTGCATTTTTCAAACAAATTGGACGTGCGGCGGTGCAGGAAGGTATTCTGGAACACGCCGCAAACGCTTGGCAACCAATCAAATTAGTCCACACGAAGGTCAAGAAAGAACGCTTGGACGAGTCGGAAGTGAAGCAGTTGCAGGCTGCGCCTGACCTCAACGTGAAGGAGCGCGTAGCACTCGACATCTGGCTGTTCCAGTATTGGTGTGGCGGGGCGCGGTTCGGCGACGCGGTACGGGCGAAGTGGAGCCAGATCAGCGCAGATGGCAGGTGGAATTACGCCATGGAAAAAACGGGCGCGGATCGCAGCGTCAAGCTTCAGTCCGCCGCGCGGGCGCTGGTCGAATCATACCGCACACCGGCCTCAAAACCAACGAATTTCATCTTCCCTCCCCTCCAGCATTTGCTCCGAAAATTCAAGGTCGTCGATGACGCCACCTTGAAGAAGAAAACCGAGATTGCGAACGCCATGACGAACCTCCAGTTGAAAGAAGTGGCCCGGAAAGCTTGTATATATAAAAATGTCACTACTCACGTAGCGCGCCACAGTTTCGCGAACCAAGCTAGGAAACGTAAACTGCCATTGTACGACATTTCCCAAGCCCTCGGACACGCGAACATTGCCCAGACCCAGACCTACCTCGACTCCTTCGACCAAGGGGCGGCGGACAGCGTGACGGATGCGCTGTTCGGGGAGTAGGGCGAGTCAGGGTATCGTACTCGGTGGAGCAGCTCGGGCGAGTGGGGCTGAGGCCACAGCCGGATTCGTGGCCGGTATGGGCTGTGCCGTTTCCGTGGTTACCTCGGAGCTTCGGGCGTACCTGATGCCCGCTAGGATAGTGTACCCGCATCCCGCGACTGATCCGCCCATCACCAGTACCGCGAAAGCCCCCAAGCAGAATTTTCGATTGAGGTACTTCATCCGCTCCTTCGGGTGGAGCTGCGCAACAGTGCTATCGCTCCAGAAGCCTTTCCAGAAAGCACTCCAGGGAAACCAGGAAGAGTTGGTGGTTTGCATGGGGTCAGTGGGTAGAGGGGACATGGGGGGAGGGGGGTATGGTTCGGACTACAAATGCTCGCCTTCATTCTCTGAAAACAGCTGCAGAGTAGCCGGGATAAAAGCTAGGACCCTAATGTGTGAAATTCAGGAGGCGAAGCGTAGGACCAAACTGCACGAACTGCGCTACGAAGCTCGGAAGGCCGTTTTGCGCCCGAAAGGACAGGGTACCTGACTTGGGCAATGGGGCGGATGGGCGGGGGCGCGGGGGCCAGCATAGCTGCAGCGCCGGGCCAACTGCCCCAGGCGTTTGGGGCGAGTTGACCTATCGGGTAAGCGAAACTCCGAAAGCAGGTTGGCGCGTGAAAGGACACAAAAAAGCCCTCCCGAAAAACCGCGATTACCGCGATTGGAGAGGGTTTTTCAAAGGTCCGGTGTGTAATCGGCGCCTGAAAGGACAGGGTACCTAACTGCCGGCGGTTTGCTTGTTTCAGCGGCTCCGTAGCGGACAATGGAAGCGCGCAATTGCCTTCAGCACCTATTAGGGCCCGACGCACTCCCGTTCCGAATGGATGCCGTTTCTGGTTGTCCGGCTTGAACTCAAGCCAGAACTCTTTACAATCACCCGATGCTGGGTGCGGTTGCTTTTTCATGGGGATACTCGCTCTGCTTGGAGCATCCGCAATAGTATAACCTCCCACAAGCCGTTCGCGGGGGCGGAGCTACGAATTGGTTATTCTTGTTTGGAGACGGCCTCGGCAAGCACCCGTTCCGATGTGAAAGCCGGTTACGTTACGGACAGCGGGAGCGCGCAATCAGCTCTGAGCAATACCGATCAGGGCCCACAATGCACCCGTCCCGACCGGAGACCGAGCTTTATTTTCGTATCAGATCGTGCGGGATACGACGACTCAGCGGCGCGCGGCAAACGCTCAACACCCTTTTTTTCTTACTAGCCAAAAGCTGGTACCCGCGCGGAAATTGGCCTCACCCCTATCACCCGAAGTAGGCACACAGCCGACCCGCCACCTCCCATATCAGAACCACACGCCTGGCCCGATCCACAGGAGGTTATCGGCACGCCAACGGCGCTGGTCTTCGGCGAGCACGGGTGGTATTCGGAACATCGGCTTACGTTGATGAAGTCGCACTTGTGCACTTGGACCGTTTCCCCTGTGGGTTTTTACGCGTACTTTGTGGAGCAACTTCTGTCTGCGTGATGACTCCCTGCTCCTGTGATGCCGATAAAGTATCGGCACTTTCCACTACCTGTACCTGCCATTCTGCTACCATTGAAGGAGTTACGCTTCATCAAGCTGTCAGTAAACCGAGGATTCTTCGTGGTAACGCCTCCTCAATCGAAGGGGTCGAACCTGATTCAGTCGATCTGATCGTCACCTCCCCACCATACTGGCGCCGTCGGGATTACGAACACGAAGATCAGCTCGGTTGGGAGCCATCTGCCGAGGCATACACTCAGCATTTGGTAGAAACGCTCAACTCGTGGATACCGCTACTCCATCCCAATGCATCGGTCCTCCTCAACATTGGGGACTCGTACCATAAAGGGTTCCTGGTTGGGGTGCCGGCGATGTTTGAGGTAGCGGCACGAAAGGCAGGTTGGCTCGTCGCCAACCACATCATCTGGGCGAAGAGCTATGGGGTTCCACAACCTGGGAACCGTCGCCTCGCCAGCCGGCACGAGTCCGTCTTTCACCTCACCCGGTCCCGCAACTACTATATGGACCTGCTGCGGTTGATGACTGACATGGGCAAGCGTGGCAATCCTGGTGATTTCTGGCAACCTGATGACGACGTGTGGCAGCCACACGCCACTCGTAATCGTGACCCGCATGTGGCTCCCTTTCCGCCGGAGCTAGCCAGGTGGGCGATTAAGCTTGCATGCCCTCAGTACGTCTGCACGAACTGTGGGCAAGTGCAGACGCCCATCGTCGAGCCTACCACAAACCTCAACCCTGATCGTCCCCAAGCTCTGCGTGCACTCAAGCTGTTTGCTGAGAATGGGTTGACCGATGAACACCTGACTGCAATTCGAGCGGTAGGCATTTCCGATGCCGGTAAAGGCAAGCGAGTTCAGCGTGGTGCCGCAGCCAATGGGGTCGAAACAAAGCGCCTAGCTGCCGAAGCAAAGAAGGCTCTTGGCGGATACTTTCGAGAGTTCACCTTCGGTCTCAAGAAGCAAACTGGCTGGCAGAAATGCGACTGTCAGTCTCCTACACGCCCCGGCCTCGTACTCGATCCCTTTATGGGCACGGGAACCACACTCAGAGTAGCCTACGAGTTAGGCTGCGATACTGTCGGGGTCGACCTCAATCCTCCGAAGCTGTCATTCTAGCCTATCTTGTTATGCCCAAGCTCAGCAAAAAAGTACTGTCGCTCTTCATGCGCACTGGATGCGAACGCCAGTTTCGACTCCAGCTATACAACACGCAGGAGCTAAAGGACCGGCAGATGCCGAAGCAACAGATTGACCGTCCCATCCTTGGGTTCGTCCAAGAGGAAGGGTTTGATTACCAAGAAAGAGTCACCAGAAGCTTGCAGCGGGCTTTCGGTGACAATGCTGTTGTAGCGAAAACTGAAATGCGTGGCAGCCAGCGTGAGAAGATCGTGCTGAAGGATGAACTGTTGAGCTTGAAGCCTCATCAGTTTGTTATCGAGGCAGAGTACGACGCAAACACTCCCACCTTCCGGACAACATTTGACCTGGACGCATTAGGCGAGGGAGCAAACGAGCTTAAGGTGGCCAAGTGTCAACTCGACATTTTACAGGTCTTGCCATCACGGGCTTCCTTGGATGGCCAGCCCACTTCGGTGAATGATTTCACCTGGTCGCATGTCTTGCCGGATGGTCGAGTTGAAGAGCTTACGAAGGACGACCTACGACTACGATTACGCATCATCGACGTTAAGCTCTCGGCTGATCCAGGAGGGCACTACTTTGGAGAGCTGGTTTACTACGCCATTACCCTTTCCAGTTGGTTAGCGGACGAAGGTTACTCAGATCGGTTCGTTGTGGCGGCGCATCCTGCCGTGTGGCCTGGCACACACGGATCACTTCAACTGTCCGAACTTGTTCGATCCAGACGTCTGGAAGGGCTGGACACCAGCGTGGAAGAGCTGCTGAAAGCGATGGAGATGGACCTGCAGGTGGTTCCCTTCGATGTAATTGCCGACCAGATAACCGCGCTACTACGGAAAGAACTACCTCGCATCATCGCGACGCCGTGGCAGGATTTGGAATGGCATCCTGGCAATCGTTGCAAGGGGTGTGAGTTTCTTGGCTTTCCTTACAACCCCGCCAAGCCATCCAAGGAGAAAGATCATTGCTACCCATCATCAGAAAGGTCGCAGCACTTAGCGCAGATTTTCGGCCTGACAAAAGGCGGAGCACGCAAACTCCGCATTGGCGGCATCGAGAATTTTCAGGAACTATCTACCAGGGACCATACCGACGGGGTTTTCAAAACCCACCAAGGGTTGAAGGCCAAAAGAACGGCTCTTCCATTTCGAGCTCAGTCGCTTAGGACCAACGTCACGCTCTCCATTCCCAACTCAGGAGGGGATGCACTGATGCCACGGTGGCCAAACCTGCACATTTACGTGTTCCTGGACTTCGACCTGGCAACGACGTACACGAGTAGCTTCGGGGTATCAGCTTCCTGGATGGAGCCTCTGCCTTACCAGTCGCCTTTCAAGTCTTCACAGGGCAGAAAAAGCTTTCCAGAGAAAGGCGAGGGCCGCGCGATCACTCTCCTAACCCGCGAGCCGCAGCAAGCAGAAGAAGAGGCACGCTTCCTTCAATTCCTTGAAACGCTCAAGGAAATCATGGGATGGGTCATTGCACGGGACAGAGCCGATGTGGCGGATCAGCGTCGCGATAAGGATACGACCCACAGTACCTACCAAATCTACCTCTGGGACGAGAATCAACGGAAGCAACTGATCCGACTAATCGGGCGCCACCTGGCTAGCATCCTAGCTGACCCGAAGCTGCGTACGTTGGCGTGGTTGTTTCCCCCTCCGGAACTACTGCCAGAACACGAAACTGCTAGCCGCGAGTCTCCCATTACCCTGGTCTCAACGGTAATCCAAAATACTGTCGCGGCGGCCATCCCCTACCAGTACACCTTGCTGGAACTGGCACGCACGTATTTGCCGGAGGGCATCAATCCGGTAACGGTTCACCCGTTGTTTCAGGAACCCTTTAGCGATCTCATTCCGGCAGACCGCCTGTATGAGGGATGGTCGCAATCCAGCAAATGGCACGTGGTAGCCAAGATCACAGCTGAAACAACCGAAAAAAAGGTCCTTGCCCTTCGTTTCATTGTCGGGCGTCTGGAGGCTGATTTGAAGGATAAGCTTTCACGGTTGTCGGCACCGAAGCTCATCCAGACGCAACGGACTACCCTCACCAAAGTGCCGCCACACAGTGCACTCCTTTACGAATTTTCGAAGCTGGACGCCGCGGTCACCGAGCTTGATACTCAGATGGCTTTGGCTATGCCGCCGCACGAACGCGAGGCGCGATTCAAGTCCGCCCGATTGACCAAGCGGCTGGAGGGTGCAGAACGAGCATCTGCGCTAGCCCAGTTTCACTTAGTCGATGAGGCCTCTCTACTGGTGTACAGGCTATCACCAGATTCCATTGATGTCAACCTTCGTACCGGAGACTTAGGCTACGCGCTTGCCCCGGAAAAATCAGCAGTGTTTTACGACACCAAGTGCTACAGGTACACCAAAGACCTTGACCTGGATTTTTCTCACTACTACGACAGGAAAACATTCGGACAAGCAGGAATAACAGGTGTTGACATTGAGGGAATTGACCGCGTGCATGAGGTGATCGTGTTGCGAATGGGGATGTTCAACCTGATGAACGTACTGGAAGATTCATTTGATTTTTCCCAAAACCTCACGCTGGATAAGATTCCAGCCGACTACTACACCGCAAAGCTCAAGGCAACGTTGGAGGCAATTGGCTTTCCTCAAAGCGCGCTTGGTGATAACGCCTTGGCCAAGGTCATTAACAAAACCATCAAGGAGCCAAGTAGAGGCAGATTCAGCCCAGAGTCCACTGCTGCGACGTTCCTCTGGCAAGCGGAAGCCCTGTCCAAGACGCCGGTTCAACGGGAGATCAGCTCTTTGGGACCGGACTGGACTAAGCTGTTGAACCCATCGCAGTCAAAGGCGTGGGAAGAGGCGCTTACACGACGACTGACTCTGGTGTGGGGACCTCCTGGCACTGGAAAAAGCTGGACGCTACGGATGATTATTCTGGCGGCGGTCTTGGAGGCTCAAAACACAGGTCGTAGCCTTCGCCTGCTCGTTACGGCCAATACCTACAACGCCGTCGACAACATCCTCTTCAAGCTGAAAGACGATGTAGCTAAGCTTCAAGTCGGCATGGAGCTGCCCAGAATCATTCGTCTACAGAGCGACCTTCGGGAGGCGCCGGACACCGAAAAGCTTCGGACTGCAGATATCACTAACTACGTAGTTGAACGGTACCGCCCGACACCGGAAGTCCTGAATTTTCGCCACGAATTAGAGACGTCGACCGGTGATTGGGACGTCATCGTTGTCGGGTGCCCAACCCAGCAATTGCACAATTTGGCAGTTGCCGGAGTAGACAAAAAAGATTGGCACAAACACGCCAAGCGTGACTTCTTTGATTTCGTCGTACTGGACGAAGCATCGCAGGTGGATGTTGGAGCGAGCACATTCGTCTTTACGAAGATCGCTCCTGACGGCTGTTGCGTTTTAGCTGGTGATGATCTACAGCTACCGCCGATACATCAGGCAGAGGCCCCCTTGGGGTACCAAAAACTAACCGGCTCGATCTTTTCGTACCTCTCTGACCACTGTCACGTAACCCGTAAGCCGCTACAGGTGAACTACCGGTCCAACAGGGTCTTGGTCAATTTTGTGCGGCGCGCTGGGTACGACGAAGGACTGAAAAGCTTTCACCCAGACCTGCAGATTCACCTTATATCGGAAGTACCGACTGTCAGGCCGGAAGGATGGCCTGATTCACTCTTTTGGACCCCTGATTGGGCGAAGCTGCTTACCCCGGAAGACCGAGCTGTTTGCCTCCTTTACGAGGACGACTCCAGCAGCCAGGTTAATCCATTTGAAGCAGATGCGGTGGCAGCTATGGTCTGGCTCCTACGCCAGCGTTTAGCAAAGAAGCTGCGCGAAGGAGAGGAAACGTACCCGGAGGACGACCTACATGATGCCAAGTCGTTTTGGGAAGAAGCGGTCGGGATCGTTACCCCACACAGGGCACAAATGAGCAGGGTTATCCAAAGCCTGTCTCGCTTGTTTCCCGGGGAGGAAACTTTCATCCGTTCAGCGGTAGACACGGTTGAACGCTTCCAAGGCCAAGAGCGAGCCGTCATTATCGCCTCATTTGGCATTGGGGACGAGGACATCATCCGCGGGGAGGATGAGTTCCTATACGACCTGCGTCGCTTCAACGTGTTGGCCTCACGTGCTCAAGCAAAGCTTATCGTCATGCTGACACGCGCGTTGGTAAATCACCTTTCTGACGACGTTGAGGTGTTGCGAGAGTCGGTACTTCTCAAGCGATTCGCCCTGAATTTCTGTGAGCCGGTTGGTGCTGTATCACTAGGCTACGTTGATGCGGAAACAGAGTATGAGGTAGTAGGTGAATTACGCACTCGCAGAGAGGTTCAGGAAGAAGGAAATTGATGCACAAGAAAGCTACAGCCAGCCAGAGGTACTTCAACCCCCATACCCTGAACCTCAGCAGCGATGTTCGTTCCAACTTTGCGGAAGGTCATCGCTGCGCCTGTTGGGCCGGTTGGAGCGGGTAAGCGCACTGTCACCACTTCGTCAGACAGGTTTAGGTTAATCTGGTCCCGACTGAATTCAACCACTTTCCCACTATAGTCCCCCAGTAGACCGTTCGGCATTCGAACGCGAACTGTCTGCCAGTGGCTCTCTACCTCGTTGTAGGCTTTGAATCCCTCACTTGTTTCAACAATGGGCGTCGCCGCAATCCCTCTGCCGACGAGAATGGCCTGACGGATTTTTGCATGGGGATAGCGCCGACGACTGGCTTCGGCGAGCCTTGCGACATCTTTGGAAGTCATCAGGTACCCGAAAGTCACAGAGTCAACTGCCTCTGGTGGGAAGGTAGTCTTGAGATGAATTCCATTGGGTTTCACGTAACGATGTTCGTTTTCGTGTACCCATTGGGAGTGTTTGGAAAAAAACCTCCCAGATGCATCCAAAGCTACTCTCTCGTCTGAACTCGGAGCAGGCAGCGAAGGCATTAGCTCATCAGTGTAGTTGATCTTGGTAAAGATGCCGCCAAGGTTTGCGCAGACGTAACGGACCAAGTTGTCAGTTACAAAGCCGACGCAAAAGCCCTTGTGGTTGTCGCCGTAGTAGCCCCACATAGGAGAATCGTTCTCCCTCGTTGTCAAGCAAAGAACGCCCGTTGATTCGGTGTGCTCCCGCACCTTCTCAGACATGGCGCGGAGTATTTGCTTGTCATTCGCCTTCAAATTGCTCAACTGTCGTTCTACCCTCGATGCGACTTCCTTTGCGTCGAGGAGTGGCTCGTGGGTCAACAACGTCCGCTGCAAATCAGCTTTGAGCTTATCGTCACTGTACTCGTGGTACTTGGAGTACACAGTACCCTCAGCAGGGTCATTGCCAAGCTCTCGGATACCTGGTAAGTAAAGCTCACCCTGTAAAAGGAACCGCTCGTTGTGGTCGATCACCTCGCCTTGTTTCCAAGCTCCATCTTCTTGGTAGGCAGGCTTTCGGTAAGGCTTATACTTGAAAAGCCGAGCAGGTTCGATTGGTGTAGTCGCAAACTCCATGACCGAAAGGTGGAGCCTAGCAACCAATCAACAAGCTAAAGCACGAAAATTTTCGAAAAAACTTACTGCCAATGGGCAAAAATCCCTAACTTTAGGATGGAGCTGAGTCCATCCCACGAAAAGTCCCCTATTTAAGATTGAACGCAGCTCCACCTCACTCCGCCGCTTACTCCTTTCGGCGATGGTCCACCTGACCGCCCCGGCCCTCACGGCCACCCCGCTCACTACCCCGCCACTCGCGGGGCTCACTTTTGACCTCCAGCCCTTTCAGTTCGAGGATTTCACCGTCCGCCTACTGGTGGCCCACGATGGGAAAGCATGGTTCCCCGCAATGGACGTTACCCGTGCGCTGGGCTATGCGAATGGCCGCGATGCCGTCGCCCGCCACTGCCGTATGGGGGGTGTCGCGAAACACGACACCCCTACGACGTCAGGCGTACAGCCGCTGACCTTTATCGACGAGCCGAACCTGTACCGACTGGCGATGCGCTCCAATGCCGCGCACGCGGAGCGGTTCCAGGACTGGGTGTGCGAAGTGGTACTGCCCGCTATCCGTCGCAGCGGCAGCTACGCGGTAGCCGCACCGGCACTGCCCGACTTCCCTACCGCGCTACGGATGCTGGCTGACTCGGTAGAAAAGGAGCAGCGCCTTACCCAGGAACTCCAGCAGCAGACGCTCCAGCTGGCCACCACCCAAGCCGAGGTCGTCACGGTCAAGAAGCAGATGGTCCAAGTCGTGGAGGAAGCGGGCCACGCCATCAAGTTTGCCGAGGCCGTCGCGGCCAGCGATGAACTCTACCTGCTCGACGAGGCCGCCAAGGTGCTCAAAGTGAAACCACGGACCTTCCGCTCGATGCTCCGCGACGCGGGTATGTTGTACCGCGACGAGAAGAAGGAAACGGTTATCCAGTACTACCTCGATAACGCGTGGTTCGTCGAGAAGCTCTCCAGCTACCGTGACCCGAAAACCGGCCTGGCCAAGACGAGCAAGACTCCACAGCTCACGGGCAAAGGCCTGGCCGGTATCGCCCGCAAGTTCAAGCTCACCGTCCCAAAGGCCAAGTAGCCCCACACGACCCTCACTCTGCGCCCGGCGGGCGGCCTTGTTGCCCGCGAACCTTCCAATGTTTTGTCTTTCCTCGAAATTGCCGGCCACCACCACGGCGAACTCCGCGCATACTCCCATCAACTGACCCGCGACTACGACGCCGCCGAAGATGCGCTCCAAGATTGCCTGATTGCCGCCGCCGACGCGTGGCCAGCCGACCGCCCCCTGAGCGACCTGGCAGTGCTACGATACTTAGGACGGGCCGTGAAGAACAAGCTCCGTCCAAGCCGTCAACGCAAGAAGCCGCATCACCTGGACGTTGCCCACCTGCCATCCTGGGAGCAACCGACTGCCCCGATGGTGCCCATCTCCTCACCCGAAGCCCGCTACGCGGCCGAGATCGCGCGGGATGACCAGAACCACGGCCTGATCCGCGACGTGCTCCTGAGCCTCGACGAGTTGCCAAAATTCCAGGCCGAGACTTATCGGCTGAGCCTTGCCGGGTACACGACGCGGCAGATTGCGGAGTTGATGAACACCACCCAGACGCGGGCCCAGCGGGCTGCCGCCGCGGCGCGTCAGTGGGTCCAAACCCGCTTTGGAGGACGCTATGAAGCCCTCCAACAAACCGACGAAGAAGACCCCTTCGACTTCGCCGTCTAATCCTGCCCTTCCTGCAAAGACCGGCCGGCCCTCCCTCTACTCGGAGGAGCTGGCCGGTCTGCTGTGCGAGCGGCTGGCCGGGGGCGAATCCCTGCGGGCCATCGGTAATGATCCGGCGATGCCAAGCGCGGAGACGGTGCGGCGCTGGCTCCGGGATGACGAGCAGTTTCGTGGGCAGTACGCGCGTGCGCGCGAGGCACAGGCCGATCACTACGTCGAGGAGATCATCACCATTGCCGACGCGGCGGACGAGTTCACGCACCCCGTGGCGCGCCTGCGGATGGACGCGAGAAAATGGGTGGCCAGTAAGCTTCGTCCGAAGGTGTACGGCGACAAGCTGGACGTCGAGACCACCGGCACGATGAAGGTCCTGTCGGTGAACGTGGAGCTGATTCCCTCCGGTCCGCCACTGGCCGGCTCAGAGACGGAGGTCTACGATGTTTAGCGCATCGCCGCTCTTCGCCGCCAACTACGCGCCGACGGAAACGGGCATCATCAACCAAGGCGGCACTTCGTCTGGCAAGACGTTCAGTATCCTCCAGGTGCTGTTCGTGCTCCTCTCCGAAGGCGCGCGACTGACCTGCACGGTCGTAGGGCAGGATATACCTAATCTCCGCGTCGGGGCCCTGCGGGACGCGCTGGAGATTTACGACAACTCGCCCAACCTACAGGCGCTCATCGCCAGCTACAACAAGAGCGACCGCATTTTCACGTGGCACAACGGCTCCGTGCTGGAGTTCAAGAGCTATGATTCGCCGCAGGACGCCAAGAGCGGCAAGCGTGACTACCTCTTCCTCAACGAGGCGAACGGGGTCCCCTTCCCGGTCTTCGAGGAGCTGCACCTGCGGACCCGGCTACGCACCTACCTCGACTACAATCCCAACGCGGAGTTCTGGGCCCACGAGCATTTGATCGGCAAGCCGGGCTGGCAGCTCATCATCTCCGATCATCGGCACAACCCCTTCCTGAGCGACGCCACGCGCGCCAAGATCGAGAGCCTCAAGGAGCGCGACCCCGAATTGTGGAAGGTCTACGCCCGCGGCAAGACGGGCAAGATCGAGGGACTCGTATACCGCGACTGGACCGTGGTGGAAGCTCTGCCTGCTCACGCCAAGCACATCGGGCGCGGGGTCGACTTCGGGTTCACGAATGACCCCACGACGGCAATCGACGTGTACCAAAGCGAGGGGTGCCTGTGGCTCGATGAGGTGCTGTACTCCCCCGGCCTGACTAACCCGGATATTTACGCCCGGCTGCTTGAAACCGACCCGCAGACGCGCCAGAAGGGGCACGTGGGGGACAGTGCCGAACCGAAGTCCGTGGAAGAGCTACGCCGGCTGGGGCTACGGATCGAGGGCGCTGTGAAAGGGACTGACTCGGTGAACGCCGGCATCGACGTGCTCAAGCGATACCCCCTGCGCGTGACCCGCCACTCCGTGAACCTGCGCAAGGAGCTGATGAACTACAAGTGGAAGGTGGACCGACTAACTGGCGTCTCAACGAACCAACCGGTGGACGCCTTCAACCACGCGCTCGACGCCGTGCGCTACGTGGCGCTCAACAAACTCCAGCAGCCCAAAGGCGGACTGGCTTACGCCTTCTAACCCAATGAAAACCCTCTCGCTCACTACCCACGCCGCCGGCCGCGTCGAGGACCATCACACCTACCTGATGAAGTCGGGCTGGGAAGATGTGACGGTGGCTGAACTCATCGACTACCAGACCCGCATTGCCAAGCTCACCCGCGTCCGGCAGCTTGTGGCAACGGCTGGGTGGCTGAGCGATGTCCCCCACACGATCCTCTCCTCGGACGTCTCCCTGCCAGTCGCCATCGTGAACGCCTGCCCGTGGCTCAACGAACTGCCCGCTGCTGGCCCACTCACCCGTTTCGATCACGCGGGCCAGCAGTACCAGCACGTCGGCAACCTCGACACCATCACGGCGGGCCAGCTCGAAGCACTCCTAGACTTCCTGGCAGCCGCAGGTGATGAGTCGACCTGTGCCATCCACCAACTCCTGGCCGTCCTCTACACTCCTGCAGGGCAGCCCCAGACACCCGACTCGGTGACGCGCACGGCGGAGGCCTTCCGCACCCTGCCCGTGACCACGGCCTGGCCCGCTATCGCTTTTTTTTTGACCAGTTCGGCCCCTTCTGCGAGCCGTATCCAACAGTTTTCCGACGCCCACGCGTGCGCCCAGATGGCGCTGACGAACGTGACGAAGGTGGTGGAGGAGCGGGGAGCGGATTCGGTGACCTGCTCTGCGCGCTGGCGGTGGAGCGCCGCACGGCTTTGGACACGTTGCGCGCAGAACCTGCTGGCGACCTGCTCGCCGTCGAAGAGTATCGCCGCCGTCAAGTAGCGGAAGCGCAGATGAAGTAACGCGAGCCCCAGCCCATCAGCTGGGGTTTTTCGTGCCGCTTCGTCCGTTCCAGGCGCGCTTTGGGCGGGGTATGACCCTTGCAACCTTCCTTCCTTGGTTTCAGCAGCTGGCGGCCTCGCACTATGCCGTCAAGGCTTTCCTGCTGGGCGTTGACCTCTCGGAACTGGGCAACGCGGAACTACCCGCCGTGCTGCTTGAATGCGACACCTCCTCGCAGGAGGCCTCCCCCGGGGTTGACCAGTTCCAGTTCGCCTTCAACGTCGTGGGCAAACCTGACCGGACCGGCGGCATCGAGTGGGCGATCCTCGAAGAGCTGCGCGCCATCGGCGACGACCTGGTGGAAGCCACACGGGAAGCGTTCAAGCTCAAGCAACTCTCCCCCCAGACGCTGGCGCTGCACGCCGCAGGAGATGCTGGCCTGACAGGCTGGCGCTACGAATTCACGCTGAACCTGGAACGCACCTCGCGCGCCGGGCTGGCAGATCGCTTCGACCCGGCGTACGTGCCACCCGCACCCGGCGACCCCGACCCTACCCCACTGCCGGCGCTGACGGCCGGCAACGGGTTGGCGCGGGTCGGCAATGAGATTGTGGCGAAGCTGGGGGCAGGCATCAATTTGGACCCACAAGGTCGCCTGACGGCGGCGGGTGGCGGGTCGGGAGTGCCGGGGCCGCAGGGGCCGCAGGGGCCACAAGGTGAGCCCGGCGCCGACGGTGCCACGGGCTCGCAGGGTCCCACCGGCCCCGCAGGCGCTGACGGGGCCACCGGTGCGACGGGCGCGACGGGTCCGCAAGGCCCTATCGGTCTCACTGGCACTACGGGTGCCCAAGGTCTCATTGGCTTAACCGGCGCCACCGGCGCTACCGGCTCGCAAGGGCCCATCGGCCTAACAGGTGCTACGGGGCCTATCGGCCCGCAAGGCGCGACCGGTTTCACGGGCGCCACCGGTGCGGATGGTGCCGACGGCGTGAGCATTGCGGAAGTCGTCCAGACGGATGCCACCACCTTCAAAATCCTACTTACCAACAACGACGTCTCGACCATTGTGTTGCCCACCGGGCCACAAGGCGCGACCGGGCCGATGGGCGCTACAGGCGCGCAGGGTGCGCAAGGCCCCATCGGGTTGACGGGCGCCACGGGTGCCACAGGTGCTACCGGCGCGACCGGTGCCCAAGGGCCAGCGGGCACGACCACCGTACAGCGCCTCGCGCAGTCCGGCACCACCTTCGCGGCGACGTCCTCGACCAGCGAACAACTCCTCACCTCTTTCAGCATCCCGGCCGGCACGCTGGCCGCCAGCACCTCGCTGCTCGTCGACCTGATCGCCCAGTTTTCGGGCGCGGGCAACAAGACGGTGTTCGTCCGCATCGGCAACAATGCCTCGACGTTGAGTAACGCTGCCGCAATGAGCATCTTGAATATTACGGCCGTCAATACCAAGATCACGCTCGAAATCGCGTGGTCAACCGTCACGGCGGCCACGGCGGTGGCGTCGCAGGTGAGCAACGCGGGGGTTGGCAACAACGTGCTCGTCGCGCTGACCGGCGTCAACACCGCCGCGATGCTCTACGTGGCTATTTCCTGTACGAAGTCCGATACCGCCGCCACGCTCAATCTGCTCCATTACCGCGCGGTGGCGGTTTTGTAATGCTACAAGCCACCACCCTGCGCGCCGCGCTGGTCGAGTTGGGCGAGTTGATCATCGACCTGATGCGCGCTCACCTTGAAACCCAAAGGCGCTACCCCCTACGGCGCGGTAAATCCGCTCTCCTCGATACGATGACCGCCACCGTCGAGCAGCCCCGGGCGACCGGCGGCCGGTTCGCCGGCTTCGATGCCTCGTCGCTTTCAGTCTACATCGCGGACTACGCGAAGTACGTGGAAAGCGGCCGTCGCCCCGGCGCGCGGAAGGTACCCATCAGCGCCTTGGTCGCGTGGATAAAAAGCAAAAGAGTCGGGATCAGCCGCACCAGCCGGGGCCGCTTTACCAAGCGCCAGATGACAATTACCCAATTGGCTTTCGCTATCCAGAATTCCATCTACAAAAGAGGTATCGCGGGGCGCCCCTTCATCAAACTGGCCTTCGAGCAAGGCCAGAAAGCCTTCGCTGTGTGGCTTGATGAAAAAGCCCTCGACCTGCTCACCCGCGACCTCGATGTCGCATTTAACCTGAAAACAAGCTAATGGCCGGTCCCTCCTCCTCCGCTACCGAACTCCTGATCGCCAGCGCCCCGCCCACCGTGGCGGTGACGGGCTTGCCCCTGCGCCTCACCCTCGCCAGCGCCTTGCTGGCGCCCGACTACGTGGCCAGCCTCTCCCTTTCGACCGATCAGTTCGTCGTCGGACAGACGCTGACGATCAACGGCGTCTCCTTCACCGCCGTTGCCGGGCCGGATACCGTCTACGGTGAGTTTGTAGCCGACGCAGGCAACGTCGTTGGCCCGCAAGCCTCCCTGATCGCAACCATCGAAGACTCACCACTCGCCGCCGATTACTACTGTGTGCCCGATTCTTACGGTGGCACGGCGGGCTTTCTCCAGATGTTCGCACGCCGCCCCGGCCCGGCGTGGAACACCGTGCAGACCGTACCGGCGGGCATCTTCTTCGTGCCCGACAGCGCCCCGGCCCGCGTGCACGGCGAGCAGATCGGACGGCCGAGTTGGGGCTGCTACGTGGAAATTTATGCCTACCCGCTGACGGCCGACCGCAACTACCCCGTCGTGCCCAGTGCCCCCCTCACGGCCGTGTTGCTGACCCGGCTGGAGCTGCCCTTTTCGGAGGAAAATGCCTATACCTTCGACCTTGCCCCGTGGTTGCACGCGGTCGTGGAATCGACTGGTCGCGCCATCGGGTACTACGTGCAGTATGGGCAGATTTACGCCTCGCCGACCAACCCCTACCGTAGGCGGCACCCCGCCGGGCAGTGGCCGAGCTCCGGGGTGGCGTGGGCGTTTGATGCCGCCTTGCCGATCAGTTCGTACGCCGATCCCCGTGAGCCGCAGTTTCTGACGCCGTATTTCGGCCCCCGCCCGCTGTGCGTGGATGACGCCGACAATTTCATTGTCAGTCTCTCCGCCGTCTGCGACACAGCGGGCGGCCTGACGATGACGCGCACGCTGGAACTGGCGGACGGGAGCGATACGCTCGTCACCCCGCCGCTGCATTATTCCATCAGCGCGGGCGGCGTCTTCAACGTGTCTGCCGAGTTCGTGCAGGTACTGGTCCCAGGTCTGCAAACCCTCGTACTCACGCGCTCCGACGACGTGAGCGGCCAGGCGGGCGGGGCATTGCGGTTTGAGTTGCCCGCTTCGCCGCCGTCTTATTGGCTGCAATTTCGCAACCGGTTGGGCGGCCTGGAACAGTGGGGCTTTACCGCCGCTGAACCCGGCCAGACGCGCACCGCCGCCTTTTACGACCGCGCGGATGGCACGACCCAGACCCGGCGAGTAGACCTCACGCAGTCCAAACGCCTGACCTCCGGTCTGCTTACCCGCGCCGCCTTCGATTTCCTGTGTGCCGAGTTGGCCGCAAGCTCCGACGTGGCGACGTTCGTTCCCGCCGATAACGCCCCGCTGACGGTGATGAATGTCACCGATTTTGACGCCAAAGCCGATGTACTGACCGAAGAATATTCGATCAGCCTGACCATTACGCCCCGCGCACCCTTCACTCCCCTCACGCGCTAATGGCCCTGCAACTCTACCTCAACGGGGCGGCGGTGGACCTGCCCGCCAAGGCCCGTGTCCGGCTCAATCAAGCCAGCAACGCGGTCGATCAACTCGATCAGCGCATCGGGGAGCGGTCGTATTCGATTCTGTTGCCCCCTACGCGCCGCAACGATGTGGCCCTCGCGAATGCCCGGCAGCAGCTCCAGTCGAACAAGTTCAAGCGTACTGCCGAGATCACCGCCCGCTTCGTCGCCGATGGGGTAGATGTTTTACCGGTCGGCGCCGTGTGCCGCCTGAATGCGGCGGGCCAGGACGGCTACGAAATCGTCCTCTATGCGCCCGGCGTCGGTCTCGGCGAACTACTGGCAAGCAAGCAACTGCGTGAGCTGACCACGCTGCCCGAACGGGCGTACGCCGACCTCAACGACCTCGAAGAACTACTCGCCGGCAACCGCGCCACCGAAACGCTGGCCGCCCCGCTTATCGCCTACGGCAACTTCTTCGGCAGCGACGATACCCAGCCCCTCAACACCATTGACGAGGGGCTACGGCTGGATGATTACGTGCTGTCCGTGTACGCGTTAAACGTGCTGGAAGCGTGTTTCACCGAGGCGGGCTACACGCTCCAGGGCGCCTTGCTTACTGACCCGGCGTGGCAAAACGTGGTACTGCCCTACACCCGCCCCAACCCCTTCCCGTGGCCGTATCAAGCGATGCTGGCGGTCGGCAACGGGCTGGGCTACGTGTACAACCGGAGCGGCAGCCCGCAGGACACGTATCAGGAAGACCAACTCGGCTTACTATCTGCGCCCCGCACGCTCTACGAGGGCTATATGGGCGAGTTTCTGTACTGGGGCGACGGCGGCACCGGGATGCCGGATGTGCCGGTGTATGTCGCGACCAACACGCGTAGTTTCCTGCGTTTTCAAACACCCACCGCCGGGCAGTACCAACTCGGTGGGGGCTACGAGTACACGTATATGGGTTCCGGTTTGCAACCGCGCGTACGCATCGCCGTGTACGGCGGTGACGAGGTAGCGTCGGTTCAATTCATCACGCCCGCCACCGGCCCCACCGGCGCCGTGACCTTCGATCACACGGTCACGGTCAGCGGCCCCTGCACCATCGAGGTGCTGGTGACCGATGCGAACCCTGGCGCCGGTCCCACCTGCCTGACGCTAGGGGTCAGCATCGTCAAGCTCGATGGCCCGGCCACGATCCAGCCCGCGCACCTGCTCCCGGATATGACCCAGAAGGATTTCGTGAAAACGATCCTGACGATGACCAACAGCACGTTCACGCTCGATGAAGCGCGCAAAACGGTAACGCTGCTCACCCGCGATGCGCTCACGCCCCAGCAACTGGCGACCGCGCTAGACCTCGACGATTTTCTGGACCCGGCGGCCTTTTCCTACCGCCCCGCTGCTCAGTTCAAGGCCGTCAATTTCACCTTCGCCGCCGACGCCGTGGCGGTGGCGGGAAGCGGCGGCGTGCTGGTACCGTTGCCTTCCGCCGGGCGGGCGGATACAAAGGAAATCGCCGTACCATTCGCCACGACTGGCACGCGCGAGTACCTCCAACTGCCCCTCTTGCAGCCCCCGTCGGTGCCCCCGCCGCCGGTACCCCACGTGCTGGCGTGCATCGCCTCCACCGAGGCGCTAACACAGAAACGCTCCGAGACGCAGTGGTCGACCGACTATGCGCCCCGGCTGCTGCGACAGGGCCCGCCTTCGCCTGCGTTTCCCGACCCCGACCGGCGGGTCATCCGCGTGTACCATTCCCACGCCAACCAGACGGAGATCAATTACCGACCGGCCCGCAACGCCTTCACGTGGCCGGAATTGGTGGATGCCCACTACGCCGCGACCCTTGAGCTACTGGATTCGAGCGAACTGGTGACGGCGCCGATTCTGCTGACGCCAGTCCTGTACCGTGATCTGTACCCCGGTCGCGTGGTGCGGGCCAAGGGCGTGGTCTACGTGGTCAACAAATTGGAAGGCTATGAACCCAACAGCCCCCAGCCCGCCTCGCTGGAGCTGCTGCGTTACGTGCCGCCCGAGGGGAGATAAGCCGGGCTGGTTCAGGACGCGGCCGCGCGCTTTAGCCGGCGATGGCCAATCAGACCAAAACCTACACCCTTAACATCGACGGCAATGCGGCCCCGTCGATGTCGGCCCTGCGCAAGGAAGCGCGCGAGTTGGACAAAACGCTCGCGACCCTCCCCGCCGGTTCGGCCGAAGCCGCCGCCGCCCTGCGCCGGATCGCGGACGTGAAAGACAGCATCGGCGATTTGCGCGCCGAGATCGCGGCCTTGGCGCCGGATGCGAAGATTAAAGGGTTCCTGAGCCTTGGTGAGGCGGCCGTGGGGGCCTTCTCCGTGGCCACTGTGGCGGCGAAGGAGTTCGGGCTAAGTGGTGGGGCTATCGAGCAGTATCAAGCCAAGCTGGTGGGCCTAATCGCGGTTCTCCAGTCCATTGAAACCTTCCGGTCTGCCCTCGAACCCGAAAAATTTGCGGGGATCAAGGCGGTATTCACCTCCATCACTGGGGGCTTAGCATCCGTGCGGGCCGGCTTCACGCTGACCGCCATCCAGGCCCGTATCGCGTCCATCACGATCCGTAGCGCCCTCGTCGCCACGGGGGTGGGGGCGCTGGTGGTGGCCATTGGGCTGCTGGTGGCCAACTTCGACAAACTCAAGGAAGTCGGCGCCAAGCTCTACCAGACGTACAAAACCACGTTCGACGGCATCCGGCGCGTAGTCGAGGATAATGCGACGGTGATCCGGGGGTTCTTCGCCGTGACCACAGCCGGGGTCTCCGAGCTGGGCATTTTCGCCTTCCGGAAATACAAGGAATTCACGGCCGAAACGGCCGCCGAAGCGGCTAAGGCGCAGGCCACCTTGGAACGGTCGCTGCGCGACGGACAAGAGAAAATCGCCAAATCGCAGGCCACCTTCCGGGCGGCGCAGATCGCGCAAGAGCTGGCCGCTGCTACCCGTAGCCGACAGCAAGCGGAGGCGGATGAGCGGACAGCGCAGGCCCGGTACGCGTTCCGGAAAGACCTTTCCGACCAGGAGCGGCGTGATGAGGTGAAGAAACTGCAAGACCTCGAAGTCATCGCAGCCGACGCGCGTCGGCGCGAATCGGACGCCGAGCAGGCCGCAGCCGATTTTCGCAATGAACGCTTCAACAAGCTGCGCGACGAGGAGATCAAGGCCATTAGCGATACCACCGAGCGCAAGATTGCCGAACTGCGCGAAGCGGGCGAACGCGAGATCGAGGAACTGGACCGCCAAGGGGGTGACGTGGCGAACCTACAGTACCAGATTGCCGCTCGCGTGCAGCGCGAGGTAGAAAAGGTGCGGGCCGACGCGGCCAAGGAAGCTGCTGACAAGGCCAAGGAAGCAGCGAAGAAAGTCGCGGAAGATCGCCTCGAAATCGAGCGCAACACGTCAAAATTGCTCATCGCCGGCATCACCGACGAGACTGACCGGCGCCTCGCCGAACTCGACGAACAGGCCAAGCAAGAGAAGGCCGCCGTGAAAGGCACCGCCGACGAAAAGGCCCTGCAGATTTCGCTCATCGACCAGAACCTACGGCGCGACCGGGCTAAAACCCAAGCGGACGGCGATAAGGCGCGGCTAGATAAGGCGCGCGAGACAGCCCAGCGCGAAATCGAGATTCTTCAGCAGAAAGAGTTGGCTTTGGTCGACATCGAAGTGCAGGCCGCCCAGCGCAACCTACAAACCGACGGCCCGCAGCGCCTCTTCCAGGCCCGCCTCCAGCAACTGGGGGTGCAGCAGAAAGCGGAACTGGCGCAGACGGACTTGACCGAAGAAGCTAAGCTGGCGATCAAAGAGAAATACCTAACGCTGGCCACGCAGCTCGAAGCGGAGTATGCGGAAACGAACTTCCAGACCATCACCCAGAGCATTCAGCGGGCTTCGCAGACGGTCGCGCAGTTGGTCGCCTCGTTGGTGAACGACGCGGCCTCGGCCCTCGACGCGACCTTGGCGGGGCTGGACGAGCGCCTGTCTGATTTGGACCAACGCCTGTCCGATACCCGCTCGCGCATCGAGTCGGATGAGCAGGCCTTGGAGACCGCCACGGGCCAGCGCCGCGCCAGCCTGATTGCCAAAATCGAACAGGAGAAACGGGCAGAAGCGGCGCTACGGAAAGAACGCGAATCAGGCGCCGCCCAACAACTCGCCCTCCAGAAAGAGCAGCAGAAATTGCAGGAGAAATCCGCGCGCATCAACCAAGCTTCGGTGGCCGTCGAGACCGTGCTGGCCACCGTGGAGATGATCCGCACGGCGGCGAAGGCGGGTCAGTTTTCAGGCCCGGCCGCCCCGTTCGTCATCGCCGCTACCGCGGCGGCCGGCGTTGCAGCGGCGCTGAGCCTCAAGAACGCGCTCAAGTTCCGGGAAGGCGGTCTGCTCGACGGTCCCAGCCACGAACAAGGCGGCATCCGGGGCCGTGGCGCATTCGGGAACGTGGAAGTGGAAGGCGGGGAGTTCATCGTCAACAAGCGCGCGACGGCCGCTTTCCTGCCGCAGCTCCGGGCCATCAACGATGTGGGCCGTACCCGTTATATCCCGGCCTCCAACGTCCGGTTCGCCGGGGGCGGCGTGCTGCCCACGCCCACGATGACCACGCAGTCGACCAGCGAAATCGTGGTGGAGCTTCAAGCTCTGCGAGCGGAAGTACAGCAGGTACGGGCGGCCGTGCTGGTAGCACCCACGCTGGCGCCCAAGCCCGTGATCCGCATTGGCACGCTGGAGGCCGAAGCCATCACGGAGCAGCAGGTGAGTGCCGCCCAGCAGAAGGCGCTGGCGACGTTCTAACTCTACTTGCTGCCTATCGGGGTGCGAAAGCTCTTGATATGGCTCCGCGCCCACTTGAGCTGGCCTTCTTCCGGGATCGGGCGTGCTACGGATGAGATCAAGGAATTGCCGGCCTTGGGATCGGTCGTCTTGATATTCCAGACTCCGGGGGCCGGCGAATCGAGCGCGTGGTCCAGCTTGGGGTACTTGGTCTTCAACAGCGCGACCAGTTGCTGCAGGTGCTCGGGGGCGGTGGAGGCGAGTGGGTTCATCAGGCGAAATTAAGCGGCACCCCGCGCTTTGCCAGCCAGTGAGGACACGCTCAAAGGCCACTGGCGCCCGCTTCAACCGTCGGCCCTGCGCTTTTACCCGCGAATGGCTACGACGAGTGTTCCGGTCTTTGATGCGGTGTTGCCGAGCGACCTGGAAGCAGGCGTAACGGCCATCAGCCTCGTCCTCAATCCCGCCATCCAGCACCCCTTCGTGGCGCTGCGCGACGAGCCCGTTACCCCTGCCCGGGTGCATCTGTCCGTGCAACCGATGAAGCAGGTGGTAACCGGCCCGGCGCTGGTCCCTGACCAGCCCATCTTCCGCCTCTCAGGCGATAATCGGCCCTACTATATCCGCTTCACCGCGGATACCATCGAAGCCCTGAGCCGGCGATTCGCCGCATCGGGCAACCTGGCCAAGACGACCGACGAGCACGCCATTGCGCTCCAAGGCAATCACGTCGTGGAATCATGGATCGTCACCGACCCGGCCCGCGACAAGTCCGCCGCCCTCGGGCTGACGGTGCCCCAAGGCACGTGGATGCTCAGCGTCCACATCCCCGATACCACCTACTGGAACGCCGAAATCGTGTCGGGCAACCGCACCGGATTTTCCATCGAGGCGATGCTCGACCTAGCTGACCAGACCCTATTTACAGCCGAGCCTCAAACCCCGGCTCCCCCTACCAACGTGTCGAAAAACAAACAATCTCTCCTCGCCCGGCTGCAAGCCTTCACCCGCGCCCTGTTCCTCAACTACGAGCAACTGGCCGACGGCACCGGGATCGAAATCGACGACACCACGCACGAGGTATTCGCCGTGGATGCGGACGGCAACCGCACCGCCTTGCTCCCTGACGGGGACTACACGCTCGCCGACGGCACCGCGATTTCGGTGAAGGACGGCAAGCACGTGGAAGCGCCCGTCGCGGAGGAAGCACCCATTGCTGCCGCCGCCGAAGTTCCGGTCGAGCAGGCCGTCGAGACCCCGTCTACCGAACCTGCGGCCGTCGCACCCACTCCCGAAGTCGATACCCTTCGCGCCGAGCTTGATGCCCTGCGGACGAAAATCGACGAGCTCGATGCGGCCCGCACCAGCCTGATGGCCACCAACGCCGAGTTGCAAACCCAGCTCGCCGCGCAACCCGCCGCCAAGCCCATCAAGCTCGCCGCTGCCGCTACGACCGACGAGATGACCCCGGCCCAGCGCCGGCTGGCCCGCGCCCAGGCAATGCGCTAACCCTGCACCCCCGGAGGGATGAGCCCCTCCACCCGTCCGCACCCTCACACCCCACCCCGAAAACACCCTTAGCCCACCCCCCTGTCAATGGCTTTTACCTACTCCCCGGTCAAGTTCACCGGCCCCCACGTTGCCCCCATCTTCTCCAATGTACTGGAGGGTAACGCGACCGTCTCGCAAAACCTGATTCGCTTCTTCGATAACGTCAAAGGCGAAATCAACGTGACCACGATGAGTGGCACGGCACCGTTCCGCAAGTACAAGGAAGACCTGCGCGAGTCGGACTACGCGACCTACACCGACACGCTTTCGGCGAGCGATAAAACGCTCACGCCGAGCAAGATGCAGAGCATCGTGTTCTTCAAAATGGACGATTTGCGCAACACGCGCTTCGGGGATTCGATGGCCGCTGGCGCCGGTAACATCGAATCGCCGTCGTTCGAGTCGGCCGCGACCGAGTACCTGATGCCGCTCTACAGCCGCTCTTTTGAGGACAAAATCTGGACCGGCATGACGACGACCACGAAGGCGGCCATCGCAGCTGGCTCGGCTTCGGCTACCCAGAAGGCCTGGGCAGCTTCGATCACGACGACCGCGGATGACGTGGTCGACGGCCTCGTGGCCCAGCTGATCGTGGAAAACGCCGGCAAAGTGGCCGGGACGACCATCACCGTCGCCAACATCGGCGCCGAGTACGACAAAGCCATTGTGGCCCTGCCGACGGCGGTGCAAGGCAACGCCGATACGGTGCTCTACGCGCCGTACTCGCACCGGATGTTGATCCGAATGGCCAACAAGAGCCAGACCTACCGCGATCTCTTCGTGGTCGATGGCGACCAGATGAGCTACCTCGGCCTGCCGATCCGGTTCGTGCCCCTGCCCGAGAACTGCGTGATCGCCGGCCGCGGAGGTGCCAACGGGGACCTAGTGGCGGCCACCGAATTGCTCTCCGACGTGGCGAGCTTCGAGATCGGCAAGGTCAACAACGTCGGCGACCAGCTCTTCGGCAAGCTGGTCGTGTCGCTGACGACCGGCGTGCTCCTGCCCGCGCAGAAGGTCATTTACCTCTAAGCGGAAAATGGCCAAGCAGAAAGCGCAACCCGTCGCTCCGGTACCGTCCAGGGCGACGGCGCTGGAAGCCACCGTCCGCGAGTTGCTCGCCCGGTACCCGACCCTGCAAATCGGCTACTACGACCCGCAGACCGGCGACATCCGCTTCTCGCACCCCACCCCTACCCACCTCGAAATCAAGCGATAGCTACCCTCTAATGCCCGCACTTTCCGCATCCGTCAAACGCTCCGAAAAATACGCCATCGGTGGCGTCGCCACCGTCCTCGCGTGGCCAACCTTCCTGGCCGACGGCTCCCCCAATGCCACCTACACTTTTGCCACCGACGGCCAGGTAACGGCCATCACGCTCGACTCGAACGGCTCTACGCCCTTCCTGCTCGAAAGCGAAGTGGAAACAGCCTCGTTCTCGGATAACGTGCAAATCGGTGTAAACCGGTTTCCGAAACCGACGGTCGGCCTCAAGTTCAACGGCCGCTCGGATGGTCTGAACAAGGCCCTGATGGCCCTGGACCTGAGCCGCCACACGTTCTGCCTCAAGCTCCAGTCCGGTAAAATCGTGCTGGTAGGCGGCGAGAACGGGCTGGTAGCCGAGAAATCCGAATCGGGTGCGGGCGCCACGGCCCCCGACTTTTTCGGATACGACCTCGTGGTCAGCGGCGCCGAAGTGACCCGCGCGCCCACCGTGGCGCTGTCAGTCTTCCAGGGCCTGCTCACCGATGTCAACCTGACCGCGCCCATCACGGGCTAAGCAATGCAGTCCTATCTCCCCAGCGCCGCCTACGCGCTTGCGGGGGTCCGGCGGGTGCTGGTGACTCAACACGTCGCCGGCACCCGCTTCGTATTTAGCGACCCCGCCCAGCCCCTCATCACGTCCCTGGTGCCCGCGCCGCCCGCGTGGTACGCGTTCACGGCCGAACCCACCGCCAGCGCCACCCAAGCTGCTCAACGCACGCTGAATGGCTTACGCTATGAGCAGAAGCTGAGCATCCAGTGGAGCACTGGCTTCTCACTGGAACAGCGCCAGGCCGTCACCCAGCTATTCGCTGCTCCTCTCTGGGTGCTACTGGAAGATGGTGCCGGCACGTGGTGGCTCGCCGGTCAAACGCGCGGCCTGCGCTGCGTGAACCTTACTTGGCAGACCGGTACGCGCAGCGGAGAAACGACCGTGAGCGCGGCCCTGGAAGGCGCAGAACCCACCGCGTGGGTCGCCTTCGATTCGGGCACCGCCAACGCGCTTTACGCAGCAGCCGCCAACGGCTAACCCCTGTGAAAGCAACCTCTATCGAACTCAAGCTGGCCGCCGTCGAGGCCCCGAAACTGGTCCTGAACCGGAGTACGGGGGTCATCGAGTGGGGCAAGGCGCACGGTTTCCCGGCCCGGCTCCTGGAACTGGTGCGCAACTCGCCGACTCAGTCCTCCATCACGAAAACCCGGGCGGCCTTGGTGAGCGGCGAGGGCTTCACTCAGAGCCGTTCGGCCACGCTCAACGGCTTTCTCGACGCCAAGCTCTTCGTGAAGGGCCGTGCCCGTAAGCAGCAGTTCCTCTCCGCCCTGGCACAGGACTACGCGACATTCGGGGGCTTTGCCTTTCAGGTAATCCCGGCACGCGGAGGGCAGATTGCCCAGCTATACTACCAGCGGTTCAGCACGGTGGCGTCGGGCGAGATGGACGAGGACGAAGTGGTGCGCACGTACCATCTGTGCGGCGACTGGTCGAAGCGGGGCGTGAAATTTCCGATCACGACTGTACCCGCCTTCAATCCGGAAAACATCGGGTCCGAGCCGAGCCTGTATGTCTACTTTAATGCGTCGGCGGAGCAGGATTACTACCCGCAGCCGAGCTTTTTCAGCGCGCTCAACTACCTCGAAACCGAGGCGGAGCTGGCCAAATACCACGTCTCGAATGTGTCGTCCCGCTTTTCCGCCGGTACCATCCTGTCGGTACCCGCGCCGCTGGATTTCACGGGTCCAGATGGGCAAGTAGTCACCGCCGCAGCCCAGCAACGGACCTTCACCGACGGGCTGAAAGCCAATCTGACCGGCCCCGACGGCGACCGCGTCCTCGTGTTGTTTGAGGAAAATCCCGAGTTACGCGCGCAGGTGCAGGCATACACCGACGGCCAGCCTAGCGACCTATTCAGCACCTACGCCGCGCTGTGCCGCGAGCAAATTCTGGCGGCCAATCGGGTTCCCTCACCGGCTATCGTAGGCCTCTCCACGGGTGCCTCGCTCGGGGGCGAAGCCAACACGCTCCGAGCCGCCTTTTCCCTTTATTACTGGTCCGTCTGCCGGCCGGATCAACTCGACATTTTGAGCGGTCTGCGGGACGTGCTCGCCTACGTGGCGGGCGTGGAGCAGGCCGCGCTGGATGAACTCGACATCACCACCACGCTGCCGGCCGAGGCGCAACTCATCAGCACGCCCGCAGGCCAGGCCCAGCTCGACGCGCTCGTCGCTTCGAGCATCACACGGGAGGCCAAGCTCCAGCGGCTGACGCAGATGTACGGGCTCTCGCTGGCGGAGGCGGAAAAGCTGATCCCTGCCGAAGCTGTCGCCGGGCAGACCGAAGCCCAAGCCGCCCTGAGCGGCTCAGTCGGTGGCCAGAGCGCCATTGACGCGATGCTGACGGCGCTCGCTCAGCAGCTCACCACGCGCGAATCGTGCGTCGCCCGCCTCCAGCTTTTCTACGGCCTCACGCCGGAGCAGGCGGAGTTGATCGTCCCCACCTCACAGCCCGCGCTGCCCCTCCCCGCTGCCGCTTAAATGGACACGCTTCTGATTTCCAAAGACGACATCGTGGCCGTCACCACCATCGAAAAGAACGTGGACGAGCAACGGTTTATGGCCTTCGCCAAGCAGGCCCAGCGCCGACACGTGCGCCAGGTACTGGGCGTGACGCTCTACCAAGCTCTGTGTGACGCCGTAGCTGCCGCAACTGTGGAAGCGCCGCTGACGGAACCGTGGGTGGCCCTGCAAGCCGCCGTGCGCCCGGCACTCGCCTGGTTCACGCTGACCGAAGCCTGGCCGATGCTGCTGGTCCACATCACTAATGTCGGCTTGACCCTGAGAGCGGGAAAGGACTCGGAAGTGGCCGATGTGCGCACCGCGCAGGCGACGCTTTCGGCGGTACGCGACACAGCCGAATTCGAACTCGCCGAACTGAAAGCCTGGCTCGAAGCCAACGCCGCCGACTACACGGCTTACCTGCCGACCCCCACTTCTCCGGCGCCTGCATCCTTGCTGGGCGGCGTGTTTTTCTCGCGATAGTGATGCCCGGAAAACTGACTTCTCTCGGCGCTCTGCTGGCCTTCAACCTCGGCGCGGTGTTCGGCCTGATCGGCCACCTCACCCGGACCTACATCTTTAACGATGTGGCCTTCCTGGGCTACCTGCTGGTGGCCATCGCCGTGGATACCCTCTCGGGCATCTGGGCCAGCTTGGCCCTGCACCAGCACTCCTCCAGCCGGCTTCGTCAGGTCTTCGGCAAGCTCGCCCAGTACGGCATCGCGCTCGTGGCCATCCACGTGCTGACCTCCTTCAAGGTCGGCGGGGAAGCGAATCTGTTCGTGACAACCATCGCCCCCTCGTTCAAGGGCGCCATCTACACGCTGATGATCTGGGCGGAGGTGTTGTCGGTCGAGGAGAACCTCCACAAGATGGGCCGGGGCTTCCTGCCCAAGTGGGTGCGCAAGCGGATGGAGGCCTTCGCCGAAAGTGGGGAGCTGCCTCCAGCCCCCACCCAACCTGCCGAAAACAAATGAAGTCGTGCTTACCCCTGATAGGACTTTTACTGGCTTCTTGCAGTCTCTTCCGGCCTTCCATCTCGCCTGAGGAAATTGTGCCTCAACGTGCCTCCCAGATCGCTCTTGAAGCTGCTACGGATACGCTCTCGGGTGATACCAATCATCCTCAAGTAGGTTCGATTCCTAGCGTAACCGCATCTGTTCCCGCCGGCCTGACACCGCGCCAGCAGCGCCGCTTTCTACGAGTAGCCTCTCGCGCCCAAGCTCGTGTGCTGGCCGCCCAGCAGCCCACTACGCCCCTCATCTCCGTGTCGAAGGTGAAAGACAAGTCCGATAACCGCGGCTCCCAAGGCGGCTCCTATGCGCCCCGTGCAAAGTCCCCGGTGGCCGCTGGTGGCTCAACCGCTACGCAGACCGAAGTTTCTTCCACAAGCTGGCTCTGGTGGGTGCTGGTGGGTGGCATCGCGTGGCTGGTCTGGCGAGCCCGCGCCTCTCGGTAGCAGTCGAAATATAATTCTCCACCAACTTGTGGAGAACCCCCAGCTCTTGCAACAAAAGTTGGTGCACGACTGGCCTTGGCTCGCTCCACATTCCTGTGGAGTGACTGATTATTAGTCGGTTGTCCAGCTGGGCAAATGACACAACAAAAATTGCGCGCTCCCTGAATCCCCAGTAAAACCCCTCCTCACCACCCTTCTATGACACTACGGAACAAACAGTCCACCTTCCTGCGAAACTTCGCCACGCTCATCCTTTGGGCCTTCAACAACGGCTACGAGGTGACGGCCGGCGAGCTGCACCGGACCGAAGAGCAGCACCGCTACAACCAGCAGCACGGCAAGACCAAAGCTACCCACTCGCTGCACCAGGACCGGCTGGCCGGCGACCTGATGCTCTTCAAGAACGGTGTGTACCTGACCGACTCGCCTTCCTACAAGCCGCTGGGTGATTACTGGGTCAGCCTGGATCCCCAGAATCGCTGGGGCGGTGATTTCAACAAGGACGGCAACAAGACCACCAGCGACGGTTGGGATGGCAATCACTTCGAGATGGTCCCCTAACCCTGTGGCCAAGAAAGCACCCCAACCCGTTTTCGTTTACCCTACCTCGGCCGATCAGGTCGAGATTCTACTGCTGAGCGATCTGCACCTGGACCATCCCAAGGCGGACCGCAAGCTGCTCACCAAGCACCTCGACCAGGCCGTTGCCCGCGGCGCCCGTGTCTGGATGAACGGGGACGTCTTCTGCGCGATGCAATCCAAAGGCGATCCGCGGGGCTCGAAGGCCTCCATCCGTCCTGGGGCCCAGAGTGAGGTGTACATCGACGCCATCGTTGACGATGCCATCCGCTTCCTGCTCCCCTACGCGTCCATCATCGACTACATCGGCGAGGGGAACCACGAGACAAGCATCACCAAACGAATCGAAACGTCGCTCATCAACCGTCTCGTCGAGGGAATCAACCTGCGGGCCGGCACCCACATCCAAGCCGGTGGCTACGGTGGCTGGCTCGTGGTGAAATTTCAGGGCGAGAACCGCATTTCGTGGAAAATGAAAGTTCACCACGGTTCGGGTGGAGGTGGCGCCGTCTCGCGCGGCATCCCCGACTTCCAGCGTCTGAGCGCGATGGTCCACGGCGCCGATGCCCTCTGGCTCGGGCACACGCACGACTCCTCGGAAGTGCACGCGGTGGTTGAAACCCTGCGCCACGACTACACGGTGCAACTCAAGCCCATCGTGTACATCCGCACGAGCACCTACAAAGAGGAATACGGCATTGGTCACGGCGGCTGGCACGTGGAGCGGTTAGCCCCGCCGAAAGTGCTGGGTGGCCGCTGGCTTATTGTTGAGCGACGTCGCGATTCCTGCCGGGGTCTTCACGTGGTGGCTTGGACTACCCACGCCACCTAACTCGAAAAGCCCCGCAGGTATCCGGTTGGGTCTTTTTTATGAGGTGATTGGTGGGCGATTCTGGGCACGCTGCTTTCCGGGATTGCTTGGTGCTTTCGGTTTTTGGTAGGGTTTGAAACCGCCCCGGATGAGGGAATAGGTATCGGAGTTGAGTACGTACTGGCGGTAGTTAGCCGAGAGCTGCCCTTGGTCCCCAAAACCAAGTTCGTTGGTCCGCACGCCGAGTTCTTTTCGGTTTGTGATGTTGTGCGCGACCAACTCAATGATGAGACGGGAAACAATTCCTCTGAGCTGAGGTAGGTAATGCGCCACCTCGCTCTGGTCGTAGGCATCCCCGTGCACGATTTGGCTACGTACGTCGTAGAGCATGCCCACCAAGTCGAAAATGGCATTTCCTTCTGCCCGCGTACTTGCCAGCAGAACGGCCATCGTACGACGCAATCGGAAGGTGATTTCGGTGCGGCCGGGCAGGATCGTTTCAAGGGCTACGCACAAGCCGACGTACTGCAGGTGCAGTGAGGTCACGTTGGTGCTGTGTACGTAATGCTCAATGACGTCGTCGATGTAGTCAGCAGGGGCGATCAGCGCCTTGCGGTTGTACATCACGCGCAAGAAGTCGTTGAGCTCAGGCAGTTCACCATCTGGTACGCGTAGCTGCTCGTCGGACCAATGTATGGGGTTGGTGATAACCATGGCTTCCGAGATGAGGTCCCCACTTGCCCGCGAGTACATGATGATGTAATGGACCTGGAACGCGCCCGGGTAGGCGACCTGTAGCGACCGAACGCAATTGATGGCATTTTGCCCGAACACCTCTTCCGGGGTTGTAGGTAGCAAAGCGTAGTAGGGCGTGTAGCTTCCGCGCATTTCTTCCAATTGCGGATGGTAGGACGATTCCACCTCGCCGATGGTGCGTAGGTATTCAATCACCTCATCACTTTTTACCGACACGAAGCGGTATCCAGCGAACGAGAGGTCGATCTGAGTAAGGTCGTACTCAACTCCTCGTACGTAATGGAGGGAGACGTCAGCGAAAAAGCCGTAGGCCCGGCTTTCATCCTCCGCATTGGTAAAGGTGATTTTCATTCGGCGAAGTACGTGCACGGCTTGTGCAGTTTGCTTGTGCCGGTTCGTAATTTGCCTCAATGACGAAATCCGAACCGCACGATGTGCAGGAGATACAGGCCCAAACCGTTGCCACTGCGGCTCAAGCTTTGGTAGCGCACTTAGTGGAGGTGTTAGCCCCCTTGTACGACAAGAACAAGGAGTTTTTGTGCAACGGCGTCCTACTGCTGTTGACTGACCCGCTATACGTTACTGCCGGCCACACTTTCACCGGCAAAGTCTACGACTTTTTCCGAACGCACAAGCCGTTTCACATCTCGGTAGCCGGGCAATGGGTCGAGATCGAATTATTGTGCAATCGTCACTCGCCCAGCGGGAATGGGTCGCTACATGAAAGCCGGAGGTGGGAGGATTTCGCAATTGCAAAACCAGTTGATCCCATCCCTGCCGTATTGCTGCAAAGTGCTCCAAACACCTTTTCGACCGGTTTGGGCATTGATCTGTCTGGGTCGGATACGGATGTATCCGTAGGGGAACAGTGCCAAATTGTTGCACTGCGGCCTAACGCTCAGGGACTAGCAAACCCAGCAGATTTGCGTCTGGTTGTGATGGATGCTACTGCCGCAGGTACGACCCATCAGCATCTCAGCCTCCGCGTCACTTCAAACAACGACGCTTGGACAGGTGGTACCAGCGGGGCGCCGGCGTTTGATTCCAAGAAAAGGCTGATTGGCCTCGCTTCAGGTGGGGAGGAAAGCAATCTCACAAAGGCAATTTGCGCGAACATGAAGCACGTCATTGAGCAGATCAAGGAGCCTCAACCGTGGCCTCTACCTCCTTGGAACAGGTAATCCTCAATGAGGGACTTCCGGCCATGACCTCGTAGCAAACTCAGCGGGGAATTGGGTGGCGACATCCTTGATGACGGCCGCCATTGCTTCCTTCCTGCTGTTTGGGTACGTGAACCGGAGTTTGCACCACACGTTGTCGTCTTTCAGAAAGTGCTTTTCGTACACGAGGCTACCATCATCGCCGACACCTAAGAAGGTGAAGTACTTTGGTTGGATCTCTTTCTCGCTGATGCGCCAGGGACTCTCCGTCGACGTTTTTTCAAACTGACTTGCGACGGTTTCATTGGTCAAGTTGTCGCGCCCCTCAACTTCCATTGTGATGCTGGAGTCAGAGGAGACGAACAACTGGCCGCCCTCTGATTTTCCGCTCGCCACCGGAACAAACAACTTCAAGGGGAAAGCCAGTAGGTAGCGGTACACGTAGTTTTTGTACTGGTCGTGCGGCAGGCTTCGAAGGTTACTAGCCAGAATCTCATCCGTGATTTGCTGCGGCGTCTTCTTCTCCTCTGGCTGTGGAGTTGGAAGTGGTTGTGCACCCGCCTGGGCATCAAGTGCGGCTATGTCCGCCGCCGTATGGGGCCGGTAACTGCAATCCACAGCCTTGAAAATGTTGGGCTGATCGGACTTGTACCGGGCGCCTGGAAAGGCTGAGAACGTGATCTTGACAGGGTGATCTCCTACGGTCACGTTGTACCACACCACGTCGATCCTCATCTCCAGATTGGTGTAGAACTGGGATTTTTCCACCGTGTAGTCGGATTTGCTTTCTGCAAAGCCAGAGGGGATGTCATTAAGGTGGGCCGATTCACCGCGGCCCTTCCGCTCGCTCCACGTCTCACCAGGGGAGCCTTCTCCCCAACCCACTTTGAGGTTGTCGTACGTCTTTTGCTCGTCGCAATAGGCGATAAGCTCCTCGCAGGTGGCGAAGCTGGTTTTGAGCTTGGGCTTTGATGAACACCCCGCCAGAAGGCAGCAGATCATCAGAAAAGACAAAATCTTCATCAGTAAGAGGGCTTGAGCGACCAAAAGTAGGGTATCGCAGGAATTTGGCGACACATGTGTCGCCGATGTGGTGTTGAGATCGGGGGAGCTTGGCCGGGTGAAAAACCCCGCCACCCTCAGCGCATTTGGCGTACACCTGCGCCAGCTGCGTGAACGGCGAGAATGGAGTCAGCAGGAGTTGGCTGACGTAGCGGATGTGAGCAAGCGGACGGTGCAGCGGATTGAGTCCGGCGAGTATGCCGTCACCCTCGATGTGCTTGCCTCCCTAGCTCGGGCGATGAGTTTGCGAATCAGGGAGCTGCTTGACTTCCCCGAGGGCAACGACCTAGGCTGAGTTGCAGGAGGTGAAAGATCAGGCGGTCATTTCCACCCACCAGCGCCACCCCTGCCGCGCTCCCGCGCCGCGGGCCACACAGTAGAGGTAGGCGGGATCAGGGATAATGCCCATATCTACCTCGTCGTCATTGAGCTGGTAGAGGATGTCGGACTGCACCCAACTCACGTACCCGGGGTCTATTGCCCGGGCGAACTCCATTCCGTGGTAACGGGCGCTCGACGGCTCATCAGGATCGGCCAGCAGAAAGTACACGGCCTGGAAGCGGGTGCGGGGCACTTGCCCAATCTTGACCGGCCGTTCGACTTCTTCCAGCAGAAGCAACTCGACGACTAAGTGCTCGTGGTCGGTTGACGGTAGCTTGAGTTTGGGTGAGGCAAAGGCACTTGCCGTGAAGCGCCGGGGGCATACTACGCACGCACCACCGTAGCGGCGCAAGTACTCCGTCAGCGCCCCCAAGCTGCGGTCAGATGCGGGCTTGGCGTAGCGATAGGCCATCATTCAGTAGGCCGCAAGCCACCCTTGACCCACCATGTCCGACGCCACGCGCGCCGCCGCCAAGAGCTGCTGTTCCTCCGGATAGCAGTGGAGCGACAACACGCCGAAGTCACTGTAGACGCGCCCGTACGCCGCGTAGCAGCGTCTGTGCGAGGCGCGAACCCGACGCGCGAATCGCTTCGCCTCGTCACGAGCTAGGTGACGGTCGCTGGGGTGTGCAGGGAAGAAGTAAATGGCCGCCAACCAAGGGTCCGATTCGGGCGTGAGCTGGAGGTTAGCGTCAACGGCCCACGTTCCTCCGGTCGCGATTTCCATAATGAACCGCTCACACGTAGCGTCAGGATAGGGCAGCCAGAGAGCGGCGTGCAGGTACTGCGAGGCCCGGAACGAGACCGGGTAGGCCACGATGTCGGCGCCTCTACCGAGGAGTTGGGCACGCATCTGCTCGACGCGCGCCGGGTGTTCAGGATCGGGGCGGTGCAGCGAGTAGGTCATCGCTCAAGCCGGTAACAACCAACCACGCCCATTCTCCCACACGGCCATGTTTGCGGCGAGTACCAACCGATTTTCGGCCGGCAGCGGGTTCACATCGAGCCGGCTCAAGTTGTTGCGCACGATGCCGTTCGTGATGTACACGCGCTCCTCATCGCTGCTCCACTGCTCGCGCAGCCACGCTGCGGCCCGTTCAGCAACCTCCTCATTGCTGTGATGGAAGAGGAAGTAGACAGCGGCCAACTCCGGGTCCTCCTCGGGCGGCGGCATCGTGTCAGTTTCCCAGTCGCCGCCATCGGCATCATGGGCAAGTTCCAGCAGTAGTACGAAGCCCGGCACCGGTATGGGTTCGAGGGCAATGTTGCCTGCTTCGTAGCTGGATTTGCGGAAAATGTCGGGCCAAACCACCAGGTCGGCACCTTCCATGACGGCAGCAGTGTACCGTTCCACCTCTTGAGAGGTGGGTCGTTGTAGGATTTTCATCAAGGTTTTGGGTTAGTCCCGGACGATGACGGCAGCGGCGTAGACCCACTCGCCGTCCGGCAGTTGAAGGAGATGCGTGCGCGGCTCTTGCAGCCACGCCCTGAGGTAAAGACGGATGGTGCTCATCTCGCTTTTCAGCATCCAGTGCAGCCCGTCACGGGCCACGAGTACGACGAAGAAGCGATTGTTGACTTTGTAGCGGCGGCTGGTCGTCCGCTGGTTGGCGTAGAGCCACCGAATCAACGGCTCCGGGTCCCGAATGGCGTCTTCCACCCGCCCATCCCACCCTTTAGGCCAACACGTGGTTTTGTGATCGAACGCCAGCTCGGTATCCCCGAAGTCCATCAGGAAGTCCCAATCCGGGTCCCGCGGGTCCGGGTTGAGCGTCACGGCTGGGTGAGTTCCGAGCAGTGCTTCCACGCCCTGAGCACTCCAAAAGTTGATCCACCGCACCCGGGCGTACTGGAGGAGGCTCCGGTACTTGGGTAGGTCCGACCACGGGACCATCCGCGCCTCAATGGCCCACCACCGCCGCTCGGCGTACACCCAGTTCGTCAGCGCGTCGAGCTCCCGGGTTTGCGAGCTGGTAGGCCAGTCGTACGTGAAGTCGTACAGCGCGGCCCGCAGACACTGCTGGAGCCGCCCGACGTCGAGCGGCTCCCGCGTGAGGGTCGGCGGCTCGAAGTGCGAAACCGGCGTGACGGTCGCGGCTGAGAAGTTCGGGGCGACCGTTAGTGAGGTCGTCCAGTCCGAAGTTTCCGGAGCCGATTTGGGAGCCTGAGGACGCACCTCGGACTCGAAAGTTGATGGGGGTAGGACGTTTAGCATCGCCGATGAGCGAGGGGGTGAGGTGCGTATAGCCAGCTGCGATACACGGCCCTGATACCCTGCTTGTCAGGAAATTGTTCCACCCCGATTCCACGCACCAGACGCGTCAGCAAACAAAAATCCCCTGCAAGTACTTGACCTACAGGGGATTAGTTGCATTATAAGAGCAGAGAGGATGGGATTCGAACCCACGATGACCTTTTGGGCCATACACACTTTCCAGGCGTGCTCCTTCGACCACTCGGACACCTCTCTGCGAGCAAAGGTACGGCTCCCAAGCCAACCACTCAAACGATTTGCTGCCCCAAATGCTTATCAAGCCCACCGAGCGGCGCCAGCGGCAAGAGGCCCAACAAAATACGCCGCCCGCGCCCACCTTTGCGCTGCCATGCGAATTCATCTCTGCGCCGGGGCGCTACTGACCTGTCTGCTGCTGCTGGGTAGCCGGGCGCCCCTGGTGGCCCAGCCGGGCGCGGCGCCCGTGCGGCTGCCCAAAAATGCTCTCAAGAATCTCGACGCCGACATCGAGCGCCTTCGCCGGATGTGGGAGGTGCCGGGGCTGGCGGTTGCCATCGTCACGCCCGACCGCGTGGTGTACGTGCGCGGCTTTGGGTCGCGCAATGTGGCGCACGGGCTCGGCGTCACCGCCAACACGCTGTTCGGAATCGCCTCGTGTTCCAAATCCATCGGCGCGGCTTCCGTGTGTCTGCTGGCGCAGGAAGGGCGGCTCAACCTCGACGCCCCCGTGCAGGAGGCGTGGCCGGGGTTCCAGCTCGCTGATGCTTACGCGTCGCAACACGTCACCCCGCGCGACCTACTGACGCACCGCTGGGGCGTACCGCGTCACGATCTGGTGTGGTACCACGCGCCAGCCGTGCCGCGCCGCGAGCTGCTGCGGCGCCTGCGCTACCTGCCCGCCGCCGACGAGCCGCGCGCCACTTTCCACTACTCCAACCTCGGCTATGCCGCCCTGAGCCAACTGGTCCAGGAGGTCAACCCTGACCACGCCACCTGGGAGGCCGTGACGCGCCGCCGCATCCTATTTCCGCTGGGGATGACGCGGACGAATTTCTCCGTCCACGATTCCGAAAAAGACGCCGACCACGCCATTCCGTACCGCTTCCGGGCGACCGCGCCGCCGGCTGATGCGCCGACGGGTAAAAAAGCCACCAAACCGCGCGCGTCCGGCGGCACAACGCCCGCTGAAGCCCCCCCGCTAGAGGCATTGCCCCTGGAAGACGTGGATGCGGTGGGCGCGGCGGCGAATATCAACTCGTCGGCCACCGATATGGCCAAGTGGCTCCGCGCAACCCTCACCGATGGGCGGCCCGATGGCGTATCGCTCATTTCAGCCGAAGCGTTGCACGCCACCCACGAGCCGCAGATGGCCTACGACCTGCCCGCGCCCGACGAAGACGTGTACACCGATACGTACGGAATGGGCTGGGTGATCGGCTCGTATCGCGGGTACCGGTTTATGACGCATTCGGGCTCGCTCGACGGGTTTACGTCGGAAATGGCGGTGCTGCCGAACGAGGGCATCGGCGTGGTGGTACTCGCCAACCTCGACGATACGGAGCTGCCGCACCTGCTCGCCAACACCCTGCTCGACCGCCTGACCGGCCTGCCCGCCATCGACTGGAGCGCCCGCTATCAGGAGTATCAGCAGGACGAAGCTGCCGCCACCGCCGAAGAAGATTCGCTTTCTGACCCGTTTCGGGTGGCCGATACTCGGCCCTCGCACCCGCTGGCGGCCTACGCGGGCTACTACCAGCACCCCGCGTACGGCACGCTCCGGCTGCGCGCCGCGCCCGACGGCCATCTGCGCGGCGACCTCCACGGCCTCGGCCTGGCCCTGACGCATTACCACTACGAAACCTTCGCGACGGACGCGAGTCAGTTTCTGCCCACCATCGGCCCGGAAGCCACCGGCCCGGCGCGCGCCGAGAGCAAGAACGGGCCGGCGCCCAGTGCGGTGCCGAACTCGCCTTCCGCCGCTAAATCGGCAGCGACAACCGCAACCTCTGCCCCCGCTGCGCCGCTCGATCCGGTACCCATTGGGGGGCTGCGGTTCACGTTTGCCACCGATGCGCGCGGCGATATCAGCGCCGTCAGCGCGCCGCTCGAACCGGATGCGCGCGAACCCATCACTTTCGAGCGTCTGCCCGATACAGTGCGGCTCACGCGCGCGCAGTTGCTGCCGTTCGTGGGCATTTACGGCCCGTCGCCGCGCGAGAGCTTCCGCGTGGAACTGGCGCCGAGCTTCGATTCGCTGCGGGTTGCTTTCCCCGGCCAACCGGCGCAAATGCTGGTGCCGGTGCGCGCCACCGAGTTCGTGATCCCCGCATCGCCGGGCTATTTACTGCGGTTCGTGGTGCCCGCTGGGGCGCCGCCGGCTACGCCCGCCACCGAAGTACTCACGATTCAACCGGAAGGCGTTTTCCGGGATCGGCGGCGGCAGGAGGAGTAATCGGGGCGAAGTACGAGCGGCTACCGTACGGGGTACAGCCGCACCTGAAGCCGAGGCCCAACTTTTCCGCCACCAACGTTGTCTTACGCCCGCCGGGTGCGGCCCCTTCCGGGGTTTTGCCCTACTTTCGCGCCGGGCTTCCGATTTATCGGGGGCGCCGCCTTTTCCCGCTCCACTCAGCCTCTTTTGTAATGGCCGAAACCGCCGAACTGACCTACAACGGCAAGTCCTTCGCTTACCCCGTGACCATCGGCACGGAAAACGAACCCGCCATCGATATCTCGAAGCTGCGCGACGAAACCGGCCTTGTCACCCTCGACCGGGGGTATAAGAATACGGGCGCCTGCAAATCGGCCATTACGTTCCTCGACGGCGAAGAAGGCATTCTGCGGTATCGCGGCTACCCCATCGACGAGCTGGCCGATAAATCGAGCTTCCTCGAAGTGGCGTATCTGCTGATCTGGGGCGAACTGCCGACGGCGGCGCAGTTGCACGATTTCCAGGCGAAAATCAAGATGCATACCCTCGTCCACGAGGATATGCGGAAGATTTACGATGGCTTCCCCAACAATGCGCACCCAATGGGTGTGCTTACGGCGCTCACGTCGGCGATGACCGCGTTCTACCCCAAATCGCTCGACCCGGAGCAGAGCAAGGAAGAGCAGGAGTTGAACATCATCCGGTTGCTGGCCAAAATGCCGACACTGGCCGCCTGGAGCTACAAAAACTCGGTTGGGCACCCGCTCAACTATCCGCAGAACAAGCTCGACTATGCCTCGAATTTTCTGCAAATGATGTTCGGCTTCCCCACCGATGCCTACGAGGCGAATCCGGTGGTGGTCGATGCGCTCAACAAGCTCCTGATTCTGCACGCCGACCACGAGCAAAACTGCTCGACCAGCACCGTGCGCCTGGTGGGTTCGGCCAACGCGAATATTTATTCGTCGATTTCGGCCGGTATCGCCGCGCTGTGGGGGCCGCTGCACGGCGGCGCCAACCAGGAAGTGATCGAGATGCTCGAAGCCATCCAGGCCGACGGCGGCGACACCCAGAAGTGGGTGGCGAAAGCGAAAGACAAGAACGACCCGTTCCGGCTGATGGGCTTCGGCCACCGCGTCTACAAAAACTTCGACCCGCGCGCCACCATCATCAAACAAGCCGCCGATGACGTACTGAAAGCGCTGGGGATGGACAACGAGCCCTTGCTCGCCATCGCCAAGCAGCTCGAAGAAGCCGCCCTCACCGACGCGTACTTTATCGAGCGCAAGCTCTACCCGAACGTCGATTTTTATTCGGGCCTGATTTACCGCGCCATCGGTATCCCGACGGAGATGTTCACGGTGATGTTCGCCATCGGTCGCCTCCCCGGCTGGATCGCCCAGTGGAAGGAAATGCGCGAAATGAAGGAGCCAATCGGCCGCCCGCGCCAGATTTACACCGGCGCTACCGAGCGGCATTATCCGGGGGTATAAACCTGCCGGTAAACGCAGAAAAAAACGCCTCGCCGAACTTACTTTTGGCGGGGCGTTTTTGCATTTACTGCCCTATTTTGACGACGAAAGATGAAGTCAGTTGCCAAATCTACCTCTTCTACTCCACTCTCTCCAGCCAGACGAGAACTGATTCGGCGCTCACTGGTCGCGTCTTTCCGAGTAGAAGGAATTACTATTCCGGAACACGTATCGCGGGCGCCTGATCCGCCTCAAGGTTTAACGGGCCAGTCCAAGCCGCAGCAATAATTACTTCCATCGGCTGGTAATCACATTTATTACCTGCTTGTTGCACCGCCCGTACATAGCGCGCGAAACCGGGCGAGCCGCTACTGAATGCGTCGAAATTCAGTGGTTTGTAACCGTGCTGGGCAGCCATTAGGTTGGCTAAAATGCGCGCCGTTCGTCCATTGCCTTCCCGAAATGGATGGATAAACAGCAGTTCAGCGTGTACGCGGGCAATGTCGCGGCGAAGCAGTTCTTCCGTCAGATAGGTGGTGAGCAATGGCCGCAAGAAATTCTTCTCGAAATCTTGCATGGTATTTAGCAGAAACAAACTCGGCGGAAACGAATAATCGTCCTTTGATAAATTGACAGTTCGCAATTTTCCTGCGAACGTGTACAGATGACCGAATGCGCGCAGACGTAAGGCTAGTAAATAATCGAGCGTAAATCGGGTAGCGGAAGTAAGACCTTCTGTAAAAGCTACTTCAGCCCAGAAGGCCCCTGAATATTCAGCCCAATCAAGGTGTTCATCGTCTGTTAGTCTTAATAAATTGCGACTATGATAGTCTTCCCCTTCGTCGCCGATCGCATCGTACTTGCTCATTGCGGATCAACTACAAAATCCGCAGCTCGATCCGCCGGTTCAATCTACGGTTGGCATCAGATGAATTGGGTGAGGCGGGCTGCGTTTCGCCATAGCCTTTGAAAGCGAGCCGGTCGGTTTTGATGCCGTTTTTGACCAAGTAATCGTACACGGCCTTCGCGCGGTTTTCGGAGAGCGTGAGGTTGGCGGCGTCGGAACCGACATCGTCGGTATGGCCGCTAACTTCGACGGAAATCGTTGGGTACTGGTTCATAAACCGCGTTAGGCGGTCTAACTCGGTCTTCGACTTCTTCTCTAATTCAAACGAATTGGTCGGGAAAAAGAGGTTATTGAGGACGATGCTCGCGCCGGTTTTCACGGGGTCGAGGTAGATGTCGAGCGTGAGCGGGTCGAACGATTTACGGTCGGTGTAATCGAAGGTGAGGCTCTTGATGAGGTAATCGTCGGCACCGGCGTACATCGCGTATTGGTGGCCCTCGGTGAGGACGACGGTGTATTCGCCGTCTTCCTTATCGCTCTTGACCGACTCGATCAGCTCCTCCGTCGCCAGATCGTAGACCTGCACCGTTGCGGCGAGAGTTTTCTTCGTTACGGCATCGAAAACGCGGCCCTGCGCCACGGCGCTCTGCTCGAACGAGCGCGCCGACTGCGGCACATCGAACTGGAACAACCGAATGGTGGCCGGTTCGGTTGGCGTTGCCGAGTGCTTGCGCGAGTAGTAGCCGGTGCGGTTGTCGGTGGTGATGAAAACCGACGATTCGTCCTCGAAGGTATTGAGCGGGTAGCCGAGGTTTTGGGGCGTTGCCCAGCCGCCGCCGCGCTGCCGTTCGGCGCGGAACAAGTCTAGAGCGCCCATCCCCACGAGGCCATCGGTGACGTAGTATAGTGTCGTGCCGGAAGCGTGCAGGAACGGCGCCATATCGCGGCCGGGCGTATTGACGGGCGCCCCGACGTTTTTGGCCGTCGTCCAGTTGCCGTCGTCGTTGAGTGTCGTGACGTAAATATCTTCCTGCCCTTGGGAGCCGCCCTTGCGCGCCGACGAAAAATACAGCGTCCGGCCATCGGCCGAGAGGGTCGGCTGCGAATCCCACCACGTCGAGTTTACACTGGGGCCAAGGTTGGTGGGCTTGCTCCAGGTGCCGTTTTCGCGGCGGGAGTAATACAGATCACAATCGCCGCGCGAATCGGGGCGGTAGCACGACGTAAAGACGAGCGTCTTGCCATCGCCCGAAATCGCCGCTGCGCCTTCGTTGTACGGCGAGTTGATGAGGGGCGAGATGGATTTGGGCGCCTCAAAATCACCGTCCGCGCGGCGGCGGGCGAGGTACAGGTTTTCGTCGTCGGTGTCGGCCGGACCTTTACGCGCGGTGTACAGCAGCGCCCGTCCATCGGCCGTGACCGCCGGAAAGTAGTGGTACCGAAACTGGTTTACGATGTCGGGCAGCGGGCGCGGGCTCAGGTTGGCCGGGGGGTTGGCGAGCTGCTTGGCGGCAAAATCGCAAATCTGCAGCCCGCGCTCGGCCTGCGGAATGCCGCGCTTGTTGCGCGGGTTGGCTTTCAGCAAAGCCGAATACGCCGAGCGGGCCAGAGTATAATCGCCGAATTCGAGGCCCAATTCGCCGGCCGTATAGTAATCGCCGACGTGCGCAGGGTCGTAGCCGAGGGCCGTTACGCCGTGCTTGTACGCCTCGTACGCATCGCGTTTTTGGGCCGACGCCGCCAGCAGCGAGCCGCGCCGAAACCACGGATCCGGGAACGACGGATATTTTTTATTCAGCTCCTCAAACTCCTTGATCGCCTTGTCGAAATCGCGGTTATCGGCCAACTCAACGGCTTTTTCAAACGCTTTCACGGCCTTGGCGGGCGCGTTGATATACTTCTTGGGAGGCGGAGGCTTTGCCGGCCCTTTGGCGTCGGCGTGCGCCCCGCCGCGCTTCTTCGGATCCGCGAGCTGCGCGCTGCCCGGCAGCGGCGCCGCAAACATCAGCAACAGCCATCCGAGCGTAAAACCAACAGCCCAGCCCGGCGGCCCTGTGCGGACGCGGCGGCGGGGTGCGGAAAAGAAAAACGCCCAAATGAGCATCGAAGGGAAGAAAGCGAGGAGATGGAGAAAGACGCGCCGGGTCGGTGAAACCGCGAGCAACCCGCCCTGCGCCCGAAAGTTACCAGCCCCGCGCCAACTCGCCCACGGGCGGCAAGCGTGAAAGCGGCAAACGACGACGGCAAGGGCTATGGAATTTCTAAATACTTGTGCGTTTGCAGCGAAAGCTGCCAGCGTGGATGTTGTTTCACGTACTCGACCAGGCGCGGCGTAATGCGGTCGGCGCGGCTCCATTCAGGTTGCAGAAACAGACGGCACGCGGGCGGTACGCGGGCGGCGTGCAGCTCGGCCCACGCCAGGTCAGACTCGTGAAAAACGACCACTTTCAGCTCGTGCGCCTGCGCATAGACGGATTCGTGCGGAGGCTTGAATTTCTTCGGCGACAGGCACACCCACTCCCAGGTGCCGGTGAGCGGGTAGGCGCCGCTCGTCTCGATCCAGCGCGGGTGGCCGGCGGCGGCGAGCGCGGCGGTCAGCGGTACGAGGTTGTAGAGCGCGGGCTCGCCGCCCGTGACCACTACCGGCACCGTGGCGGCGCCATCGACGGCGGCAAGCGCCACGATATCGTCGATGCTGCGCAACGGATGATCTTCCGCCGACCACGACTCCTTCACGTCGCACCAGTGGCAACCGACGTCGCAGCCGCCCAACCGCACGAAATATGCCGCGCGTCCCGCGTTGGCGCCTTCGCCCTGCAACGTGTAAAAATGCTCCATTAGCGGCAACTGCCGGCCATCGGGCGGCACCTGAGAAATGGAAAATTGCGGGGCAGTCTGGACCACGGAGAGATACGAATGAGACACCGGGCCACCGGCGCTAACCGGCGGCTAACGCGCGGTCGGGCGGCGGCGGTTCAGCCGCTGGTGGCGGCCGGCGGCTAATTGCTGGCGGCTTGCAGCGTGTTGAGGAGAAGGGAAGTAATCGTCATCGGGCCGACGCCGCCGGGCACCGGCGTAATGGCGCTCGCCAGGGGCGCCACCTGAGCGAAGTTGACGTCGCCTTTCAGGCTATACCCCGATTTTTTGGCGGCATCGGGTACGCGCGTCGTGCCCACATCAATCACTACGGCGCCCGGTTTCACCATATCGGCCGTAATGAACTCGGGCCGACCGAGCGCGGCGATCAGAATATCGGCCTGGCGCGTGATTTCGGCCAGATTCTGCGTTGCCGAGTGACAAATCGTGACGGTGCAGTTGCCCGGTTGCGCGTTACGCGCCAGCAAGATGCTCACCGGCGAACCCACGATGGTCGAGCGCCCGACCACCACGCAATGCTTGCCGCGCGTGTCGATGCCGTAGCGTTGCAGAATCACCAGAATACCGCTCGGCGTAGCGGGCAGCAAGGCGGGAATACCCGCCACCATCCGCCCCAGATTGACGGGATGAAAGCCATCGACGTCTTTTTCAGCCGCGATGGCTTCCGTGACTTTTTGCGCCGAAATATGCTTCGGCAACGGCAATTGCACGATGAAACCGTCGATTTCGGGGTCGGCGTTGAGGCGTGCCACCGTCCGGAGCAGTTCGGCTTCGGTCAGGTCGTCTTCAAACCGCAGCAGCGTGGAGGCGAACCCTACGCGCTCGCAGGCCAGCACTTTGTTGCGGACGTACGTTTCGGAACCGCCATCGTGCCCGACCAGCACGGCCGCCAGATGCGGCACCTTGCGCCCGGCGGTACGGCGAGCTTCTACTTCGGCCTTGATTTCGGTTTCGATTTCCAGTTGCAGCCGCTTGCCGTCGAGGATGAGCGGCTGGGTAGCGATTTCGGGGATGGAGGAGGGCATTTGTGCGGATTGGAATGAGGCCGCAAAGGTACCGCCCGCGCGGCGGGGGTTACGCGGCCACCCCCTTCAACCACAGCCCCGGACTAACGCCCATCAGCACTTTGAAGGTGCGCGTGAAGTAGCTCAGGCTCGAAAATCCGCAGCGGTACGCTACATCCGTGAGGTAGCGGTTGCCGCCGAGCAGCAGCCGGCAGGCGCGCGCCACCCGCTCGCGCAGGATGAAGGCGACGGGCGAAAGGCCCAATTCGGCCCGGAAAGCGCGAAAAAACTGGGCGCGACTCAGGCACGCGAGGCGCGCGAGTTCGTCGGTGGGGAGGTCGCGGTGAAGATTGGCGCGCACATATTCTACCACTTGGCGCAGGCGCGTGGCGGCGCCTACGGCCGTGGGCGGCACGGGCGCCAGCAGCACCCGCCGGGCCTGCGTTTGCAGCAGCCGCACCACAATTTCGCTCACGGCCAGGTCGGCGAGGACGCCCTGCGACGGCCCCGCCTCGCGGGTGGCCGTCAGCAGCCTATCGAGCGAGGCGGCAAGCGCCGGGGAACTGGGCACGTGGCAATCGGCGGGGTCGAGCGCCCACGACGCGGCGCCGGCCGACACATCGAGGCGGGGCGCGGTTTCGTTGAGCCGCGTGAGCAGGCCCGTCACTTTTTCGGCCCCGATTTCGAGCGCCAGGCACTGCGTGGGGTTGCCGGGGCAGGCATCGGGGAAATCGATGTACATCGGGCGGTGGGCGGGCAGCAGCACCACTTCGCCGGGCAGATACTGAAACGGCATCGCGCCGGGTAGGTGCATCACCTTGCGCCCGCGCAGCATCGCGGTCAGCACGAAATTGGGGAAGGTGAGCGGCACTTGCTCGGCGCGCACGTGCGTTTCGAAGAGGCTCAGCGCAAAGTCGTCGTACGTCGTGACTCGGCGGTTTTCGACGAGCGTCGTGAGCGCCGCCTCCGGCGTGGGGGCGACGGTTTGGAGGCGGGTGCCGGGGAAGTTCATTGATTGAGTGATTGAGGGGTTGGGTGTTATATGTTCTAATAAAAATCCTTATCTACTCACTCGAAACTCGTCACTCGAAACTCGAAACTCGTCCCTCCCCCGTGCGTCAATCGTGCAAGTCGTTGCGCCGTTCGTGCAACCCTAACAGCCACAATGATTAGGAGTTTTGTAACCAGCTAGCAACCGGCCCTTAGCGCCGCCAACAAAGCTACCGATTTCTTACAATTCCTTCAATTTTTCTCCCCTCCTCTCTCCCAATGGCCGAAGTTCTCGATCCCGTCGCTCCCGCCGTGCCGGCTACCAGCACCACGCAGGTAGCCCGCCCCACATTCAAGCCGCACTACGATAATTACATCGGCGGCAAGTTTACGCCGCCCGTCAAAGGCCAATATTTCGAGAACCCCTCCCCCATCGATGGGCAGGTGTTCACGAAAGTAGCCCGTTCGAGCAAGGAAGATATCGACCTTGCCCTCGATGCCGCCCACGAAGCGTTCAAAACCTGGAAGCATACCTCCGCCACCGAGCGGAGCAATATGCTGAACAAGATTGCCAACGTCATCGAGGAAAATCTGCCATACCTGGCGGCGGTCGAGTGCATCGAGAACGGCAAGGCCATCCGCGAAACCACCTACGCCGATTTGCCGCTCGTAATCGACCATTTTCGGTATTTCGCGAGCGTCATTCGGGCCGAAGAAGGCTCGGCGTCGGAGCTGAATCAGGATACGCTCTCGCTCGTGGTATATGAACCGTTGGGCGTGGTGGGCCAGATCATTCCGTGGAATTTTCCGCTGCTGATGGCCACCTGGAAACTCGCGCCCGCGCTCGCCGCCGGATGCTGCGTGGTGATGAAGCCCGCCGAGCAAACGCCTGCCTCCATCCTGATTCTGATGGAGTTGATCGGCCACCTGATTCCGCCGGGCGTGGTCAATATCGTCAATGGGTTTGGACTGGAAGCGGGCAAACCATTGGCATCGTCGCCGCGCATCCAGAAAGCGTCGTTCACGGGTGAGACGACCACCGGCCGCCTCATTCTGCAATACGCTTCCGAAAACATCATTCCCGTGACGATGGAGTTGGGCGGCAAATCGCCGAACGTGTTCTTCAAATCGGTGATGGATGCCGACGACGACTTCCTCGACAAAGCCATCGAGGGCGCCGTGATGTTCTGCCTCAACCAGGGCGAGATCTGCACCTGTCCGTCCAGAATGCTCGTTCACGAAGATATTTACGACGAATTCATCGCCCGCGTCATCGAGCGCGTAAAGGCCGTCAAAATGGGTAATCCACTGGATATGACCACGATGATGGGCGCCCAGGCCAGCAACGACCAGTACGAGAAAATCTTGAGCTACCTCGAAATCGGTAAAGCTGAGGGGGCCGAAGTACTGACCGGCGGCGAAGCCTACACGCAGGAAGACGGCGAACTCGGCACCGGCTACTACATCCAGCCGACCATCTTCCGGGGGCACAACAAAATGCGGATTTTTCAGGAAGAAATCTTCGGCCCAGTGTTATCCGTGACCACGTTCAAGACGACGGAAGAAGCCATTGAGTTGGCCAACGACACGCTCTACGGCCTCGGCGCGGGCGTGTGGTCGCGCGATGCGCACGAGTTGTATCAGGTGCCGCGCGCCATTCAGGCGGGCCGCGTGTGGGTCAATTGCTACCACGATTACCCGGCCGGCGCGCCGTTCGGCGGCTACAAAGCCTCCGGTTTCGGGCGCGAAAACCACAAGATGATGCTCACCCATTACCGCCAGCATAAAAATATGCTGGTCAATTACAGCAAGCAGAAACTGGGCTTTTTTTAAGTCAGAGGTGAGAAGTCAGAGGTGCCTACATTCACCACCTCTGACTTCTCACCTCTCACCTACCATGACTTCCCGCGTCCTCATCACCACCGCCGCTGAGGCCACCATCGACGTGCTGCGCGATGCGCACGGCCCGCTGATGTTTCACCAGAGCGGCGGCTGCTGCGATGGCTCCTCACCGATGTGTTTTCAGAAAGGGGAGTTTCGGGTAGGCGCCAACGATGTGTGGCTGGGCGCCATTTACGGCTGCGACTTCTTTATGAGCGCCTCGCAGTTTGAGTACTGGCAGCACACCCAGCTCACGGTGGATGTGGTGAAGGGGCGCGGGGCGTCATTCTCGCTCGAAATCCCGCTGGGCGTGCGGTTTCTGATTCGCTCGCGGCTGTTTACGGAGGAAGAAGCGGCGGCGATGGCGCCGATTTTCGATGGGGAAAGCTATCCGGGGGTGGCGGGGTAATGACACGCAGCGCAATATTTTTTAATCAAAATGCCCTGGCGGAGTATTTTCCGTCGGGGCATTTTGCGCTGCGGCAGGGCCGTGGGTGAGCATTGCTACCGCCCCACCCCTACCGCAGCAACTGCGTTACATTCCGAAACGCCGCCGTTGCGATGCCCACCCGCACGAACGGATAACGGTGCAAATACCAGATATTGCAGGGGTCTTCGCCATAATAGCCCACCGTCACGAACAGGCCCGTTTGGCTCATGAAGCGCGGAATGTACACGGCCGTGGCTTCGGCGTTGAGACGACGGCGCTCGAAGCGGCGCTCCTCGGTGCTGAGTGAATCGAGGCGACTCAGGCCGAGGCTTACGTTCAGCTCGGTGTAGAAGCGCGATTTATTGCGGCGCGCCAGCTCGGCGCTGCTCGCGTCGGTGGTTTGGGCGGCTTTACCCAGCACCCGCCGCCAGGTGCTGAACACCTCGCGCGTGAGGCGCACCCCAACGCGGTGAAAGAGGTAGCGCCCGTCCTGAGTGGGATCGGCGGAAGCGGGCAGACCGTAGGAGCCGTACGGCGCCACGCTCCAGGCGCCGCCGGTAGTGCGGGCGCCCAGTACGTAGCTGGCTTCCACGGCATTGTTGGCGAAATTGCCGTGGAGCTGGTTGGGTTGGCGCCCATTCTGACCGACTGGGCCGGGTATGAGAGCCGCGCCCTCCTGCCCGTTGGAGTGGTGGCGGAAGTTGAGGCGCAGGTACTGATACCGTAGTTCGTCGGCTTCGGGTGGCGCGGGGCAGCCAGGTGTCACTTCCTCGCCGGGGGTGGTGCGCAGGCGAGTCAGGAGATAGAGGCTGCCAACGGCGTGGTACGAAGGCGTGCGGATCGGGTACGACCCGCGCGCCGGGCCATCGCGCCGCATCCGCAGCCCAAACGCAGGCTCGACGGTAAACGCAAAACGCGGCTGCGACACCACCACGAACGACGTGGTGAGGTACGCCGAAAATAAATAGCGCGGCTCGCGCTCCGGCGCATTGGCGGCCGTTTGGTGGCAGGGGCTGAACTCGCCGCCCGCCGCAATCCACGACAGTGGCTGATTGCGGGTGATGGCGTCGAGCAGATGGCGGCGCTCGCGGTCGTGCCGCAGATACGTAGAATCGTCGAGACCCGCGCGCACGGGCTTGGCGGGTGGTTCGGCGGGGGTCTGCGCCTGGGCAGCCGGGACGCTAAGCAGTAGTAGTACGCCAAGCAACAGCGCGCGATACGGAAAAAGTACGGGCATCAGCGGTGAGCGGCATTGGAGCCGCCGCCCGCCTTACGCACGCAAGGGGGGCGTGTGTTGCAAAATAGCAGTTTGCCACTGCCGTGGCGTATCGGGGCTAAAACGCTACTGCTCCGTACCCGGCACAGGGACGGTTATATACGCCCGCAACTCCGCAAGTGACCAGATAAGCAGCGGCTGAAACTCGGGCCGCACGACGGCTTCCCGCACGAGGCGGTCGCCGGTGACAAGCGCATCGGGGCGGGCATCGAGGCACAGGTTGAGCAGAAAATCGTCCTTCGGATCGGCGCAGAGATCGGTCAAAGCAGAACCAACGACGATACGTTCGATGGCTTTGATTGCATACAACTTACGCCACAAGTGCGCCAACTCGCTAATCTCGAAGTATTTGCGAAATTTTGGGCGCCCAGCCACTTCCCATAGCTCAGTTCGTAATGCGGCGCTGACAACCAGCCGTATCCGCCTATTTATCAAAGCCGGAAGCAAATAGCTGAATTGGCCAGTCTTGACAAGCGAAATCCAAATGTTCGTGTCCAGTACGACGCGCGGCGTCTTACTTCATTTGCACTTGCGCCCGCTCATATCGTTCCTGACGAACCAACCGTACTTCAGCCACAATTTCTTCTTCCGTTATGGGCGGGGTATCGGCGGCACGCAACTCCATTTTTTCTACTAATCCTTCCGACTCCGCGTAGGCTTCTGCCGGGGTCAGCTTAGGCTTGGCAGTGCGGCGCGGCATTGGTTTTTTGGCGACTGGCGGCGGCGCGGCTTCCAGCCCCGCCGCCGCCAATACCGCTTGCGCCCGACGGCGCAACTCAGCGGCTGGCAGCGGCGTGGGCGAAGTAATCCGCAGCACGATGGAAGGCGCGGCGGCAGCTTTGGTTTTGACGGCGGTTGGCATCGGAAGAAAAGGGGGAAAAACGGGGCGTCGGGTTATCAATAACCGACAAGACCGAAATAGTGCCGCACCGCACCGCAAATGTCATTAGATTGCCAGCTCAATCCAATTTCAATACCGCCAGAAACGCTTCCTGCGGAATTTCGACCGAGCCCACCTGGCGCATGCGCTTCTTGCCTTCTTTCTGCTTTTCGAGGAGCTTGCGCTTGCGCGAAATATCGCCGCCGTAGCACTTGGCGGTTACGTCTTTGCGCATTGCCCGGACGGTTTCGCGGGCCACGATTTTCTGGCCGATAGCGGCCTGAATCGCGATTTCGAACATCTGGCGCGGCAGCAACTCGCGGAGCTTCTCGCAGAGGCGCTTACCCCAGTCGTAGGATTTGGAGCGGTGCACGATGGCCGACAGCGCATCGACTTTCTCGCCGTTGAGCATCACGTCCAATTTCACCATATCCGATTCGCGGAACCCGATCAATTCGTAATCGAGCGACGCATATCCGCGCGAAATGGTTTTTAATTTATCGAAGAAATCAAATACGATTTCGGCCAGCGGCAATTCAAACGTCATTTCGACGCGTTCGGAAGTCAAATAATTTTGACCTTTAATAATGCCGCGTTTTTCGATGCAAAGCGTGATGATGGCGCCCACATATTCGGAAGCCGTAATAATTTGGGCTTTGATGTACGGCTCCTCGATGTATTTAATCAGGTTCGGCTCGGGCATTTCGCTCGGCGCGTTGATGATGATTTCCTGATCCTTCGTGCCGGTGGCGTGGAATTGCACGCCCGGCACGGTGGTGATGACGGTCATGTTGAACTCGCGTTCGAGCCGTTCCTGCACGATTTCCATGTGCAGCATCCCCAGGAAACCGCAGCGAAAACCGAAGCCGAGCGCCATCGACGTTTCCGGCTCCCAGACGAGCGCCGCATCGTTGAGTTGCAGCTTCTCCATGGAAGACCGCAATTCCTCGAACTCGGTGGTATCGACGGGATAAATGCCCGCGAACACCATCGGTTTCACGTCGGCAAAGCCGTGGATGGCGTCGGCAGTGGGGCGGTCGCGGTGCGTGATCGTATCGCCGACCTTCACCTCGCGCGCTTCCTTGATGCCCGAAATGAGGTAGCCCACGTTGCCGGCGCTGACCTCCTGGCGGGGCTCCTGGTTGAGGCCGAGAATCCCGATTTCGTCGGCGCCGTACTCCTTGCCGGTCGCCATGAACTTCACTTTATCGCCCTTGCGCAGCGTGCCGTTCTTGATGCGGAACAGCACTTCGATGCCCCGGTACGAGTTGTACATCGAGTCGAAGATCAGCGCCTGGAGCGGAGCGGCGGGGTCGCCTTTCGGTGCCGGAATCCGCTCGCAGATCGCGTCGAGGATTTCCTTGATGCCGATGCCTTCCTTGCCGCTCGCGGGGATGACTTCCTCCGGGTCGCAGCCGATCATTTCCACGATCTCGTCGGTCACTTCCTCCGGCATCGCGTGCGGCAGGTCGATCTTGTTGAGAACGGGGATGATGGTAAGGTCGGCGCCGATGGCGAGGTAGAGGTTGGAAATCGTCTGGGCCTCAATACCTTGCGAAGCATCCACGATCAGTAGCGCGCCTTCGCAAGCCGCGATGGAGCGCGAAACTTCGTAGCTGAAATCGACGTGGCCGGGCGTATCGATCAGATTCAGCGTGTAGATATCCCCTTTGTAGGGGTACTGCATCTGAATCGCGTGGCTTTTGATGGTGATGCCGCGCTCGCGCTCCAGATCCATATTATCGAGGAGCTGGGCCTGCATATCGCGCTTGGCCACGGTGCTGGTGTATTCGAGCAGCCGGTCGGCAAGGGTCGATTTGCCGTGGTCGATGTGGGCGATGATGCAGAAATTACGGATGTGCTTCATTTAGCGGACTATGCGCCGTAGGCGGCGCGGTAAAAATGACCCCGGCGGGGCCGGTACAAAGGTACAAAGTAGGCGGGCGGCAAGTTCTATCGGTTCACCTCACGTATCCGGCACCGCGACGGTGCCGGCGACGCCGCTCTACGTATCCGGCACCGTCCCGCTGCCGGTCTGCGCCAACCCACCGGCACCGCGACGGTGCCGGATACGGCTCGTCTGACGTAGCGCGTGGCGCACCCCGTCAGCGTGTAACCCAACCGCCGGTTTCGCAGTAGGCCGGGGCAGTTTTTCCCTTCACCGGTTTCCCCCTCTCATCGCCATGGCTACCCAACCCTCAGCCACCGACAATTCTTCCAAAACCGCCCTCATCACCGGGGCTTCTTCGGGCATCGGCTTCGAGCTGGCGCGCCGGTTTGCCCGCGACGGCTACCGCCTGTTGCTGGTGGCGCTGCCCACCGACCAGATTCAGGAAGCCGAATCGCGCCTGCGTGAGGAGTTCGGCGGCGTCAATCTCGATTTTTACGCCATCGATCTGAGCCACCCGGAGGGCGTGCGCTACCTCACGCAGCAGGTGCGGGGCCGCCAAATCGATGTACTCGTGAACGATGCTGGGTTTGGGCAACACGGCAAATTTGCCGAAACCGACCTCGAAAAGGAACTCGCGATGGTCAATCTCAACATCGGCGCCTTGCTGAGCCTCACGAAGGCCGTGCTGCCCGCGATGCTCCAACGTGGCGAGGGGCGCATTTTGCAGCTTGGCTCGGTAGCGGGCTTCGTGCCGAACCCGCTGCTGTCGGTGTACGGCGCATCGAAGGCGTTCGTCAATTCGTTCACGGAAGCCGTGCAGAATGAGCTGGAAGGTACCGGCGTGACGATGACGCTCTTGTGCCCGCCCGCCACGGAAACCAATTTCTTCGCCGTCGCCGACATGGAACACACCAGGGAAGTGCAGGAAGGCCGCGCCAAAGGCGGCCTCCGCGCTGCCGCCGACGTCGCGCGCGATGGCTACGACGGCCTGATGGCCGGCACGGCGCGCGTCATGAGCGGCCCGCAAGCGAAAATGCAGCCGTTCCTGGCGTCCATTATGCCCGATTCGATGCTGGCCGCGCAAACCCGCAAACGGCTCGAAGACGTGCCGCCCGCCGAAGACGGCCATCAAGGCCAAGACCCCTCAAAAACTGGCGGCAAAGCGAAGGCCGCGCCCAAACCGGCGAGCGCCAAACCGGCTGCTCCGAAAGCAGCAAGTGCCAAGCCCGCTCCGCAAGCGTAACGCGGGGCACACGCCGATTTCGACCACCTCCACCGCCCGCCTGGAACTTGCTTCCCGGCGGGCGGTGTACTTTTAGGCATCTGAGTAGCTATTCATCACTTTCCACCACATACCATCCAGCCAAATGCGTCCGTCCTTCGCCAATGAGATTTTCGCCCTCCGTGGTCCGGTCTTCGAGCGGATGACGGATGCCGAATTATTTGAATTCTGCCAACTCAACCGCGACCTACGTATCGAGCGCACGGCCGATTACGAAATTTTATTGATGGCCCCTACCGGTAGCGAGAGCGGGAAGCTCGATTCTGAAGTTACTATCCAGTTAGGCATCTGGAACAAGCAGTTTAAGCTAGGGAGCGTGTTCAGTTCCAGTACTGGCTTTACGCTACCTGACAACTCCATGCTTTCGCCCGACACCTCCTGGATTGCCACGGCACGCTGGGAAGCGCTGGCATTTGCGCAACGCAAAGGGTTTGCACCGGTTTGCCCGGAGTTCATCGTCGAACTCAAATCGCCGAGCGATTCGATTAAAGTATTGCAGGCGAAGATGGAGGTGTGGCGTACCAACGGGGTTCGTTTGGGTTGGCTGCTCGTACCCGAAACCGAAACCGTGTACATCTACCGCGAAGGCCGTTCCGATTATGAGACCGAAATCGGCTTCGATCACGACCTGTCGGGCGAACCCGTGCTGCCCGGCTTTGCCCTGGATTTGCGCGAATTGCGGGCGCTGCTCTCGTAGGGCGCGCCGCGCGGCTACTCCTTCACCAGCTTCCCCGCCCACGAACCGGCCGCGCTCGTCGCCCGCACTACGTACACCCCCGCCGGCAAGGCGCCCACGTCGAACGTGAGCGCACCGGTTGCCGCCTCGGCCTCGGTGCGCGCCACGCGCCGCCCCAGCGCATCGAACAGCGCGGCCGTAACGCGACCGCTACCGGTTGGCGCCTCCATAGTGACGCGGGCCGTCGCCGGGTTCGGCAAGAGGTGCCAGCCCCCGGCCGGTGCGGCCTCGGCCGTCGCAGTGGGCATAGCAGTCGGAGTCAGGCGCGCCACGAAATGGTGATTGCGACTAACCGTTGGCAGTGCCAGCCCGTCGAGATCCATCACGCCAGTGCCAGTGCCGGTGACGAATACCGACCCATCGGGCGCCACCGCCACCGTATTGCCGAAGATGAAACCCAGCGTACTGGTAGCAGTCCGCGCCCACTCCACCACGCCGGCCGGCGATACGCGCTGCACCAGCAGGTCGCGGAAGGCGCTGGCGGTGGTCTGGACGCCGGGCGCCCACTGAATTGTGCCCCGCGTTTGCCCCACCAGGTACACATTACCGGCCGCGTCGGTATCAAGGGCCTGCCCGTAGCCCATGCCGGCGTCAGCTTGTTGGGGCGTGACCACATCGTGTGCCCACAAGGTCGTGCCGGCGGCATTGAGGCGGGCTAGTAGAAATTCTTCGTTGCCGCCGCCCGTTGGACCGGCAATACTTACGCCCCCAAACGTAGCCGGTCCCACCAACGAAGTCAGCCAGTAAACGCCGCCGGCCCCGTCGTGGCGCACCAGCGGTACGGCGCACGTAAAATCGCCCATAAACCGCACCCAGCGCAGCGTACCAGCGGGTTCGTAGCACGCCACGTACTGGTTGTAGCCATTGCCGCTAACGCCGGGGACGATGAACGTGCCGTTGAAGCTGCCGCCCGTCGGGCGCACACAGGTGCCCGTTACGAACAGCACGCCCTGCGAATCGAGGTCCAGCCCCGTCGCCGACATCCCGCCGGTTTGGTTGATGGTACGCACCACGGCACCCTGCGCATCAAGCTCGTGGATCTGCGTATTCGGCTGGCCGAAGTACCCGTCAACGCTCAAGTATAGGTGATCGTTGGGTGCTGGCAGCAGCGTCTGCGCGGCGGCAAAGGGTTGGCCGGTGGCCGCCGTCAGGTCGCGGGCATACACCACGATACCGGCCGAGTCGAGGCACGCAATGAACGCGTGCGCGTTGACGTCGGTAGTGGTTAGGGTGGTGGTGGCATCCAGGGTGAGCGACTGCTCGTAGTGCCCCAGCAGGTACAAGCGACCACGGGGTGCCGCCCGCACGACCCGAATCAGGCTGCGCCCCATCAGGTAGCGCCGCATGAGCAGACTGCCATTGGCGCGACGGCGCTCCAGCCGCTGCCGCGCCAGACCGCCGGATTGATGCGTAATTACCGAGTCGGGCACCGTAACCCACATTTCGCCGTTGGCGGCGACGGCGACCGCCGCGTGACCAACAATGGTAATATTGCCCGGCCCGGGTACTACCTTGTAGGCGGTGGCCCACGTAAAGGCTGCAGAAGGTGGCGTCGGCGCCTGGCCCCGGGCTGACTGCGCCAGGACCGCGACCGCAAACAACGCCGCTAAGTAGTGTTTTGCCATCGCTAGAGGTCAGCACCAAGGATGCAAAAAGGCGCCGAGCGTAAAAGTAGTCATTTTTACCGTTGTTTTCCAACACAATTTCTGCGTGAACAGCCACCTTAACCGCCTTGCCCTTACGCATTTGGCCGCCGCCGACCCCGTGCTGGCGCACCTCATCGCCGCCGGCTACGCCGAGCTGCTTACGCCTACGGCGCACGAAGATTTGTACCTGGAACTGCTCGATGCCATCATCGGCCAGCAGCTTTCGGTGAAGGCGGCGGCCACCATCTCGGCGCGGTTTACGGCCTTGTTTCCGCAGGACTACCCAGCGCCGGAACGCGTACTGGCGCTTACCCTCGACGACCTGCGCACCGTGGGCGTCTCGCGCCAAAAAGCGGGGTATCTGCAAGCGGTGGCCGCTTTCAAGCAGGCCGGGCAGTTGGAATACGAGGTACTCTCTCGTCTCTCCGACGATGCCCTCACCGACCACCTCACCCAAATCAAAGGGGTAGGGCGCTGGACGGCGCAGATGCTGCTGATGTTTGCCCTGGAACGCCCCGACGTATTCCCGGAGCTTGATTTGGGCGTACAAAACGCCATGCGCAAGCACTATGGCCTCGCCGAAACCGGCAAGCCGCTGCTGCGCCGCATGACGGAGCTTGCCGAAGCGTGGCGCCCGTACCGCACGACGGCCAGCCGGTTACTCTGGAAAAGCCTCAACAATATGCCGGTCGGCGCTTAGGAACGCCTTGCAAGCCTACGCTTGCGCCACCCGTCCGCCACCCGGCCCGCCTACTTCGGCGGCGCGGCGGCGCAGGGCGGCAAGGGCAATCTGCATCGGGCGGCTCTTGCTATAAGAGGCCCGCCGCGATTCGAGGTACCGAATTTCTTCGGCCGCATCGGCGGGGCGTTCGCCTCGGATGTGCAGGAGCGTGAGGGGCAGCCGGAGCCACGAAATCAACAAACCGCGCCGCTTGTAGTAGCTGGTAACCATCGGAGAAGGAGTGCTGGAGGTGTGAGAAACAAGGAACTGCACCCAAGAGCGGGGTGCGGGTACAAAGGTACACATTCGCAGAAGCGGGGTGTCTCGCCGGCTGATTATCAATTTGTAAAGTCGCGCTTTAGAAGCTGTTCGCGGGGCGAGGCGAAGGGCGCAGAGACGGTTTATACCCCCGTTGAGCTATGAAAATGAGGGGCACCCAGTTCGTGCCGACACGCGGGCCTAGCGCGCTTGGCGGCGGCAGACGGGCAGCCTAAAATCGGGTTCCAAGCGATATAGTCAATGGTACTTTTAACGTTATTTGTAGAAGATTTCCATTCACCGTCATTTCTTGTCAGTTCAAGGGTTAGTTTACTGTTTTAGACGAAAAAGGTAAACAAAACTTTTCCATACCTAGTACATGCGTCGCACTAACCTCTACGGCGCCTCATCTCATAATTGGCTCCTGCATTCGTACCAAGGTTTTTCTGATTGTCATGGCTGCCCTTACCGCTTCTCCTTTCCACCCCGCAACCGGCACGCTGATGCCGGTTTATCTGGAAGCTTATCTAATAGGCGATTTAGCGCCCGAATCGATGTTGGCCGTTACGGAGTACCTGCGGACGAAACCCAACGAAGCTGAACTGGCACGTGAACGGTGGCTCGCGCTGCAAGCCAGCGGCGAGTTACCGCCCAGCGACACGCTGCCGTGGGCGGCGCCGGCCGGCAAACCGGCCATCGTGGTGCCCGTGGCGACCAGAAGCACCCGTTGGCGTTTGCCGAGCCTACGCATGTTTGGCCTGATGACCGGATTCGCGCTGGTGGGCCTGACGGCATACGGCCTCGATTTGGTGAAGCAACAGCAGCAGGCTGATAAAGCCGGGCCGGTTTTCCAGCGCACCGAGCAGCAGATGGAGAACGCCTCGGCGGCCGTTCCCGTCGTTGCGCAGCCAGCACAACCCGCGCAATAATTCGCGGCGGGTATCGGCTGAAAACACCCGCACTGCATCCGTTTTTTTCGTTTTTTTCTAGTGACCGGGCGCGCACTTGGGTAGCGCACGCCGCAGGTAATTTCTTTCACCCGTTCGTTTCTGCCCTTTTTTTTTGCATTATGGCATACAGCCAGGACAACGCCGCAGGTATGGTGGTACACCAAATCCTGTCCGATCTCCCCACACTCGTGGCGGTAGCAATCGTGGATACCAATTCCGGCATGGCGCTCGCGAGCCATTCCAATTCGTCCACCCTCAACCCCGAAACGGCCGCAGCCTACAATGCCGAAGTGGTGAAGCAAAAGCTGAAAGCGATGTCGGCGCTGAAGTTGAAGAACGAGGCCATTGATGATATTCTTATTTCGCTGACTACGCAATCACATCTCATCAAGATCGTGGACGGCGGCAAGAAATTCATTTACCTCGTGGTCAATTCGCGCGACACCAACCTCGCCATCGCGCGGGACGTGACGCGTTCGGCTTCGGAACTGTTGGATTAAATTAAGTAGCGAAGCCGCCGGCTGTTTTCAGCGACTGGGCATCTGCATCAAAAACCACATCGCCCCCGGCCGGTCAGGCCGGGGGCGATGTGGCGTTTAGGCCCCTGCCACAGTACACCCGCGCACCAAGCCCGGCGCGCCGTTACCACCGTGCGCCGGCGCGCAACGAGCTACCCGGCGGCATTTTGTGATTTCAATCACACGTCGGCACTGCCCCGCGCCGGGAGCTTTGCGGGTATGAAAAACCTTCGGCTTTTTTCTCTGACACCCGTCGCCACGCTGCTGCTGAGTTTTGGGCTCGTCTTTCTTCCACGGGGCCATGGGCAAGGCCAAGCAAGGGCAAAAGCTGTCTTGGGAGCCCTACCCGCCACGCTGCTGGCCTTCGAGAACACGGCGCTGTAACAGCTCGCCACCACGCACCCGGCAGTGGCCGACATTGAAGCGCTCGTCGTGCGCACCTTGCTGCACGAGACGATGCACCACAACCAGCTCCTGCGGCTGCCCTCGCCGACCGACCGCTACCGCATTCTGCTGGAAGCCCGGCCCGCGCTGGCCCGGCGCGTGAGCGTCGGACATTTATCGTCGTATTTGGCCATTGCGCGCGAAACGTTGAGCCGGGTGCGTGCCCAGGGAGGTGGCTCCTGACGCCTCCTCTCCTACTCCACCACCACCCGCACCGGGGCGCCCCCGCCGACCCGCACCAGATACGTACCGGCGTGCAGCGCCTGGGTATCGAAATAGCACATCGTGGAGCCGGGCCACATGGTTTGGCGCGCCACCACGCGCCCGGCCAAATCGAGCAGTTCGACGGGTTGGGCGTCGCGGGTGGCCACGGTGGTTTGCACCACCAGCACCTCGTGAGCGGGGCTGGGGTACACCGTCAGTTTCGGAGCGGAGGCGGGAGCGGGCGCCAGGCCGGTGGCCGCGCCCGAATAGGTCTGCACGGGCTCATTGATGACGACGCCCGTTGAGGCACCACCGCCGGGGCCCATCACCGGAAAATTACTCGTCTCCACGACGCCGTAATACGTGGCGCCGATGATGTAGGGAAACACCGAGTTACCCGCCCGGTCGAGGGTGGCAAAGTAGGCGTACGTGCCCTGCGGATACTCCGGCGTGACGCACTGGCGGCCGTTATGCACGTCGAGGTCGCCGAGGCCGGCCACGTACTCAAAGTCTTCGTAGTAGTTGCCGAGCGGCTGGGCGGCCAGCGTGGGGCCATTGACCCGGCCCGTGATGGCGCGCTTGCGGTAGGCGGGCACCATCCGTTTGACGGCGCCCGGCTGCTGGGCGTTGGCGTAGCCATAGCCGCCGTAAATCGGGTAGCCATCGAAAGCGAACCCGATAAGCGGGCCGTGCTGCGCAGAATCGGGCACGTACAGCCCATCGGCGAGGTAAATGTCGCAAACGTTCGAGAGCGGCACGGCGGCAATGTTGAACGCCGACGGATTCTGGTGATGATGGTACGAACCGTTGGCGGCCCCGCCCGGCCCCATTCCGGGCGAAGGGTGGCCCTTGGCGCAATCGAACCCGGCATTCTCGAAAGCAATGGCATTCTGGTGCCACACGCCCTGGTTGTTGTAGCTCCGCGCGTCGGCGTAGTTGTACGTCGGCACGCCGTTGATGAGGACGCCCGTTTGGCCGAGCCCCACGGCGGTGGGCGTACCGGCGTTGGGCTGCGGGTTCAGCGGCAGCTTGAAGAGGTACTTGCGGTTGCCCGCCTGCGACGGATTACCGTCGAGGTACGGCCCGATGACGTAGGTCGGAATCCCCGAGCTGTTGATGTACACGTTGCCCGTCGAGTAGCGCACTTTCTGCACGTTGGCGTGCGCCGTATCGGCTAAGGGCGCGGGGTTGCCCTGCACATAATGCCGCCCGCGCACCCCGGTGGTGTTGCGCAGAAAACTAGTGATGGCGGGGTTGGTTTGGGCGAGCGCCGGCAGGGCTAGGGTTGTGAGGAAGAGGATTAGGGGGTTTTTCATGGTTTCTCGTTGCTGATTTCTCGTTGCTGGTTTCGCGCGGGGCTCTGCCCCCGGTGGTCGATTTGCGGGGCTCCAGCCCCCGCCCCCCCCGCGGGGTTTTTTGTTTATCGTTTACCGGCTAACGGCGGGCCAGAGGCCCGCGAAAACC